>JBHHTQ010000017.1:0-80230 GCA_046753445.1 Anaerolineae bacterium | reverse complement strand
GCGGAATATTTTAATGGCGGAATATTTTAATGGCGGAATATTTTAATGGCGGAATCAGAATTTAAGCTTAAACCAGGAATGCACCTCCACTTCGTCGGCATCGGCGGAGCGGGGTTGTCGGCCATTGCCCGCGTGGCGCTGGGCCGCGGCCACCCTGTGTCCGGCTCAGACCGCCAGCTCAACAAATTGACGGCCGCGCTTCAGGCTGAAGGGGCCGCTATTTTTGAAGGTCACCGGCCAGAGCAGGTCGGAGAGGCGGACGCAATGATTTTGTCCTCCGCCATCCCGCCGACGAATCCCGAAATCCAGGAAGCGCGGGCGCGGGGCATCCCCGTCCTGAAACGAGCCGATTTCCTGGGGCATTTGATGGCAGGCCGCATCGGCATCGCCGTCGCCGGCTCACACGGCAAGACCACGACCACTGCGATGATCGCCCAGGTTTTGCTGCAAGCCGAACTGGACCCGACCATCATCCTGGGGGGCGTGATGCCTGCTTTGGGAACTAACGGTCGTCATGGGGACGGCGATTTCTTCGTCATTGAAGCGGACGAATACGACCACATGTTTCTCGGCCTGCGGCCGGAGGTCATTGTGCTGACTAACCTTGAGCACGACCACCCCGACATCTTCCCCACCAGGGCAGATTACACGGCCGCCTTTCGCCGGTTCGTCAGCTTGCTGCCTGAAGGGGGGCGGCTCATCGCCTGCGCCGATGATGCGGGCACGGCCGCTTTGCTGGGCGACGTGCATTTGCCGGAGGTCGAGGTGACGCGTTATGGACTGGCCTGCAGCGGCGAAACGACGCCGGCGGAGTTTCGCGCCCTGGATTGCCGCCCCAACCAACACGGCGGCACGGACTTTCTGGTTGAAGAAGACGGGCAAATGATAGGGCTGGCCCGACTGCGCGTGCCCGGCGAGCACAATGTGTGCAACGCCCTGGCCGCGGCCATCGTTTGTCTTGATGTCGGCGTTGATTTTGGTGTGATCCGCCAGGGGCTGGCCGAGTTCGGCGGCGTCGGCCGGCGCTTTCAGGTCATCGGGGAAGTGAGAGGGGTCACGGTCATTGACGACTACGCCCACCACCCCACTGAGATCCGCGCGACGCTGGCGGCCGCGCGCCAACGGTATCCCGGCCGCCGGTTGTGGGCTGTGTGGCAACCGCATACGTACAGCCGCACGCAGCTTTTGCTGCAAGAATTCGCCGCCAGCTTTGGCGACGCCGATCGTGTGGTAGCATTAGACATCTACCGCAGCCGCGAAACCGACACCCTGGGCATAGAGACGGCCGCTGTTGTGGAAGCAATGCCGCATCAACAAGCTGTCCCTGTGCCCGGCATGAAAGAAGCTGCCGCCTATATCCTGGATCGCGTCCATCCCGGCGACGTCGTCCTGACATTAAGCGCCGGTGACGGCAATCTGGTGGGGCAATGGGTGCTCGACGGTCTGGCTGAGCGGGAAAGCCCCGCCGCGGCAAAGGTGCATGGCGATCAATTTAACGGGGGATGAAATAAAAACATGGATTTGAAAACAACCGTGGCTGAAGCAATACAGTTACAGTTTCGCGAGGTGTTTGGCGACCAGTTTCAACTGAATGTGCCAATGTCTCGCTACACATCCGCACGTGTGGGCGGGCCGGCTGAGATGTTCGTCATCGTCCAGTCAGCGGCCGAACTGCAAACGGCCGTGGAACTGGCCCATGCCCAGCACATCCCCTTTCACATCCTGGGCGGCGGCTCCAACATCCTGGTTGCCGACAAGGGCATCAGCGGCCTGGCCATCATGAACAAGGCGCGCCAGGTCGCCTTTCGCCACACCGGGGCCAACGTCGTCTGCACGGCCGAATCCGGCATGAATCTTTCCTCTCTGGCCCGGCAATGCATTGCCAAGGGGCTGGGCGGCCTGGAATGGGCTGTGGGCGTGCCCGGAACCGTCGGCGGCGCGGTCGTCGGCAATTCCGGGGCACATGGGGGCGATATGTGCAGCGTGCTGTTGGCGGCCACCGTGTGGGAACCGGGACGCGGAACCCGTGTGTACAGTAACGAAGAATTGGGATACGGCTACCGCGACAGCGTCTTGAAGCGAGAGCAGGGCCTGGGCCGGGCCAGACGCGTGGTGTTATCGGCCGAGTTAGAACTGACGGAGGAACCGGTGGACGTGCTCATGGCCCGCGCTGACGGCTTCACCGCCCGCCGCAAAGAGACCCAACCAGGCGGGGCCAGTGTCGGATCGATGTTTAAGAACCCGGAGAATTACTACGCCGGTTACCTGATCGAATCGGCTGAACTGAAGGGCTTCCGCGTTGGCGGGGCGCATATTTCTGAGAAACACGCCAACTTCTTCGTCAATGACGGCGAAGCAACGGCCGACGACATTCGCGCCCTGATCGCTGAAGCGTGGAACAGCGTGCGGGAACAGTTTGGCGTCGAAATGGAACTGGAAGTGGAACTCGTAGGAGAGTGGGATTTTGAATTGTGAATGATGAATGGTGAATTGTGAACGGCCCCTCATTCACAATTCGCAATTGACAATTCACACTTAGAAAAAGATGAATGCAAAACGCAAGATCAAGATTGGCGTAATTTTCGGCGGCCGCTCCGGCGAGCATGAAGTGTCCCTGTTGTCGGCCCAATCCGTGATGAATGCGCTCTCACCGGATAAGTACGAGGTGATTCCCATCGGCATCACCAGGGAAGGCCGGTGGGTGACCGGCGATGTGGTTGCCGCCCTGACAGAAGGGGAAGCAACCGCGCAGCCGGCTACGCTGCTGCCTGACCCCAATTCGACCGCCCTGCTGCAAATTGAGACAGGCCCCTCAGAGTTGACCAGCCTGTCGGCCGTGACGGAGCTGGACGTGGTGTTCCCCGTTTTGCACGGCCCCTTCGGAGAGGACGGCACAGTGCAGGGCTTGCTGGAACTGGCAGGGCTGCCTTATGTCGGCGCCGGCGTGGTGGGATCGGCCGTGGGGATGGATAAGGCGGTATTCAAGCATGTCATGGCCGCCAACGGGATCCCCCTCCTGCCCTGGCGTCTGTTTACGGGCAAGGCGTGGGCGGCGGACCCGGAGGGCGTTCTGGATGAGATTGAAGCGTCGCTTTCTTATCCGGTGTTTGTGAAACCGGCGAATTTAGGCTCCAGTGTGGGCATCTCCAGGTGCGCCGACCGGGAAGAGCTGGCCGCCGGCATGGCCGAAGCGGCCGCGTATGACCGGCGCATTGTGGTTGAGCAGGGCATCAATGCGCGTGAATTGGAAGTGTCCGTCATGGGCAACGAAAATCCCATCGCCAGCATCGTGGGCGAGGTTCGGCCGCGGCGAGCGTTCTATGATTATGTGGCGAAATATGTGGCTGAGCCAGGCTCAGACGATTACTCCGAACTGCTCATCCCGGCCGATCTGGACGAGATCACGACCGAAGAGGTGCGTGCTCTGGCGGTACACGCCTATCAGGCGATTGATTGCGCCGGGCTGGGCCGGGTCGATCTGCTGCTGGACAAAGAGAGCGGCCGTCTCTACATGAATGAGATTAACACGCTCCCCGGCTTCACCCGCATCTCCATGTACCCGAAGCTGTGGGAAGCCTCCGGCCTTCCCTATCCGGAATTGTTAGACCGGCTGATTGAGCTGGCGCTGGAACGGCATGAAGACAAAGCGAGATCGAAAACATCTTTTGACGTGGAAAGTGACTCCTAACACACGGGGTCTCGTTTCACAAAGAGTGTGACCTATGGCCAGAAAGCGACAAACAGCGACCCGGCGGCTCCGCAAGCAGCCTAAAATGCGCCGCATCCAATCGGCGTCGGCCATTGCCATGCCCCGCGTCACGGTTCCTGAAACCGCGCGGAGGCGGCGGCGGCGCAATCGGCGGCGCGTGCATGTGTCCACCGCTGTGGTGAAGACATGGGTGTTTTCAGCTCGCTGGATCAGCCTGGGTCTGCTAACCCTCACCATTTACGCCCTTGTCTCCATCGGCATGAATGAACATTTTTTCTTGAAGGTCATTCCGATTGAGGGCAATGTGTCCATCCCGGCCGCGGAAATCGTGAAAGCCAGCGGCCTGGCCAGCACGCACATCTTTGCCGCCGATCCGAATCAGGCGGCCGCCCGCATTAACGCGGTACCGGGCGTCATCTCGGCCGCGGTGACGCTGACCTGGCCCAACCAGGTGCTCATTCAGGTAAAGGAGGAATCCCCCATCGCTATCTGGCAGGAAGGAGGCCGACAGTATTGGATTACGGAAGACGGCCGTCTTATCCCCGCCAGGGGCGTCCCGCCCGGCCTGCTTATCCTGGAGTCTGAGATACCGCCCAGAGTGCTGGCGGATGAAGAAACCGAGCCGCAGGCTTCGATTCCTTTTGTGCCAAAGGAGGTGCTTGATGGGGCGCGGCAGTTACAGACGTTGCGGCCGAATATTGAGAAGTTGTACTACCGCCCGGCGGGCGGGCTGAGCTACCAGGACGGCCGTGGCTGGCGCGCATACTTCGGCGCCGGCAACGACATGCACCAGAAACTCGTCGTCTACGAAACTATCGTGGAAGACCTGCTTGCCCGCGGGCTGAAGCCGGTATACATCAGCGTGAGCAATCAGAAGCGGCCATTCTACCGCTTACAGTAGCGGCGTCACCCCGCGGCGATACCGAGGGCGCCGCTTAGAGGCAACAAGGTAATGGAAGAGATTATCTTTGGACTTGACATCGGAACAACAAAGATTTGCGCCCTGGTCGGGGCGATCCGTGAAGGACGCCTGCAGATCATCGGGCTAGGCATTGAGCCATCCCGGGGGATGCACAAAGGCATGGTGGTGGATGTCGCCGAAGCCTCGCTGGCCATTGCCAGAGCGATTGAGCAGGCGGAACAAACTTCCGGCTACGATCTATCCCAGGCGCTGGTGAGCATGGCCGGTGAACATATCGGTTCCACCAACAATCGGGGTGCGGTGGCTATCGGCCGCAACGCATCCGGCGTCAGCATCGAGGACATCGAACAAGCGCTGGAGACGGCTCAGGCCATTCCCATCCCCCACAACCGGCAGATCGTCCACCTCATCCCGCGCAACTTCATCATTGATGACCAGGAAGGCGTGCGCAGCCCGCTCGGCATGCACGGGTACCGGCTGGAAGTGGAGGCCCACATTGTGACGGCCGCCACCCCCGCCCTACGAAATCTGTCCCAATGCACAGAAAACGTGGGCATCGAGGCGGAAGAATTCATCCTCAATGCGCTGGCATCGGCCGAGGCGGTTTTGGAACCGTCCGAGCGGGAAATGGGTGTGATTCTGGCCGACATCGGCGGGGGCACAACCGATCTGGCCCTCTTCACCCACGGCAAGGTATGGCACACTAAGGTTCTCGGCGTTGGCGGGTATCACGTGACCAACGACATAGCCATCGGCTTGCGCGCCCCCTTCGATGTGGCGGAGGCGGTCAAGATTCAATATGGCGACTGCCGCCCTGACCAGATTGACCCGGAGTTTGTATTTACTGTCGAGCCGTTCGGCGGGGAGCGCATCCAGGTCGGCCGTCAAGACCTGGCGCACGTGATCGAGGCTCGCGTCGAGGAGATTTTTCAGCTTATTTTGCAGGAGATCAAGCGGTCGGGGTATGGCGGTCTCCTGCCGGCAGGCATTGTGTTAACGGGAGGCGCGGCGCAGCTGCGCGGCATCACGGATGTGGCCCAGCGCGTTTTGAATGTCCCGGCCCGGGTGGCCATGCCCAAGAATCTCATCGGACTGGTTGACAGCCTGCACAGTCCGGCGTTCGCCACCAGCGTGGGCCTGCTGCGCTGGGCTATGAGTGATCATCACGCCTTCCAGCCGCGGCCGTCCCATCATTCAACCTGGGGGCGGCGGGCTAAGGGCTTTTTGAAGTCGTTGCTGCCCGGATGAGGCGGCGGGCAACGCAGCCGGCGGGTGACGCGGCCCACCGTGCTGCGGGATCGCCTCGCAGACGGACAGTATCGCATAATTGGACTAGAGGGGTAACAGCATGAACACAAACAGCGGAATGAGGGAATCGCAACGAATGCCCGCGATTGAAGGCCCGGCTTTGATTCGGGTGGTGGGCGTGGGCGGCGGCGGCAGCAATGCCGTCAACCGCATGATTGACGAAAACATCCCAGGCGTTGACTTTATCGCCATCAACACCGACCAGCAGGCGTTGCTGAGCAGCAAATCTCGCCTGCACCTGCAGATCGGCGAGCGGACCACGCGCGGCCTGGGATCCGGGGGTGATCCCACCATTGGCGAACGAGCGGCCGAAGAATCCCTTGATGATCTGCGCCAGGCGCTCAAGGGATCGGATATGGTATTCATCACCGCTGGTATGGGCGGCGGCACCGGCACAGGGGCCACGCCTATCGTAGCCAAGATCGCCCGTGAAGCAGGCGCGCTGGCCATTGGCGTGGTGACCAAGCCGTTCAGCTTTGAAGGCACGAAACGCGCCCAGGTGGCTGAAGCCGGCATCGAGAACCTCAAGGAACATGTGGATACGCTCATCGTGATCCCCAACGACCGGCTGCTGGAACGGGCGGATAAGCGCATCTCGCTGCTGGACTCTTTCCGCATGGCGGATGATGTGCTCCGCCAGGGCATCCAGGGGATCAGCGAGTTGATCACGGTACCTGGCTTGATCAACCTGGACTTTGCTGATGTCCGGGCGATCATGTCCATGGGCGGCGCAGCGCTCATGGCGGTGGGCTACGGCACTGGGGAAGATCGGGCGCGCATTGCCGCCGAACAGGCGTTGTCCAGCAATCTGCTGGATGTGACGATTGACGGCGCGCGCGGCATCCTCTTCAACGTCACCGGCGGGCCTGATCTCAGCCTGTTTGAGATCGACCAGGCCGCTTTCATCATCCGGGAAACGGCCCACCCGGACGTCAACCTCATTTTCGGGGCGGTGATTGATGAAACCATGGGGGACGAATTGCGTATCACGGTCATCGCCACCGGGTTTGAACACAGCGTCCCCATGATGCGGAAGATGACGCAGCCGGGCAGCCGCTCAATCCCCAGCGGCCGTCCCGTGCGAGAAAAGACGCGCACCCATACGCCGCCGTCCCGCAGCACGCCCCCCAGCCAATTCGGCGAGCGTCCCTACCGGGTGAATGACATTGACCTGCCCGCCTTTCTGCGCAAGCACAAATAGCCCCGGCGCATGGGCGCGGTTGCCCAACCGCTGACATGAATCAGACAGCCTCGCAGCCGACTGCGGGGCTGTTTTTTTCTTCCGACCGCCTGCCTTGCTGCGGCCGTTTCAGACCCGACCAGTGGGAATTGAGCGCATCGATTTTTTAAGGTTGGGATCGTGGAGTTGCTCTTGTCAGGGGAACGGCCGCATGCTATAATGCAGCCTCTCGACCGGTATATGTGGGGGCAAAGATGTGTAATTTCCCCACATATAGCGTATCCACGGATGAATTCATCCGTGGATTATTTCATCCGTGAAGTATTTACGGCAGCAGAATCGCCCTATTCCGCCAACATTACAAACTCTGGGTTCCGCCACCCCAGGTGGAGAGCAATGTCGTGAAATGTCCTTACTGCGCACATTCAAAAACACGCGTCATTGATACCAGCCACGACAACAGAGGCGGCACCCGGCGAAGGCGCCTCTGCGATCACTGCAAGCAGCGGTTTACTTCTTACGAACGCCCCATCCTGGCCACCCCCCTCCTCGTTAAACGCGACAACACGCGAGAGGAATTCTCGCGCGACAAGCTGATTGCCGGCATACGGATTGCCTGCGAAAAGCGGCCGGTGGCTGCAGCCGACATCGAGCGCATCGCCGGCGAAGTGGAAGCAGAACTTCAGGCGTTGGGCCGGGCCGAGGTTAAAAGCCGCTTTGTGGGCGACCTGGTGATCAAAAAGCTGAAAGAGCTGGACCAGGTGGCCTACATCCGCTACGCCATCGTTTACCTGGGCCTGGACGACCTAGAATCTATCCGCAGTGAGATTGACCGTTTATTGGGAGAATAGCCTAAACGCGCATGATTCAGCAAAACGTTTAGAGCAAAACGAAAGCATGAAAAAGGCCAAACAAGGCAACACCTGGTTTTTCGTTGACGAGTCTGGCGACCTGACGTTTTATGATAGGTGACCCCGCAACCGATACAGTCGAAAATATTCTTTTGACATTAAAAAAACCACGCCTTTGTAGCTAGGCCTGCGATGGCAGACGCACGGCATGGAGCCGACTCTCACATACAAAGGGGTGGTTTCTTTTTGTAACTGTGCGTGCAGCTTAACCATAAATTCAACATGTGTCAATTGGAGAAAAACTATGTCAGAACAGCAAAGCGTGAAAAGTGATGTATTGGCAGAACGGGAGCCGAAGCGTAATGGAAGTAATGGGCGCAACGGGAAGGAGCATCTATCGGCCGACAGCGTCTACTTTAAGGTGGCGATGCCCAAGCAAATTGTGAAGCGGGACGGCCGGATCGTCCCCTTCGACCCAGAGCGCATCGAGAACGCCATGCGTCGCTGCTTTGCCCGGCTGGGCGTGGAACCGAAAACGGCCGTCGAAGAACTGACGCGGCAGGCGTGCAACGTCGTCGCCGCCAAGTACGACCTGCCCACCGTCGAGGGGGTGCAGGACATCGTGGAGATGGTGCTGCAAGCCGCCGGCGAATATGACGCGGCCAAAGCCTACATCCTCTACCGCGCCGAACACGCTAAAATGCGTGTCACCCGCCCCGTGCCGCCGGAAGTGCGCGACGCCTTTGCCGAGTCTGACAGCTACTTCCCCACCCAATTGCAAAAATTTCAGTTTTATGACAAGTATTCCCGCTTCAACTACGACCTGGGCCGCCGCGAAACCTGGGTGGAAACGGTCAACCGCGCCGTCGAGTACCTGAAAGAGCTCTCCGAGTACCGGCTGCCGGCCGACGTGTACGAACGCATCCGGCAGGGCATTTTGCAAATGAAGGTGATGCCCTCCATGCGCCTGCTGGCCATGGCCGGCCCGGCCGCCCGCCGTAACAACATTGCCATCTACAACTGCTCCTACATGCCGGTGGACAGCATTGATTCCTTCGTGGAGGCGCTGATCATCTCCATGAGCGGCTGCGGCGTCGGCTTCTCCGTGGAGCGCAAGTACGTGGAGCAGTTCCCGCGCATCGCCCGCCAGAAAGGGGGCGCGCCGGAAGTGTTCGTCGTCCCCGATTCGTCGGAGGGGTGGGCGCAGGCGGTGCGCGTGGGGTTGGAAGCGTGGTTAAACGGCCGTGACATCAAGTTCGACTACTCCGAAGTACGCCCGACCGGCGCGCCACTGCGGGTGAAAGGGGGCCGCGCCTCCGGGCCGGAACCGCTGCGGAAGATGTTGGAGTTCGCCCGCACGCGCATTTTATCCCGCCAGGGCAGCTTCTTGCGCCCGCTGGACGCCCACGACATCATGTGCGCCGTGGGGGATGCGGCCGTTTCCGGCGGCGTCCGCCGTACCGCCATGATCTCCCTGTTTGACTACGACGACAAAGAGATGCTGCATTGCAAAGATGGCGACTTCTGGCGCAACAACAGCCAGCGCTGGAACGCCAACAATTCGGCCGTGTGGCCGAAGCGGGAACTGACCCAGACGGAAATCACCCGCTTTGTGCTGGACATGGTGGAATCGGGGCGGGGCGAGCCGGGCATTTTTAACCGCAAGGCGGCGATTGACAACCGGCCGACGCGGCGCAAAGCGGCCGAGTTCGGCACCAATCCGTGCGGGGAGATCATCTTGCGGCCGTTTCAATTCTGCAACCTCACCAGCGCCATCGCCCGCGCTGAGGATGATTATGAAAGCCTGCGGGAAAAGGTGGAACTGGCGACCATCATCGGCACCATCCAATCCATGGCCCTGCACTTCCCCGGTCTGCGCCCCGAATGGCACAACAACTGCGAGGAAGAACGGCTGTTGGGCGTGGACTTGAACGGCCAGATGGACAGCCCCGCAGCGCAAGATCCGCAAATCCAGGCGCAGCTGCGCCAGGTGGCCGTGGAGACGAACCAACAATACGCGCAATTGTTGGGCATTAATCCCTCAGCCGGAGTGACGGCCGTTAAGCCCTCCGGCAACTCGTCGCAACTGGTCAACTCCTCCTCCGGGCTGCACGCGCGCTGGTCGCCCTACTACATCCGCAATGTGCGCGTAGCCGCCTACTCCCCCGTGTTCAAAGTTCTGCGCGACGCCGGCGTGCCCATGGACCCGGAAAACGGCCAGTCGCGGGATGACGCCACCACCTGGGTGGTGCATTTCCCGGTGAAATCGCCGGACGCGGCCGTCACTCGCAACGACCGCACCGCCCTGGAACAATGCGACTTCTGGCTGCAAAACAAAATCCACTACACCGA
This sequence comes from Anaerolineae bacterium, assembly GCA_046753445.1. GTDB lineage: Bacteria > Chloroflexota > Anaerolineae > Promineifilales > Promineifilaceae > JAHEEY01. The sequence goes on along the minus strand of JBHHTQ010000017.1, from coordinate 69,908 downwards.
ACACAACCCCTCAGTCACCATCACCTACCGGCCGGATGAGGTACTCGACATCATCAAGTGGATCTGGGAGCACCAGGACAAGATCGGCGGCATGGCTTTCCTGCCCGCTTACGACGCCCAATACGACCAGATGCCTTACGTGGAAATCACCCGGGAAGAGTACGAAAAACTGGCGGCCCAATTCCCGGAGATTGACTTTTCCAAGATTTACCGCTACGAAGAGGAAGACCTGACAACAGCCGCCCAGGAATTCGCCTGCCTGGCTGGAGGATGTGACTTTTAGCCCAATTCATGAACCTTCATGAAAGAAGCGGCTGCCGGATTGTAATTTTTTCTGTAAGGTTATATCGCTACCATATATAAAGGCCGATTGGGACATGATCCGTTGCCTGGGAAAGGTATTGACAACGAGTGTATGAATGTGGATAATTTGGATACCTCGCGTTGAACTCAATAGCAAGGACATGACAACAAACCACAGGATCGCAGCAAGCTAAGGAGAGTATGATGAATTCAACGCCACGCGTAAAACAGAACGAGCAAGACACAATCAATAAGTGCGTTTCTTACGAAACCCCGGCTGTCATTTATGAAGGATTTATCAGCACGCGTGCGGGTTCTCCACTTGGCAAACCATCCAACAATCCTGCAGGCGTAGATCCTGCCGATCTGTTTGGCGAATAGTCTCCAAAGTAAAACAACGCGAATATTTCGTTTTCGTTTCCCGGACGAATTCATCTAAGCTTGCCATTTCTGGCAGGCTTTTTCTTTTTGGGCACAACCAGGCGCAATAAGAGTGCGTTTTTGTTCACTACTATCCCGTTCTGCCTGACCAGCAGGTTCAAGGCACCTGCCCCGGGCTGGGAAACGGCCAGGCGCGAAAATCGGCCGTGCAGTCGTCCGTGTCACGCCAGAAGGGATTCCGCTCCAGGCTGTAGCCTGCTCCCGGCGCCAGGCTGCAACCAATCACGCCCGGATAACTTCCCTGACCATAGGTCACCACATCCACCACCCCATCGGCCGTATCGCGCAAGATCACCTCATCGCCGCTGTTGCCCAATTGCAGGAATGCAGCCGGATTCCCCCAGGAGGGATCATCAATCAGGTCCGGCACAAGCGCATCCGTGCTCAGTATCTCAAAGTCAGGGGCAAACCCATGCTTCGCTTTGAAGGCCGTCGCGCTGGTAGCGACAACGAGCGTCTGACCAGGGGCAAGCAGGGTCCCCAAAGGAAAGCGGCGGACATCTTCGTAATCACTTTGATGGACCGCGTCGCCCAGGCTGTTATGACTCAAGTCAATGGTTACGCCGGTTGGATTGGCCAGCTCGATAAACTCCGCGTCATCCTGGCCTGCGGGATCATACAAAATCTCGCTGATCAACAGATGACCTGCCGGGCCAACATACTGGTTTAAGACAACCGGCAAGAAAACCTGGCGCGGCCAATCGCCGGCAAACATATCTGCCAGCAGCGCATATGCGCCGTTCGATTGCACCTGTAAGGCCAGCTCGCGGTTTCCCTTGTTGGACTGCTCGGTGCCATTGATGCTGCCCACGTGGATGTAGCCAAGTCCGCCAATCTCTGCCAACACCATTTTGTTGTGGATGCCCAGCCCGGCCGGATTGCCCAATGTGCAGGTGAGCGACAACGCTTCTGTACGGCCGATGCTGTTGACATACTCACAGGCGGCATAATTACCCGTCTCATTGGCGGGATCGGCAAAGAAGGAATCCAGCAAAAGGCGCACATCAGCGCCCCGGCGAGCCGCCTCAATGTATGCTTCCAGGCGAGGGTTGGGATCGGCCGCCGCATTGCTGGTCATGTCACCCCAATGCGGCCGTTCGTCGAGTTGCTCCACCAGAATGGTGTCCCCTGCTCCTGCCCGGCTGATCAAGCCCAACAGCCCCATTTGATCATGCAAGCTGTTTTCCGGCGATTGCACCAGTTCAAAAGCCAGGGTCCCTGTAAACGGCGTCGGCGCGGCGAAGCGGATGGCATAAGTGACGCCGCCGCTCTGCGTGATGGGTACGTAGCCGGCCGGCGGTGCACCATAGACGGAATGCCCCTCTTGCCAGCGGAATAGATCGAGATGATTGGCGGGGTCCAGGTCTAAGGCAAACAAGGTCTTCAGGTGCGCGGCCACGCCTGGCGCATCTGTGGCCAATACAACTCCCCGCCTTCCCCAGGTGCCATCCCGCTTATCGTCGCCCGGCAGGCTGTTGGCGCTCAAATTCTCGCTGCTGATGAGCGAAAGCGTCTCATCAATCAGGATAAATTTGGCGTGCAAGAAACGATAACGGTCATAGATGTCGGCCGTCGCATCGTTAATCATGAACCAGCATTGCCCGCCGGCCGCTTCTAACTGCTGGCAAATATAACGCCCCTGGTCAGAAATGCCGCCGGACGGGCCGCCTTCCAGTAAGACAGTAACCGTGACGCCACGGCCCAATGCCGCGACCAACGCATCGGCAATGGCCAAATTCTCGAATGTCAACGTCTCAATCTGGATGCTGCTTGCGGCCGAATCAATGGCGTCTACCACCATCTGGTAGGCATTGTCGGGGGCGATGGCAACGGTCAGCACGGCCGTTTCCGTCAGACGGGCGGTGGGATAGAATGAGTCCAGGTCCCAGCCAGGGTAGCGTACCTTTCGCCCGTTTATCACATCTCCGAGGCTCTGCGCCCAATCGGCGGCCGTATCCGTGTCCGCTACTACCTGCCCTGTTGCCTGATCCCGCATGCGGTACAGGATCTGTCCTTCCTGGGCAAACAGGTTACTCACCTGGTACGGATGCACGGCCGCGCCGCTCCATCCGGGGGAGCAGTCCGCCGGCGCGCCCGCGCCATACACCAAGCAATCCACCAATGCGCCAGTTTCATCCAACAACATCACCTGATCCCCGGTATTGGCCAGGGTTGGCCAGGAACCGCTTAAATTGGGTACCGAATCCGTCAATGGGCCGGCCGCCTCAAAATCTGGCGGGAAGCCAAACTGGCGGAGAAAGGCGCTGCCATCTTTCGTCAGCCAGACGGCCTGGCCTGGCAGTAAGAGTGCGCCGGCGGGGATGACGGCCGTCCGCGTCTCGCCATCATTCAACTGCCACCCCCCGATGTTTGCCACCGTCTCGCCGACATTGCGTAAGTGAACCGCTTCATCCAACTCATTTTCCTGACCGTCATATAAAACCGCGTCAATGAGCAGAGCCACAGGACCGCTGCCCTGCACCAGTGTGACGGCGCTGGCCGTGTTATCGGCCGTCACCGGTTCCGCTGCCGTCGTCGCAGCAGTGATGACGTTGGTCACCAGGCCCTGCACTTGTATCCCAATTGTGACCGTCAGATTGAAGCTCATCTGTGTGCCGGTGAGGAGCGTGCCCAGGTCCCAAACGAGCGTGCCTGTAATTGGCTGGGCCGGTGCGAGTCCGCTGTCATCGGCTACAAAGGTCACACCGGTTGGCAGCGTATCGGTCAGCCGGACGGCCGGGGCCGCAAGCTGGCCGGTGCTGCCTACGGTGATGGTGTACACCATCATAGCGCCGGTGGTGGCTGTCAGCGGGCCGCTTTTCATCAGCGACAGATTGGGCGCTGCGCTGCCGGCACAGAGTGTATCGGCCCAGGCGGAATTGAGGTCGCCGTTGCCCCCGCCCGGCGTGGCGGCCGCGGCCGTCACCACCGTCCAATTTCCGGAAGTTGCCACACCCGCGGCCGAATCCCCGTCGTAACGGACACTTTTTCCCTGTCCGGGGTGAAGGCTGGTTCCCGGTTCCATGCTGAAATCGTGTATGGTCGCACCGGTCCCATCGCGCAGGTGTGGATTATCACCAGCCGTAGCATTGGAGAACAAGGGCCAACTGCCGCTGAAAAGGGCAGCATGGTTATGAGGGATAACAACGGCACAATCCCCCAAATTCAGGTCGTCAGACGGCAGCAGCGGGTCGCGCGCGCCTCCATTGTAGATCACGATTCGGCTGCCGGCGGGCATGTGGCTCCAGAAGTTATCGCCAGAAAAAGCGAGGTCGCCGGGCACACTGTCCCCCAGGTCCCAGCCGCGCATATCAAGCGGGCCGTTGACCACCAACAACTCCACCCATTCCCGGCTGCCGCTGTCCCCCTGCGACCATTCGTTAATGATCACGTCGTGGGGAGCGGCGGCGGATGGGGCCGGTTCGGCCGTCTCAATAAGCTGGCTCAGGAAGAGTATAGGCACGAGCGCAGAAACCAACAGGCCGGCAAAACGTTTGAACATGTGTCCCTCCCAAACATGCCAATACCTCGTTGTAAACGCCGATTAACATCCCCGTACCGGCGGAGCAGCCAGAAACGGTAACGGATGTGTTATTAAAGCCAGGACCAGAAGCTCCGCTCCTACCAGGCGTCACCGGCGAGATGTTTACTCTCAGCCGCGCCAGCCACAAATCCAAATATGATCAGGGCCAGGCCGGTAGCCGCCATGAAGGCCGCCTGGAGATACACCCGCTTCAACCACAAATCGGTCAGCGGCGAAAGCAGGCTGCGGGCGTAACTCTCGACGGGCAACTGCAAGACGCCCGCCCCCTGCTGCGAAAACGCCATCGTGCGCAGCAATGCCGTGGCCGCCGCCGGAATGACAATGGAGATAAGGAAGGTGATCCCGGCCGCAATCAGCATGGGCCATCCCCACCATCGCCCAAAACCGGCGAAGGAGCGCACGGCCAAAATCAAGATTAGGAACAAACAAGCGAGGGGCGCTAACCATAAAGCCCACGCCCATTGTTGCAGCAAAAGAAAATTGCGGTGTACCCGCTCAACTTCCTGCTGCACCTGCGGCGTGTCTTTGTCTTCACCTAACAAGGGTACGCGTATCATTCCGGCATTATCCAGCAGTTTTGGATTTTGCTCAATCGTCTGCAACAATGCCCGATGAATATCTTTCACCAGTTTATCAACATCAGTTTCCGGGGGCAGGCAAGAGGGTATCTCGATTTTCCCGCTGCTCAGGCTCAATTCCGGCAATGGCTCCGTGCAGGGAGGCAGGCTCTGAACTACGACCTTAATCGCCTGCTGGCCCGGCTGGCCGCGCAACCGGTCAAGCAGCGGCCGTGCGTCGAATTCAATCACCGCATTGCCAGCATCGCCAGTCTCCAGCACGTCAAACAAGGTGTCCACGACCGAACCCGCCTGTACTGAAAACCATTCCGGCGGAACCAGCTCGCTGGCCGCTTCCCGCATCACTGCCGGGTCAATTTCAACAGGCGGCAAGCCCTCCTGCCGGGCCTGTTCCTTGATAGACTCGACCAACAAATCCGGGGCGGCATCCACAATGAGAGCGTCAACCCCACTTAATATCTCCTTGATCGCCTCCCGATCGGTGATCACATTTGCCAGGTTCACAGCAAAAAAAGCAATCACGGCCGCCACGATGAAAACGACCGCAACGACTCCGGCCAAAAATTGCAAGCATCCACGCATCAGTTTCTCCAGATCTAAGTTATGTTTAGGACGCCGTTCCCGCTGTCAATAGTTTAGCTTCCCGCCGTCTCTTCTGCCAACCGCATCAAGACCCAACGATCTTCTTCTGAGAGATCGGCCGTCAAGAGCATCTCAGGGCGGCGTTCCCAGGTGCGGCGCAATGCCTGCTCTCGCCGCCAGCGGCGGATGTTGGCCTCGTGGCCGGAACGTAAGACCTCCGGCGCCTCCCAACCGCGAAAGCTGGCCGGGCGGGTGTAATGAGGTCCTTCCAGCAGCCCGGTGGCGTAACTGTCAGTCTCGGCCGCGCCTTTAGCCCCCAGCACGCCGGGCAGTAACCGGGTGACGGCATCCACCAACACCATTGCCGCCAATTCCCCCCCTGTCAGCACGTAATCACCGATAGAAATCTCGTCCGTGACCAGATGCTCCCGCACGCGCTCATCCACGCCCTCGTAACGGCCGCAAATCAGTAGCAGCCGTTCTTCCTGCGCCAGCTCCTGCGCCACTTGCTGCGTGAACGGCCGTCCCTGCGGCGACAGTAGAATGATAGGGTGACCAGATGACAGAGTGACAGGGTGATCTTTTCCCGCCACCTGCCTTCCCAAAACCGCCTCTACCGCCCGGAATATCGGCTCCGGCTTCAGCACCATGCCCCCCCCGCCGCCGTATGGGGGTTCATCGGTAACCCGGTGTTTACCGGCCGCAAACCCACGAATATTGTGCAGGTGAATACTCACCTGGCCCGATGCCTGTGCCCGCCCTAGAATGCTCTGATCCAGGTAGCCGGTGAACATCTCCGGAAACAACGTCAAGATATATATCTGCATGCAGACAAGTATCAAATATCAAGTATCTGGTGTCAAGGAGCAATTGGAACCAGCCACAATGTATCGAATAGCTACATAGTTTGCATTCTTTTGTTAGAATGGGAGCTATGATTGAAATTGAATGGGTTGGACAAGTCGAGTATGGCGTTGCCTGGGAATGGCAAAAGGCATTGGTTGCGGAACGGGCTGCCTCCCCAGAAACGGCCGGTAAATTGCTGCTTTTGGAACACCCGCCGACGTATACGTTAGGGCGGCGCGGCCGTCTGGAGCATTTACTGCTGGATGAAGCCGGCCTGGCCGAACGCGGGATTGCCGTTTACATGGTAGACCGGGGAGGAGACATCACTTATCACGGCCCCGGGCAGCTCGTCGCTTACCCCATCCTGAACTTGAAACATTTTCCCAACCGGTATGGCCTCTCCCGTGTGACGGCTTATGTGCGGGACATCGAAGAGGTTATCATCCAGGTGCTGGCCGAGTATCACATCACCGGCTACCGTATCCGGAAATATACCGGGGTGTGGGTGGACACCGGGAGCGGGCCGGCCAAGATTGCTGCCATCGGCATCCGGGTCAGCGGCCGAGGCATTACCAGTCATGGGTTTGCCCTGAACGTCACCACCGATTTGTCCTACTTTGACGGGATTATTCCCTGCGGCATTCAAGACCACGGCGTGACCAGCATGGCGGTTGTGCTGGGACGGCCGTTATCCATCACAGAATTACTGCCGCATGTTGCGGCCGCGTTCGGCCGCGTATTCCAGGTGGAAACAAGCGAGATCATCACGCGAACGCTTCACCCCCTTTCACAAGGAGCCTGACATTGTGTCCATGATTAAACTCGATTCAATCAACGAAACACCGGAGAGGCCGAAACGGCGGCCGGAGTGGATCAAAGTGCGCATTCCCAGCGGCGAAAACTACCAGACGCTCAAACGGTTGATGCGCAGCAAGCAGCTGCACACCGTCTGCGAAGAAGCACACTGCCCCAACCTGGGAGAATGTTGGGGTGCAGGAACGGCAACGTTTTTGATTTTGGGCAATATATGTACACGCAGTTGCGGCTTTTGTGATGTGCAAACAGGACGGCCGCTGCCCATTGACTGGCAGGAACCGGAGCGCGTCGCCCAGGCCGTCAAAGCAATGAACTTGAACCACGTCGTCATCACCTCCGTCAATCGGGACGAGCGCAAAGATGGCGGTGCGCCCATTTTCGCCCTGTGCATCAAACGCATCCGTGAAGTGCAGCCCGGCTGCTCCATTGAAGTGCTGATCCCTGACTTCAAGGGAAGCGAAGAAGCGTTAAAAATCGTCATGGATGCCCGGCCTGAAATCCTCAACCACAATGTAGAAACTGTGCCGCGCCTCTTCAGGAAAGTACAACCCCAAGACCGGTACGAGTGGGCTATAGCCACATTGACCAACGCCAAAAAAATGGAACCGGATGTGCTGACCAAAAGCGGTATCATGGTCGGCCTGGGCGAGACATTTGACGAGGTGGTTGAAGTCATGCAGGATTTGGTTAACTGTGGCGTGGACATCCTCACCATCGGCCAATATTTGCAGCCCAGCCGCAAACATCTACCTATTGAACGGTACTACCCGCCGGATGAGTTTGAACAACTGCGCCGGCTTGGGTATGAGATGGGGTTCAGATGGATTGAGAGCGGCCCCCTGGTTCGCAGCAGCTATCACGCCGATCAACAGGTCGCCCATTTGTCAACGATGCGCCCCCCCGCAGGGCAGCCGACGTCAGCCGCGTAAACAACATGCGCATTCTAATCACCGGAATCCTGGGGCAGTTGGGAACAGCGCTGCGAGCGACGCTATCCGGCCACCAGGTGGCGGGCATTGATTTGCCGGAAGTGGATATTACAGAGCGGGAGGCGGTGTTTACGGCCGTCGCCCGGGCACAGCCTGAGGTCATCATCCACACCGCCGCCTACACAAACGTGGACGGCTGCGCCAAAAATCCGGAACTGGCCTACAAAGTCAACGCCCTGGGCACGCAAAACGTAGCCCTGGCCTGCCTGGAATACGGCGCAGAGATGGTGCACATCAGCAGCAACGAAGTCTTCGCCGGAGACAACCCGGCCGGGTACGAGGAGTGGATGCCGCTCAACCCGGTGAACCCATACGGCCGCACCAAAGCCGCCGCTGAGTTTCACGTCCGCTCCATCCTGAACCAATGCTACATCGTGCGCTTCTCCTGGCTTTATGCGCCGGGCGGCCGCAACTTCATTCACGCCATCCTCAAACGCGCCCGCGAAACGGGCCAACTGCGCGTGGTCACGGACGAGGTCGCTCACCCGACATATGTAAAAGACCTGGCGGAGGCCATCGCCCGGCTCATCAAAACACATCAATACGGCACGTACCATTTACCCAACGCCGGGGCCTGCTCCCGCTGGGAATTCGCCAACGAGATTTTGCGCCTGGCCGGTCTGAACGAGGTCACCAACACTCCCATTCTCGGCCGTGAGTTCAAGCGCGCTTCCTCCCCTCCCCCCTATGCCGGGCTGCACAACATCAACGGAGCTGCCATCGGCATTACGCTGCGGCCGTGGCAGGAGGCATTGGCCGATTACATGGAGGAACACGTAAACCGAAAGCCGTAAGCCTTCAATGGATTACAGGCCACGGGCCACGGATCACGAACAATCCCATGCCAACCGCCTCCATCATCATCCCCCACTGGAACGGCCGCCATCATCTCGATGACTGCCTGAACGCACTGCGCCGTCAGACTTTCCCCGATTTCGAGGTCATCCTGGTAGACAACGGCTCCACTGACGGTTCGCAAGCACACGTGCGCGATCATTTCCCGGAAGTGCGTCTGGTGGAACTGGGGGAGAACCGGGGTTTCACGGGAGCCTGTAATACCGGCTATGCGGTGGCCCAGGGAGAAATCGTTTGCCTGCTCAACAACGATACCGAGGCGGATATAGGCTGGCTGGCGGCCGTCATGGATGCTTTCCAGCGCCATCCACAGGTCGGCATCGTCGCCAGCAAGATGTTGTTGTTCGACCAACGAGACACCTTCCACACGGCCGGGGATTTTTACCGGCTGGACGGGATTCCCGGCAACCGGGGCGTGTGGCAATCAGATGAAGGGCAGTTTGACCAGGAAGAGGAAGTGTTTGGCGCGTGCGGCGGCGCGGCCGCTTACCGGCGGTCCATGTTGGAGGAGATCGGCTTCCTGGATGACGACTTTTATTTCTCCTGCGAAGACCTGGATGTCGCCTGGCGCGCACATCTGGCCGGATGGCAGGTGCTGTATGTGCCCAAAGCTGTCGTTTACCACAAACTGAAGGCGTCAGGCGGCAGTGGGGCAACCAGTAGCTATTACGACGGCCGTAACTTCCTCTATCTCATCTGGAAGAACTACCCCTCCTCCTTGCTGCACCGACACTGGCGAGACGTCCTACGCGCCCAACTCCGCATCAGCCAGGAAGCGATACGCGCCTGGCGCGGCGAAGCAGCTCGGGCGCGGCTCCGCGGCCAACTGGCCGGATTGTGGGGCTTCTACAAAATGCTGCCCAAACGCCGCCGAATTCAGGCTAACCGCCGAATAGACGACGAAACGTTGACGGCCGTGCTGACGCCGGTTGACGATCCTCTACGGCGACGGTAAGATTGCCCTCTTGTGTATCCTGTGGGCGCGTCACGCGCGCCTGTCAGGGGCGAGACTGCACACAATGGTGTGAACATGACGAAACCTTATTTAAGCGTGGTGATACCCGCCTACAACGAAGAACACCGAATCAGCAAAACATTGGAGGTCGTCTACGCTTATCTGTCGCAGCAAACGTACCGCTGGGAAATCCTGATCGTGCTTGACGGCCCGACAGACAATACCTTGGGCCGGATTCTAACATTCTCTGCTGGCAAAGAACACATTCGTTGGATCGACCGCAAGGAGAACCGGGGCAAAGGTTACACCATCCGGGAAGGGATGCTGGCAGCCGCCGGCGCGATTCGCCTTTTCACCGACGCGGACAACTCCACGGACATTTCCCACTTCGACCAGATGAAGCCCCTCTTCGATCAAGGGCATGAAGTCGTGATCGCATCCCGCGACGCTAAAGATGCGCCCGGCGCGCGCCAGGCAGTTCCCCAGCCTTTGTTGAAGCGGTTCCTAGGTAACGCCGGAAATTTATTCATCCAATTGATGGCTGTACCCGGTATCTGGGACACGCGCTGCGGGTTCAAAGCGTTCACAGCAACGGCCGCTGAACAGATATTCTCTGTGGCCCGGATGAACGGCTTCAGCATTGACGATGAAGCGCTGGCGCTGGCCCGCCGCTACGGTTACCCAATCGGCGTGATCCCCGCTGACTGGATAGACGCCGAAGGGACCCACGTCAGCAAATTGGACTACCTAAAAAACATCTGGGAAGCGGTCAGAATTCGCTGGTATCTCCTGAGCGGCGTGTATGATCGGCCCCGGACGGCCGACCTGAATCCGCACCCCTATTCGCCCGACCTGCCCCAGGACGTGAAGCCGGAAGTATAACAACACGTGCCCACCATCGAGACAGAAAACCGCATCCTTGCTGAGACCGGCCTGACGCTCATCGCCGGACTGGACGAAGCTGGCCGGGGCGCGCTGGCGGGGCCGGTGGTCGCTGCGGCCGTGATCCTGCCCCTGGATCGACAGGACCGCCTGGAAACGCTGCGCGAAGTGGACGACTCCAAGCGGCTCTCTGCCCGCACCCGAAACCGGCTTTACGATCTGGTCACCACCCACGCGCTCGCATACGGTGTAGGGGCCACATCAGCCCAGGTTGTAGACCAGATTGGGATCATTCCGGCCACCAAACAGGCGATGCAGCAAGCCCTCGGCCAGCTTACACCGCCCGCCGAATATCTGCTCATTGACGGCCGCATCCGGCTGAGCAACACCCCCCTCCCCCAACAAGCCATCATCCGCGGCGATAGCAAAAGCTTGAGCATTGCCTCCGCCTCCATTCTGGCCAAAGTCACCCGCGACCAGATGATGGTGGAAATGGACGTCCAATTCCCACATTATGGCTTCGCCCGGCATAAGGGATATGGCACGCCCCAACACCTGGCGACCATCGCCCAACACGGCCCCTCACCCCACCACCGACTTAGCTTTTCCCCCCTGCGCCAGGCCCTGGTCTAAACCCATACGGAACAGCGATTGTCCCGGCCCCGGTGTGGCGTTGACAGACAAAACGGCTACAATGTCCATATCATTTTGACAGTTGTTCCCCAACCCAGCAACCTACCTGACTGCTGGGGGTCAATGGAGTTAGGCGCACCAATTATTTACCATGGAATCTTTCTACATCCCCATTGACCGTCGCCATGCTCTGGCCTCTGGGACCGATTTGCCCGACCGGGCACAGGGGGCGGCGCTGTTCGCCGATATTTCCGGCTTCACGTCGCTGACGGCCGCGTTAGCCGACGAGTTAGGTTCCCGGCGCGGCGCGGAGGAGCTGACCAACCACCTGAACCGGGTGTACGGCCGTCTCATCGCCCAGGTTCACCAATACGGCGGCGCGGTTCTCAACTTCAGCGGTGACGCTATCACCTGCTGGTTTGACGAAACCTCCCCCGGCGCAGAGGCGGCCGGTTTCAGCCAGCGCGCCGCCGCCGCCGCCTTAGCCATGCAACAAATCATGGCCGAGATGGAGCAGGTAACGACCCCCGCCGGTCAGGCCATCCCGCTGGCGATTAAAGTGGCCGTCACCACCGGCCAGGCCCGCCGCTTCCTCGCCGGCGACCCGGCTATCCAGCGCATTGAAGTGCTGGCTGGTTCCATTTTGGACCGGGTGGCGGCGGCGGAACAGCTGGCCGTGCAGGGGGAGGTGATCATCGGGGCGGAAGTGGCCGCGTCGCTGGGAGAGACGGCCGTCATCCGTCACCATCGCGCCCATCCCGGCCGCGAATCCTTCGCCGTCCTCGCCCAACTCACCCAAACGCCGCCCCCCGCCCCCTGGCCGCCCGTCCCCGACCTGCCCCCCGGCGTTAGCCGCCAATGGCTCCTGCCCACCGTCTACGAGTGGCTGCAGCAGGGGCAGGAAGCGTTTCTCTCCGAACTGCGCCCGGCCGTCCCCCTGTTCCTTAAATTCAGCGGCATTGATTACGACCGGGAGGAGGACGCCGGCGAAAAGTTGGACGCTTACATACGCTGGGTGCAGTCCATCCTGGCCCGTTACGAAGCCTCCCTGCTACAACTAACCTTCGGCGACAAGGGCAGCTACCTCTACGCCACCTTTGGCGCGCCCATCGCTCACGAAGACGACCCGGCGCGGGCGATAGTCGCCGCGCTGGAACTGCGCCAGCCGCCGCCAGAATTCGACTTCATCAGCGACGTTCAAATTGGCCTCAGCCAGGGGCGGCTGCACGCCGGCGCTTCCGGCGGTCCCACCCGGCGCACCTACGGCGTGCTGGGCAACGAGGTCAACGTCGCCGCCCGGCTGATGAGCGCCGCCCAGCCCGGCCAGATCTTGCTGCCTGCGCGCGTAGCAGCTCTGGCGGATACTGGCTTTGAGTTCACCCAATTGGCGCCCATTCTCTTGAAAGGGCTGCCCTCCCCCCTGTCTTACACGGCCGTGCAAGGCAAAAAAGCGGCTCCGGTTCGCCACCTACTCACCGAACCGGGCACGTTGGTGGGGCGGATGACCGAGCAGGCGCTTTTGCTCCAGGCGTTGCATGATCTGCAAGAGGGCCGCAGCCAGGTCGTCATCATCGAAGGCAGCGCCGGCATCGGCAAATCCCGGCTGGTGATGGCCCTGCGCCAGCAGGCAGACGCCCTGGGCGTCCGCCACCTCATCGGGGCAGGGGACGCCATCGAGCAGTCCACCGCCTACCACGCCTGGCAGCCCATTGCGCGCCAGCTCTGGCAACTGGACACGCCCGCCGACCTGGTTGCCGAAGAGGCGCGGGGCGGCTGGCGGCAGCAAATAACCGGCCAACTGGCGGCCATTGACCCCGACCTGGCGCGGCTGGCTCCCCTGCTCAATCCTATCCTGGCCCTCAACTTCCCGGAAAACAATCTGACGGCGGCCATGAGCGGCGAAGTCCGCGCCGACAATACGCAACGCCTGCTGACGGCCGTGCTGCGTCACGCCGCCGCCCACGCGCCCCTCCTCCTCATTTTGGAGGACGCGCACTGGCTCGACTCCACCTCCTGGTCCTTGATGCGGCAAGTCAGCCGATCTGTTGCTCCCCTGCTCCTGGTCATCGCTACCCGTCCCATCCCCGACCCACAGCCGGAAGCGTTTATCGAGCTACGGCAGGAGGAAGAAACGCGCTTTTTGTCGCTGGACATGCTGACGGAAGCAGACACCGAGGCATTGGTGCGCCACCGCCTGGGGGTGGAGAAAGTGCCTCCGCCCCTGCTTGACCTGATTTACCAGAAAGCGGAAGGGCATCCTTTTTTCAGCGAGGAACTGGCTTACGCCCTGCGCGATACCGGCCTCATTCAGATCGAGAATGGCGAGTGCCGCCTGGCTGTAAACGTCGCTGACCTGCGTTCGATTGATTTCCCGGACACGGTGCAAGGAGTGATCACCAACCGTATTGACCATCTGTCGGCCCAGCAGCAACTTGTGGTCAAAGTGGCCAGCGTGATCGGCCGTACCTTCTCCTTTCAGGTACTTTATGACGTGTACCCGGTGGAGTCGGACAAGGCGCACATTCACGTCTGCCTGGCTGTGCTAAAAAACCTTGACATCACGCCGCTGGAAGCGCCGGAGCCGGACCTGGTGTACATTTTCAAGCACATCATCACCCAGGAAGTGGCCTACAATTTGCTGACGTTTGGGCAGCGGCAGCAGTTACACCGGGCGGTGGCGGAGTGGTACGAGCAGACGCACGCGCCTGATCTGGCTTCCTGTTACCCTATTTTGGCGCACCATTGGATGCAAGCAGAGGTGCCTGAGAAGGCCATTACTTATCTGGAACTGGCGGGGGAGCAGGCAACGCGCAGCTATGCCAACCGGGAGGCGATTCGCTTTTACGGGGACGCGCTGCGCCTGGAAAGGATGTTGGCGGCGGACGTGGGTTTCCCGTCACGGCCGTCTCTAGTCACGGAAGAACAACTGCGGCGCGCCGTCTGGCGGCGTAACCTGGGCTGGGCGTACATGAATCTGGGGCAGTTGAACGAAGCCCCGGCCAATTTGCAAGAGTCGCTGCGTTTGCTGGGTTTGCTCTGGCCGGAGAGCCAGGCTGCCCTGGTGGGACAAATTTTGTACCAGACCACCCGGCAGATCGCGCACCGGCTGCGCCCCAACAGACTGTTCGGCGGTTCTCCCCACCTGCGCCGGATTAAGCTGGAATCGGCCCGCGTTTATGAGCTTTTGGGCGGTTTTTATGCAGTCACGAATGAGTTTCCCCGCGCGCTGCATGCGTTGCTGTCCGGGTTTAATCACGCTGAAACAGCCGGGCCGACGCCGGAACTGGCGCGGGCTTACGCCAACATGGCCAATGTAGTGGGCACGATTCCTCTGCACCGGCTGGCGCGGCGGTATGCGGACCTGGCGGAGCAGACGGCCGTCGCGGTAAACGACCTGCCCACCACAGCCAACGTCAGCGCTCGCATTTGCATCTACCTGGCTTCTACTGGCGCGTGGGCGCGGATTGAGTCGCTGCTGGCGCGCTCCCTGGCCATCGCCGACCAGCTGGGCGACCGGCGGCAGTGGCAGGAGACGGCCAGCATTGCCAACGCCGTTGCCTTCATTCGCGGGCAGTTCGCCGAGGGGGTGCAACTGGGGGTGAAAACGGCCGTGCTGGCGCAGCAGCAAGAAGACCCGTTGTTTGAGGCCTGGGGGACGGGTTCGCAGGCACGGGGACTGGTTCGCCTGGGACAGTACCAGGCAGCCGCGGCGGCGGCTAATCAGTCGCTGGCTGTTTTGCAGGCGGGCAAATTGAATGATCCGGCCGTGGCCATCACCAATTACGGCGTGTTGGGCGTGGTGCATGCCCGGCTGGGTGACGCAGCGGCAGCACGGGAAGCAGCGGAAGAAGCGCTGTCGCTGTTGCGGGCGCATTTCAGCACCATCCTGGGCGGCGTGGTAGCCCACGTGTTTACGGCCGAGGCGTTTCTGGAGTTGCTGGAACGGCCAGGCATGGCCGGGGACAAGGCGTTGGTTCAAGGAGCAAAGGACGCCTGCCGCTTCATCTTCAAGCGGGTGCGCTCATTTCCCATCGGTGAGGCGCCCGCCTGGCTATGCCAGGGGCGGCTGGCATGGCTGCTCGGCCGTCCGGCAAAAGCGGTCAAGAGCTGGCGCAAATGTCTGGCGCTGGCCGAACGGTACGGAATGCCTTATGAGGCGGGAATGGCACATTTTTATTTGGGCCAGCATTTACCGGCGGGGAACGGGGAGCGGCCGTCGCACCGCGCTCGTGCCATTGAAATTTTAAGCGAACTGGGACTGCGCACAATTTTGAATGGAGATAGGGAGACGGGAGATTAAGAGAATGAGTCTCTCAGATCTCCCAATCTCTATTTTTGCAGGAGGAGTGATGAGCTTTCCCCCAATTTCTCACGTGTTGTTTGAGCTGGCAGTGTACGCGCTGGCGCTGGGCTGTCTGTGGCACGCCCGGCGGCAGGGTCGGGTAGTTGTGTTGACGCTGTTGGGCGCGATGGTGTACGGTTTTTTGCTGGAGTTGATGGGGCTGACGCTGAAGAGCTCGCCGAAGCAGAGCTATGATTACGGCCGTTTCCTCATCGAGTTTTTTGCCAACACCAAAGACGCGCTGCCTCTGGCCATCGTCGCCGGCTGGGGTATTATCTTTTACGCCACCATTCAAACGACAAACATGCTGGGGGAGACACCGCCATGGGCACGGTCGTTCATTAACGGCACACTGGCCTTAAGCCTCGATTTCGTCATGGACCCGGTCGCTTCCGGGCCGATGGGACTGAAAATGTGGACGTGGAATAGCAGTACCGATACTTTTTGGTGGATGGGCGTTCCGTCCAGCAACTACGTCGGCTGGTTCACCGTGCTGGTTTCTTTCTCATTGTACACCTTGCTGGGCCACCGGTTAGTTCCGCCGGGCAGCAAGGGATTCTGGGGGGACGTGGGGGTAATGGCGGCCGCGATTGCCGCCAGCCTGCTCACCAACGCTCTGGCTCTAGGCCTTTTCGTCCGCTTCATCTGGGAAAAACCGGCAGAACCCTGGCTCTTGTTGGGGCTGGTTTTGCTGGGGGTAGGGCTGTTTGCGAGGTACGCACGCCGTTTTAAGCGGGGTGAGCCACGGGACTATATGGTTCTATCCGTTCCAGTCTTTTTCCTGCTCTACTTTCTCATCTGGCTGTTCCTGGCGGGGACATACCGGGATTTGCCGGGGATGCTCGTCGTCGCGCCATTGGTGGGGCTGGCGTCGCTCGTCGCTTATTCCTGGCCATACCGGGGTAAACCCGCCGTCCCATGAGGGTGCGGTGGGGTGCAACCGGGAAACGGGTGCTGACGGGCGTCTGGCGGGCGTATACCACCTACCAGCGTTTCGTGCGCCTTTCCACCTTTGGCCTGAGCGCAATGATGCCGTTGCTGGGCGCAGCCACGGTGAACCGGCATCTGGACGGCCGTCACATTTGGGGCATGGTCGCCGTCGCTTTCGCCTTCCACCAGTTCGGATACGTCCTCAATGACGTGGTAGATTTGCCGGTGGATCGCCGCCAGCCACGCCGCGCCAGCTACCCGCTGGTATCCGGCTTGGTCACGCCGCGGCAGGCGTTGGCCTTTGCTCTGCTGCAAATCCCCGTCGCCCTGCTCCTCAATAGCTGGCTGGGCGGGAGCGGCGCGTCGTATCTCGCTCTGCTCATCGCTTTTGCTCTGGGCGCGGTGTATGATTTGTTCGGCAAGCGCACGGCCGTGCCGCCGCTGCTGGACGCCGTGCAGGCGGGGGCCTGGGTGAGCATGATTTTTTACGGCACGGCCGTTGCCGGCGCCGCGCCTACCCCCCTCACCTGGACGTTGGCTGGTTTTGTGGCCACATACATCATCCTGGTGAACGGCGGCCACGGCGCATTGCGGGACGTGCGCAGTGATGTGGAAGCAGGAGTACGGACAACCGCGATATTGTTGGGCGCGCGGGCAGATGGTTGTGGCCGGCTCTATATTCCGCGGCGGCTGGCGGTTTACATGCTGTTGCTGCAACTGCTGGCCAGCGGGTTAATTTTGTGGCTGCTGGCCAGCGACCTATTTGCTTATGCCGGTGTGATGCACTGGGGAGTAGGAACGGTAATCCCCCTGTTGCAGTTCGCCTGCATCTGGCTGACAGTGAAAACAGTGCGCGCCCGCGAGGAACAGTCACTGAAAACCTATGCTTATGCCTATATCGTCCTGGCGCTGGTCAGCCTGATCTTGCTTTTTCTGCCTTATCTCACGCCCCCGCTGCGCACAGCCGTTCTGATCACCTACTTCGCCCCCCTAGTGGTTTTTGACACCTTTTACGGCACGATAGAATCTCTCTGGCACAGGTTAGGCGCCTAACCCCCCTGCTTCTCATCAAACCTTTAGAATTTGTTATTGACAGAATAGTTCGTTGCCGTATAATTCCACTCGGTATTGTTCGACATGGAATGGAGAAGGTAACATGCCTCCGACCGGCAAACGATTTGATGATCCCGTTCATCGGGAAAAATGGCTGGCACTAATTCAATCACTGAATCCGGGCATTGATCCTCAGGCCATCCGCCTGATGGATGAAATGCGGATGGTCGCCCGTGCGCTGTATCATGTAGGTGAGAGCAGTCTCACTGACAGCGGGCTTTCATACGCTCAGTATGGCGTGTTGATGCGCCTTTTTTTCAACGAGCAAATGGGTGAGGGAGGGGAATTAAACCCCTCGGAGATCAGCGACCGATTAGGCACCAGCCGCAACACCGTGAGCGGACTGATTCGCGGGCTAGAACAGCAGGAGCTGGTAGAACGTCGCCTGGATGAACATGACCGGCGCAAGTTTAATATCCGTCTAACAGAAGACGGCCGTGCCCGTGTGCGTGATCATGTGCGCCAGCATTTTAACGCCATCGGCCGCTGCTTCTCCGTTCTGACGCCGGAAGAAATAAAGACAATGAGCCGCTTGCTGGCAAAACTGCGAGCGACGGCCTTTGATTTAAAGCGCAACGAGTAACAGGAGTTCAAGATGCAACTTACCAAAAGTCCGGCGCGCGGCCGACGACGAACCCGCGGCCGGCGTAACCCGGCCCTGCGCCGATCGATTCAATACGTAACCCGCTACCCCAAGGTCGCATTAGGCGCTGTGAGCGCGCTGCTCGTGGCCACGGCCGCACAGCTTGCGGTACCACAACTGGTTCAGCAAATCATTGACACAATCATCACCAACGCAGCCAGCAAGGCGATCCTCGACCTGCCGGATTCATTCCAACAAATAGCGGCCGAACGGCTGGGGCTGGACCTGGCCAACTTGCAGGTGAATCTCGACAATGCCCCGCGAGCGCTGCTCCTCGTCGGGCTGACCGTGGTCGCCTTCGCCGTCGCCCGCGGGCTGTTTTCGTTTGCTCAGACCTATCTGTCCCAGATTCTTTCCCACAACATCGCCTTCGAACTACGCAACGATCTGTTTGCCAAGATTCAGCGGCTTAGTTTCAGCTACCACGATCGAAACCAGACGGGGCAGTTAATGATTCGGGCCACCGACGACATCGAGCGGCTGCGCCTGTTTATCGCCCAGGGGTTGCTGATGGCCTTGCAGGCAGTCATCCTGTTGACCGGCACACTCCTCATCCTGTTTGCGACGAACCGGCAGCTCACCATGGTGGTGCTTCCCATCCTACCCATCGCACTGGTCATCTTTATGGTGTTTGGGGCCACCGTACAGCCTTTGTTCCGCGAGGTGCAAAAGCGCCTGTCGCAGGTGAATACCATCTTGCAGGAAAACCTGGCCGGCCTGCGCGTGGTTAAGTCATTTGCCAATGAGCCAAAGGAACAGGAGCGGTTTGGAGACAGTATTGAGTCCTTGCTGGAGCAGCGCATTAAGATCAGCCGGGTTTTCTCTTTTCTCTTCCCGTTCATCTTTCTGGTGGCCAATCTGGGGCAGGCGGCCGTGCTTTACTACGGCGGCCGTCAAATCATTGACGGCACCCTAACCCTGGGACAATGGCAGAAGTTCAGCTTATACCTCATTTATATCTTCATCCCGATGGGGCAACTCGGCTTCATCATCTCACTGATGGCCCAGGCCTCAGCCAGCGCCCAGCGTATCTTTGAAATTCTAGACGCTAAGAACGAGGTGGAAGACAAGCCAGGGGCCATTGAACTGGGTGAAATAGACGGCCGCATCGAATTTGAAAACGTCACCTTCCGCTACTTCTCCGGCAGCGACCCGGTGCTGAGCAATGTCAGCTTCGTGGCCGAACCGGGGCAAACCATCGCCTTGTTGGGTGCAACAGGGAGCGGCAAAACCACCGTCATCAACCTGATCCCGCGCTTCTATGATGTGAGCGAGGGACGCGTGCTCATCAGCGACCACGACGTGCGCGATGCCACCATTGACAGCCTGCGGCAAAAGATCGGCATTGTGTTGCAGGAAACGACTTTGTTCTCAGGCACGATCCGCGAGAACATCGCTTTCGGCCGCTCCGATGCCTCGGATGAAGATATCATTTCTGCCGCCAAAGCGGCCGCCGCCCACGATTTCATCATGTCGTTCCCGGAAGGGTATGACACGCCCGTGGGCGAGCGCGGCTCGACATTAAGCGGGGGGCAGAAGCAGCGGATCGCCATCGCCCGCGCCCTGCTGCTCAATCCCCAGATTCTCATCCTGGACGATTCCACCAGCAGCGTAGACCTCAACACCGAGTATCAAATCCAACAGGCGCTGGAAAAGCTGATGAAAGGGCGCACCAGCTTCGTCATCGCCCAACGCATCAGCACAGTGCTCAATGCAGACCAGATATTGGTGCTGGACAAGGGGAAAATCGCGGCGCGGGGCGTCCATGAAGAGCTTATGGAAAACAGTCCCATCTACGCGGAAATTTATCACTCACAGTTAGCGGAAGACGTTACACCCGCCTGAAACATAAACATGTCTGGTGCACCGGCAGGTGACACCAGCGTATGTGGAGAACAACCATGCTAGATCGTCAAGCCCAGCTTCTGGGCACAGAAGCCAGAAAAGCACGCAGCGTCAGCGCCACGCTGAAGCGTTTGTGGGGGTATTTCCGCCGCTACTCACTGGTGCTGCTCCTGGTCGTCGTCTTCGTCATCGGCGGCACATACATGCAGGTACTCATCCCTGATCTCACAGGTCAGGCGGTGGACTGCTATCTTGGCCCCTTCTCGGCACGCTCATTTGGAGGGCAGTCCTTGGCCGATCCGGCTGGCTCCCCCTTCCCCACCAGCGGGGAAAGCGGCGCGTTCAGCAATTGCTGGTACACGACGCCCAACTTGCAAGCCACCGGCGAGGAAACTATCGCCGGCCTGGGCAAGCTCGTTCTGCTCATCATCGCTCTATACGCCGGCAATGCGCTGCTGGCCAGCATCCAATTCTATGCGATGAGCCAGGCCGGCTACCGGGTGCTGCGTGACATGCGCGCTGATGTTTTCCAGCACATTCACCGGCTCACCCTGGGATACTTCACCCGGCACGAAACCGGCGATGTCATGAGCCGCATCACCAACGATACAGACACATTGCAACAAGTGATCGGCTTCGGGTTGGTCAGTGTGGTGCAAGGGGTGCTGTTGATCGGCTGGATTGTGTACACCATGTTCAGCAAGAGTGTGCCGTTTGCCATCATCAGCCTCGTCACCCTGCCGCTCATGTTTTTTGCGACGCGCTGGTTTTCCGCGCAGGCGCGCAAGGCGTTCCGACGGGCGCGCCAGGAAATCGGCACGGTCAACGCTGATTTGCAGGAGAGCATTTCGGCCGTGCGCGAAGTGCAGGCGTTCAACCGCGAGGAAGAGAACATCGAACTGTTCCGCGTCACCAACGCCGCCAACCGGGATGCCAACATCAAGGCCCAGGCTTACACAAGCGCGCTGGCGCCGACGCTGGAAGCATTGAGCTATGTCAGCCTGGCCATCGTGGCCGGCGTAGGCGGCTTTTTTATCCTCGGCGGTCAGGACTTGATGGGGACCACGGTTTCCATTGGGTTGATCGTCACCTTCATCGCCTACACGCAGCAGTTCAACCGCCCGGTGCAGCAAATCTCGCTGTTGTGGACCAACATCCAGAGCGCAATCGCCGGTGCGGAACGCATTTTCGGGCTGATGGACGAAGTGCCTGAAATCACGGACAAGGAAGACACGGTCACCATCCCCAAGATTGAGGGGCACGTCGAGTTTAAGGATGTGTGGGCGGAGTACAATCCCGGCGAACCCATTTTGAAAGGGATCAACATTGAAGCACAATCGGGCGAGACGATCGCCATCGTCGGCCCGACTGGGGCGGGGAAGACGACGATCATCAATTTGCTGCCCCGATTCTGGGATGTGACGGCCGGAAGCGTGATGATTGACGGCCGTGATGTGCGCGATGTCACCCGCAACAGCCTGCGCCGTCAAATCGGCATCGTGTTGCAGGACACCTTCTTGTTCAGCGATACCGTCATGAACAACATCCGGTACGGGAAGCCGGACGCTGCCGATGAAGAGGTATTCGCTGCGGCGAAACTGGCCCGCGCCCATGACTTCATCACCCACCTAGAACACGGCTATGACACAGTGCTAGGCGAGCGCGGAGCCGGTCTCAGCCAGGGGCAGCGGCAACTGCTGGCTATTGCCCGTGTGGCTCTGATTGACCCCCGAATTCTCATCCTCGATGAGGCCACCAGCAGTGTGGATACGCGCACCGAGCGGGAAATCCAGAAGGCATTAAACCAACTGCTGGCCGGGCGCACCAGCTTTGTCATCGCCCACCGGCTGAGCACCATCCGCAACGCGGATCAGGTGCTGGTGCTTAATCACGGGGAAATCATCGAGCGCGGCACGCATCCGGAACTGCTGGCAGCAAAGGGATTCTATTACGACCTGTACATGAGCCAGTTTCGGCGGCAGGTTGATGATGGCGAAGTGCCAGTTCCGCCGGAAAATTGATGAGACGGAAGAAGAAACGCCGGTGGATGCCTTCTTTGTGCCTGGGGATTAAGTGGAGAAAAGTTCCTGAAAAAAGAGACCTCGAAGGATCTTTTCTCCTTAGAAGTAAGGCACGGCGATATTATGATTCTTTGAGTGAAAACTGTGCCTTACTTACAGCACCGGCGTCATCGGTAATTGGTACAATAAATAAAAGCGGCCGCTCCTCTTATGCAGAACGGCCGCTTTTCTTTTTTGTACTGGATGAGTCGGCTAGCCCAGGTGCTGCTCAAAGAAGGCGGCCAACACTTCCGGATGGTCTACCGCATATTGATAGCCGCCGACACGATGGGTGCTCTCCACAAATAAGGGGCCGCGCGCGCCCGGCGTCACCGCCGCCATCTCGGCCACATCCGTCACGCTGCCCCATTCATCCCCTTCCCCCTGCACAAACAACACCGGCGTCTCTCCGGCATTGCTCGCGACAAAGGTGGGGCTGACGGCGCTGAACGCGGGGCCGCCCGCCTGCCGGTAGAAGAACTCCGTCAGCGGCAGCACCAGCCGCCCCAGCAGCCCCAGCAAGTCACTCGCGTACCGCTTGGTAAACACGGCGATCGTCGTCGGCTGGACGACCACGGCCGCGCGAATGCGATCTGTCTGAGGCAGGGCAAACAAGGTGGAATTGGCCCCCATGGAGAACCCGACGACGCCAATGCGGCGGCCGTCTACTTCGTCACGGCCGTTCAAATATGCCAGCGCACCCAGTAAATCACCAGCCTCTTTCAGGCCAAAGGTCACTGGCGGCGCGGCCGCGCTCTCCCCATGATTGCGCAGATCAAACATCAGCACATGATACCCTTCTTGATGGAGCGCGTGCGCCAACCGCAGCAGATCAACACGCTGCATCCGGGCCAATTTAGACAGTATATCCTCGGCCGACTCCCCCAACCGATTCCACGGCCAGCCGTGCACCAACACAACGGCCGCGCCATTCCGCTGCAATGGGTCGACCGCGGGAATAAACCAGCCGGCCAGGCGCAGGCCATCCCGAGCCGGGAAGTTGACATCCTCGTACAGAAGGTCCAGATCGGCAGGGGACGCCCAAAGCGGCTGGCGCGGGGGGCGAATGATATATCTGGCAAAAAAGGCAGCAATGGCGACGATCACGCCCGCTAAAAAACCAAGCAGCAGGAACAGCCATCGCAGCGCCCGACGAAACAAGGCCATGTTTTTCTCCTCAACTCAGCAGTAAATTCTACGAAATTTCAAGCGGATACGGTATCATTATACCTGATTCCGGGTGACGTATTCTGTATTACGTGTCCGTGTTCCGTAAACTGTAACCCGTGATCGGATAACAGGACAAGGATTACGGCACACGGGGCACGAAAGACCATCATTGCTAAGTGGTGACGAACACCTCTTAATATCTTCCGTAAGGTTCCCAGCCCATAATGGAGTTATTCTAGCTGTGCCTGATTATTTGTGACCCGGAAAGGCAATGGGGATGTGCCTGATTCCGGGTTATAATGGTTTACCGACACAGAAATAATGCAAATCCACCCCGATTTGATTGCGACAGACTCTTTGGATGATTTAATACGGCAAGCTGCGCAAGCGGCCGTCGATAACCGGTATTGGGAAGCGGCTCAGCTCTACACCGAGGTGCTCTCCAAAACTGATCCTAGAGCGACTGATCCAGAAACGCGCGAAATCAGATTGAACTCGCTGCGCGAGCGCGGCCGCATGTTGGGCTTCATCGGGGAGCAAGAGGCCGCCCTCTCGGCGTATGAGCAATATTACCTGGAAGCCGGAAACAGCCAGCACGCTGTTGCCGCTCTAACCTTCATCGGCCATCAGTGCCGAGGCATCGGCCGATATAAGCAATCGCTTGATGCGTATACAGAAGCGTTGGAGCTGTCGGAAGCAATCCAATACACGGCGGGCAAGGCAAAGGCGCTGGCGGGAAGAGGAGTGACCCTGCTGCTCCTCGGCCGTGTTGAGGAAGCGATTGATTACTTCGAGCGAGCCAATCCGCTTTTTGAGCAGACGGGCGACATCACCGGACGCATCTTGACTTTTAACCGGCTGGGCGTAGCCAGCGGTTTCAGCAGCCAGTTAGACAAAGCCATCAGTTACTTCGAAGAGGCGCTGACCCTTTCGCGCAAAATCGGGCATCACGAAACGACGGTCTCGGCGCTCAACAATCTAGGCGAATGTTACCAGCATCTCTTCGATATGGAGAAGGCCCTGGCCTACCATCGGGACGGCCTGGCGTTAGCTGAAAAAGCGCGTCTGCGCCTGATAGAAGCGGACATTTGCCGCAACCTCGGCCTGGAATTATGCTACCTGGGCCATTGCGACGATGGCCTGGATTACCTGCACCGGGCGCTGGCGATTGCGGAAGAGACCGCCAATCAGGATGCATTGGCGTACACGCTGTACGCCCTGGCCCTGACCCAGGCGGAAGAAGGGAATCTGACTGTCGCCGAGCACCACGCCGAGCATTTGAAAGCCACGGCCGAACGAAACGACTCTCGCAACCAGCTCGCCTCCGCTTATCATGCTCTGGGATTGATCAGACAAAAGCAAGGGAACCTGTCTGCGGCCGAACAGGCATGGCAGCAAGCGTTGTTCCTGGCCCATGAGTCAGACAACCGCACCTTGTTGTGGAAGGTGCATGGCCTGTTGGCCAAGATTGCCGCCAATCCCAGCCTGGCCAGTGTACACAATCAGATTGCCAGCGCAGTGATCCAGCAGATCGCGGACCCGTTCGTCAACAAACCGCTGAAGCAGACTTTTCTGACCGCCCCCCCTGTCAAAGAGATACTCGCCGGCAACGGCCGATAGAATCCCTCCTAGGCAGGTGTCTCCTCAACCTGTATGCCAGAAAACAGATCGGTTTCCCGACGGCCGTTCTCCAGCGGCGGGTAGGCGAGAATGAATGTCTCCTTCCCGAAAATCCGCTTCTGAAGCCATTCCGGCAGTAACCGGCTGAAACTCGTCCCCCCACCCTGACTCGGGTGCTGCGCCCCCGCCAACTGCTTCCTCTCCCAAAAATCCTTGTAGTCAATGAACGTCGTCACCTGGGCCGGATCCACGCCAATGCGGGTCATGTCGATGTCCTGATTGCGCCCGTACCGGGTGGGGTCAATGCCGCGCAGCCGCATCATCCAGATGGCGAACTTCACCCACCGGTTGGAAAACACCGAGTAGTAGAGCCGCTGCGGTTGGTAAGGGGCGGGACCCATTTCAGGATATTGGGCCGGATCGCCGGCGGCATGAAACGCGGCCGTGGTGATCTTCCAACATTGAATATGGTCAGGGTGAAAATAGCCGCCGGTCTCATCATGCGTGATCACGACCTGCGGCCGCAGTTCCCGGATCAGCTTCACCACCCGGCCCACTGCCTCCTGCTCATCCGCCTGGACGAACGCTGACGGATGCTCATTGGCCGGATCGCCAATGTACCCGGAATCCCGGTACCCCAGCGTGTGCAGCGTTCCGCCGAGGATAGTGACCGCCGCCGCCAGCTCCTGGGCGCGAACGGCCGCCAACTGATCCCGCGCACCTTGAAATCCTTCAACGACCGACCCCGCCACCCCGTCGGTGGCAATGGCGATGTGCACATCCACACCCGCGGCCGAATAACGGGCCAGCGTGCCCCCAATGCCAAAAGACTCATCATCGGGATGAGCCAGAACAGCCAATAATCTACGTGTCATACACTCACCGATTCCTGAACCGCTTCCTCAAAAATAGTTAACCCTTCTTCAATTTGCGCCACCGACACCACCAGCGGCGGAATCCACCGGATGACATTGCCAAAGGTGCCGCAAGTCAGCAGGAGCAGATTGCGCGTCAGGCACGCTTTCTGAATGCGTTTGGCCAGGGGTGAATCAGGCCGGCGGCCGCCGGGAAGGGTGAATTCAACGCCCACCATCAAGCCCCGGCCACGCACATCGCCAATGCAAGGAAACCGGGCCTGCATCTCTGCCAGACCATCCATCAACTGCTCACCGCGCGCGGCCGCGTTGGCCGCTAGCCCTTCCTCACAAATCACCTGAATGGTGGCTGTAGCAGCGGCGGCGGCAACCGCATTCCCGCCGTAAGTGCCGCCGTGAGTTCCCGGCGTCCATTGGCGCATCAATGAAAGCGGGGCGGCGATGCCGCTCATCGGCAGGCCGGAAGCCAGCCCTTTGGCCATGACCAGGATGTCGGGAGAGACCCCCTCATGTTCCAGGGCAAAGAAGCGTCCGGTACGGCCGAACCCCGATTGTACTTCGTCAATGATAAGCAGCATGTTGTGCTGATCACAAAGCTGGCGCAACCCTTTCAGGAAGCCGGGAGGAGGCACCACATACCCCCCTTCGCCCAGCACAGGCTCGACCACGATGGCGGCCGTTTCCTGGGGCGCGGTCTGGCTGAGCAGGAGGAATTCCAGTTCATTGAGGCAGAACGCCGTGGTCGTTGCCTTGTCCCAGCCGTACCGGTACGCATACGGATACGGGGCGACGAAGACGCCGGCCGCTAACGGCTGGTAGCCTACCCGGTAAATCGTCTTGCTGATGGTCATGGCCATGGTCTGATTGGTACGGCCGTGGAAAGAGCCTTGAAACACGATGATATTCGTCCGGCCAGTCGCCTGGCGGGCCAGTTTCACCGCGCCTTCCACCGCCTCCGCCCCGCTGTTGCTGAAGAAGAACCCGTCAAGGTGCTCCGGCGCACCCGTTTCAATTCCTCCACAAGGCGAATCAGGCTGGGAGTGTAGACGATATTCGCCTGCCCGTGCAGCAGCCGCGCCGCCTGCTCCTGGATCGCGGCGACCACCCGGGGATGGCAATGTCCCGTGTTGGTGACGCCGATGCCGCTGGTAAAGTCGAGGTATGTGTTGCCCGCAGCATCGTAAAGGAGGCATCCTTCAGCCCGCTCCACGACGATTTCTGAAAGATGCGTCCAAACCGGAGAGAGTTGCCGCGCTGATTCGCTTAATGTGGTCATGATTTCACCTCACCTGGTACTCATTGGAATGAAA
This sequence comes from Anaerolineae bacterium, assembly GCA_046753445.1. Lineage (GTDB taxonomy): Bacteria > Chloroflexota > Anaerolineae > Promineifilales > Promineifilaceae > JAHEEY01. Next base: position 42,576 of record JBHHTQ010000017.1, on the reverse strand, counting down.
ATGCTGCATCATGGGCAAAAGGGGAACCAGGCGCAATGTCTGGAAGGAGTGCTGAACGCCAGGCAAGACCAGCAGTTGCCCCTGGGGAAGGATGCGGCTCAAGCGCTGCGCCTCGACGACGGGAACCAATTCATCCCGATCGCCGACGCTGACAATGACCGGGCATCGAATCTGTGCCGCCATTTGCTCGGTTAAGCCGTGCTCTGCTAACATGGACACCAGATCGGCCGTCTGGCGGGCCAGGTTGCGCCATTGGCGGGCGCCGTGCTGCTGAACAAGCTGATCCGCGTATGAGGGCACATTGACGGCCAGGCTTTCCGGGTCTAGCTGATCCCGGATTTTTTGCACCGCCTCTTTCGTCCAGTAAAACTTGGTGCCGTGAACGAGCAGCGTCGCCACACGCTCCGGCTGGTGCAGCGCGAGCAGTAACCCCAGATAACCGCCCAGGCTGTAACCGGCAATGTGCACCGGCTGCGCCTGCAGGAAATCAAGCAAGCCTTCGATGTCCTGAACCATTCGTTCCGGGTGCAAATCGGTGGCCTGGTTGTCTGAACGGCCGTGCCCGCGCGGATCCATGAGCACAAGCCGAAAGTCAGCCATCAACGGCCGGATGAATTCGCGCCATTGGCTGCTGACAGAGCCGAGTATACCCGGCAGCAATAACAACGTCTCCTTTCGCCAGCCCTCCCCATACACCTCAAAATTGATGGTGGTTCCGTCGTCTGCTGTCCAAATGGCCATCCCTTCTTCTCCTGCTGCGGCCTCCACGGCCGCACGATATGACCGTACCGACTACTCCCCGCCGGCAGGGCTTCCTCCCATCCCCACAGCAAACCCGATAGCCTGCGTCTCGGTATGGGAAAGGCTGATTGACCAATGGGTCAGCCCTTTGCGCTCAGCCAGTTCCTTCGCCTTGTGGTGTAAGACCAGCTCCGGCCGGCCGCGGCCGTCACACACCACTTCCACATCCAGCCAGCGGAAGTCGCCGATGCCCGTACCCAGCGCCTTGGCCACCGCCTCCTTCACCGCAAAACGGCCGGCCAGACTGGTGACCCGGCCTTCACAATAAGCCTGCTCCTGAGGGGTGAAGAAGCGATCGCAAAAGCGTTGGCCATACCGATCAATGCCTTGTTTAATGCGCGCCACTTCAATGATGTCAACGCCAACAGCTAGCATGTCAACTCAAGATGAACGGCCATTCACCGACGGCCCGGCCACAGCGATGGCGATCTGCTCTGTACTCAGGTATTTACGCGCGGCCGCCTGCACCCGTTCGGCTGTGATCTCGCGCATCAAGTCAGGGAATCGCTGCAAGTAATCGAGGCCCAGACCATAAAGCTCCATATCGGTGATCACGTCAGCCAGGCCGCTGTTCGTCTCCAGGCTGACCGGCAGCGACCCGGTGCGGAATGCTTTGCTGTCCGCCAGTTCCTCTTCAGGCACCGGCTCATCCTGGATACGGCCGATCTCCCGGCGGATGCTCTCAATCGCCAGCTCCACTTTATCTGGGGCAACACCGGCGCTGGCCACCCAGGGTAACGGCCCCAGCCCCCCCTGCAAGCGGCTGTATGCATAATAGGCAAGCCCCTGCTCCTCCCGCACACGCTTGCCGATCCGTCCCATCATGCCAAACACCCCCAAAATGGTGTTCATGAGGCTGACATCCAGGTAATCGGGCGCGCTGCGCCGAGGGCCAGGCAGGCCAAGCACAATATCGGACTGACTCTTCTCCGGCATGTCCACAACGGTGCGCAGCAATTCATCCGGCCGGGGGGCATCAGGAACTGGGGGAACGGGGCGTTGGTCGGGGCAGCGCCAATCTCCCAGCGCCGCAGCCACCTTCTCCACAGCCTCCTCCGCTTTGATAGCGCCGACAATGGTGATGATCATCCCTTGCGGGCCGTAATAGTCGGCGTGGAAACGGACGATCTCTTCACGGCTGATTTTAGGAATGGTATCCAGGTAGCCGCGGATGGAACGGCCGTACGGGTGCTCGTCATACAGAAGCTCGTTGAACGCCAGATTGGCCATACGTCGCGTGTCATTGGCACGTATGTGCAGACCGGTGATGATCTGCCCTCTGACCCGCTCAATCTCTTCCTCCGGGAATGTAGGCCGGCGCAACGATTGGGCCAGCAGGTCCAGCACCAGGTCCACATCTTCAGTGAGGCAGTTGGCCGAAAAGCCGATCATATGATCGCCGCTGCTGAACCCCAGGTCAGCGCCGACCGCTTCCAAATCCTCATAAATTTGTTCAAAGCTGCGCTTTGCTGTGCCGCGCATTAACGCAGATGCCGTAAAACTGGCCAGTCCTGCTTTCTGCCGGCTTTCCACCACAGCCCCGGCGCGAACCAGACCGTCAATGACCACCGACTGCGAGGCAAAGTTTTCATACACCAGGATGGCGACACCGTTGTCTAATATGTAACGATGAATGGTATCCGGGCCGGGAAAGGTTAACAACGCCATACGTTCTCTCTACTCACGTCGTGGATGATGCGCAGTCGAGCGCCGCGCCAGGACTTTGCTCCTGCGCGCCGCCCTGGGGAGCTATTCTAACATAGACCCGCCCGCCTTCCACCACACGCCGGTACATTCCGCAACCACACGGCCGCTGCTGTTTCCGACAACATCAGCCAGTTCATCCCCAAAGAAGAAGCGAATGAGACTTACTGCTTCATCCTCGGAGCGGAAGCGGTAGTCGGTGCGAATCCAGGTGGACCGGAAGCCGTGCGTGTTTTCCAGCCAGCGGTAATAGGCGGCCAGGCCCGGCATAGGCGGCGCGGGCTGCTCACAGCCGGTACCCAATGTTTCCAGGATGACGACCATCCCGCCAGAGCGTAACACACGCTGGGTCTCAGCCAGCACCCGCCCCAATTCCACACGCCATGTCTCCGGGTACCAGCCGACCAGATGCCCCAGGCTCCATCCGGCAATGACCAGATCGGCCGTCCGGTCGCCGACCGGCAAAGCGCGATGGTCAGCCACGGCCGCATCCCAGTTCTTCACGCCACGGGCGTCGGGCCGGGAAACAGCCACGTCCAACATGTGGGCCGAGCGGTCGAAAGCGTAGATATGCCTGACGCGCGGAGCCAGCAGCCGTGTGAGGCGGCCGGTGCCTGCCCCCAGTTCTACCACGGCCGCCTCAGAGAACGGCCGCGCCAGGTGCGGTTCCAATCCCGCCAACGCCCGGATGATATTCCCCTGGTAATCCTCGCGCGCAACCAGGCGGTCGTATGCCTGCGCCTGGGTCGCATAAATATCGCGGAAATCGGGCATGGCTACTCCGCCGGTTCTCCGGCTTCGTCCGGCGCGTGAAGGGCGTCCGCCAGCGCTTCCAGGCTTTCATCACGGCCGAGCACAATGAGGACATCCCCCTGCTCCAACGGTGTGGACGAGGAAGTGCCCAACCGCGTATACGGCCGTCCATCAGCCCCATGCTGATCCAACATGCCAATCACATTCACATCAAAGCGATTACGGAGGTCAAGCTCTACCAGCGTCTTGTCCGCCCAAGACGCCGGAACCGGTACGCGGCGCACGCTGACGCCGGGCATGATCTGGCGGCGGGCATGCTTCTCTCGCTGCGTACGATAAATCGTGTTGTCATGGGCCAATACAGAGGTGACAACAAGTACCAGCAAGGCCGGCACCATGTAGGAAGCGCCAAACACCTCCACGGTGAAAAGGATCGCTGCCAAAGGCACGTTGACGATGGACACGAGGGCGGCTGTCATGGCCGGAATGATCAACACCATTGGCTCGTAATCGAACAAATCGGCAAAAGCGGCCGCCACCATCGTGCCGAAGAAGAGGGACGGAACCAGCAGCCCCGCTGAGCCGCCGGAACCGATGGTGGCCAGGGTGGCAATCATCTTGGCTACCAGGGCGATGAGCGCCACCGTGATGGTTAACTCACCCGCCAGAGCCATGTCCACGGCTGTCTCGCCCGGCCCCAGCACCAGTTCCAGGCCCTTGTCCGTCAGCGCCAGCGCGCGAGTGCCATAAGCGACAATCAACGCCACCGCTCCGGTCAAGGCCGCGCCGGTGAGATGCCGCTGCCACACTGTCGGCTGGTAATGCCGAAACGCGCGCTCAAAACTGCCGCGCAAACGGCCGAAATAAATGCTGACTAACGAAATCACGGTTGCCATCAACAGCAGCAGGCCAAAATAACGCAAGTTCGATGGCGGGACAAACAACGTTTCGACCTCAAAAATGGCCGTATGTCCAGCGTTGGCGATGTTCGTCAAAAAGTAGGCGACAAGGGAAGAGATGAGTGAATAGACGAGCTTCTCAATGATCGGCCGCTGCCGGTACATCACTTCCGTGGCGAAGAAAGCGGCGGCAAAAGGAGCGCCGAGCAGCACGGCCACGGCTGCAGCGATGCCGCTCAACTGCGCCGTCTGCAAATCGTCGGGGTCATTGGCCCGCCACCAGCGCCGGGCGCGCCCGAACCAACCGAGACGCCAGTCGGCGGCGGCCGCCAACGGACGTGGTTTGAACAGGCCGGCGGAGACGCTTTCGCCGATCAGGGTCACGCTCGCCTCCAGCCCGCCGCTGCCGCCGCTGCCCAAAGTCACCAGCGTCGCCAGGAACTTGCGCGCCGCCAGCGTGAAAGTGGGCAACTGCCAGCGCACCTCCACTCCTTCCTGCCCGGTCAGCGCCTGCTCAAAGGTCGGCTCTGAAGTGTAGTAGAGGGAAATGGCCCGCTCCAATCCATCCCCTTCAACATCGTTCAGCTCATGGACATGCCCCTCGTCGTCCCGGTATTGCAGCGAGGTGGCGCGATACTGGGTGATGGTGGCCACCACCAACGACCCCGCCAACAGCGGCAGCAGGATGAGCGCCGGCGTCGGGCTGCGCTCAATCCAGTGCAAGAGCGTCTCGAAGCTCCAGTGCACCGCCGACTTGAGCGCAAATACGACAAACCACACGACGACGCCAATGATGACTGACTGAAAGACCAGCCGCCGCTCTTCCTCATCGAAGTAATCGGGTAGATTACGGACGACGTCCAGGTGTTTGATGGTGTCGGCGAGGGAGGAAACAATTGGATTCATAGGCAGGCGCGTAAGACGATGATTGGATGGTTGATGGCGGTTATCGCTTCACCTCAAAATCCGGGTCGGTTGCGGCCGTCAAATCAACAATGACCTCGCGGACGGCGCGGACAAAGCGCATATCAGCATTGGCGGCCAAACGCTCAGGCGCGGCCGTCTCACTTTCGGGAGTGACGGCGTTGCCCGGCTGTGCCAGGCAGCCTGCGAAGAGAAACAGCCCCAGGACGGCCGTCCGCAGGTGACTCAAGCGTTGCATGAGGGAATCTCACACCGCATTCGCCGGCGTCCCGGCATCCGGTTCATACCAACCCACCGTCCGGTTGCGCCTGCGCAGATATTTGTCGCGGACGCGGTCGATGTCATCCAATGACACGTTGCCGAGACGATCCAGCACGGACTCGAACCAACGATAATCCCCCACGACTGCTTCCGCCAGGCCCAGCAACTGCGTCTGGCCGGTAATGCTTTCGCCGGCCATCACGAACTGTGCCCTGGCTCGCTTCAATGCCTTGTCCAGCTCCTCCTGGGTGATCGGCTTCGTAGCCAGCCGCTCCAACTCAGCTTCCAGCGCTGCCTCGATTTGGGCCAGCGCACGGCCGCTTCTGGCAACGACATTAATGGTGTAGAGAAAGGGATCAATCGTGGGCGCCATCCCGGCTGAAACAGCCACCGCCAGCTCCGTGCTCACCAGCGCCCGGTACAGGCGCGAGCTTTTGTTGGAGCCGCCGCCGCCGAACATGCCCAGACTGCTGCCCCCGGCGAAAGCCGCGTTGAGCAGGGTCATGGGGTAATAGTCAGCGTGCGACGCGGCCGGGGCGCGGTAGGCGAAAGTGAGATACGCGGTATCCCCCGGGCCATGGACAACCACGCGCCGTTCTCCTCTCTGAGGCGGCTCCTCGCGCACCACCGGCGGGACCGGGTCGCCGGCGGCCAATGAGCCGAACTGCATTTCAATGCAGTTGAGCATCTCGTCCGCCTGAAAGTCTCCGGCCACGACCGCAATGGCGTTGTTGGGCACATAGTAACGCCGGTAGTGGCCGTACAGGTCGTCTCTGGTCATCGTGCGCAGGTCTACCTCGTCGCCGATGATTTCGTGGTGGTAAGGATGGACGCGAAACGCAGCGGCCGTGACTTCTTCGTTAAGCTGAAAACGAGGCTCATTCTCATACATCTGCCGCTCTGAAATGATGACCGTCCGCTCCGACTCCACTTCCTCCTCAGACATTACCGTGTTGACCATGCGGTCTGCTTCCAGTTGCAGCGCCAGCTCAATGCGATTGGCGGGCATTGTCTCGTAGTAGGCGGTGAAGTCGAGCCAGGTAAATGCGTTCAGATGCCCTCCTTCACGGTATACCAGGCGGTCTAGCACGCCGTCGGGGAATCGGGGCGTGCCTTTAAACATCATATGTTCGACCCAATGGGACACGCCGGTAAGGCCCGGCCGTTCGTGCCGGCTGCCCACGCGATACCAGATCATGAAACTGGCCACCGGCGCATGGTGCATCTCTTTTAAGAGTACCGTGAGGCCGTTGTCCAGGATAGTTTTTTTGACGGGTGGGGAAGAAGCCATACGCTCTCCTATACCGTACCTTACCCAAGCCAATGCTGGACGCCAACAGGTTGGCCACCTTGGCCGGGCGGGTGATTATAGCGCGCTGCGGATGAAACGGGAAGCACAACTGCAACTGGCGTCGTTGCTTCTGTGGGGGTCGTCTTGGGCACGGCCGTGCCTGAGATGAGTCAGTGTTCGCCCCCACGAACCTGTTCCGCATGCTCGCGGATAATACGCAAGGAGGTAACTGACTCCTGTATCAGTTCAACGGAGGCAAACACAAGGCCGAGGATACCAACAAAGGTGAGGGCAACCACAATCAGGTCAAAATCCCGGGCAAACATGCTGGCCACTCCCCCAATCAGGCTGGCGATGGAAAAAAAGCCGACGCTGATATAGAGGCCAAAAAGCGCGTTGCGAAACAGGATTGACCGGGCCAGCAGATGGCGGGCGATGGTTTTGGCCGTATCGGAATTGTCCTTCAACAAGTGGTGGAACTCGCTGTGAATTTGTCCATATCGAATTGACGTGGACAACACAAGCAGAGCCACGCCGGGCAAGAGAATCAACGGCGTCAGCCACAACCCAACACTGGTCATCCCTTTTCATCCTCCTAACGGCTAATGATCGGCAAGTATACACAGTTGGATATGGTCGTCCAGGCGTCGCCGTTGCCTGTCGGATAACCCTCAACATTGCCTGCCTGATCGGTCGCCCGGCTTCTGAAATAGATGGTCTCCCCTGGCGTGGCGGTGATGGGCGATGTGGGACCAAAAGTGGCAGAGGTCGCGCTCGTGCCTGTCAGCCAGTTCGTCCATGTGCCGCCGGAGCCTACCCGGTACTGCACATCATAGCTGGCAATGCCGGAGGTGCTGTCGGTTCCTCCCCAACCCACCTGGAAAGAATAGCATGGGGAGAGGGATGACATAGCAACCACGCTCGATGTGGGGGCGATAGTATCAATATAGAACGGTCCCAGGTGAAGTGCACTACTGGACCAATTTCCTGCGTTGTCGCCGGTGATGAGGTGAAAATACCAGCTAGCCCCGTCAGAAAGCGAACTGCTGGTATTGCTCGTGCCGGTGGTGTCCACACTCTGCGAGGGCACGCCTGTCGGGGTTTCGCTCCAAAGAAGGCCGTATCCGTTGACGCCGCTGGTGCTGTCAGACGCGCCGCTCCAGTTCACAACCACGGTGGGATCATTCGACCATACCGCAGTGGTATGAGAGCTGCTCCACAGGCTGCTCGGGTTGGAAGGAGCGGCCGTGTCCAACACGATTGTGTCACTATAGGTGGAAGACAGGTTGCCGGCGTCATCCTTGTACTGCACATAAACTGTTTTGGTGCCGTTGCTGGAGGGGAGCGTCCAGCTCTTGGTGGCGCTATAGCTTTCCCAGGCTGACCAGGATGACCCAAAGTTGCGAACCCGCATCTGGGCGACCCCGCTGCCGGGGCTGGCATCGCTGGCAGACAGGTTCAACGTCACGGCCGTGGACGTAGCATAAGTCGCGCCGCCATCCACACTCAAGGAGCCGGTTGGGCCGGTCGTGTCAATATAGAATGGGCCCAGGTGAACCGCGTCGCCAGACCAATTGCCTGCGTTATCGCGGGTGATGAGGTGAAAATACCAGTTATCCCCATCGGAAAGCAAACTGCTGGTATCGCTTGTGCCGGTTGTATCCACGATTTGGGAAGGCGAGGAGGAAGGTGATTGGTTCCAATAAAGCCCATAGCCATAAACGCCGCTGGTGCTGTCAGACGCGCCGCTCCAACTCACATCCACAGTAGTATCATTCGACCACACCGAAGGCGCGTGAGAACTACTCGTCAAGCTCGTCGGATTGGCGGGCGCAACTGTGTCCAGGATGATTGAATCGCTGTAGGCAGTCGATATATTACCGGAACCATCTTTATATTTCACGTAGACGGTTCTGGTGCCGTTGCTGGAGGAAAGCGTCCAGCTCTTGGTGGCGCTATAGCTTTCCCAGGTCGCAAAAAAGAAGAAACTGGAATTCGAGACGATCATTTGGGTAACGCCGGTGCCGGGATAGGGATCGCTGCCAGACAGGTTCAGAGTCACTGACGTAGATGTGGCATAGGTTGCCCCGCTGCTGACGCTCACTGAGCCGGTCGGACTGGTTGAATCCTTGTCAATTCCATGCTCATAGTAAATGCGGATCAAAGAATCGTCGTATGCATACCGACTCTGGTAGCTGGTGTAAAAATCGTGGATGTCCACCGGCGTCCCATACCCGCCTGGATTGTTGCTGAAGACATCGTGAATCTCCTGGTGATTCTGGTTTATCTCGTCTCCGACGCCGTCACCATCCTGGTCATCATTGGGCGAGTCGTTGAGGTCCCATAAGATACCGGCAATCGTTGATTCGGCATCATCCCAGGTCGTGGTTGGCGAATGCCAGCTTGCCTCAATATCGAAACTCCACGTCGTTTCAATGTACATCTCCTCATTCGCCATGCTGTAATATCTTTTCACGGCCGACTGGTAATAATTCGGGTAGCCCTCGATATAGGCCGTCTGCGAGTCCTCGTGTGAGTTGAATGAGTGGCTGCACGGCGTCGCCTCGGTAGGAGGATGGCAGTAGTCCACAGTGCCGAGGACGGCAAAGTGATCCATGAGATAATGCCCGTATTCGTGCAAGATGACAGACTCATCCCACTGATCCTCGTCCGTCGCGCCAGGGCCTTCGAGTTTAACAGTCCAATTGGAGTACTCCGAAGTGCTGTCGGCATCCGTGTCCGGCCATACGAAGGTAACGAAGTGCGCCTCGCCGTCAATCGGGGGCGTTTCGCCGCCCAAGTATTGGGTCGTATTGTTGCCATACGTCCCCATTTTGTGAATGTGGAAAGCGCCGTCTTGGGGATTGCCCCCCTGGGTTCCGGGCCACCATGAGCCAAAGTCATGTGTCCCGCCGCTCTCGGGCATATCATAATTAGTGGTCTTAAACTTATATTCGGTACCATCACTTTCTGTAACTACGCCGTTGTTGGAATTGTATGCTCTGACGAGGGCGTATATCTCGACGGTGTTGTCGAAGATGTCGGATGCTGAGCCGCTGCACGACCAGTACCCGTTGCTGTCTGTCGTATCGTAACAAACGAAATCATCCCCTCCCTCTAGGCCGCTGTCTGCGTCGTACACTTCGACACGCGTATAGTAGATTCCTCTGGCTGTGGAAAGGTCTTCATCGTACATAAAACGGCCGCTCAGGTTTAGGGCAGTGGGCGCGGCCGGCTCGCCGCCACCGGAAGCTGTATCCGGGGGCAGGTTAAGCTGGTGAATGAACGGAGCGATGCTGCCCTGGTCAGATGAAAACCGGACCTCTAGTGAAGCCGGCTCATTCGACAGCCGCTCTAAACGCAATTCCAGAGGAATCAAATCGTTGGCAGAGAGGTCCCCTTTCCAATCGAGACTGCCTTCAAGAAGAGCATATGACGGTGGCAAGAGGAATGAAGCCGACGCATTGGTAACATCTTCATTGGCGAAGAGAAACAGCGTGAAAGCCACCTGGTCGGCATCATGCGCCCTCTCCACGACCGTCACGTCAATCGGCGGCAGGCTGTTTGGTTCTGCCGGCGCAACCTCAGGGTTCCCATCCTCATCCGGGACGAAGATGGGCGGTTGGACATCGGATTGAACGGCCGTTCCCTCAGGACGGTAGCGCGGCACGGCCGCTTTGATGGGGCCGAATGTGTGTATGCCGCGAATGGTTTCCCCCTGCTGGAGATTGATGACGAAGCGTGCGTCACCAACGGGTTCCCGGGACGGCGTGGCAAAGATGTCTATGGTCTGTTCTACGCCCTGCGCCAGGTCACCCTGCCATTTCAGGCTGCTGCCCGCTTCGAGTTGGAAGGCGCGCGGCAGCTCAAAACGCCCGCTAACCCCGCTGAAATCGCTCTCGGCCGTCAACCGGGCCATAAAATGGGTCAATTCTCCCGGCCCCGGGTCAGGCGGTTCCACTTGTAGCGTGACCGCCACCGAGGGCGCAGGTTCCAATCCATCCAGAGGAATATCATTCAAGCGTGCCTCAGGGGTACCGCGGCGTCGTTCAGGAAGCTCCGGCTCTTCTTCAGCCGGCCAATAGGCCCAGAAGGTGGAAATGTTGTCGGTGAGGGTGATCTTGATCGGTTCCGACAGCGGCCAATCTAAGATCTTGACCTCAACTTGAATGGACTCTATTTTACCCTGGCGAAGATCGCCCTCCCAGGCAAACTGTTCGTCAGGGAAAGCAACTTCCGGGGGGAGGGTGAGCGACAGCTTCGCCTGCTGCATCTCCTCGTGCGGCGCGAGGTTGATATTCAGAACCACCGTCTCGCCGGGTTCAGGGGTTTCATTCAATGCGGAGACAGCGAGTACGACGCCGGGCATGACTTCATCGTCTCCCAGCCCATTGTTATCCATGTTGGGATCAGGTTGGGATGAACATGCCACCAGGAAGATGACGAGGAATAAAGCGCATTGTTTGAGGCTCGGCCGTTTCATTATGATTACCTCCGAGATCACAAAATCTCATTACTGTTATGGAATTGTTGGGAAAGGAATTGACCGCTGCGGATTGGCCAGGCAGCGACATGCGTCTTTCGGAATCTTGTTGAGTTTGGAAACGGTTGGAATTTTGACCTGAACGCAAGCTGCGGAATCCAGACGGCCGTAAAGCTGTCTGGGGTGATGCGGGCTAAGGAAGTATGTGGGATGTGGGTGTGATGTGCTTTCATCGGTCCTGGCGGTAATGTGTCTATTTTCGATTATGGTTAGGGGGTTTAGATTCCTGGAGAACCCGTCTGGTGCAGAATAGCTTTCTCCATTATCTTTTTCTCACCGGCAGACCCGGATGCTTTGGTCCGGCGGGCGGCTACCCTCCGACGGCTTCTATTCAGTTTAGCATAACTGCTTCCTCACTGGAAGGGGTGAAAAAGAGCAATTGGGTCTAAAAATAAGTTGCCGCGCGCGCATTCATCACGGAAGAGAGAAGAGCGCCGGGAAAAACCGCGTCATCGTTGTTGGTCTGTGAATCCTGATCCACCCCGCGCCGTCAGGTGACGGCCGCCAGCCGGCATCATGGAATTGCCCCGTCTGCAAGTCTAACCAACGTCCCACCCCACCCTGGGCAGCGGCCGCTATAGACCAGGCGATGTCCAGTGAGCCTCGATCTTCCTCACAAGAGAGGAGAAGGAGCTGGCGACCGGCCCCGGTTTCCAGGACGAAAGCTGCCACGCCCTCTGCGGCCGCAATCCGGCTCACTTCGAGTCCGGCACGGCCGTCTTCCAACACCCGCTGCAAATGGCGAAACAGATGATACCCTGGGCGCGGGTTGTACCGTTTGTCCAGCAGCCCATGCCGCGGATAGTAACCACGGTCATGATCGACAAAGGTGTCCAGAAACACCGTCACCTCTCTCATGGCGGCCGCGGCAATCATCGTTTCCGCGACGTGGGTGGCAATCGCTAAATCCTGGGTGTAGGCCACGCCTTCACTGCTGCGCGGCATCTGCACATGAACGGCCGCCGCCCTGCGGGCCGCCCTTGCCCGCTGTTGGGCGGCTCGAATGCCCTCCCACGGGGACGTATCGGCCGTCAGGCGAAAGACGATGCCGTCGCCTGCCCCAACTGCATCAGGGAGCGCCGTTTCCGCCAGCGGGAAGCCATGCCTGGGGAAATGGTCAATCTGGGAAGCTTGCTGTTCGTGGCGCTGCGCTTCCAGCGTCTCTAATTGGGAGAGAAATACTGGAACGGGTGTGTGCTTTTTGATCGACTGTATCCGGCGCGCGGCCGCCGCCATCCCCCCTCCGGGCAAGATCAATTCCCAGGCCGCAATCAACCTGTGGTGGCGCGCCATCATCTCGGCGATCTGACGATCCGGGAAGCCTACGCTAAAAACAGTGAACGCGTGGCCTAGCGCGCAAAGCGCCTCCATTCGTTCCCGCGTGCTGTCGTCCGCCAGATCATCGAGGGGAACGCGCAGCAGGCGAATGCCCAGGTCCCACAATGCCCACAGCAAGTAATCATTGCGCACGCGCTTGCGGCCAAATTCATCCAGATTGCCGTAGGACATCGGTATGGGATCCGCCCACGCCTGGCGCAGGAACACGCCCACCTGAGTCTCCGCGCTTCCCCCCTGGCGGCCGGTGAGCACGATGGGGCGTGAGGGCGCTGTTTCGGCCGCAGCTCCGTGTGTGCGAGTTAGTTGTAGACGGTACCCGGCCGGGTCCACCGTGACCTGGCAAAAACCCAGCTTCTCGGCGTCATCGCGGCCGTATTCCGCCGCCGGTTCGACGGCGAACAGCTCGCTGTACTCCGGCCGGACGAATGTGACCGAGGGAAGTACGTACAGATCAGTGTCATGGTACCGATTGTAGAAGAAATTGTGGACATGTCCGGCAAAGACAGCCTCAACCTGGTATTGCGCCAGCAAAGAGAGCAGCCAGGCGCGCGCTGGCTGGCCAATGTTGTCGTAATGGGCTGATTCCTGGGGATGGGTCAGGTACAGCGGGTAATGGAGAAATAGGAAGACCCGGCTGCCCCGTTTTTGGTTAGCCGCCAGGTCTTGCTCCAGCCATTTTCGCTGCCTCACTTCGCGGGGCAGGCCGGAATTCAAAATAGGCGTATTGAGGAGAATAAAGTGGCACCCTTTGTGATCAAACGAAGCGTGCGCCAACCCCCAAGTTCGCTCAAAAACGGTGTGGCTCTCCTCGGTGACGGCTGGGGCGGGTACCCAGGCGTCGGGCTTATCGCCGATGTCGTGGTTGCCGGGCAATACATGAAGGTCCGCATCCAAATCCTGGTACAGTGCATAAGCGGTCTGCATGGCCGGCTCGAACGCAGGCAAGGCGGGAATCGGGTGCACGAAATCTCCCAGGTGAATCACCAAGTCCGGCTTTAGCTGGTTGATTTGCTGGACGACGCGGCGGTTACGGCCGTTTGCCGCTTGATTTGAGGGGTAATCCCCTGACTGACTGTCCGTATCCAACCGGATGTGGGCATCGGTGACGACAATAAAGGTAAAGGGGAGAGCGGATGTCGGCATAGGCTCTGTTTCTCTCAACGATTCACAGTCTGCTCTGACGGATCTGAGCAATCACTCAACTCAAGCATACCATGCAATGGCCCGCTCATCTTGGTGAATTCCTTGACAACAGCAGGGCATCACGTTAAGATGTTATCATTATTAACTCAAGTTATCATATATCACTGTAATTTATGGTGCAAACAGCTATGACTCAGCAAACCCGACGCGAACGGATTCGCACGGCCACCATCGCTGAAATCAAGGAAACTGCCCGCAGGCATATGGCTGAGAAGGGCGCGGCCGCTCTCTCCCTGCGCGCCATTGCCCGCGACATGGGAATGACCAGTCCAGCACTGTACCGTTACTTTGCCAGCAGGGACAACCTGGTGACGGCGCTGATTTTGGACGCGTATAACTCGCTGGCCGATGCATTGGAAGAAGCCCGTGCCAATAGCCCGCCCGATGATTACAAGCAAGGCATGCTCAACACGGGGATGGCTTACTGGGATTGGGCCATGAGCCACCCCCAGGATTACACGCTCATTTTCGGCACGCCGATTCCCGGCTATGAAGCGCCGGCAGAACTTACCGCGCCGGCGGCGCAGCGGGCCTTCGATGTGTTCGCCTCCCAATTGGAAGCGGCCGATCGCGCCAACAAGCTCAATCCCGCGCCAGTCTATGCCGATCCTCCCCCTGCTCTACAAGCCCAACTGCAAGCATGGGCTGATGAGTTCGGTTATACAGCCTCGACGCCCGTGCTGTATCTGGCGCTGTCCGGCTGGGGGCGATTACACGGCCTGATACTGCTGGTCATCTTTCATCACCTGGACGCAATCTTGGAAAACAGCCGTGATTTATACTGGGCAGAACTCCTGGCCATGCTCGATCAATCCGGCATCAAATAAAAGGAAAAGAAATGAATCACAATCAAGAACTTCAAGTTGTCTTTGGCGCAAGCGGTGGAGCAGGAAACGCCATCGTGCGCGAATTAGCCGCCCAGGGAAAGCGGGTGCGCGCCGTGAATCGGAGGGGAGATGCAGATGTGCCCCCTGGAGTGGAACGAGTCAAGGGAGATGCTGCTGATCCGGCCAGTTGCAAGGCGGCCTGCCAGGGCGCGGCCGTCGTCTACCACTGCGTCAATGCCCGCTATGACAAATGGCCCCAGACGCTTCCGGCGATCATGGCCGGCATAATAGAGGGAGCAGCCAGCGCAGGGGCGAAGTTGGTTTACGTAGACAATCTCTACATGTACGGTAAAGTCAGCGGCCCAATGAAGGAATCCACTCCCTACCGTCCCGCCAGCCGTAAAGGAGCACTGCGGGCACAGTTGGCCAATATGTTGATGGAGGCTCATCAGAGCGGGAAAGTCCGAGCCGTCATCGGTCGGGCGTCTGACTTTTATGGGCCGGGCGTCACCAACGCCGGCTTGGGAGAAATGGTGTTCGATGCCGCTCTCAAGGGAAGGGCAGCCGATGTACTGGGTGATGTGGACATGCCGCACACATACACATATATCAATGATCTGGCCAAAGGCATGGTCATACTGGGAGAACGAGACGAGGCATTGGGGAAAGTGTGGCACATCCCCAATGCCAAAACGTTGACGACACGAGAGCTGTTGGCGATGATTTATGAAGAAGCGGGCCAGCCGCTTAAGTTTCGGGCCGCCCCACAATGGCTCCTTATGCTCCTCGGCCTCTTTAACCCTGTGATTCGAGAAGTGAAGGAAATGACCTACCAGTTTGAGATGCCCTTTGTCGTGGACCACGGGGAATACGGCCGTGTCTTTGGCAACTTCACCCCGACGCCCCATCGAGAAGCTATCCGGGAAACATACGCCTGGTTTCGGGAGCGGGTGACCATCACCTGATCTCATCACCCCCCGAGCTGTCTGACATCTGCTTGTTGTGCCAACCCAGGGCTGCACGTATAATCGCGGCCGCTATGACCAACAGTCCAACGACAGAGCACCTGACACAGCAATTAAGGACGTCCTTCCTGTTCACCGAATTGGATACAACCCTTTTGCGTGAACTGGCCCAGGGCGCGCTCTGGCGGGAATATAGCGCTGGTGAGGTCGTCGTCCTGGAAGGCGAAAACCCTCCCGGTCTTTTCTTCCTGCAATCGGGTTGGCTAAAAGTGGTCAAGGTCTCCTCCGGCGGGCGGGAACAGGTTCTGCGTTTTCTGGAACCGGGGGAGACCTTCAACGAAATCAGCGTGTTCGCCAACCGCCCCATGCCGGCCACAGTGATTGCTTTAGAGCCGGCCGGCATCTGGACGATCCGCCGACAGGCGATGATGCACCTTTTGCAGGAACGGCCGGAATTCGCCCAACATGTGTTGGCTAAGATGGCCGAGCGCATGTTGTTTTTGGTATCTCTGGTCACCGACCTCTCTTTACGGCCGGTGACGGGGAGATTGGCTCGTTTGCTGCTGGAGGACGCCGTCGGGGATGTTCTTTACCGTCCGCGCTGGTACACGCAAGCAGAGCTGGCTTCCCGTCTGGGCACAGTCCCCGATGTCATCCAACGGGCATTGCGCACCCTGGAAAAGGATGGCTTGATTGAAGTGCAGCGACAGTTGATCCGCATCCTCAACCGGCCGGCGTTAGAAAAAATGGCCGCGTAGCAGCCGCTTCCCGGGATCGCCCCATCACAAGAACAGCTTAAAGTGGTTGACATCCAAGGCGCACCGGTTCACCCCCCGGCCGTTACCCAAACACGGCCGCCAACCGGCGCACTCCTTCTTCAACCTCGGCCCCGCTTAAGCCGCTGAATCCCAGAAGAATCGAAGGAGGCGGCGGCTTTTCCAGGTGGTAGGGCGCCCCCGGATACACCCCCACCCCGGCGGCGGCGGCCCCGCGGACCAGTTCAGCCTCATCACAGGCGGGATCGAGATACAGCATCACATGCAGGCCCGCCTCCACGTCAGAAAAACGCACCTTGCCCGGCAGGTAACGGCGCAGGGCGTCAACCAATCTCCGGCGGCGGCGGCCGTACGCATTACGCAGCCGGCGTAAATGGCGTTCAAAATGCCCCTCGGTGATGAAATCAGCAACGGCCGCCTGTGTCAGCGTGGGCGCTCCCCGGTCAACCAACCCTTTGGCCTGGATAAAAGGGGACCGTAACGCCGGCGGTAAAACTACATACGCCAGACGCAGCGCCGGAAACAACACCTTAGAAAAGGTGCCCAGGTACACAACCCGGCCCTCATCATCCAACCCCTGCAACGCCGCCAGCGGGTGGCCCCTGTAACGCAGCTCCCCATCGTAATCATCCTCAATCACCAGCGCATCGTTCGCCCGCGCCCATTTGAGCAGCGCCAGCCGGCGAGTCAAGGGCATCGTCCCTCCCTTCGGAAACTGGTTGGATGGGGTCACAAACACCAGCCGCGCCCGGCATGCAGCCGGAATCCGTTCCACCGGAAAGCCTGCCTGGTCCACCGCCAAACCGGTGACCTTCGCGCCGTGTACGCGGAACAATTCGAAAGCGGCCGCATAACCCGGCGTCTCCACCAGCACCTCATCATGGCTGCGGAGCAGGAGCCGGGCCAGGATATCGAGGGCTTGCTGCGCTCCGCTAACGATGACCACCTGCTCCGGCGTGCAGCGAACACCTCGCAGCCGGGCCAGATGGGAAGCAATCGCCTGGCGCAGCGGGTAAAAACCGGCGACAGAGCCGTAGCGGGACAACATCACATCATCCGTGCTCAGGTATCGGGCCAGCAATCGCCGCCAGATGTCGTAGGGGAAGATGTGGGGGAAGGAGCGGCCGAAACCAAAATCCATGAGCGGCCTTGTTTGTGGTGATCGTTCCGCGTCCAGCCCGGCTGCGGCTACCCGCTGTCCCCATTCCGACAGCTCCGGCGCAAACGTTTTGGCGGCCGTCAGGGAAGACGGTTCTTTCTGGAGGGGAAGCGTGTCCACGACGAAGGTACCCGCCCCGCGACGGCCGGTGATGTACCCTTCCGCCTGCAACTGCTCATATGCCTGGGTCACAGTCACCCGCCCCACGCCCCATTCCCGCGCCAGTTGGCGGCTGGCCGGCAAACGTGCGCCCGGCGGCCACCGTCCGTCCAATATCATCTGGCGAAGCTGGCGGTAAAGCTGCCAATACAAGGGCACGGAACTATCTCTGTCCACGGGTTCCTTCACTTTTAATTCGGCGGAAAAAGTGGTATCCTGACTGGGTCAAGGGCCAGTTATGCTCGACACCACACATTTTACCAGCATTCATAGGCCATTTGCTCATTGTTCATTGTCTTCCACCAGGCTATGCCTTATCGAAGCAGCGAAAAAACACGACAAAAAAAGGACGCCAAGCGTACAGCCATGATGCAGACGGCCGTGCGCGTCTTCGCTGAGAAGGGGTACCATGCGGCCACGGTGCGCGACATTGTTTCAGCCGCCGGTGTGGCAATAGGCACCTTTTACTTCTACTTTCCCGACAAAGAAACGTTGTTCGTCCACCTCTTTGAGGAGACGGCCGAATTTTTACTCCACGCGATCCAACAGGCCGTTAACAGCCGCTCCACCTTGCCCCAACAAATCCGCGCCGGCGTCCAGGCCTTCGTCAATATCGCCATCTACGAACCAGCTGTGGTACAATTGCTCCTGGTTGGCGGCGTCGGGGCCATCCCTTCCCTGTCAGCTAAACGGGCCGCGTTTCGCGAGCAGCTAATTGAAATCTGGCAGCAGCCATTACAAACAGCGTCAAATGTCGCAGAAATTGTTCCGCAAAACTGCCGGCGGACGGCCGAGGCGCTGGCTGGAGCCTTTGATGAAGTTGTCTTAAACTTGTTGACTTTCGTTGAGCCGGAGTTGGAAGCGGCCGCTGCCGTGCGTGACATGACCGAGTTCGCCTTACGAGCCGTCGGCTACACGCCTGCTCGACATAATCCAATAGAGGTAGATTGACCAATACCGTAACAGGTCAGCAGAAGATCGTACAGTGACCTGTCAGGGTATGAAAGAGCAACTGCTGGACATGGTGGTGGGAAGCGCAACATGAGCCGGACGCATGTTCCGGAAAGAGAACAGAGCGGCAGCTCATCCGGAGGCTCTCCGGCGGATGAGTTGGCGAAGCTGCGCCAGCAGGCTGTTAAACTTCAGGATGAGCTGACTGAGTTGCGTCGCTCGTTTGACCGTGAACGCGAGCATTTTCACGCGACGCTGGAACAACATATTGCGTTTGAGAAACTCATCACCGACATCGCCGTTTATTTCATTCACCTCCCCTCAACACAAATCCAAGATGGTATCAGCTACGCCCTACGCGAGATTGGCGCGTTTGCCGGCGTAGACCGCATGAGCGTCTATTTGTATGCGGATCATACATTCACGCATTTACAGGGTTGGTACGTTGAGAAAGGTATCATCCCTTCTGATCCGGAGCCGGCGATTCGCACGGCCGATATCAGTTGGTGGTTTGATCAAATCAGCCAATTGAAGCCCATCCATATCTCTGACACCGCGATGCTGCCGGCAGGGGCGCAGCGCGAGCTGGCCGCCTTGAACATGCACCGCATGCAGTCGCTGCTCGCAGTCCCCCTTACCTACACCCAAACATTGAATGGTTTTGTGGTTGCTTCCTCGGTGAGCGCCCAGCACGATTGGAGCACAGAGGAACTCTCCCTGCTCTCTACCGCTGCCCAGATTATCGCCAACGCGTTGGCGCGCCAGCAGCTAGAACAGCAACAACTACTGGACGATCGGACGGTACATCATGCCGTGGCGGATGCGGCCGCCAGGGCCACGAATGAGGATGAACTGCTGGGCTACGTCACTCAACTGATTGGGGAAGCGCTGGCAGCGGAGAATTACGGCGTGCTGCTGTTACATGAAGCTGACCACACTCTCCACACCCACCCCTCTTACCACGACGGGCAGGTCATGATTCGATGGGAACAAGCCGTCGCCGGCCGAGCCGCGGCCAGCGGCAAGCCGCTGCGCGTTCCCGATGCCTCGCAAGCGCCAGACGCCCTGACCATTGCTCCAGATTCGCGCTCCGTGCTCTGCGTTCCGCTGAGGATTAGCGGCCGCATCATTGGCGTGGTCAATGTAGAAAGTGCGCGCACCAATGTGTACAGCGAAGCAGACGAACGATTGCTGGGCACATTCGCCCAACAACTGGCGACGGGCATGGAACGGATCCGGTTATTTGCGGCCGAACGCCGCCGCACTGCCCAGCAGCGCACGCTTGCCAGGTCAGCCGGATCCATCGCGGCCGCCCTCACCCCGGATGAGCTTTGGTCTGCGATGACCACGGCCGCTCACCAGACGCTGGCTGCAGACCGGATTGGCATCTTCCTCTACGACGAATCAAGCGACGCCTTTTCCTGCCCGTTTAGCTCCGGACTTTCCAGCAAATACGTGAATGCCCTGCAAACCCGTTTCCGGGATGCGCCTATCGTGAAAGCTTCAGGCGATCTCCAACCGGTCGTGGTCAATGACATCCTGGAAGACCCGGCGGCCGCGAGCTTGCGCGACATCATGGTGCGCGAGGGGATTCGCGCCTTTGCCTCATTCCCGCTCTCACCCTCACTGACCATGCGAAAAACGATGGTCCTCTATCGAAATGAACCGGCCGCCTTCACCGCCGATGACCTGGCCACCGGCCAGACACTGGCCCATGTGGTCGCCATCGCCATTCAAAACATCCAGCTCTTCTCCGAGATCAAGCATTCGCTGGGTCGAGAGCAGCAGTTGAACGAAATGGCGCGCATGCTCAGCAGCACCCTCGACCTGCCCACATTGCTGGCCCGCATCACCGGCATGGCCACCGAACTAATTGGCGCCGACGCCGGTCTGCTGGGCCTGGTAATTGACAACCAGATCATGACCTACTACCCGTTCAACGTCCCCGGCTCGGTCAGCTTGCTGCCGATGTTGAAGGGGCGCGGGGTGGCCTGGCGCATCGTCAATTCCGGCGAATCATTTCTCCTGCCGCGATACCACGAACTGCCGGGAGCGAACCGGGACTGGATTCGCGCCGGAGCACAGGCTTTCATCGGCGTGCCGATTATGGCCGGGGATACCCGTCTGGGCGCATTGGAATTGTTCAGCTTTTCCCCGGACAAACGGTTCAATGAACGGGATCAGGCACTGGCCAAATCAGTGGGACAGCAAGCAGGCATCGCCATCCAAAAAGCCCGCCTGTACAGTGACGCGCAGCAGCGGGCAGGGGCGCTGGCTGCGGCTTTGGCCAAGCAGGAAGAGCTGGATAAGTTGAAGAGTTTGTTCGTACAAAATGTGTCGCACGAACTGCGGACCCCATTGGGCATCGTTCATGGCCATGCGGAGTTGTTGAACAGCGGCCGTTTGGGGGAACTCCAGTCCGATCAGCAGCGATCGGTGCAAATCATCGCCCGCCGCGTGCGTATGCTGACGGATCTGGTGAGAGACTTCAGTGCGCTGCTGGCATCGGAGACACAAGAGTTCCGCCGCGAGGAAATTGATCCGGCCTGGCTGGCTCAATCTATGCTTGCGGACTTCCAAATGGAAGCAGACAAGGCTGAAATCACGCTGGAAGCAGACATTGAGCAAGCGCTGCCCCCATTGGTGGGGGACGCTACCCATTTGCGCCGTGTATTGGATAATCTGGTGGGCAATGCGCTTAAGTTTACACCCGCCGGCGGCCGTGTCACGTTGCATGTATGGCGTCAGGACATAAATATCTTGTTTGAAGTAACGGACACGGGAATCGGCATTGAAGACAGCCAGTTAGATTCCATCTTCGAGCGGTTCTACCAGGTGGACGGGAGCACCACCAGAAAGCATATGGGGACGGGGCTGGGCCTGGCGCTGGTCAAGGAGATTGTGGAAGCGCACCAGGGGCATGTGTCGGTGCGCAGCCAGGTTGGGGTGGGAACAACATTCCAAATCAGCCTGCCGATGGGGAACAATATACCTGGAGAGTGACAGCCCCCAGCTTCTAGCTGACCATGATGGTGGAGCCTGTGAGCTGTTTCTCAACCTCAATGCGGGTGGGGAAGGCATCCCGAAGCTCGTCAATGTGCGTAATCACCAAAATGCGGGCGAAGTCGTCCTGAATAGCGTGAATGGCTTCGACCAGCCGCTGCCGGCCGGCCGGGTCCTGGCTGCCAAATCCCTCGTCAATCACCAGCGTCTGCAAACGAGCACCGGCGCGCCGGGCCAGCACCTGCGACAGAGCCAGGCGGATGGCAAAGTTGACCCGAAACTGCTCCCCGCCGCTATAATTGGCATACGGCCGCTCTCCGGCAGTGTCCACGATGTGGATATCAAGCGTTTCCGCGGTCGCGTCCCGGCTCTTTAGCTGCTTTTGTGTCTCGAAGTGAATGCGCATCTCCCCCGCTGTCAGACGGTCCAGCAATTCGTTGGCCCGCTCTTCGATCTCGGGCAAGGCCTGCTCAATGAGCAGCGCTTGCACTCCGTCACGGCCGCACGCCTTTTCCAGGAGCTTAAGCCGTTGGATGCGCTGCGTGATCACAGCACGTTCGGCCGTGAGCTTTTCCTCGCGCTCGCGCTGATCGTCCAGCACCGCCAGCCGTTGTTGGGCCGCTCCCACCTGCCGGTTGGCCGTCACCTCTTCTTCACGCAATTGGATGACCTCTTGCTCAACAGCGCGCAGGTCTCCACCATCGGTAGCCAGGCGTTCAAGCTCGGCCGCGCCCTGGGCGTGTTGTTGGCTGAGGCCGGCAATGGTCTGTTCCTGCCCGGCGATCTGCTGCGCCAGGTCAGCCAGCGTCGTCTCCAACGGCTTGACGGCCGCTTCCGCCTCTTTCAGCGATTGGTAGCGAGCCGGCGCTGCGGACAGAGCCTCCACCTTTTCCCGGGCTGCCTCGTGGGCAGCCGCATCGTAACCCAGTTCCGAAAGCTGTGCTTCCAGTTCAGCCAGAGCCGCCTGGGCCTGGGGAGCATACGCCTCCTCTGCGAGCTGCTGTTCGACGGCCGCCTGCCGGGCACGGCCTGATGTTTCCCATTCCTGCAGCAGGCGCCCGATTTCCGTCAGACGCGCATCCGCGCCCGAGACCCGGCGCTGCTGCTCCCGCCGCTCCGCTTCCAGGGCCGCCTTCTCACGCGCGGCCGCGGCCAGCTTCTCCATCCGCGCCTTTTCAGCCCCGATTTCCGCTTCATCCGCCAGCTTTTGCGCCAGCTCCCTGATCCGCGCTTCGTGGCCGCTGGCTTCCCACACAGCCATCACCTGCTCGATTTCATGCAGACGCGCTTCCGCCCTGGCCAGACGCTCCTGCTGCGTCCGCTGATCCCGTTCCAGACGATCTCGCTGCCGCAGCGTGCTTTCCAGCGCAGACACCTCGGCCTCCAGTTCCGCGATGCGCTCCTGGTTGGCCCGGAACCGATCTCCCATCTCTTTGCCTTCGGCGCGAAGTTGGTCCAGCACGTTTTTCCGGTGCGACTCGCTCAGGGGCTGGCCGCAGAGAGGACATTCGCCGCCCGTCTCCGCTTCCAGCCGGTCAATACGCTCTTTCGCCTTGTTCATCTGCTCACGCAGACGGGGCTGCTCCGCGCGCAGCGTGTCCATTTCGGCGCGAGCGGCCGCGTGCTGCCGGTGCTGCTCAGCCACGGCCTCGATTCTTGTCGTCAATTCCGCCAAGGAGGCGGCTGCTTCTTCCCGGTTCCGGGCGACGGCGGCGCGCTCCTGAACGGCTGCCTCGACACGCCGCTGTTGGGTCTGTAGTTGAGCCAGCTCCTGCGCCAGCAAATTCCGTTCCCCCTCCAACTGATCCAAGCGAGAGCGGGCCTCGTGCCATTGCTGTTCCTGTTCGGCCAATGCAGCTAGATCGGCCGTCAACTGCTCAAGCCAGGCATGACCGTCCGCTTTTTCTTGGGCGATTTTGGTCTTCTCAGCGGCCGCGGCCTCCGCCTGTTCCGCCTGCGCCGCCAGCTCTTTCTGCTGCGCCCGCAAGCGGCTGCGGGCTTCAGCGACTGCCAATTCATGCGGCCGCTTGGCCTGCTGCCGGCGGTTGTACGCTTCCGCTTTCTCCTGCCATGATCGCAATTCCGCTTCTGCCGTCTGCCAGGCAGCGTGATCGGCGGTGATGGCGGCCGCTTCAGCCAGGATTGCCTGGAATGTGTCTCGCTCCCGCTGCCGGGCTTGCTGCGTCTGGCGCAGCCTCGCCAGGGTCTGCTTTGCCTGCGCCAGATTGTCAGCCAGGTTTTGCACCATTTGCCGCTGCTGCTTCACGGCCGCTTCAGCGCGGCGCAATTGTTCCTGGAGCTTCTCCTTATCTGCCAGCCGGACGACGATCTCTTCCAGACGAGCCTGGGCGGTCGCCAGCGCCTTTTTTCGCTCCGGCTCCTCAGCCAGCTCCTGTTCGATTTCCGCCAGTTGGCCGTCCAGAAGCTGCTGCTTACCTTCCGCTTCTCGCCGCTTGGCGGCCGCCGTTTCTTTATACTCGTCCCAGGCGCTCACACCGATCAGCTCAGCCAATATCTCCTTGCGCCGGCTGGGCGTCTTGGTGGTAAATTCATCTGCCTTGCCCTGGAGGAGAAAACTGGCGTTGATGAAGGTTTCGTAATTCATGCGCAGCAGCGTCTCGATGGCGGCCTGCGTCTCCCGGATTCTGCTCTCGCTCAACGTCTTCCATTCGGGCGCACCGCCGGATGGGGCCTGGCCGGCCGCGACCTGGAATTCGAGTAAGGTGCTCTTGCGCGGCGCTTTGCGGCGGATGACGCGGTACCTGCTGCCTTCCAGATCGAAGGTGAATGAGACCGCGGCCCCCTCGCCGGCGACCACGGCCGCCCGGTTGACCAGATCGTCATCGCTCTTGCTGCGGCTCTTGCCGAACAAGGCCCAGGTGATGCCGTCCAGGATGCTGGATTTACCCGCGCCGTTCAACCCTGAAATGCAGGCGAGATGGATGCCGCTGAAGTCGAGGGTGGCCGTTTCCCGGTAGGAAAGAAAGTTGGTGAGTTCCAGTTTAAGCGGGATCATGCGCCAGAATGCCAACCCATTCGATACTCATCAATCGCTGCCCCCCAACACTTCCCGCGCCAGGGTCTGCATCGCGGCCGCTTCTTCTTCATCCAGACCGATGGTGCGCCAGTAAATCTCCAGCAGTTCCTGCGGGGTCATCTGCTCCACCCCGGCTGAATCCCCCAGGCGGGAACGATTTTCCCGCTGGCGGTGCTTTTGCAGTTGCAGGCTAAACGCCTGGTCAAAGCGAGCATGAACCCCGTTTTCGTCCAGGAGCGGTTCCCAATCGAGGGGATAGTTGAACTGAACCCGGCAAATAGCCCCGACCACCTCATCCGGCTGGGGAAGCTGGCGCATCACATCTTCCATGAAGGTATCCGCGTCCGGCGTCTCCACCACGATGTCCACGAATCGGCGTGTGTGCAACGGCCGAAACGCCCACTCCGTATGCCCTCTGCTCACATCGGCCAGGACAAATCCTTTGCGTTCCCGCACCTCGCCGAAATCAATACGCTCAATAGAGCCGGGGTAGACCACGGGAGGATGGCTGCCGGAGGGAGTCAACGCCTGGTGCTTGTGAATATGGCCCAGAGCAACATAGTCGAGCCGCCGGTCGTTGACAATGCGGCCGCCCAGGGTTAATTCATGCCCCAGCATGACCATCCGTTCGCTGCCGTACGTGGCCCCGTGCACGCTGGCATGGGCAGTGAGGATGAGCGGCAAATCGGGATCGGCCGTTTCAATCAACTCCAAAATGCCGTCCGTCACCCGCTCTTCCAGCAGAATCAACACCTCATCGAGCGACATCCCGGCCGTTTCTTCTCGATTCAACATGCGGCTGCGCGACACCCACGGCACGGTGATGATCTGCAGGGGCAGGCCCAAATCATCCGGCTCATAGCGGCGGATGCGGTCGGCCACGTGAATATGGGGGACGTCCAGCGTCGTGAATTCATGCAGGGTATGGGCGCGGCCGGTTGCCGGGGAAACATCATGATTGCCCACCAGCAAGAGCGTGGGAATCCCGGCCTGGGACAGCCGCATCATACGCCGCCCCCACTCCCGCTGGAACGTGGGCTGCGGATTGCGGTCTTTGTACGCGTCACCGGCGAAGATGACCAGGTCTACCGGCTCGGACACGGCCGCATCTATGATCTGATCCAGCGCATTGAGATAGTCCACCACGCGCACCGGCAATGCAGTTTCCGGATCATGGCGGCCGTAATTGGCGATATCAATGTGAGCATCCGCAAAATGGAGGATGCGAAGGGGTTTGCTCATATGTTTCTATGGCGGGCTTTCCCCCACCCTATATTATCCTTCAACGATCAGGCGGTAATTGGCCGGATTGGGATCGCCGCCGGGCCAGATTCGTTTCACCATCACGTAATAACGGCCGGAGGGCAGCCCGTTGAGCGTCACCGTTTCATTGACGCCCAGTCCCACGTTGTTGCCTTCGCCCTGTATCCCCTTGTTATCATTGTAAACGACCACATCATAGTTGCTATCAGCAGGAATCTGCGTGAGCTTCACCGTGACGGCCGTGGTGCTGGTCAGGTCAAACACATACACGTCATAAAAATCATTCAGATTGTCGAAGTTCTGCAGCTGTGCCTGGTTTAGCGCCAGCGGCCGGGCGGCAGCAAAGGTATCGTCGGGCTGGTTGGCGGCGTTGAAATCCCTGGCGATAAAGGGGAGAAGCTGCTCATGCGTGGGGACGAACAATTTTTCCACCAGGGGCATCACCTGGCTCTCCGGCATACTGTTTCCGCCGATGGCCCACAGCCAACTGCCCGCAAATACTCCACGCGGCCAGCCCCGGGCCGGAGTAGAAGCGGTGCCTCCCAAATCGTACGAGACATCCAACGGCGTCCAGGTATTGGCAGCCGGATCATACACTTCTACCACCGACACAGCGTTGCCGGCGCCGTCAATGCCGCCGAAGACATACCATTTCCCGTCCGGGCCGACAGCGCTGCCGGCCGCGTAGCGGGGAAAGTTCATGTTGGGGATGGCCGCCCACACTCCGCTGCCGGGAGTGTAACATTCACCGTCGATCAGCAATGCATAGTTATTCGTGCCCCCGATCCCTCCGGCCACACACACCTGCCCGTTGACCCAGGCGGCCGTGTGAGCATATCGGGGCGAATTCATGGGCGGAACGTTAGTCAGCCAGATGCCCGATGCCACATCGTAGAACAGGACATCAGCCCGCACCTGATCCGTGGTAGTAAACGCGGGTTGGTTGCTGATCCCGCCTGTGAGGTAATACCCCGTCTGGTTCGGGTGAACCACGGCCGATGCCCAGGCAAAGGGGGCGCCGGGGGCGATGGTCTGCGTTAACCATTTGTTGCTGGCGATGTCGTAGGCCCAGTGAGTGTTGTCGAACGTGGTATTGTTGCCGTTGTACCCGTTGGGGACATAAATGCGGCCGTTGATGTAGGCAGCCGTGGTATTAGAGTAGCTGGGGCCAGGAGGGGTCGGGTTCAACGTCGTCCACTGGCCGGTAGCGGTATTGTACCGCTCCAACTGGTTGGTGATCTCCGGCGTGCCTAACAGGACTGTCTGGCCGCCAATCACGTAAATATCGCCTCCGACCACAACGGCCGCATGACGGCTGCGGGGCAGCGGCATCGCCGCTTGTTGTTCCCATTTGGAGTTTATCGGCTCCATCAAAAGAGAAAGGTTGAGCGTCTTGGCGGTGGGTGCAGCGCTTTCCCAATCAGCCACCTCGATGTAGTATGTGGTACCCTGACTCACATTAAACGCCACCCGCGAATTGAAGCCTTGCGCATCATCACTGCAAGCCGCTTCCACCAGGCTGCCGCAGGTACCCGTATGAACAGCCAGGACAGTGTCATAATTGCTGCCCGCTGTGTCAATGATCGCGCGGCCGTTGCTGGGAGCCACGAACTGGTACCAGACGGTGCGGTACCCCTGACTGCTGGATGGAGCGCCCCACATGCAGCTCAACGTGGGATCGGCCGCGTCTGGAGACATTGGATTGGTAAGCGTAGAGCCGCCGTCCCCGTTGGCGGACAGCGTGAGGAGGGTGGCCGTGCTGCAACTGTCTGATGCAGCTCCGCCGCTGGCTGAGGCAGGCGAGTTGGCCAATGGGACTGCATTTATCTCAATGCCCCGCCACTCCCCCTGGATCATTTGTTCCGGCCGATGCGTCAATACAATGGGTGCAGAATCACCAGCCCCATTCCTGGCCCCATTCTGGGCGGCCGCGGCCGCTGCAACCAGGAGCAAGCCAACAACCAGCAACAACAGTAAGATGTAACGACGCATGCAGTCCTCCTACGATGGTGCGGCGCGATAGTGCGGCGATTGTACATAGAGATCGGGTTATTGGCTAACCGTAGCAGTAGGGGCACGATGCATCGTGCCCCTACAATCAAACGTATCGCCCCCCTACCATCAAACGCACCCTGCCCCTACTGAAAGCATCGCCCCCACCAAATCATTGCTACGCTTTGCGCAGCGCCAGCACGACCTGTTGGCCGCCCACAGAAACTGTCTCGCGATAAACCGCATCCGGCATACTGCCAGCCGTTAAGCTCGATGCCAACGTCTCTTGTTTGACATAATCAGCAAAACTAGACAGCGCTGCGGCCACATCTCCATCGGCCTTAAAAGCCACATGAATGCGATCTGAGATCGCCAACCCGGCATCCTTGCGCATGTTGTTGAGCTGCCGCACCAGGTCGCGGGCATACCCCTCCTGCACCAGTTCCGGCGTCAGTTCCGTATCTACGGCCACCGTCACCCCCTTGTCGCTGGCAACAGCCAGGCCGCCCCGCGATTCGGTCTGCACCAACACGTCATCGCCGGCCAGCATCACCGTCTCGCCGTTCACATCCAGCGCCAGCGGATCGCCCGCCTGCAAGGTGCGAGCTGCCTCGGCCGGATCGAGGGTCATGAGCGCCGCCCGCACCTGGGGGAACAACTTGCCGAATTTCGGCCCCAGGACACGATTGTTGGGCAGCAGCTTGTAGTTGACCAGTTCGCCCACTTCAGAGACGACCTCGATCTCTTTGACGTTGATCTCTTCTTTGAGTACGTCGGCCAGTTCCATCAGGTCGTCCCGTTCCTGTTGGCTGCCCACATTCACACGGGCTTTAGCTAGCGGCTGGCGCAGTTTAATGTCGGCCGCGCTGCGGGCAGAACGGCCGAGACTGGCGGCGGTGATGGCCAATCGCATTTTATCCAGCAGCCGCCGATCCAATTCGTGGGGATCGGCCGTAGGATACAGGCAGTGGTGTACGCTGGCGGGGGCAACCGGGCCCACGTTGCGCACCAGGTTCTGATACATCGCTTCTGTGGTGAAGGGAATGAAGGGCGCGAGCAGTTTGATGAACTTCACCAGGGTGTCATGCAGCGTGGCATAAGCGGCCGCCTTGTCCGCGTCCGCCTCGCTCTTCCAAAAACGGCGGCGGGAGCGGCGCACATACCAGTTGGACAGGTCATCGAGGAACGCTTCCGCGACCGCGGCCGCACGCTCAGCATCATACTTGTCCAGCGCAGCCCGTACCGACAACACCGTTTCGTTCAGCCGCTCCCCGATCCATCGATCCATTTGGGCATGGGCGGAGATTGGCGACTGGTTCTCGCTGGCCGACCACGACTTGCCGTCCGGCTGCCAGCCATCCAGCCGGGCATAACTGACAAAGAACGCATACACATTCCACAAGGGGATGAGGAAGCGCCGGCGCACTTCGTCGCCCCGATTAAAGCCGAAAAGCAGGTTTTGTTCCGGCTTGCAGCTGGCGTAGAGCCAGCGCATCGTATCTGCGCCCATTTTGTCGGCCGCTTCGTTGAACTCGATGGCGTTGCCCCAGGATTTGTGCATTTCACGGCCGTCTTCCGCCAGCAAGGTCGCATACCCGAACAGGTTCTTAAACGGCGGCTCTTCCGCCAGCACCGTGCTCTGCGCCAGCAGACTATAAAACCAATTACGGAACTGGCCCGGGAAACTCTCCGAAATCCAATCGGCCGGGTACCACTTCTTCCACAATTCCGGGTGAGTGCGCGCGTGCATGGTGCTGAAGGCCACAATGCCCGCGTCCAGCCAGGGGTTACCCACATCGGCAATACGCTCTACCTTGCCCCCACATTGAGGACAGGCGATCTTCACGGCGTCAATGAAGGGGCGATGGGGGGTATGCCCCTCGAACTCTTCCCATCCCTCAATGGTCCGCTCTTCCAGCTCATACTCGTCGCCCACCACGGTGTAATGGCCGCATTCCTCGCACTCCCAGATGGGGAGAGCCAGGCCATAATACCGCTTCTTACTGATCATCCAGTCATGCATATTGCGCAGCCAATCCATCTCCCGGTCATAGCCAAAGCTGGGGTACCAGTTGATCTGATCCACCCGATCCATGATCTGGTAGCGCAGGCTGCGCGCTTTTTCCTCTTCGGTAAGCTCTTCACGCGGCTTATCGTACAGCGGCCCCATGCTGATGAACCATTCATCGACCAGGCGGTAGACCAGCTCGGAGCTGCAACGCCAGCAGTGGGGATAACGGTGGCTGTATCGCTGTTTGCGATAGTACACGCCCTTCTCGCGCAAACTGGCAAAGATGGGTTCGGCCACGATCTGCACGTGACGGCCGCTAAGCCAGTCAAACCCTTCCACGTAGATACCGTCCTCGTTGAGGGGGGCAATGGCCGGAAGATCGTGCTCCTTACTCAACTGGAAATCTTCCGCGCCGCAGCCGGGGGCGATGTGGACGATGCCCGTCCCCTCGTCCGCACCGACCTCTTTCCACGGGATGACGCGATGCTGATAGCTGGCTTCGGTGAACGTCTCCCCGACTACCGACAGCTCATCAAACGGCCCCTGGTACAGCCAGCCGACCATCGCTTCCCCTTTCAGCCTGCCCACCACTTCGTATTGGCCGATGAGCGTCTGCTTGACGGCTTCTTCGGCCAGGTAGTAAGTCCAGCCGTCCTCATGTTTGACCTTCACGTACTCCAGGTCGGGGCCGACGGCCGCCGCCACATTGCTGGTCAGCGTCCAGGGCGTCGTCGTCCACACCAGCAGCGCTTCTTGTTCCCGATCCAGCAGGGGGAATTTGAGGAAGACCGAATCGTGAGTCACTTCCTTGTAGCCGTCGGTGACGATCTCATGCTGGCTGATGCCGGTGCCGCAGCGAGCGCACCAGGGCATCACGTCCGTGCCCTTGTACAACCAGCCGTTTTCATCACACTTCTTGAGGAAGCCCCAAATCTGATAATTGTTCTCATCACTGAAAGTGAAGTAAGAACCGCCCAGCTCCGGCAAGCCCAGCCGGGCCACGATCTGCTCAACTGTGGCCGTCACCGGCCCTTCCGGTCCCTGCACAGTGATCTCCTGGGAGGGGTCTTCCAGCATCAACCGGCTCAGGCGGCGCAATTCATCCGGGTCATTCCAATCCATCCAGTACCCCAGCCGGATAGATTGCTCCGTTTGGATGGCAGCATACTTGAGCACGCGGGCTTTACACCGCTGCATGAATTTGGCCAGGCCGTACTCTTCAATGTCATGTTTGTTGGTGAAGCCCAGCTCTTTCTCCACTTCGACTTCGACCCAAAGTCCCTGGCAGTCGAAGCCATTTTGCCACCGCTCGTTCTTGCCGAGCATGGCCTGGTAGCGCTGGTATAAATCCTTATAGGTACGTCCCCAGCCGTGATGCACGCCGAGGGGGTTGTTGGCCGTCGCCGGGCCGTCGAGGAAGCTGTAAATGCCGTATTGGCGCTCGGTCTCTGCCCGCAAGCGGCGCAGTTCGTTAAAAGCGTCGGTCTCTTTCCAAAATGCCAGGATTTCCTTTTCCAGCGCGACGAAATCCACTTTGTTTGATACATCTTTGAATGCCATCTAATGTCTTCTCCAAAAAAAACGAACCGTGAACCGTGATTTGATCTTCCCGGTTAGCTGCCAGGCAGGTAATGCGTTAATAGTTTATGTAGCGGGTAGAAACGGCCGTCAACCTATCTGCTCTGACCATCTTCACCGGACGGCCGTCTTCGCGGCAGAGGTAGACCATGCGCTCATGGCCGTTCCAGGCCACCCGCCGGGGGCTGACCTCCACCTTGCGCCCGGCCACGTCTTCCTCCACAAAATCAGTGATGACCATATAGCGGGTCAGTTCCACTTGCTGGACGGCCAGAGCGTGAGGGCCGGTGACATCGCTGTTGAGGGTCACGGCCGGAAGCGGGATGCCGCCGGGGAGCTGTGCCGCCAATCCTAACCCTTCAGTGGAAGGGAACCAGAAGCCGTAGCCGGCGGGCATCGCCAATACCTGGCTTTCGCTGACGCCGTTCACTTCCCGGCTGGCGGTAACACTGTCCACCTCCAGCACCACATCGCCGCTCACCCGCAAGCCGTTGCCCCAGAACCGGTATTTGAGCCGCTCGATACGGCCGTCCTCATTCAGCAGGGCGTGGTACAGATATGTGTGCCCTGAATCCGCAGCACGGGCGTCCAAATCCACGCGCAGGAAGCGAAAACCGGATGCCGCTTCCGTCAGCCGCCAATGCTCCACCGCACCGGTGGGACGGCCGTCTCGCTCATACCGCCACATCCCGGCCGCCAGCAGTTTCTCGTAGGGTTGTTCTTTGATGATAAAGCGCATAATTCGAACTACAGCTGGAGGATGGGCCTAGAGAAAAACCTCTCGCTCTGGCTCACTCCTCTAGCTCCACATAAATCCGCTTGTTGATCTTCCCTTTGCTCTTGTAGTTCACAATCTGTATCCGGCCCAACTCGCTCGTATTGGCCACGTGCGTGCCCCCGTCCGCCTGCAAATCCAGCCCAACCAACTCCACCGTGCGCACCTCCGTAATCCCTTCCGGCAATAAGTTGATCTTGGTTCGGATCAAGTCAGGAATCTGGAACGCTTCTTCTCGCGGCAAGATGTTCACCCGCGTCTCGCGTGCGGCCGCTACTTCCGCATTGACCGCCTTCTCGATCTCGGCTACCAATTCTTGCCGCATTGTCTCAAACTCAAAATCCATCCGCCCCTTGAGCGGCTCCATGTTGCCGCCGGTCACAGAAGCGCCATAATCGCGCCAGATGACGCCGCACAACACGTGCATGGCCGTATGCGTACGCATCAGTTGGTAACGCCGCGTCCAATCAAGGGAGCCAGTTACGGCCGTGCCCACGGCCGGCAGTTCTCCATCAATAAAGTGAACAACCTGACCGCCGACTCTCTTCACCTTCCCCACAGACCAGGCCCGGTCACCCGCCACAAGCTGACCGAAATCACATGGCTGGCCGCCGCCGCCCGGATAAAACGTAGTCCGATCCAGCACCACCCCACCCTCTGCGTGGGCGATCACCGTCGCATCAAACTCCCTGAGATACGCATCCGTTAAATAAAGCAATTCACTCATCAAGTTCACCTTCAACAATTACTTGACACATGACACATGACACTTGACACTTGACAAACACGTGACACGCAAAACAACTCTCTCCACACTTTATACCCCACATTCCAAAAACAAAACGCCCTCATCCCTCTTGGGACGAAGGCGCACATGCTTCGCGGTACCACCCAAGTTCCCGGTAAAAAACCAGGCACTTAGTTCGACGACAACGATGATCGCCGCACCCCGGTAACGTGGGGCGAACCCGGCTGAGTCTACTCAGTCAATGCTCAGCAACAGCTTGATAACTGCACTCTGATCACTGCCCTTTCGGTCAACAGCTCCGGAGGGATTTTCGGCCGGTTGCCGACGCCTGACTCGCACCAACTCAGGCTCGCTTTACCAACAAAACCCAGCCTACTCGTCTCCATCAAAGCTTTTGTTTTTAAGATTGGAGAGATTATGCCAAATCGGTCTGCGAAAGTCAACCGCCTTGCAGCCAGACTGTTAAACAGCACTGTACATCACGCCGCCTCCTCTGGTACAATGGTAACGGATAGACAAGCCTCTTTGCGTATGATAACCTTTGCAGATACAATCTAGCCTTGGTCGCAGTGGCTGGTAATAAGGGAATGTACGATGTCGGATGACCTGAGAAAAGTTGTTTGCGTCGAAGACGAACTAGAGATGATTGAATTGGTCAAGCTGATCCTTGACCGAAGCAAGTTTGAAGTGACCGGCGCAGTCGGAGGTCACGAAGGCTTGGAAAAGATCGCTCAAATCAAGCCTGATCTGGTGTTATTAGACTTAATGATGCCGGAAATGGATGGCTGGGAAGTGTACCAAAAAATGAAAGCCTCGGAAGAGATGCGCAACATCCCAGTCATCGTGGTCACCGCTAAAGCGCAAAGTATTGACCGTGTACTGGGATTGCACATTGCCCGCGTAGATGACTACATCACCAAGCCATTTGGCCCCCAAGAATTGTTGGATAGTGTCGAACGCGTCTTGGGAAGAAGGGCGACTGAAACAGCCGGTTAACAGTTCCTCTACTGACGTGATTATTCAGGCCCACCCCCTTATGTGGGCCTTTTCCTTACCGATTTAAACCCATTATCGCTTCCGTGTCGTTTCTGATAAACTAAACGCATCATCTGCCAGAGGCAATCCAGCAAACATATTCGATTAAAAGAGGCATCCCTTTGCGTATTCGATTCTGGGGGGTTCGCGGCACCATTCCTACACCCGGGCCTGATACGATTCGAGTGGGTGGGAACACTTCGTGCGTGGAGGTCTTCACCCCTGACAAACAGCTCATCATTATTGACGCAGGATCAGGAATTCGCCAGTTGGGCAAGGCCCTGTTGAAAGAATACCCCCAGCGTATTGTAGGCAACATTCTCATCAGCCACACCCATTGGGATCACATTCAAGGATTCCCATTTTTTGCCCCCATCCACACTCGCCACAACCGTTTTGTCCTTATCGGGCAAAAGCGGGTCGGGAAACGCCTGGAAGCCATCATGGCTGAACAGTTTATCGAGCCATATTTACCGTTTGCCTACAAAACATTGCCAGCCGATTTGCTCGTCAAGGAAGCAACCGAGGGCGAGACGCTGATCATCGGGGACGATACTAAAGTTCGCGTGGCCAACCTTAATCATCCCGGCGGCTGCCTGGGCTTTCGCCTTGAAAGCCATGGCGTTGTATGCACATACACCAGCGATGTCGCTCACGGCCGCGATGGGTTGGACAAGAATGTATTGGACCTGGCGCAAGGGGCTGATTTACTCGTTCACGACGCCCATTTTGGAAGCGAGGATGAAGCGCGTAAGTTTGCCGACTGGGGTCACAGCACCTGGCTGGAGGCGGCGCAAATAGCGATTGAGGCCGGCGTCCGCTGTCTGGCCTTGTTTCACTATTCTCCCGACCTCACCGATGACGACCTGGATCACATCCTTCAGCAGGCTCGGGGAATATTTCCCCGAACCATTCTGGCGCGGGAAGGAATGGTGCTGCAACTGCCGCTGAAAGATCCGTTACCGGATTAGTGGTTAACCGATTGCTTGTATGGGAGAATCGAATACAATAGACAACATAGAGGGGATTCCGGCAGGAACAGGATTCAGAATACCCGCGCGAGGGACTCGTCATCTTGCCGGACGCTTCCACATTTGTCTGGCTGGTGTCATGCTTGTTCCTGACTCAAAAGGCGAGCGTATTGGGCATGCAATCCAGTTTCAAGGTTACCAGGAGACACCTTGATTCAGTCGGTTTTGATCGTAGATGACGAACCTATGGCGCGAACCTTATTGCGCCTGATGCTTGTCCGAGCCGGTTTCAATGTGGCTGAGGCCGAAGACGGCTTTGATGCGTTGGAAAAGGTACGGAAGTCGCGCCCGGATGTCATTCTTCTGGATGTCATGATGCCGGGAATGGACGGCTTTTCTGTGTGCGAAGCGCTGCGCAACGAGAAAGAAACGGCCGCCCTACCCATTATCATGTTGAGCGCCAAAACCGATCTAGACAGCATGAACAAAGGGCTTCGCGTCGGAGCAACCAAGTACCTAACGAAACCCATTTCTCCTGAAGACCTGACCCAGCACGTGCGGGACGCCCTGGAAAATGCACGTGTAGGGTAACCATACGGCCGTTTCCGTTTGCGCACCAGCCACACAATTGACAACTCCCACAAAAACCACAATAATATCGGCTGCTACATTATCTGGAGGCTGAGTATCATGCTGGTTAAGCGATTAATTCTTGCTGGAATTTCTATAGTGTTTGGTGTTGTAATGACGATTGTCATCACTGAGTTTATTGGGACAACCCCGGCCGAGTACGGACCGCTCTACTTCTTTTTCACCGCTCTGTCACTCGCGCTCTTCCTGGGTATCTGGCTGGACAAGTTCATGGAAACTGATATCCTGCCCAAATAGCTTTTCGTCCTGACCTACCCGGTTCAATCAACATCGAAAGCCTCCGATTTAACATAACGGGGGCTTTTCTTTTGCATTTTTGGGAATTATTCCCCCACTCGAGAGGTTTGAAATCATGACAGCACAAATAATTGATGGTAAGCAAATAGCAGCGAAGATTAAGGAAGAAGTGGGCCAGGCAGTGGCCCGGATGAAGGAAGAAAAAGGGTATACTCCTGGGCTGGCAACGGTTCGTGTTGGCGACGATCCCGCTTCGGCCACCTACGTGCGCATGAAACAAAGGACCTGCGAAGCATTGGGCATCCGCTCCATTGGACATGTGCTGCCGGAAACGGCCACCCAGGAAGAAGTGGAAGCACTCGTCGCTTCTTTGAATGCGAATCCGGAAGTGAATGGCATTCTGGTGCAACTACCTCTGCCCACGCACCTGGATGAGGAGGCGGTGCTGAACAGCATTGACCTGGAAAAGGACGTGGACGGCTTCCACCCCGTCAACATCGGCCGCCTGGCTATGAAGGGCCGCAATCCACTGTTCATTCCCTGTACGCCGGCCGGGTGCATGGTGCTGTTGGAAGAAGCCGGGGTCCAAACCAGCGGCGCGGAGGCAGTCATCGTCGGCCGCTCCAACATCGTCGGCCTGCCGATGGCGATGCTCCTGCAAAAAGCCAATGCCACGGTTACCATTTGCCACAGCCGCACCAAAGACCTGACCGAGCACCTCGGCCGCGCGGACATCGTTGTGGCAGCCATCGGCCGTATGGAGATGATCACAGGGGACATGCTCAAGCCGGGCGCGGCCGTGATTGATGTGGGGATCAATCAAAAAGAAGATCCGACCCGCAAGCGGGGTTACCGGCTGGTCGGCGACGTGGATTTTGAGTCAGCGAAGGAAGTCGCCGGAGCTATCACGCCGGTACCGGGCGGCGTCGGCCCGATGACCATCGCCATGCTGATGAAGAATACGCTGCGCGCGGCCGAAATTGCGCTGGCGAAAAGTGCGCGCTAAAGGCCGCCTTTCACGCCCCCAGCTAAATCGTCGGGGGTGTTGATGTTGGCGAAGGTGCGGCCGTCCGGATCAAAGTGGGCGATGGTCGCCCGCTCGATGAATTGAACGCTCACCTGACCAAAGAAACGGGTGATCTTAAGCCGCTTCGCTTTCAGGCTGGCCTCAATGGGGGCCAGGCACGCTTTGCTGTAAATTGCGTGCAGCGGCTCCGGATATTTGGCCCATCTGGGCACGGCCACATCGGCTTCATGCCGCAGTGAGATCATGTGTTCCAGCAGCGGCCGGTTGAGCCAGGGCATATCGCAGGCGACTACGAGCGTATAGGGGTGGCTGGCATAATAGACGGCCGTGTAAATCCCGCCCAGAGAACCGTGATCCGGGTAGACGTCGCTGTACATTGGCAGTCCAAGATGGGCATACGCATCCGGCTTGTTTGTAATGAGGATCAACTCATCCCCCAGGCCGGCGATGCGCTCCTGCACCACCTCAATCATGGGACGGCCGTCAAACAACACAAACGCCTTGTCTACGCCCATGCGGCTGCTCATGCCCCCGGCCAAAATCGCTACCGTCAGTCCGCTATCCATACTTCACATAAACCGATAAAAAACCTGATTACTGAGGAAACATCCTTTCTGTGTCAGGCGCAGACGGCCGTTCTCCATGCACAACAGGCCCCATTCCACTAACTGACCGACCAGGGCCGGGTACGCTTCGTCGATGGACTGGCCAAAAGCCTGGGCAAACGCTTCCAGGCCCAGCCCTTCCTGCAACAATCGCAGCTGCGTGATCACCGTATCAGACATCGCTTCCTGCCGCTCCACCACATGGAATGCCGCGGCCGCGGCCGTGATAGGAAACGGGCCTGCGCGCTTCTGCTGCATCCGGCGAATGTAAACCCGGGGCTGTTTCACCACCTGATAGCGAAACCCGCCTGCATGCCCGTGCGCCCCGGCCCCCAGGCCAAGATAAGATTGATTGCGCCAATAAGTCAGATTGTGCCGGCATGGGTAACCAGGCAAGGCCCAATTGGAGATTTCGTAATGCTCATACCCTTGTTCGGCCATTATCCGGCACGCCAGTTCATATTGGTCAGCCGCCAGGTCAGGGTCCGGGGCTGAGAGACGGCCGCTGTGCAGCCACCGATGCATGGGCGTGCCCTGCTCAATGGTCAGGCAGTAGAGACTCAGGTGAGTCGGCTCCAATGCCAGCGTTGCCCGCAGACTTTGTTCCCAGGACGCTATGGTTTGCCCTGGCACCCCGTAAATCAAGTCCACGTTGACATCCTCAAACCCGGCAGCGCGGGCCATTGTCACGGCTCCGACGACGGCCGTAAAATCATGCTCTCGCTCCAGCAGGTTTAGCTCAGATGGGATTGCACTTTGCGCCCCAAAGCTGAGCCGATTGACGCCCAGCTCGCGCAAGGCAGCCAGATAACCGGCGTCCACAGTACCCGGGTTGGCCTCCAGGCTGATCTCGGCGTCCGGCGCGATGGCGAAGTACGCCCGTATCGCGGAGAAGATTTGGGCCAGCGATTGGGCCGGCATCAGCGACGGCGTGCCCCCGCCAAAGTAAATCGTGTGCACCAGGGGCCGGGCATTGGCCGCCAGCTCCGTCTGCGACCCAACCTGAGCCACCTCCAGGCACAACGCCTCCGCGTAACTCTCCTTCAGATCGCCCAAACTGGTGTACGTGTTAAAGTCACAGTAAGAACACCGGCGGCGGCAGAATGGGATATGTAAGTAAAGACTCAGGCTGGCCAGTTGGTTTACCATTGAAGTTTGAGTTCACCGAAAAAGTCACCACGGGGCACAGAAGGCGGCGACCAAAGGTCGCATGGAATTTCGCCGGTCAATGTTTCGGTGTCTTCTGTATCCCCATATTTTTTCGGTAGCGTCGAGTTTACGATTCAGAATTTCCGAGAAAGTGCCTGTTGCTTGTCATCAGTTGCAGCATACCTTATCATAATCGTATCTGGTATTGCTCGCGTAAGCGAGAGACTCTCATGGTCGCCCTATGCGGGACGGCCGTATGAGGAGCCGGGAGTTGTGGACACACCTTTGACTGAAGTCAACGCCGCCAGACTGGCGCGGCTGGTCGAGATCAGCCGGATTCTCAACTCAACCACCAATTTGAGCGAGCTGCTCACGATTATTATCCGCGAGGCGGCCGCGCTCACCCGCTGCGAAGCAGCTTCTATCCTCTTGCTTGATCCTAACACGCGCCAGTTACACTTCAAAGCATCCTCCAACAACATAGAACCGAAAATGGCGGATGCGGCCGTGCCCCTGGACAGCAGCATTGCCGGCGCTGTGCTGCAAGCCAACAGGCCGCTTCACATCCCGGACGTGTCCCGCGACCCACGTTGGAGCCAGGATATTGACCAGGCGATTGGATTCCGTACTCGCGCGATCCTCGGCGTGCCTATGCGCAACGTGGATCGCGAGCCGGTCGGCGTGCTGGAGGCGATCAACAAGCTGGATGGCTCCTTCGCCCGGCAGGATGTGGAAACCCTCACCACATTGGCTGACTTGGCGGGTGTGGCTGTGGAGAAAGCTCGCCTGATTGAAGCGTTGCAGGAAGCCAACCGGGAACTGAATGAATTGGACCAACTCAAATCCAAATTCATCGCCGTCGCCTCACATGAACTTCGCACCCCCCTGTCCATCATTTTGGGCTATGTCTCCTTTCTTCAAGAGGAAGCGCCGCCGGAGCTGGCGGACCAATTAGACAGCGTCCTCCATGCGGCCGTGCATCTGCGCACGCTCATTCAGGACATGCTCAACTTCCGCTATGTAGAGGCAGGCCAGGCGATTCTGGACCTGAATGAGTTTGATTTCGTAGAGCTGGTACGCGGGGTCGCTTTCGGCGAGGAGGACACGGCCGCAGCCAAAGAACAAACCATCACCGTCCAACTTACCCAGGAGCGGCTCCCGGTTTTGGCTGATAAAAATGTAATGGAAGTCGTTTTGAGCAACCTGGTTAACAATGCGGTCAAATTTACGCCCAAAGGGGGACAGATTGACATCCACGTGGAACGCCGCGGATCAGAAGTGTGGGCCTGCGTGGGCGACAACGGCATCGGCATCCCCACCGACCAGCTAGAGCGCATTTTTAGCCGATTTTATCAGGTAGAATCCCCATTGAGCCGTCAATATGAGGGCATGGGGCTGGGGCTGGCAATCGCCAGGGAATTGACGGAGTTACACCAGGGGCGCGTGTGGGCGGAAAGCGATGGCAACCACGGAAGCAAGTTCTTCGTCGCACTGCCCTTAAGCACAACGATATTTTCGCCCAATCGCTGAGGGGTTTTCGGTACGGAAAAGGAATCGTTGGTTTGTATCTTTGGAATTGAGGGATTTGTACGTGAGTCATTGGTAACTGATAATTGCCCAATTACCCAATTACTCAATTTACCCACGAACTACAAACTTCCCTTAAATTAACAGAGAAGCCGCAAAGGACAGAGTTATTCACGTGGAGAATACGTATTTCATCCAACAAAAAATGGGGGAGCATGGGACGGCCGCGCGGCGGCTGGCCGCGTTGTTTTTGTTGCTGCTGGCGTTGGCGCTGGCCGCGAGATCGCTCCACGCCCAGGCGAACGAACTGCTGGTGTTGGAGATCGAAGGCCCGGTGACTCCGGCGATGGCCAGCTACTTCGAGCGCGGCATTCAAACGGCCGAACAGGAAGGCGCGACCGCGGTACTCATCATTCTCAATACGCCGGGCGGCAATATCGATCCCACACAGGACATCGTGCGCATTTTCCGCGCGGCCGAAGTGCCCGTAGTCATCTATATCAGCCCCAGCGGGGCGCAGGCGGCCTCGGCCGGCAGCATTCTCACCATCGCCGCCCATGTAGCCGCTATGGCCCCGGAAACCGTCATCGGCGCCGCCTCTCCCGTCGGCGAGGGGGGCGTTGACCTGGGCGAAACGATTTTCCGCAAAATCACCGAGGACTTAAAAGCGCAGGTGCGCAGCCTGGCGGAGTCTCGGGGTGAAGAAGCGGTGGCGCTGGCCGAGGCGATGATTGAAGAGGCGCGCGCCGTTCACGCCCAGGAAGCATTGGACGCCGGGTTGATTGACGTGGTGGCTGATGATGTACCCGACCTGCTGCGGCAACTGGACGGCCGCGTGGTGATGGTCAATAACCGGCCAGTAGAACTGCATACGGCCGCGGCTGCCCGCCGCAGCTTCACAATGAACTTGATCGAGCAAATTTTGCACGCGATGTCTAACCCGCTGCTGGTCAGCGTTCTGCTCGCAATCGGCGTACAAGCCATCCTCATTGAGCTGTCCAGCCCAGGCGGCTGGGTGGCCGGATTTATCGGCGTCGTGTCGCTGGGCCTCGCTTTTTACGGCCTGGGGCAGCTGCCCGCCAACTGGTTCGGCCTGGGGTTAATCCTGGTGGCCTTCGTCCTCTTTGCGCTGGAGGTGAAAGCGCCCACCCATGGGGCGCTGGCTATCGCCGGCACCCTCACCATGCTGGCAGGCTTGTTGGTCATGTTCAAT
The DNA here is from genome assembly GCA_046753445.1 of Anaerolineae bacterium. Classification (GTDB taxonomy): domain Bacteria; phylum Chloroflexota; class Anaerolineae; order Promineifilales; family Promineifilaceae; genus JAHEEY01. Next base: position 1,200 of record JBHHTQ010000017.1, on the reverse strand, counting down.
TCACCGGGCACGCCCCAATTTGCTCGCATTTCCGTCCTCGGCGCGGTCGTGATCAGCACATCGACGGCCGCCTTCTTCATCTTCCTGGTGACCATGGCAATGCGCGCGCAACAGCCAACGCCCATCACCGGGATTGAAGCGATGGTTGGCCGATCGGGGCTGGTTCGGAAGGCATTGACATCAGACAAAGATAGACGGCCGTACCGGGGAACTGTGCTGGTGATGGGGGAATTGTGGCGGGCCGAGGCAGATGAGCCGATTGAAGTGGATGAAAAAGTGGTCGTCGAGGCCGTTCACGGCTTCACGCTCAGCGTCAAGAAACACGCTGCGGAAACGGCCAAGCCGGAAGGAGAGCCTGTTGCCGAAGTTCAAAGTTAATTTGGGTAAACAAGAAACGGAAATCGAGGTTACTCGCCGCGGGGACCGGGTGCGGGTCACAGTAGCGGGGAAGACGACCGAACTCAACCTGATCCACAGGGACGGCCCAGCCTTCACCTTCGAATATGAAGATGCTGATGGCATCCGTCACCGCGTTCGCGCCGCCGGCGTGACGGATGGCGACCGGCGGCAGCTGTGGGTGAACGGCCGCATATTGCGGTACGAGCGCGTACGAGAGCGTCATTCCGCCGGGCCTGAACCGGGCAGTAATTCCCTCTCTGCTTCCATTCCGGCCGTCGTTTCCGAACTGCTGGTCAACGTCGGTGACGCCGTCGCCGAGGGGGAGAAGCTGCTCCTGCTTGAGTCCATGAAAATGGTCATCCCCATCCAGTCACCCTGCAAGGGCACAGTGACCGCCATCAACTGTGCTGCCGGGGATGCGGTGCAGCCTGGCATCCCATTGATTGAAATCGAGGAAACATGAACCTACAACGTCTGGAAAGCGTCAAAAAGCAAACCGTGGCTCAGGGATTAGACGGCATTGCGCTGGTCCCCGGCCCTAACATGGTGTACGTCAGCGGGATCCACTCCCACTTGAGCGAACGGCCGATCCTCCTCTTTCTCCCCGCTGACGACGACCCGGCCATCATCATCCCTTCCCTGGAAGCGATGAAAGCGCGTGACGCCGGCATCCCCGAGGATCGCATCGCGATCCAGCGCGTCTGCGACTGCCGTTACCTGGGCCAGGGCTACGAGCTACGGATCGACGCTGCCGCTGGGGCGATCGACGACGCCTGGGTGAGCGCGCTGAGCGAGAGGTTC
>JBHHTQ010000016.1:0-81532 GCA_046753445.1 Anaerolineae bacterium | reverse complement strand
TGACTATTTGGGCGAGACAGGCGGGAGGACAGGCGGTTCACACGGCCAGGATCGTCACCCGCCTGTCCCGCCCCTACCGAAATTTATGGTTGACTATTTGGGCGAGACAGGCGGGAGGACAGGCGGTTCACATGGCCAGGATCGTTACCCGCCTGTCCCGCCCCTACTTGCCTAATCGGCGGCGGAATTCGGCCGTCAGGGCGGGCAGCACCTTAAACAAGTCGGCCACGATGCCATAGTGGGCCAGCTTGAAGATGGGCGCATCCGGGTCCTTGTTAACGGCCACAATGATCTTGGAGGTGCGCATGCCCGCCTGGTGCTGGATCGCGCCGCTGATGCCGCTGGCGATGTATAGGTCCGGGCTGACCGTCTTCCCCGTCTGGCCGACCTGATGGTCGTAGGGAATCCAGCCCGCGTCCACGGCCGCACGCGATGCGCCCACGGCCGCGCCCAACACCTCAGCCAGCTCCCGCACCGGGGCAAACCCTTCCGGGCCGCCCACGCCGCGGCCGCCGCTGACGATGATGCTGGCATCCGTCAGGCTGACGCCCTCCTCCTTGGTCTCAAAACCCACCACCTTGGTGGGGATGTCGCCCTCACTCACGACGGGGCCAACCCATTCGGCCGTGCCCGTCTTGCCGGTTGATTCCGCCTGGGGGAAGGCGCGGCTGCGCAGCGTGATGATCTGCGTCCCTTCGGTGACGAAAACGGTGGACATCAGCTTGCCCGCGTAGACCGGCCGCGTCACCTTCACCGTCCCGTCCTCTACCTCGAAAGCGATGCCGTCGGCCACCAGACCGGCATCCAGCCCGGCCGCGACCCAGGCGGCCAAATCCCGGCCGCGCGTGGAAGCGCCGGCCAGAATGACGCCCGGTTCTCTTTCCTGCGCCAGGTTCAGGGTTAGGGGGCCGTACGCCTCGACGCGAAAATGGGCCAGGGTCGCATCATCGCAGCCCAGCACCGCATCCACGCCCAGGTCAAAGGCGGCGTCGGCTACGCCGGATACGTCTTGTCCGAAGACAAGCCCGGTCAGCGGCTGGCCCAGGCCGTCGGCCACAATCCTGGCCGCGCCAATGGCTTCCTTGCCGATGGTGCTGATGGCTCCGTCTCGATTTTCAATCCACACCCATACGCCGCTCATATCACCTTCTCCTCAAACAGTCTGTCCACCAGGATTTTGGCCTGTTCTTCCACACTGTCCGCCTCGATGATCTCAACGCTGCCTTCACGCGGCGGGATCGCGTACACGTGGGACCAATCTACCTTGCTGGCCGCAGCGCCCGCGCCTCCGTTCACCTCCAGATCGGCCGCGCTCCATTCGGGGATCGTGGCCCGGTTGGCTTTCCGGATGCCCATGAAGGAGGGGTAGCGCGGATCGTTTATTTCTTTGACCACGCTCACGACGGCGGGCAGAGGGGCGGTGACGATTTCTCTCCCTTCTTCCACCAGCCGCTCGACCGTGATGGCCCCATCGCTGATTTCCTTGATGGCCGAGATAAACGTCAGCGGCGTCCAGCCCAGCTTGCAGGCGACCTGCACGGCCGTCTGCCCCGTGTCTCCATCAATGGCCTGCTTGCCGAACACGGCTATCTGCACGTCGCCGATCTTGTTGATGGCCGCCGCCAGCACGCGCGCGGTGCCTAACGTATCGGAGCCGGCAAACGCCTCGTCAGCAACCAGGATGGCCTCGGTGCAGCCCATCGCCAGGCTGGTTTTGAGCGCATCCTTGCTCGCTTCATCTCCCATGGTCAGGGCGATCACGTCCGTGGCCCCATGGTTTTCCTTCAGCCGGATGCCTTCTTCGATGGCATACTCGTCCCAGGGGTTGACCACATTGGGCTTGCCCCCCGGATCATCCCAACTCACGTTGCCGCTGTCATCTACCGTGATCACGGCCGTTGTGCTGGGAGTTTGCTTTGTACAAACGACAACCTTCATGCAAAAACCTCCGCAAAATGTGGTGCGTGACGCGGGCTTGATGAAAACAGCAGAAAGCTGCTCATCCCCTTTCCCGGTTCACACCTCAAGTCTCCATTAATAAGGGTTTGTTCAATTCCATGAAACGTTCGGCGAATGTCTCATTTTCAAACTCAAATGTCGCGGCCCGCCAGGAAAAACTGGCCAACCTGGCCGACCGGCGAATCGCCTGTTTGGTCGGCAGAGCTGCGCGCTGCCGGGCGCGCCGGAACAGGCGCAAGATGCCCACGGCCGCAGCCAGGGCCGCGGTGAAGGCGGCCAGAAAGCGCAAGGTGAGGGACATAGCCACCGGAGTCAACAGCAACACGATAGCCAGCACCAGCACAGCCAGCACCGCCGCCGTCAGACGGCCGAGCAGCAACAGCCGCTCCTCTTCCCCGGACAGGCGGTTCAACTCCCGGCGGCAGCCGGCGCATAAGGGTACGTCAATCAAGCGGGTGATGCGGCCGATGCGCCGGGTTATCCCCATTTTCTCCGTGGCCGGCCGGGCACAACATACGCAAATCCCCGGAAACCGGACGGTCTGATTGGGGCGGACTTTGACCTTTACCTTCATGGCCGGGTTGGGAAGCGTCAAGCGTTCGTATTAAGTGTCGGGCGTTAACTGCTGTGTGAGGGTCTCAAGAAGCCGCATGACACATGACACCTGATGCGTGACTCATTATGCCTCTTCCTGCCAGAAGTCCGGGTCAAAGGCTGGCAGTTCGCAGCGCAGCGGCTTGTTCTTACGTTTGCCGAACGCGTATCCCGCCTGCATCAACTGGTGAATCTCGCTGGTGCCTTCGTAAATGATGGCCCCGCGGCTGTTGCGCAGGTAACGCTCCACGTCGTACTCGTCCGAGTAGCCGTATGCGCCATGAACCTGGATGGCTTCGTGCGCCGCCTTAAACGAGTGATCGGTGGCAAACCACTTGGCCATGGACACCTCGCGCGTGTTGCGAATGCCCTGGTTTTTCATCCAGCCGACGCGCAGGTAGAGTAGGCGGGCACAATCGTACCACTGCTGCATCCAGGCGATCTTTTGCTGGATGAGTTGATAATCGGAGATGGGCCGGCCAAATGTGTGCCGCTCCTGCGCGTATTTGATGGAGGCTTCCATGCTGGCCCGAATCAGGCCGGTGGCTCCGGCGGCGACGGTGTAACGGCCGTTATCGAGGCAGCTCATGGCGATCTTAAACCCTTCCCCCTCTTCGCCGATCCGGTTCGCGGCCGGCACGCGCACATCCTGGCAATTCACCCATCCGGTGGAGCCGGCGCGAACGCCCAGCTTGCCGTGGATATCTCCGGTGGTCACGCCCGGCATATCGCTGGTGACCACAAAGGCCGTCACCCCTTTATGCACCGGTTGGGCGTCCGGGTCCGTCTTAGCAAACCAAAGGAAATGGTGCGCTTTCGTCGCCAGGCTGATCCACATCTTCTCGCCGTTGATGATGTAATCGTCCCCATCGCGGCGGGCTGTGGAGGACATGCCGGCCACATCAGAGCCGACGCCCGGCTCTGTCAGGCAGAAAGCGGCGTATCGCTCCCCCTTTGCCTGGGGGGTGAGGAAGCGCTGCTTTTGCTCTTCGGTGCCCCATTGCAGGATGGCCATGCTGTTCAGCCCCATGTGCACCGACATGACCACGCGCAGGGTGGAATCCACACATTCCAACTCCTCGCACACCAACCCGAGCGTCACATAATCGAACCCCTGCCCCCCATAGCGGACAGGGGTATTGATGCCCAGGATGCCCAGCTCAGCCATACGGGGTAGCACGGCCGGGTTCATTTCTTGCTTCCGATCAAATTCCTTGATGGTGGGATAGACTTCCTTTTCGGCGAAGTCCTTCACCATCCGGGCGGCACTCAACTGTTCTTCGGTCAGGGAAAAGTCTAGCATGGTCCTCCCTCGCGGGTGCTGTCTGCCAGCTAAGCGTTCTTCGGAAAAGGAATGGTCCGATTCATTCCGAAAAAATTAGCTGCAAATGTGTAAAGTTTCACAACGTGATTATAGCTTTATGGGATACGCTTCGCAAAGCGCCAGCTCGCGCTGACGATGTTACCCGCGTGGCTGGGTGATCATTCACCGATTTTGTGTCAGCATTCCCCCTGGCCGCGCATTTCCGGACGGCCGTCACGGGTTAACGGCGAAAATGAAGGTGCCGTTACGGCCGTAAAGCAGCCGCAATTTCGGATTACCGGCCAGCGCCGCCGGGTCAAAAAAGCCACCCCGCTCGCCCACGAAGATATGCGTGACCCCTTGTTCGCGCAGCCAGGCGGCCGCTTCCGGCCGGCTCCAATCTTCGGTGGCGATGGCGGTCTGGTTGAACGCCTGGACGAATTGGAACAGCTCGCGGCTGTATACATGGTCAATCGGCGGGGTGGTGGCGGCGACGCCGGTCAGCGGGGTAAGCCACGCCCCGCCGTCTCCTCCGGCCCAGGTCTGGCCCAGCCACAGCCAACTGTTCACGGCCACCAGCGCGGACGAGGGCAGGCTCTCCTCCACCCAGGCCAGTCCGGCCAGGTCGGCGCGGCGCGCCAGGATGGTGTCCGGGTTCAGGATGCCAATCTGCTGCCGCACGCCGAACAGAAGCATAGCAGCCAGGGCTGCGCCGGCGAACAGGCGGCCCGCGAACTGGGAATTCTCCCGCTGCTTCCTCAGCCAATGCCACCCCTGATCGGCCATGATCCCCAGGAATATCGCCAGGGGCAGAAACAGGGTGATGTACATGCTGTTCAAATTGACCAGCGCTGTTTCCGGCAGGCCGATGCGATCCCCGGCCAGCGCCAGGAAGAGGGTCGCTACCCAGCCCGCCAGCACCAGGGGCAGGGCCGTCCATCGTTTACGCACCAGTCCGGCAAAAAGCGTCAGCATCAGGCCGACGGCCGCCAACAGGAGGAACGGCCGTTCCCACCCGACCTTAACGTAGCTGGTGGGGAAGGTGTTGTAGTTGGGGATGGTGGCGCTGAGGGCGACGGTTGGGTCGGTCATGGCCGCCAGTTGGAAGAAGCGCGGCGCGGCGAGCAGGAAGGAAAGGCCGACGGCGGCCGCCAGCCAGCGGACGTGCCGGGCCGGCGTGGTCGGCCATGCGATGGCCCAGGTGACAGCCCAACTGATGGCGGCAAAGGGGAGGAAGTAGAGGAAGACGCGGAAATGGATGAAGAAGAGACCCGCCGTTAGCAGCCCCACCAGCCACCAGGTTTGCCGCCAGCGACGGCCGCCGCGCGCCAGCAGCCACGTCAGCGCCAGCAGCACCGGCATCAGCAGCATTGCCGTCAACTGCGTCATGCGGCCCCAGGTGGCATAGTAAGCGGGGAAGAAGAAGGGGAGGGCTACCAGGAAAGCGGCCGTCAGCCCGGCTCCGCGCCGCCGCGTGAACAACCAGACGGCCGCGTATGTCGTCAGGGGCACCAGGCTGCCAAGCAGTTGCGTCAGGTACAGGAGAAGCCGGTTCAGCGGCCAGCCTGTCATCATCCGCAGGCTGGCGGACAGGGTGTGGAAGCCGTAATGGTAGGGGGTGCGATCCACGGTGAAGAAGGGTTGGTAATTGTCAGGGAAACGGCCGCTGTCAGCCATGACGGCCGTGATCAGAGCGTGGCGGCTGGAATCCACCCAGGCGGGGAAGAGGAGATCGCGCACGGCCAGCAGGCGCACGGCCAGGGCGAGCAGAAGCAGCAGAAGCAGTGAGGCATGGCGCCAGTTCAGGGGCCGGGTGACGGGGCGTTGGCGGCGCAGCCAGAGGAACAGCACGGCCGCCCAACCCACTCCAAGGCACAACCACAACGACCACCCCGCCCAACGGCCGCCGGCCAGAGAGACCCAGAACCAGACGACCGGCCAGACGGAGACGCCCAGCGCCACAGCGGCTCCCCACCATGCGGCCGCATCCCACCGCGGCCAGCGGCCGTTCCCGGCCAGCAAAATGAGGCAGCCCGGCATCAGAATGAGCAGCAGCGCCAGCAAAAGAAGCAAGCCGTCCCGGTAAAGCATGGTACACAGCGCGGCGGCCGCGTCTGTCCATGTCAGCTGGTACCGGGTGACGAAGCGAAGTTCGCGGGCGGTTGAGGAAAAGCTCTCCCCGCCCCCCTCCTTCGCCAGCGCGCCATTGGTGAGCGTGAGGTCTCCCTCATCGTACACGTCCAGCGTGTAGCCCCAAGCGGAAAGCGGGTTGTCTTCAGATCCGCTGAGCTGTAAGGTGTAGCGACGGCCGGCCGAATGTCGCTGCGGCGGAAAGCGAAAGAGGTAGACGTGGTTGTTGGCAAAGGAGCGAGTGTCCAATTCCCGTGTGGCGACGGCCGCGCCGGTGTCATCGAGGAGCTGCATGCGGAAACGGCCGTCCTGGGCCGGATCATCATAGCGCACCAGCGTCAACTCAATTTCACGCAGCCCGTCCCAGCGGGGGGTGAAGCTTTGCCGGATAAGCGCATTCCCCCTGGGCGGAGGCAAGGCGGCGTTGATCCGGTGCTGATTGATGTCGTCGGCGACGATAGGGCCGGACACAGCCGGCGTGCCGGCAAGCCATGCCCAGGCCAGGAACAAGATGGCTCCCAGCAAAAGAGCGAGCCGCAGCCAGCGCCGGTCCGGCTGCTGGAATCTCGCTGAGGGGGGGCTAGGTTGGTGAATTTTTGTGGTCATGTACGCGTCTAGACGGCCTTCTCCGCCATCAAAACGAAAAGGCCGCCCCGGAATTCCTGGAGCGGCCTTGAATCAAACATCTGGTGGCGCCAGTTGGATTTGAACCAACGACCTAGGGCTTATGAGTCCCCCGCTCTGCCGCTGAGCTATGGCGCCAGTCGCAGGCAGAATTATAGCCAGCGCAGACCTTGCTGCCAAGTTAAGGAAGAAAAGTCCTTTGTTACGAACTTCCCCCGGCAAGCAGCGTTTGCAGATGGCGTTCGACTTCGGCCGTCGTAAACATGCCTTCGGCGCGGTAGACCACTGTCCCATCCCGGTCTATGAGGTAAATCCAGGGTTCTGTGTTCAGGCCAAAGGCAGCCATCACCGGCGCCTGTTCCCACTCATTTTCGGCCGGATTGGGCAGGCCGGTGAAAACCTCGACGTGAACGAAGTTGAATTCGTCGCCGTACTTTGTCTCCAATTCGCCGGTCATCTCGTAGGCAGGGCCGCAGAAACGGGTCTGGCAAAATGCGGGTGTGGCCAGAAGAAATACCGTTGGCCGGGCGTTGGCGAGGGCCTCGGTCAGGCTCATCTCATAAAAGGCGGGGTTGGGTTCGAGGGCAGAGGTCAGCAGGCTCAGGTCGCCATCTACGTCGGCGGCCGTGGGGGTGGTGATGGCGGGTGCTTTTTCGCCGGGCGTGATGCTGATGGAATCGGCCGTCACATCAACGGCGATGCGCTGCAGGGCGGCCGTGCCGTCGGGGAAGATGGCCTGCACTTCTACACCCCATGTCCCTTCCCGATTGAATTCCCGTTCCTGGGTGAAGATGGTGGTACGGCCGTCCGGCGTTTGCAGGGGAGCGGCGTCCGCTTCTGATTCCAGCACCGGGTTCTCCACGTTGCTCAAGTCATAATAGTGGAAATGTACCTGGGCATCATGGATCATTTCCCCTGAGGGGGCGAACAGGCCGACGGCAAAGCGGTTGGGGCCGACCACCAGTTCGCTGGGAACGACGACCACTTCCATCTGGCCGGTGGCCTCAGACGGCTCTATATGTACATGCTCGTGCCCGTCGTCCTGGTGAAGCTCCGTCTGGTTAGACGACGGGGTCACAAATTCGCCGCCTGCGCCTGCGGCCGATTTTCCGCCGCAGGCGGTCAGGATGCTGATCCATAAAAGCAGAACTGCTGTTTTCTTCATACAAACCCCCTGTGGTAAATACGGATATTTGATTGCTCACTGTTGAGCGTAATTCAATTGGGCGAATTGGGAGTTCGCCAAGCGATTTATTCAATCGCTTTGCTTATCAGATACCCTGCTAACTTCCGTTCACGATTGGTTGATTCAGTGTGCGGATATAGTTGACGATGTGCCATCGCTCCTCGTCAGTTAATGTCTTGCCGAAGGCGGGCATAACCGACCCTGGTACCCCGGCGGTGACCCAGTTATAGAGACGGCCGTCCGGATGCACGCCCGGCGCTGTGTGAATCGTCAGGTTTGCCGGGGGCGGGTTAAGCGTTCGTCCAACCGGGCCGTCACCGGCTCCGGTAACGCCGTGGCAGGGAATGCAGTTTATCCGGTACAGCCCTTCCCCGGCGGCGATTGAGTCTGCGTTGGGCGGGATGGGGTTGGGCGGGATGGTATTCCCATCCACAATGGGCGGCCGGAAGAAGACGAACGCGCCGATGAGGATGAGAGCGGCCGCGGGAAGACGGTCGTTTTTTTTGCGCGCCCGGGGGGAGCGCAACAAGGGCGGCAGAGCAAACAACATTCCCAATCCGGCCGCCAGCACCAACAACCCGGTAAGCCGATGCCAGCGGATGCTGGGGCTGCTGCCGTTCACCCCTACATTGAAATAAAAGTTGGCGAAGCTGTCGAATTGATCCTCCCGGCGCACGGCAACCTGCACCTGCCACGCATCGGGCATGCTGATGTACCCGCCCTGGATGGCGTATACACCGCTGCCTTGGGCGCTAAGCGCCGTCTCACTGGGGGGAAAATCGGCGGTGGTGGGGGTGAAGAGCAGGTCCACTTCCCTGGCGTTTTCCAGGGGACGGCCGTCTGCGTGGACAATGACGCGGAATGTGTTTAGCCCCACCTTGCCCGGCGATACTTCCATTTCAATGTCCAGGTCATCGGCCGAGGCCGTATCGCGCAGCGCAGGGACGGCCGCCGGGTCTTCGGGAACGGGCAGAGCGGTGAGGATGCTGACGCTGAGAAGGACGGCCACGCCCAAAATCACCTCGCCGGCCAGCAGGCGGCGGAAGCGAGGGACGGCTTTCTCATTGCCCGCAGCAGCGGCGCGCTGCATCTGCGGCCTTGTGACCAGCAGGTTCACCCCGCCCAGCGCCAGCATGGGCAGGAAAATAAGGAGCTTGACCAGGAGGGCGCGGCCGTAAACTGTGCCGGTCAGCGCCTCCCACGAACCCACCTGAACAAGAGAGCCGTACACGCCGGTGAGAACCAGCAGGCTGACGCTGGTCGCAGCCAGAGCGGAAAAACGGGGGATCAGAACGGCCGTGACGCGGGCGCGTGCCGTTTCACCGACTGCGCGCAAAGCGGCCAGCCCGGCCAGGAAATGAAACAAACCGCCCACCCACACGGAAGCGGCCGTCAGATGAACCCAATCGGACAGGGCCGGCAGAAGAGGGGCCGGCTTTGCCGCCGCGTGGCTGCCCAGGCTCAGTGTGAGCAGCATCAGCAGGCCCAGCAGCAAGGCCAGCCAGCGGGTGCGGCGGGATGGCGGGCGGGCCAGCAGCCATGCCATGAGAATGGCCAGCGTCAGCCGTCCGCTCCATTGCGCGCCGAAACGGGTCATGAACAGCACTTTGGTGACCGATTCCTGCCAGGGAAAGGCAAACAGTGTCCCGCTCACCTGCCCTGCCTGTACCAGCAGCCAGAATATGTTGGCTAGCAGCAGGAGCAGCAGGGAGACGGCCGTCAATTGCCGCCAGGACGGCCGGACATGCGCCTCTAACGCTGCCACTGCCAACGCGGGCTGCCATACCAGGAGGATGAACATGGCGCTGCCGGCAAGAGCCATCACCGCCAGGTAGGTCAGCCAGCGGGAGAACACTTCGCCGGGGGAGAGATCGGTTTGCTGCCCTCCCTGAGACGCGGCCGCCAATGCAGCCTCATCCACTTCCCCCACGGCAAACGGGTACGCCCCGGCCGTCACATGGCTGTCCACTGAGGAGAGCGTGCGCCAGGAAACGGTGTAAATGCCGGCGGGCAGGGAGCGGAGGGAGACAGTAAGCCGGGTGGGATTGGCGGGATCCACGAGAGCATCGTCGTTATCCACGCGTTTGCCGCTTGTGTTCAAAACCTGAATGGTGCTGAAACCGTTTTCAATCGGCTCGCTGAAGAAGAGTTCGATCTGCGCCGGGGCGCGTTCCAAAGCGGCGTTGGCCTCCGGATTGGCTTGCAGCAGATTGGCGTGAGCAAACGCCGGCATGGCTTTCGCCAGCAAAATGAGAAGGGTGATAAGCAGAGAATAGCGAATCTTCATCGAAGGAGTTGGGTGTTGAAGGATGAATTGTGGGCGGCTTCCGTTAATGATTAACCGTTAGCCATTCATCATTCACCATTTTTCACGGGACCCAGGCTAACGCGCCGCCAACGGTTTCTGTGTCCAACAGGCGGGTTAAATTGCGGCTGTCCGGTTCCATCACGTATAGGCTGGCTGTGCTGATGAAGGCGAAGTAACGGCCGTCCGGGGAAAAGTCCCCGAACAACCCCACCTCCCGGATGGTTGTCAACCGTTCCGGCGGGGCGCTGCCGTCAGCGAGGATGCGCCACCAGTCAGAGGGGATGGCGTGGGCGGAGGCGACTTTGATGCCCAATAACCGCTCCCACCAGGAGGTTTGGGGCGTCATTGTGTCCGGGGTAACCGCGCTGAAGTAGATGGTGCGGCCGTCCGGGGAGAAGATGGGCGAGTCAATGGCCAGGAAATCGTCTAAATTCAATAACTGCGTCGTATGGCTGCCGTCCCAATCAGCCACAAACAGTTCATTGCGCAGGCTGGTCGGCTCCGAGAAGGCAAAGGTCACACGGCGGCCGTCCGCGGAGACGCGGGGCCAGATAGCGTCAGGTGCGGTGGGGATGATTTCCCCGGTGCTCATATCAAGCCGCTCCAGGGTGACAGCAAAATATCCCTCGGCTGAGGCGGGGTCCGGTCCCATATGGGTGTAGTAAACCGCCTCTCCGTCAGGAGACCAGACGGGATTAAAATACACTTCGTCCGGCAGTTCCTTTTCCACCAGCAGCTGCGGGTCACCCGCTCCCTGCGTTGGCATGATATACAGCCCTGTGTAGCCAAACTGGACTTCATCCGGCGGCGTGGGCGGCGCATAAGCCATGATGATCTGGTTCCCGTCGGGGGAAACATCCGCAGAAAGCAGGATGCCGTTGTCGGCAGGGGTGAAGAGCGTGCTTACCTCGGCCGTCGCCAGGTCGTATTGCACCAGGCTGGTTTTGTTGGCGGCGTCAAGCTGGATGAAGATTAGCTTGCCTGATGGCGCATTGGCTGGCGTGGGGGTGGCTGCCGGCGCGGCCGTTGGGCTGGCGGCGATGTTGGCTTCACCGGCGGCGGCCTCCGCGCTGGTGTTTGGCGCTGGGGAAGGAGCGCTGCAGGCGGCTAACCATATCAAGGTTCCCAAGAGGAGCGGCATGAGTGTTGATTTCGTTTTCATGGGAGTGGTTCCAGATCATGACGACCGTCGAGAACGCACAACAGCGACGACGGCCGTAACAAGGCCCAATGCGGCCAACACGGTGCTGACAACAGCTAACGTGTAGGCTGCCTCCAGTTTCGCGGAAAAATCATGGATGGTGGCCTGCAACTCGCGCGTTTCCGGCGAAGATTCCGGAAACTGCAAGAGATCGGCCGCCATCACTTCTTCGGGTTCCAGGGTGACGTTCACCTCCTGACCCTCAATCTGTCCCGTCAACTGCACCGTGTACTGGCCGCGCACTGTGGGCACAATTTCAACCCGGTATAAGCCGGGCGCGGTGGCCGGGTTCAGATCGCCCAGATAGGTGCGCCCCGCGTACAGTACGGTTAGTTCGAGGGTATTGGCCACTCCTGTAACGGGCTGGCCGTCTTTGGTGATTTCTATGGTAATCGCGTTTCGCTCACCCGCGATCACCGGTTCTTTCTCCCAGCCGATGGTGACCAGATAAGGGCCGGCCCTGACCCCCTCATGGGCCAGCGCGGCCGGGACGCGCAGGTTAACGGCGATGAACAGGGGGATCAGTAGAGCCAGGGCAATGTTCGCAGCGGTTTTCATGGCGTGGATGTCCTCACATATTTCTCAATTACCGGGTTCGACAGATGTTGCGTTCAGGATGACACTGGAAAGCTGATCATATTCTAGCTGCATTGAGGGGATAGCAAAGAACAGGTAAGCTGGGCCGGTACCGGGCACGGTCATGGTCGCCTCGTACACGCCGTCGCCGAGAGGGCGGGCAGGGAAGTGGTTGTTCCAACCGGTGGACAATGTGGCCAGAACCTGCACGTCTGTCAAATCGTTGATCGGTTCATTGGCGGCCGCATCGGTCAGGCGGAACTGGAAAGAGAAACTCTCGCCGGCGGTGACCTGTCTGTCTTCGGTGAGAAACTCGATGTGGGGCGACCCTTCCCCGGCCTGCGCGTATGCAGGGTTGGGTTCTGCGCTAAAGTTGAAGCAATGGGTCACCTGGGGGGCGTCCAGGAAAAAGGCCGCCTGGTACTCGCCGCTCTGGGGGATGCGGACTCGGGCTGAATACGCGCCCGGCTCAATCTCGCGTAGGCTGCGGCTGACGGTCAGGGCAGCGCGGGGGACACGGCCGTGTGCCTGGAAACTGCCCAACGGCGCGGCCGATCCTTCCACGTAGTAGTAGGTGAGCCGGTCGGCCGGATTCACGACGACCATTGCGTCGTCGCTTGACGTGGGGGCTATGGCCGGGGCGGCGGCCGTGAAAGAAGCGGCCGACGGCGCGCCCTGGCCGACAGGGAGGCTCGTGACGGGTAGGGAGTCTCCCTGCCCGAGATCAGCTAGCTGCACGGAGACCATGGCCGGGGCGTCTTCCAGGCGAATATAAGCGGCTGTGCTGCTGAAGGTCACCTGGCTGGGTCCGCTTTCAATGGGCAGGATGTAGGCTATACGATTGTCGGCGGCATCGAAGATGTAGACCTTACTCTCGGCCGCATTGGTGACGAATCCCCAACGGCCGTCCGGCGTCAGGCTGAGCGTGCTGATGCCCGGCGCGGCCGTAAGGGTGGCAGCCTGTTTAAGTGTGCTGCTGTCCAGGACTGCAATTGTGCCGTCTCCCTGGTTAGCGACATACACTACCCCATTCAGGCTGGAAACGGCCACGGCCGCTGGCTGCGGCCCGATGGCGATGTCTTGTGCTTTGGTCAACTGGCCGGCGTCAATGACGGAGAGAGTGCCGGCCGTGCTGTTGGTCACGAAGACGGCGCTCCCATCCGCGGAAAAGGCGATCTCGTGATGTCCCATACCCGTGGTAATTTGAGCGAGCACTTCATAAGTAGCGGGATCAATCACTGTGACGCCGCTCTCATCTATCGACGAGGCATCATTCCCCACCCAGATACGCTGTTCGTCAGGAGACAAAAGGATGCGTATTGGGTTGGCGCCTACTTTTACGCTCTTGAGAATGGTGAATGCTTCCATATCGGCGATGGCTACCTGATCCGCTTTGGGCAGGGTCACAAACAAACGTTGTTCATCCTGGCTCAATACCCAATCTTCTCCCGGCCGGTTGAGCAGGATCATGTCGAAGAGTTGGGTCATCCCGGCAACATTGGCGGTGGGATCGAGCACGGAAATGGTGGCGTCGTTATTCATCACCAAGATGAAATATCCGTTCAAGTTAATGTCTGCGCGGAAGGTGAGTGCGCCCTGGAGATAGGTTTGCACGGTTTCCTGGCAGGTAGCTGCCTGATCTTTATCCACTGCCAGCCATGCAGATGGGTGGAGCGCATCTAGGCTGTCCTGGGTGGCGGCATCACTCAGCTTAAATGTGACCAGGGCATATTCTCCTTCCATCACGGCCGTTGGCGTTTTCGCACCTTTGGAGAAGGGGGATACGGAGAAGTCAATCTGGACGCCGTTGCTGACGACGGTTTCCTGGAATAGGGTTATTTCACTCGATTCCGGCTCCGGCGGCTGTTCCGGGATGGCGGCGGGGTTGCTCTCAGGCGCGGCCGTGTCTGGTTGCGCAGCGGGCGGTTCTATCGCTGTGGTTTCCGGGGTGGAAGGCTGCTCCGGCGTCCGGGTACAAGAGACGCTGAGCAGAAAGAAGCTGGCGAGCAACAAAACTGCGATGGTGGGTTTGTGTTGGGAAGTGTGATGCATGATGTGTGCCCCCGATAATTCAGTTGGTGGGTGCACCTGGCCAGAGGTGCACCCACCATAGGATTGTGCGGGTGATCAGCTGCTGTCGGATCATACTTTACCTGGCATATGACGGACAGTCAGTCAGATAGTTTACTGTGGCGTCGCGGCCGTATCGGCGGGCAAGACGCGGAAGATACCCCACAAGCCTTGATAGTTGCCGAAGGCGGCCATGTCTCCGTAGTAGTAATCGCCGGGGACAGCAAAGCTGCCGCCTGCGCTCTCCACCACGAAAGTGAAGTGGCCGGCCGGATTGACGCCTTCCTGGCTGCTGGCGTATGTGGATTCAGGATTGTGCCCGATCTCAGTAGAGCCGTTCACATAGGGCTGGCGTTCCCAGCCGTGCCCCTGAATCGTGAAGACGTGAATCCGCGCGTGCCCGCCTGGTTCCACCACGTGGAAGCGGACAGGCGTCCCGGCTACGGCCGTGAACACAGGCGTTTGCGGGTCCGCGCCGCCGATCAGCGCATTGCTGTAAACCTCGTCCGCAGACTCGTTGCCAATTAGCTCGAATGCGGTGTCAGGTGAAATTCCGAGACGGAACCACATCGGCTCTGTGCGGTAATTGATGGCTTTCTGACCGGAATCTTGCGGGTCTTCCGGCGTACCTGATCCTTCGCCTGCGATATTGGGAACAGGGGCGCCGTCCCCAAATTGTAAGTTGACGTCGTTTTGCAGCACGGCGACGAACTCGCGGAAGGTCGAACCGTCCGCTTTGGTTACGGTCGCGGCGGCGCGGGTTCCTTCATCTTCAACCCAGGAAGCGCCAAGCGGTTCGATGATCATCGCGCCAATCAAACCCTTGCTGGCCCCCTCGATTTTGTCAGCTGGCATCAGGTTGATCGCGCCGAACTCGATAGGCGTGGCGTTGAGCGTGACGCTTTGCCCGTCAGGTAACCACTCTGCCCGGATATCGCCCGCATACCACCAGTAGCGTACTGTGCGGCCGGGGGCGGTCGTCTGCACCGGATTCATGCCCACGTTGGCCCCGTCGCTCTGGGTTACATCGTATGCCAGAAGCTGAGGATGGAGGCCAATTCTGTTGGAGGGCGTGAGGTCATTGGCATTGAAGCTGGTGAACCCGCCGTCAATGATTTCTTTCTGTATGATTGGCGGCAGTGCGTTGAACCCGGCCGCGACCGGCAGCCTGCGCGGCAGTTGGTTACGCAAAGTGATTCGCAGACAGTCGCCGGCGTTGGCCCGTAGGATGAGCGGTTCCACAGGCGTGCTCGGTTTCAGCCGCCGGCCGCCGTTTTCCAGGTCCTTGGACAGCACATACATCAGCGCTGTTGGATCGTGCAGCGGGCCGCCGCTGTCGGTGCGCGAGTTGTAGACGAGCGTGCCGTTGGGGAGCACATCGCGTGCTGCTACGGCCGTGATGTCGAATTCTCTCACCGGCGCATCCTTCGGGCAAATGTTGTTGCGGAAATCTCCCTCATTGTCCACAGTAATGCCTTTTGCTTGGATGGGGTTGTTGGGTAGGGGCTGCAAATCGTTACGCAGCTTGCCGTAGGAGCGAAGCAAGCCCCAGACGCCGTTCCAGTAGTCGTCGACTTGTGCGCCCATGGTATACAGGTAATCAGCTACTTTGCTCCAGTTCGGGATGACGGGTATCTGGAAATCGAGGTTGGCGTATTCAGATATGCCCATGAATTGAGCGTTGCGCCAGCCGGAATTTTGAAGACGCGGCTCCCACAACCATTTCACCCCGTGGATGGAGAAGCTGTGTTCTTCTTCCTGGCCGCCGACCTGTACTCTGAGGCGGACGTTGTCACCCTGGTAGGCGCGCAGGAGCGGCGTGTAGGGGTCTCCGTCTCGCACACCGGCCGTCAGCGTGGGGTTGTAGTCAGGCTGAGCGTTAAGGGCCGGGTTGGCCCGATCTACGCGGGAGGAGAAAGCGTACGCCAGGTCGCCGGAGGTGCCGTGTGAATGTGCCCCGGCATTGGGATCGTACACGCGCATAGCCACGGGTTCGTTGCGGTAATTCACCGTGTAGGTGCCGGGATCATCGGCGGAAATCGCTTCCGCGCATGGCCGAGGTAGGCCGTTGGCGCAGAAGGGTGGGAAGTAGAAGATGTCGCCGTCCAACTGATTGGGGGGCACCTCTCGATAAGGCGGGTTAATCGCGCCGGTGAAGTCAGGAATCGGATTCCCGTTACTGTCCACCCCGCGTCCGGCCTGGTAGGCCGTCACGAAATCGGAGGATTCGAGATAGAACTCGCGGAAGCTGTTGACAGTATCGGCGGTAATGATGTTGGCCTGCCAGCTGGTCGGCCCGCCGTCGCTGGCGCGATTGCCGAAGGATTGGCCCGTCTCCGGGTCCTGCCACGTGGAGCCTTCCGGCTCGATGAGCACGGTGCCGTAGAGGCCGACTTGCTGGTGGGTGGAGGGAGCAAAGTGGTCGTGCGTGAAGATGGTACCCAGCCCTTTGTCCCAGGCGCTGTTGAGCAGTGGGTCGGCGAACCAGCGCTGGACGGTTGTTCGCGCGCCGAGCCAACGGCCGTCCGGGCCAGGGCCAAAGAACGGGTGGGCTTCAGCCAGCGGGCATTCACCCGTGCCGTCCTTCAGGTCACCGCCGCTGACGGCATCGCCCTGGCAGCCATTGTTTACGCGGATGGCGTTAATGCGTTCACGTACTTCGTCCGGGCTGAACGTCCCGTCTTCGTAGTTAAAGCCATTGGCTGAGCCATCAGAAGAAGTCACATCGAACTTGACAAGGTGGATGTGCTGGCCAATGATGTCGGTAGGCGTCCTGACCTGGAAGTCGTCCAGTTCATATACGCCGGGTACCAGATTGGTATGGTAGAGGTTGGCGCAATCGTTGGCGTTTAGACGCATCACCAATGGCTGAGGCGGCCGTTCCCGATTGAGGGTAGGACCGACATCCTCCCAAAGGGCGAGGATGCGCTGCTGCGGCGCGTGCCAGCCTACTTTGTTGAGGATCACATCTAACTGGAAAACGGCAACCTTATATTCTCTGGGATCGGCTGTGCCCACAGCATACCCCTTGTCATCACGACAAGGTTCGGCGTAGGGCGCTCCCGGTACAGGGGGGAGTCCGTTGGTCTCAAAATCAGCCGGCGCGCCTTCCGGCGTATAGCTGGGATGGTACTGCTGGGCATGGAAGGCCATCGCCGTTTTCTCTACCGGCGTGCCGTCTTCCGGATAATACTCGACTTCAATCGAAGTTACTTCCTTGCTGAAGTCAATCGGCGATTCAATATGTTCTGTCTCGCCGTCAGTAATGACGTGCCGCGGCAGGCCGCCATTATCCACCAGGTCCAGAGGAGGAGTGGGGGGGCGGTGCCCCGATTTGCCTGCGATGAAGAAAGGATAACCGGGGTTCGCATCAGGCAGGCCGTCTCCATCGGCGTCAGGAGCGCTGACCACGATCTGGCTGGAATCGACTGCACCGTCGCCGTCTACGTCCTGGGCGACCACACTGGCCTCGCCGGGGACGGGAGCCATCGCCAGGCCGGGGATGGGGATGGTGGCCGGGACGGGGGTCCCTGCTGCAATTTCCCCATCTGGCAATGCGCGCGATCCGGGGAGAGGACGGCCGTCGGCATCCAGCTTTGTCCCATCCTCAAACGTATCGTGAACGCGCCAGAGGCTCCACATACCCTGGGCGAAGTGGGGGTAGAAATGGCAGTGGAAAATCGAATCCCCGGCGGTTTTGTTCCGGTTGCCGCTGCCTCCGTAAGGAATCTCATACGTATAGGCGCTGCCCGGCCCAAGCACCTGGCTGTCGAGATAGGTGGAATTGGCATTATCCGGCGTATTGAGCCATTGATGGGCGTGCAGGTGGAAGATGTGCGCTTCCTTGCCTACCGACAGATTCCGAATTCGCGTGTTATCGTTGAGATAGCTATGATAGACGTTGGAGGGATCATCCGGGTACAATGCCTTGGTGGCCTTCGCGCCCGGATCAGGTTGTCCATCCCCGTCAAGGTCAGCATTGGCCGGCACATCTACGATCATGGCCGGGTCGGACACGGCCCAGGAGCTGAGGAAGAATTCCTCATATTTGCAACCGGTGCAGTTCCACATTGGCCCCACACCGAGGCGGCTGGCGATGATTTCTGCGCCGATGCCGCCGGTGCCGTAGTTGATGGCAAAGCCGTCCCGAACGCTGTGGAGCGTGGACTCGAACAAGGGGTCGGCAAATAAATCAAACGCCTGCACGGCGAATATTTCATCATGGAAGATGATAGTGAACTCACGAAACGGCCGTTCCCGGTTGGGATAAAGAGCATTATCGGCGAAGGTCCCCGGCGAGAAATCGCCATGGTTGGGGCCGGTGATGATGGCATTCAGGTCGGAATGAACGATTTCATTATTGTCGTTTAGCATCTTGAGGATGGGCATCCCGGCGAAACGGTGGCCGCTTGGATAGACAGCATCATAGTCAATCATGGGCTGTCCCCCAGCGGTTTGCCCCGTGGTGGCCATAGACATCTCATCATGGGTGACCTGGCTGCGATACCATTCTGCTCCTTGCGGCTCGACATTCACCGCGCCGAACAGTCCCAGCCCGGCCGTGCCCGCATTCCCTTCTTCGCCGACGGTTACGGCTTTGTTATAGAGCAGGTAAGTATTTTCATGTTCAGCGTAGAGCGTGTAGACAGTGGACTCGCCGGGGCTGACCAGGCCGCTTGCGCTCTCGCCGACAAAGCCGCCGCTGTCCTCAATGCTGTGAACAGGCTGCAAGCCGTTGACATAGACGGAAACCGACCTGGTGGACGGTTGGTTGGAATGCACTCGAATGGGGTCGAGGAGGTTCTGGAAGTTAATCTGTAAGCAGTCGCCCACGTTCATCCGCAGGGTGAGGGGGCGGGGACGTTTGTCCGAACGGAGCATAACCTGCCCGGGCTGCAACACGCCGCCTTCTGCTTCTGTCAGGCCGGTATTCTTGTCTACCACATCCCGTCGCAGCGCATAAATCATGCCGGCAGGGTTAATGGCCCCCATCCGGTTGTAGAAGAATGGCTGGTCCAAGGCGGCGACATTGGCGGTGATCACGCGAGCGCACGAGGCTGCGGCCGCCGGGACAGAGGCGAGCGTGCTTTCAACACCGCTGTTCCCCTGTACCACCTGTTGCCAGGAGGGTAAATCAGTGCCGGTCGAAGCGACTTCTTCGATGCCGCTAGCTTTGCCGGGCGTCTCCAGTTTCTGTGCTTTAACGGTACTGGTGTTCCACAGTGCACTCAGCACAAGCGGCAATAGAACAGTTGCAACAATTAGAAACTTCTTCATAATTTTCTCCCTTTGACAAGTTGTCAAGCCTAACATTGCCCTGGTCAATGGGTCAGTGTTGTATTAATTACTCAGGCGTGGCGCTTGAGGCTGTGATTTCGTTTGCTGTGGTGTGAGCTAGGTTTTGAACTGCCTTGAGGCTGTCTCTATGCTTGCCCGGCCTTGCTCTGGATGAGAGCGGTCTTGCGACTGAGAGGCGGCCATCGCTTGCCTGGTCTAAAAATTCATTTCTTGAAGGATGCGGCGAGACAACAAGCTTCCCCCGATTGTCTAAGCACCCCAGCCGATTTTTCTAAGTTTTCGGCTTAATCTCAAGCGACCCCGTGCCCTGGCTTGAACAGGTCGCTTTCTTGCCCGTACCAGCATGGTACCAGAGTCCTGGTACTATTGTGAATCCCCCAGGAAGGGTGACATTGGGGGTGATAATGGGGTGATTTTCTCTGAAATCATGTTCCTGGTTTCAGTTGTCCCGGTTGTTAAGGTGTTGCTGGAGGCTGGCATATTGTGCAAAGTGATGCAGGCAGGCGTAATCAACAGACTGTGTGTCCAGATATGTTTGAGAGAGTAGGTTGGAATGTCGTCAGAGCTGGCGGCCAGAAATCCTGAAACCGGCTGGTAGTAGAGAGATTAGGTTAAGGCGTTCATGAGCTTTGCTGATAATCGTCTAATTTACTTCTTGCGACCAGAGGCTGGGGAGATGATGAGATGCACCAACCTTCAGCTCGCCTGATACCCCGCCTGATGGGAAGGAAGCTGCCCACCAGGCGGGGTACGGAATGTTATGGAAAGTATGTTTACTACTTGAGCGCCAAAGGATACCCCAGGACGGATCCGCCACCGGAGGAAACGACGCTGATGGTTGTCGCTCCGCCCAGGTTGAGGCTCAGCCCTTTAGCCTGGAACTGCCATTTATTCCTCGGCAGGACTTCTGCCTGGCCGATGACCAGGCCGCCGGGCGTTGAGCCGACGTAGATGGTGAGGATACTGCCCACATCGGAGCCGGTACCGGCGATGCGCCATTCCCCTTTAGCTGATTTGTAATCTGCCTGGGTCACAGTAATGTTGTCGGTCACCGGGGCGATGATGTTGATGGTGACAGTACCGGTCGCTACGGCCCCGCTGCCGTCGCTGATCACATAATTGAAGAAGTCTAAACCGATGAAGAACGGATCGGGCGGGGTATAGGTGTAAGTGCCGTCGCCGTTGTCGATGATGGGCAGGGGGTTCTTTCCTTCAGCGATTAGTTCTAATGCTTTGGCGCTGTAGAAGTCCGTGCTCAGGACCGTGAGGACATCGCCCGTGTCTACGTCTGTGTCATTGGCCAGAAGTTGTGCGGCGGAGATGACGAGCGGTGTGACCAGGTCAGTGGAGAATGCGTCGTTGACGGCCGTTGGGGGGTCGTTGACGGCCGTTACCGTCACGGTGACAGTACCAGCCGCGGCACCGCCGTTATTGTCAGCAGCGGTGTAGGTGAAGCTGTCTGTCCCGTTAAAGTTGGCGGCCGGGGTGTAGGTGTAAGTGCCGTCGCTGTTGTCGGTGATGACGCCCCCATTGGCGCTGGCTGCGTCTACGGCAGCAATCGTCACAGTATCTCCGTCCGGATCGCTGTCATTTGCCAGTAGGAGTGCGCCGGCGATGATGACCGGGACATCCTCGGTTGTAGCGGCCGTGTCGTTGTTCGCCACCGGCGGGCTGTTGGTCGCCGGTGCGACGCTGATGGAGACGGTCGCAACATTTGAGGTCGCGCCGGCGTTGTCATTGACCGTATAGGTAAAGCTGTCCGGGCCGAGATAACCGGGGTTCGGCGTGTAGTTGGCGGCGCCGGTCGCCCCGTCCACGGTGAGCGTGCCGTTCACCGGGAGGGTGACAGCAACTACCGTTGCCGGATCAATAAACCCGTCCGCGTCGGTATCGTTAGCCAGGATGTCGAGGACGGCCGTCCCCGTTCCGGCAGTGACCACAACCGAATCATCCACAGCCACAGGGCCTCTATTGAAATACACGACAGCCACCGGCTCCGTATCCGATCCTCCAGCGGCCGAGGTTACGGTAAGGGAAACAGGCGGCACGGAAACGCCGGTGAACACGGCGTTCTGAACGAGGCTGCCGGCGGTTTGAACCAGAGGGCCAAAGCCCACGGCCGTCAGCGCAGGAATAACCGCCTCGTCGCTGGAAACAGCCTTAACAGTTAATTCGCCAGTGAGACTGTTGTAATCAGCCCGCGTGATAGTCACCATATCTACCACGGCCGCGGTGATGAGCGTGGGAGGCGTGTCAGTCAGATTTTCCAGAGTGATGGAGGCTGGCGGCGCGCCTGCATAATCAATGCGGCCGAAATACCGGCCTTGCAAATCCCCAGCCAGCGTAAGGGTGCCGATGTCCGTACCACTCGCCTGAATCACCTCGCCGGGCACAGAGTTGGCGAAGATGTCAATGGAGCCAGACCCTCCGGCGCTTTGGGCGTAAGTGACCATATCCGCGCCGACGCCGAAATTGGTGGCAATCTTGCCCAACAAGGTAAACAAATCTGTTTCGATGCAGTCGGTTGTGGCTACCGGGTCAGGGCCAAGGGTAGGATCGGCGCACAAGAACTCAGAACCAGGCGCACCCACGTTGGGGCCTTCGATGCGGAAGAAATTGGTACCGAAGGGACTGCCTACCACCTGATACATGTTCAGCAGCCCACCGTCGCCGATAAAGCCAGCTGGAGAAGGGGGGGCCGTCGCCGGGTCGCCGGTCAAGAACGGACCGATTCGGCTGTGGAGCGCGCCATTGAAGTCTCCCAGAGCGCCGATGCCGATATCCTCGACATAGCTAATCCCTGGGCCGGCGGCCGTTCCCGGCCCGGCGTCAGGCCCAATGTTGTCGAATACATCTACGCCGTACGGATGAGTAACGGTGTAGGTACCCCCCGCTACCAGGTTGTCTACTCGAATGCGGATGCGGCCGAAGACAATTTGCTCGCCGGGGATAACTTCATCATTGGCGAAAGCAGCTTCCAGCCCCATCGTGATAATGGCCAGCCCGTTATTGGGCGTGGCGTTTGGCATGATCGCCTCCCCCAGCCAGTAAAAGGCTTCCTGGGGGAAGTTTTTGGGGAAATGGATAGGCATCGCCGGGTCAGGGATGTCCCCAGGCAGGAACCCGCAGAAATTGGGGTCGGTGCAAAGTTCCAGCATCAAGCCCGTGGAATCTTTGTACCACATCGGATACCCGTTATTGGGGTGAATCGGGCCATGCGCGACCAGATGACTGCCTGCCGGGCCGTGTGCGGCAAAGGTGATCAACATGCCGGAAAGCAACGCCAGGGTGGCGATCAGGCTGATGACAGCCACAGCCTTGCGCCGGGACCACTGACTTACTCTCAGGCCTGGTGCGAGGCGGCGTAGACCGTTCCAAAGTTGACCGTGTCTTTTCGTGTCTTGGGATTGCATCTTCAACTTCCTTCTCACGTTCGTGGGAACGCTTCTGATTGTGGACAGGCTCGTGAGGCTGAGGGTGAGGCGCCGTTCACCTCACGGGCCTGTCTTTACAAGGGCAGACGTATCTCCAAAAACGAGCGTTTACTTTACCTTGGCCGAGAATCCTTCAAACACCCCTCCGCCGGAGGAGGAAATGCTGATCATGCCCGTGCCGTCAGGAGTGATGGGCGAATTCGTGGTTGAGAACCGCCACGTTCCGCCAATAACCGGGATATTCGTCGCCAGTATCTGCCCGCCGACGGCCGGTCCGATATAGATCGTGATCAAGTTACCGTCTATCGAACCGGTACCTTGGACCTTCCACTGCAATTTGCCGGAATTGAACTCAGCCTTGTCAATGATTACTGTATCCGGCGGCGGCGGCGGCGTGATGGTCACGTTGATGGCGGTTGCTGTTGTGAGGCCGCCGCTGTCGGTGACGGATGCGGTTACGAGGTGAGTCCCCACTGAGAGCGAGGCCAGCGTGACGCTGCCGCCTGAACCAAGCACACCGTCCAGGTCGGAACTCCATACCAGGCCAGCAGCCAGGTCGCCATCTTCCGCATCAGTGGCAGATGCGGTAAAGGTGACGGCCGTGCCTTCCTCTACAGAAGTCCCGTCTGCAGGCGCAGTGATGGTGACTGCCGGGGCAGTGTTCACCGGCCCCGAAGCCATGATGGTGACGGCCGTCGTGGCCAGGCTGGTAACTCCGCCGCTGTCTGTCACTGACGCGGTGATGAGGTGAGTCCCCACCGAGAGTGCTGAGGTTGAGAATGTGCCGCCTGAGCCAAGCGTACCGTCCAGGTCAGAACTCCACACCAAACCGGCGGTCAGGTCGCCATCTTCCAGGTCAGTGGCAGAGCCGGTGAAAGTCACCGGGGCGCCGAGGGTGAATGAAGACCCGCTCGTCGGAGAGGCGATACTCACACTGGGCGCGCCGTTTATGCTAAGCGTGATAGAAACTGCGTGGGACAAGGCCCCGCTGTCAACTACCGAAGCAGTGACTGTGTGCGCGCCGGGGGAGAGGGTGCTTAGCGATAGGGCCGCGCCGGTACCAATTTGCCCGTCCAGGTTAGTCGTCCAGACCAGGCTGGCGCTCAAGTCCCCTTCTTCCGCGTCCACGGCCGTGCCGGTGAAGGTGATCAGGTCACCGGCGTTAAAGGCGCTACCGGTCAACGGCGCGGTAATCGCGGCCGTCGGCGGCGTGTTGGTCGGCCCGGTCGCCGGCGTAGCCATCTTGCCGGTGATGAAGAAGCGGTCGGTTTCGAGTACATGGATACCGGGGCCGCCGGCATTTGGCCCTTCGATGCGGAAGAAGTTTGTGTTGAGGGGGCTGCCCGTGACCACATGGTCGAACCGCGGGTCGCCCATGTAGCCGAGTGGGGCGTCGGAGAGCGGAGCCCAGGTCAGGAATGGGCCGGGGAAGGCGTTCATCGCGGTGACGAAGTCATTGGGGACATCTCCGCCGATGACGGTGAGGAAATCAATCACACCGCCAGGCGCGGCCGCCAACACTTCCGTGCCATAAGGATGGGTGATGGTATACACTGCGCCCGGAACCATGCCATTTAAGCGGATGCGAGTGCGGGCGAAGCTCATTTGCTCGCCGGCGACCGGGGCAACATTCACGAAGCCGGCGCCCATTGCCAGGGTCAGCAGCCCTTGCTGGCCTGTGCCGGAATCCAGGAGCGCTTCAGCCGACCACCAGGTCGCTTCCTGGGGGAAGTTGTCGGGGAAGGAGACAGGCAGCAGCGGGTTGGGAATGTCGCCGGCGACGAAGCCGCAGAACGGATCCTGCCCGTTCAGGCAAAGCTCCAATACTGTTCCCAGGGAGTCCTGGTACCAGACCGGGAATCCATGGCTGGGATGAACCGGCCCGACGGCCGTGGGTGAGGAGCCGCCCAGAATGGTGATGGTGATGGCGTCGCTTCCGGTTAGCAAACCGCTGTCCGTTGCTGAAGCGGTGATGGTGTGGGTTCCTATGGAGAGAACGTCCACGGTTACCGACCCGCCGCTACCCAGCAGGCCGTCCAGACTGGAGGTCCAGACCAGGCTGGCTGTGAGGTCGCCATCCTCAAAATCGGCAGCCGTCCCGGAGAAGGTGACTGGCGTGCCCTGTATGGACACATTGCCGGAAGCGGGCGCCCCGATTGTTGCCAGGGGGGTGTTGTTGCCGCCGCTGGTCACGGTGATGGTGACGGCCGCCTGGTTGGATGTGGCTCCGGTAACGTCGTTCACAGTGTAGGTGAAGGTATCGCTGCCGGAGAAGCCCAGGGTGGGCGTGTAGGTGATTGTGCCGTCCAGATTGACAACGGCCGTGCCGTTTGCTGGCGGGGCGATAATGGAAACGGAAGCCGGATTGAGGCTGCCGTCAACGTCAAAGTCATTGGCCAGCACGTTGATGATGTGGGTCACGACATTGTCGTCCACAGCCACCGGCGGGTCATTGACGCCGGTGACGGTCAGGGCAACCGCGGCCTGATTGGAGGTTGCGCCGCCGTTGTCCTGCACCGTATAAGTAAAGCTGTCGCTGCCGAAGAAGTTCAGGTCGGGCGTATAAGTGACTGTGCCGTCGCCATTGTTGAGCAGCGTGCCGTGGAGCGGCTGATTGATGATCGTTACCGTTGTCGTGATGACGGTCCCGTCTATGTCGGTGTCGTTGGCGGTCACATTCACAGTGACGGCCGTTTCTTCAGGTGTGGTGGCGAGATCATTGACGGCCATGGGGGAGATGTTCATCATGCCCGAAACCACCTTGACCGGCTCTGTATCGGAGCCGCCGGCAGCGGAGGTGACCGTGACCTGCCAGGGAGGGAGCGTCAGGCCGGAGACGACAAGGGAACCGCCGCTGAGGGGGCCATAGCCGACGGCCGTTAATGCGGGTGGGTTAAAGGCGTCACTGGAAGAAGCCTCGATGAGAAACTGACCGGTATCCAGATTGAATTCCGCTCTGGTAATGGTGACCAGGTCGGCCAGATTGCCGTTGATAACCGTCGCCGGCGTGTCAGATATATTAGAAGCCGTGATAGATGCGGGGGGTGCGCCAAAATAGGGAAGTTCACCAAAGTAATTTCCGGCCGGGTTCCCGACCAGTGTAGTGGTGCCCAGCGCAACATCGCTGGCCTGAATGGTCTGAGGCTGCCCGTTGACCGAGCTGGCGAACACGGCCACAGACCCTGCGCCGCCGGCATTGCGGGAATAAGTGGCTCTGTCAACAGCCACCCCGAAATTCGTCGCTATTTGTCCCTGGACTGAGAACAAATCCGTTTCAATACAGTCGGTAACGGCAATCGGGTCTGGCCCCAGCGTAGGATCGGCGCACAGGTGTGCAGAAGAAGGATCACCGACATTCAAGCCCTCGACCCGGAAAAAGTTGGTGCCAGACGGACTGCCAATCACTTTTTGCAGCGTTAACCCACCATCGCCGATGAATCCGGGAGGGGGTGCGGGTGCTGTGGCCGGGTCCCAGACCAGGAATGGCCCGATGCGGCTGTCTAACGCCCCGGTAAAATCCCCTTGCGCGCCGATACCAATGTCTTCCACGAAACTAATGCCGGAGCCTTTGATCACGCCCGGCCCGGCATCGAGTCCAAGATTGTCAAATACGTTGACGCCATAGGGATGCGTTACTGTGTAGGTTTCGCCTGGAACCAGGTTGTCTACACGGATGCGGATACGGCCGAAAACAACCTGATCGCCGGGGACAACCGGTCCATTGAAGAAGGCCCCTTCTAAAGCCAGTGTGAGGATGGCGCGGCCGAGTATGCCGTTACCCTTGCTGGGGTTTGCGGGCGTGGCGTCAATCATAATGGCTTCCGCTGCCCAGAAAAACACCTCGTCTGGATAATTACTGGGGAAAGAAGCAGGGGTAGTCGGATCAGGGGGGAGGAAGAAACAGAACTCAGGATCAGTACATGGGCTAAGTATCAAGCCGTTGGAATCCTGGTACCACATGGGGAAACCATTGTCGGGACTCACCGGGCCGACGGCCGCCAGGTGGCTGCCGGGCGGGCCGTGGCTGGCGGATGCCATAAACCCGATGCCAATGAGTAGCAAAAAGACGAATAGCAAGCTGGCTGCCATGACATAGTTTGTGTTCATGGGTCTGCCCCTTGCCGTTAGCGGGTGGTCTTTGTGTACCTTCATCACGAATCCCCTTGTCTCGAAAACGAATACGATAAAGCATTAATTGGCTTCCACGATGTTAGTTGGGATGCTTGGGTAGGATACTTCGACGCCGGCAGCGCAGACGCGTTGTTGGCAGGTCAAGGCACAGCAGTATGTAGCACAGCCATTGTGGCTCGATATTTACGAATTGAATCGCCAAGAGAAGCCTAACTACGAAACTGACTTTTTTATAGTACTAAAGTAACATGGGGGTGTGAATCACCGAATTAGGTGATAAGGGGGGTGATAAAGGGGTGATATTTGATTGAAAAAGGAAGATTGATGCGCCAATAATCGGAAACAGGGGTTATTCCACTTGAGAAGGCAAAGGATAGTGGATTAATCCTTGCCCCAGCGCATAACTAAGTAAATTCGTTGGGCCGCTAAGGTCTAGTTTATGGTGAATATTGAGGCGGTGGGTCTTAACGGTGTTGACGCTGACGCCAAGTTTGACGGCAATCTTGCGATTGGTCATGCCTTTGGCGATGAGGACGAGTACCTCCCGCTCCCGCGCGGTTAGTGCGTCATGGGAAGGTGTTTGCGGGGCGCGCACGAGATACTCGTTCACCAACTCCCCAGCCAGCCGGGGAGATAAATAGATTCCGCCCTGATGTACTGCCCTGATGGCATCCAGCAGTGCTCCTGTACGGGAGCCTTTGAGGACGTAACCGGATGCCCCTGATCGCAATGCTTCAAAGAAGAAATCGGTGTCCTCGTGCATTGTCAGGAAAATAACTTTGACTTCAGGGGCTTCTGCCGAGAATTGGCGCAGTGCATCCAGGCCGGATACTTCCCCCATCGTGATGTCGAGCAATGCGATGTCGGGCCGGTGCAGCAGGACCTGCTTTACGGCTTCACGGCCGTTACTTGCTTGCCCAATTACTTCAAAATCCGGCTCGCTTTCCAGGGTAGCGACCAGCCCTTCTCGCATGATTACATGATCATCTGCAATGACTAATCTGATTGGGTCTCTTTGAGGCATACTGCTTACTCCTTTTCCCACACGCCGTTGGCCGGATGTCTACCAAAGGCTATGCTGGACCTTCTTTGTTGACATGGTCGGTCAGGTGTATGGGGATTGTGACATTGACCTCCGTGCCCATCCCCGGCGTGCTTGTAATTGTTACCTGGCCCCCGGCGAGGGAGGCCCTTTCCTGCATACCCGCCAGCCCGAATCCACGATGTTTGTCGGTATCGGGTGATACGGCCGTGGGATCAAATCCCTTCCCATCGTCCCGCAAGCTCATGCTGATCTGGTCCTTCTCGTAAAAAATGTCAATGTTCAGATGGGTAGCCTGGCTGTGACGCGCGACATTGCTGATCGCTTCCTGAGCGATCCGGAACAGAATGGTTCTAATTTCATCCGGTAACTGATCCGGCATCCCGTTCGCTTCCATGGTCATGGTAATACCTGCCGGCCGCAGCACATGTTTCCCGATCCACTTCAGGGCAGACTCCAGGCCCAGCTGATCCAGGGCGCTTGGACGCAGGTTGCCGATAACACGGCGCAAATCAGCCACCGTGCTTTCCGTGAGATTTCTGCTTTCCTCTAGATATTTCTGGGCTTGTGCATCATCGTAAGGGAGGCGCCTTGAAATGCGGGCCAGACTGAACTCAATGGCCATCAACATCTGCCCGATCCCGTCGTGCAGTTCTCGTGAGATACGTTTCCGTTCTTCTTCTTGGGCGATGATGGTGTGCCGCAAAAGCCGTTGGGTCAACGCTTGCTGTTGGCGTATTGCCTGGGTTTGTTCGGCGACGCGCTCTTCTAGCGACTCGTTCCAGGCAGACAGTTTGTTGATATTGGCGACGATCTGTGTCTGCATCTGGGCCAGCGCGGCCGCCATGACCCCAATTTCGCCGTAAGCAGGAGCGTGTAATGGAGTGTGAAGCTCGCCCCGCGCGATTTTCTGTGCGGCCGCCGTCAATTGTTGGATCGGCCGCATCAGCCGCCGCGTTCCGCCCAGGGTCACTACCCAGACGCCGATTAAGGTCACGACCCCCATTAAAATCAGGCCAAAGCGGAGACGGCGCACGCCGGCAAAGGTGTCATCTAGATCCCCTCCGACGGCCATGCCCCACGGCGCGGCCGATAGCGGCGCGAACGCCATCACATGCAGTTCCTGGTACGTTTCACCGTATATTTCAGACAATGCAAACGGGGTGGTTCCCACCGTAGGTAAGCCGCGGGCCATCGCCTCGCGGTAAAAGACCGGATGTTCGCTGCCGGAAAGGAAAGGGACATCGAGCGTGGCGGCCAGGGTTCGGCCCTCCCCGTCAATCAAGGTGGCATGGCCGGTATTCCCCAGCCGGGCTGCCCGCTCCAGAGGAATGGTGATCGCCTGTCCGCTCAAGTCTACTAACGCCACGAGCAGCCCCCGGGTACGGCCGTTGTCGTCAAACGGGACACTCATCGCCGCAACAGAACGGCCGGTGGCCTCATTGAGAAACGGCTCCGAAACCACTGCCCCCCCCTTCTCCAACGCCTGGGCGATGTGGGGCAGCTGGGAGAGGTCGGCGCCGGGTTCGTAAAGATCGGGTGGGCTGGTGATGACCACTTTCCCCACTGCGTCCAGAAAAAGAATACTGGCTGCAGATTGCCCGATTTCACGTTGGATATGGGCCATGGCGCGCCTTTCACTCGTCAGGTCCGGGTCTGCGGGATCGAAATCGGCGAAGTTATGCGCATCACTCAGTTCAGAGAACACGTGCTCCAGGAATATATCAATTTCGCTGGCAGCCATCTGGGCGATGATTTGCCTTCCCTCCAAGATATGGTCCGTGCTGTCCTGTAAGGCCCGTTCCCCTAAAAACGAAAAAGTGGCAAAGAGAACCAGAAAGCTGAGGCTGACAGCCAGAGCTAATCGTGGCCAAAGGCCAAGATTGGAAAACCTAGTCCAGATCGGCCGCATCAAGATACCCCTTGCAGTTCGCGGTCTCCAGGCTACGGTACCTTATTCGTCGTCTTAACTACGAGTAAAGGTTTTCGGTCGCCTCACGTTCTTACCAGCCAAACCAATACAAACCCTCCATCAGATTCTCATAGTACGCCAAAACATGTCTTATTGAAGATGAAGGCGTGCTGTTTACTTCGGCGAGGGGAACTAGGAGCAGCGTACTATGAAGCTGGCTGCTTCATTATAGCATATGGGTGCAAGTGAAAGTGTAGGGACCATCACGATGGCCTTTCAATGCAGACCGCCGCAGGCGGCCGCAGGGGGGCATCTTGTTTTTGGGGGGATGTGGCGCGCGAATAATCAGTTACAAGGGCACGATTTGCAGCGGGTTGGGGATAAATACCAGGAAAAACAATAGTAGGGTGAAGATGGCAATCAACCGTCGTTTTTTATCCAATGTGGTTACGTCATCCAATGGCTTTGCGTGATTACGACCCAGCAGGAAGAGTAATAAGATCCAAAAGCCCCACATCGATGCGCCGGCGAGCAGCACCAGTGCACCCAATGCAGTGATGACGGGCCAGAAAAGCTGGCGCGCCTTCTCTCCAAAGAGCACGTAAGCCACGTGCCCGCCGTCAAGCTGGCCAACGGGTATCAGATTCAGCCCGGTGACGAGCAGGCCGACCCAGCCGGCCCACGCGACCTGATTCAAACTGACATCAAAGCCATTTGCCGGCAGCATGCGGCCGTAAACCACGATTTTTGCCAGCGCATAAAGGATGGAGTTCCCCTCCATGAGATATCCACCAGGGGGCAAAGGGCCGACCTCGGAAGTCGCCAACCCGAACAGCAGAATAGGCAGCGCAAAGACCATCCCGGCCAACGGCCCGGCAGCGCCCACGTCCAGCAGCGCGCGCCGGTTTTTCACCGGGCCTTTCAACTGGATGAAAGCGCCTAACGTGCCAATCAGCGAGAAGTTCACGCTGGGGAGGGGAATGAAATAGGGAAGTGTGACCGGGACTTTATGGTAACGGGCGGCGAAGTAGTGGCCCAATTCGTGCGCGCCCAGGATGAGCATAATGCTCAGACTGAAGGGCCAGCCGCGCCACAACTGGCTTAACGTCGTGCTGCCCACTTCATAGGCTGCACCGACAAACAGCGTGGATAAAATGGTGGCGACGAAAAGCGCCAGGTTGACCCACCAATTGGAGGGAGGCGGGTCAAAAACAGTGGGGATGGCAATGAGCGCGATTCGATTCGCTTCCCGGCGGATCATGGGGGTGAAGCCGTGCCGCTCGAAACGGCTGCGCAGCGTATCAAAGCAATCTGCCGGGTCTTGCAGAAACTGCCCGCGAAAGCGCACATGACCGGCATCAGGTTGGTCCAGAGTGGTGTCGGTCACGATGAATAGATCCGCCAGCTCGCGGCGCAAATCTTCTACTTTGTCGAGCGGGATCACAGGGCCAAAGGGAGGATAATTCATAAAATACCGCCGGCTGGGTGTGAAATTCCCGGCCTATTCACCCTGACCCTCTTCGACGAAGTTCTCTTCCTCATCGTCGCCCCAACCGATGATCCAGATGCAGGCGCCGGCGACCAGGATGGTGACAAAGATGAGCCAGAACCATTGGCTCGGTTCAAGGCCCACGTCGCGCGCTTCGATGACGAGCAAGGTGACCATGCCCAACGCCAGGACGAACCAGGCGGATAAATTGGGATGGTTAGAAATCCAGTTCTTGAGCGTTGCCATTAAGTTCAAGACTCCTTCGTAAAACGGTAATCGGTCATCTGACGGTGATGACAGGTTCACCCATCATACCTTATCTACGCCACAATACGATGGTCGCGCAGCACCTTAATCATGAAAAATGTGTTCTCCGGCTGAGATTCTTCGATGGCGCTCTGCCAGGCGCGGGGCAGGCCTTCCTTTTCAATCACTCCATACCCTTGCGTGTCGAAGAGAAGCAAAAGGTCATCGGAGGCATCAGCGGGCAAGAAAGCAGCGATCATTTCGCAAATGTGACTGTTGGCTGACTTTTCAATCTCTTCGAGCACGGCCGCGCCTGTTTCGCCGGCGCCTTCGGGCGGGTAAAGATACATCTGATCGATGCGCGCGATCTGGCTCTCGATATTCCAGCCCACGACCGTGCTGATGTCTACGCCTTTCTGGCCGATGAAGTAACTGCGCTCGCTGAAAGAGCGCAACAACTCTGCCCGCTTCATTTTGACAGCGCCGTCAGTTGCTTTCTGGATGAGCAGCAAGATGGACGGAATATCTGACGGCCGTGCCCGGCGCACCTTGACCCCATCCGCCCTGGGCTTGATCTTGCCTGTTTGTGGGCGGGGAACGATAGTACGCTTGACGGTAGGCGCCGCCTTTTTAGGCTTGACGATGGGCGGGGGAGCAGTTACGCGTTTTGGCTCCACGTCTGCGGGGTGTGGCAGACGCGCCCAGGCGCGCTGAAACTGCTTTTCCGTGTCCGTCATTAGTCCGTTGGTGTCAATCACTACGTCGGCGCGGGCCACCTTCGCTTCCTGCGGAGATTGCGCGCGAATGCGAGCCACGGCCGAATCCGTGTCCATGCCCCGGCAAATGCGAAGCCGTTCCAACTGCCGCTGCTTCTTGCATCGGGTGACCCAAACCTGGTGACACGCCTCGGCCAGGCTGCCTTCCAGCAGCTTGATGGCCTCAATCATAACCACTTGGGCGTCGCTCTCTTCCATGCGTCGGGCAATTTCACGCTGCACGGCCGGATGCAGCAACTGCTCCAGCTTACGCATTGCGTTCTTGTCTGCGAAGACGATCTGGCCCAGCGCCTGCCGGTCAATGCGGCCGTCCGGCCGGCGCACGTCAGGGCCAAAGGCGTCAGCCACTGCGGCCTGGATGTCGGCGTCATGGCCCATCAGTTCATGCACCAGCTTGTCCGCATCAATCGTGAGCGCGCCGGCTTCGGCCGCCAATCGCATAACGGCCGATTTGCCGGTGGCGATATTGCCTGTCAGGCCTATGATCAGTTTGTTCGATTCACTCATTGCTGCTGCTGACTCGCTGATGCGCCAGTTGCTCCCACTGTTCCATCAGGTGTGCTAACCGGCTTTCGGTAGCGGTATATTCTACGCTTAGGCTTTGTATCTTGTCAACGGATTGTGCCTGGGTAGCTTCCTGCAAGGCATCACTCAATTGTGCCAGACGCGCTTCTATTTCGCTGATCTGGCCCTCCAGCCGCGTCAATGCTTCGGCCTGCCGTTTGAGCGCGTTTTTGCTGGGGGACGAACCGTTTCGCCGGGACTGCATCGCGCCGGAGCGCGCCGCCGCGCCTGTTTCCCGCGCTGCGGCCGCTTCCCGTTCCCGTTGCGCCAGATATTCCTGGTAGCTGCCCTGATGTACCCAAAGACGGCCGTCCCGCAGCTCCCACACCTGAGTCGCCAGCCGCTTCACCAGGTACCGGTCATGCGTGACCAGCAAGATCGTCCCCTGGAACTGCTCCAGGGCAGCCTGCAGCGCTTCCTGCGCCGGGATGTCCAGGTGGTTTGTCGGCTCATCCAGCAGCAAGAAATTCGCTTCCTGCAATGCCAGAACGGCCAGCGCCAGACGGCCAAGCTCCCCACCGCTCAACGCGCCCACCCGTTTGTACACCTCATCCCCGCGGAAAAGAAAGCGAGCTAGATAACTGCGCGCCTCGCTGATATTCATGTTGCGGTGCTGTAACAGTTCGTCCAGCACAGTTTGCTCCCGGTTGAGTTCGTCACGCGCCTGGGAGAAATAACCGATTTCCAGGCTGGCCCCCAAACGAAGTTCACCGGCCAGAGGTTTGATTTGCCCCAGGATGGTGCGCAAAAAGGTGGTCTTGCCCGTGCCGTTGGGGCCGATGAGAGCGGCGCATTCTCGCCGCCGCAGTTCAATGTCTTCGGCCGTGAACAGGGGCGCGCCAGGGTAGCCGACCTTCAGGTTCCTGGTACGCAGCACCAACTCGCCGCTTCGCTGCAGCGCTTGCAGGCGTACCTTCAGGGTAACCGGCTTGGCAGGCGGCCGCAGCTTGTTGATGCGCTGCTGTAATTCAGATACGGTAGACGCCGGCCGTTTCAAGTCCAGCATCGCTTTCACCTGCATCCATCCCTTACTTTTTAACATGCCCAGCACAGCCAGGCCGCCGGCGTGAATCGCCTCCACTTCCCGGCTGATACGGCTCAGTTTGCCCTGAGCCATTTGCGTGCGCTGCCCGGCGATGTTGCGGCGGATAAAATCCATTTCCTTGTCCAGCCGCCCCTTCATCGCCTCGAACTCCCGCTGCCGCCGCGCCCACCGCGCCTTCCGCTGCTGCACATAGGCGCTGTAGTTGCCCCGGTACATCTCAATGCCTGACGGGCTCATCTCCCAGATGGTATTGACGACCTTGTCCAGGAAGTAGCGGTCATGGCTGACCATGAGGATGGCTCCATCCCAGGTCTTAAGCGTTGCTTCCAGCCACTCGATCGCGTCCACATCAAGGTGGTTGGTCGGTTCATCAAGGATGAGTAGGGTAGGTTTTTCCAGCAGCAGCCGGGCCAGGAGCAGGCGGGTCTTCTGGCCGCCGCTCAAGTGGTTGAGGGGGAGTGCCCATTGCGCCTGCCTGAACCCCAGTCCGGTCAGCACCCGCTTGATGCGCTGCTCGTATTCATACCCACCATCCAGCTCGAACTGCTCTTGCAGCGCGCTATACTGCTCGAACAATTCGTCCGACAGTTCGTCCGCCTCCATCGCGGCTTCCATCTGCCTCAAGCGAGATTCAACCGCCCGCAATTCGGCGAAGACGGCCAGCATTTCTTCATAGACGGTGCGGCCGGGGTCGGCAAAGGCGTGGCTCGCATCCTGGGCAAGGTAGCCCAGGCGTACCCCGCGGGCGATGTGGAGGTTGCCGGCGGCAGGCTGGGCCAGCCCGGCCAGCACCAACAGCAGTGTTGTCTTGCCTACGCCGTTGGGGCCGACCAGGCCGATCTTACCGTCGTTGGGGATGCTGACGGAGATGCCGCTGAAGATATCATGGGCGCCAAACGATTGGCCCAGATAGGATGTGGTCAGGATAGCCATAGGGTGCGATTATACCGTAAGGTAACGGCCGGTGCGCATCAGCACGGCCGCTTCATTCGCACGCCTCATGTTCGCCGCAGGGCCATAACTCGCACCACACATCCATTTCCGTGTTTCCCGTTACCTCGTTGTCTGTCAGGGTGACGATCTCCGGCTCCGGCAGGGGACATACGCCGAAGTTCCATAGATAAATACCGTACAGGTTGCCCGTGATCGTGTTGCCCGTCAAGAGATAACCGCGCGAGCCTTCCGGATATTGGAGGTCCTCATCGCTAATCTCGACGCCCGGCCCATGATTGTCCGCGATCACGTTGCCGCGCAAGGTGATGTCGCGTCCCCCATCCAGCCAGATGCCTCCGTCCCAATAATCGCCGCCCGCGTCCAACTCGTTGTGGTCGATCCGGTTGTTTTCAACCAGCACGTTGGTTCCATCTTCCACCAATAAGCCGCCGCCAATGTTGTGGTGGGAATGATTGTCCCGGATGATGCCGTCCTGCAATTCAAAGGTGTTGATGCCCGTACCCAGGAACCCCTTTTGCACGCGGTCAGCTGCCGGCCCGTTTTCAGCCGCTTCGTTCCCCTCGATGATGACGTCCCGCGCTCCTACTACGTTGACGCCGAACCCTTCCCCCTCATGTTCCGGGTCAGTGGAGGCACGGCCGTTGCCCACGAATCGGTTGTTGCGGATGGTGATGTCAGAGCCGGTCAGGACAAACAGCCCTTCGTCCGTATAGTTGCGAAACTCCAGTCCCTCGATGACGATATGGTTGGACTCTACCAGGGCAATGCCCATTGTGCGGTGTGATTCCCCATCAAGCACCGGCCGACTATGGGCGTCGGCCGTGCCGTGGATGACGATAGGTGCGCTGCTGTCGCCAAAGAGTCCCATGATGACCGACTCCCGGTACGTTCCAGGCGCGATCTCCACCGTCTGGCCTGGGCGCACGTGGCACAGCGCGCGGCCCAAGGTGGCAAAAGGCGCGTCGGGCCGATTGCCGGCGTTGTCGTCATTTCCGTCCGGAGCGACGTAGATGGTGTCGCCGGCGACAGGTTGGGCCTCTTCACCCAGGCATTCAATGCCATCCTGAAAGGGGATACCGACTTCTCCTGT
The DNA here is from genome assembly GCA_046753445.1 of Anaerolineae bacterium. Lineage (GTDB taxonomy): Bacteria > Chloroflexota > Anaerolineae > Promineifilales > Promineifilaceae > JAHEEY01. The sequence goes on along the minus strand of JBHHTQ010000016.1, from coordinate 45,600 downwards.
GTTGCATCCGCTGGCGGCCGCGGCAAACGCAGCCAGAAACAGCCATGTGAAAATGAAGCGATGGGTTGGGTGCATGGTTTCCCTCCCGATATAGGGTTGTCGTGAAGCAGGCGAAAATCTCATGCGCCTGCACTCATTCTGGAAGGGGCGGCCGCTTCGTCATTCGAGGCGCGGCGGCGTCGGCGTGATCTGGTCGGCCCCCGCCAGTTTCGCGGCGAGTTGATGGGGCTTGTGGATCAGAACGGGCAAACATTGGGAACAAATCCAGGCGTCGTTTCCTGCGTAGCGCAGGCGCACCAGGGGGATTTCCATTTCGCTGCGTTCGCAGTTCAGGCAGTGGGGGGATGGGTCTTTCTGGGTCATATAGTCTCCTTCGAGTATGTAAGGCGATTTGCCAAACCTTTACCAAATCGCCTTACGACCTCGCAAATCAGGGTCCGATTCGGATCAATACCTGGTGCGGCTGGCCGATGAAATTGCCGTCATTGCCCACCAGAGCCAGGCGAATGATATACTCTCCAGCGGGGAGCGCGTCGGCATGAAGTTGTTCCAACAGGCCGTTGTGCACCGGTTCGGCGTGGATGGTGCCAAAAGTCGTCCACTCGGCCGGAGAACGGCCGCTCCCGATCTCCAGCTTGTAGTATTGTACCTGAGCCGGGTCGAAGGCGGCCGTGCCCAGGATAGGCACCAACCCGCTGACCTGCTGCCCCGGCGTGGGAGAGGTAATGCGATAGGTGCTGCCGGCGGGTGATTCTGCTGCCCCGCCTGTGCTGCTCCCGGATGCGGCCGTTGCCCGCGTGGACGTGTACGGGCAGACCGTGGGCGGCGCCATGGCGTATCCCCGCCCCTGCGCCCATAGGCGCGCTCTCACTTCGTCCGGGTAATAAGGGGGGATGGGGAGAAACAACCGGACGGCGGCGTTCTCCGGTGGCCGGGCGCTGTTGACCACACAAAGGGTGGGCGTCGGCGGTTTGGTGCCGTCGGCGAGCGGGGGAAGCACGACTCGTTCCACCTGTTCCCCCGTCAGGGGCATCGTCGCCAGCGTCCACGCGCCCAGGTTTTCATTGACGTGTAAATTGTAGCCTACGCGCGGGATGCCATGCACGGGCATGCCAGTGACGAAGTAATCGGTGCGGGTGGCGGTGCAGCTGTTGCCGCCTGTGCCTTGCGGCAGGCACACCAGATGCGCCTCGATCCCCCCCGGCGTAGGAAACGCGCTCGGCGGTAGACGGCCGTCCACTTTCAGGCTTTCCACCATGCTTTCATCCGTGTAAATGCCTTCCATAATAGCCCGCCAAAGGGGGGCCGCCCCCCGCAGACCGGAAGAGTCCCGCATGGGGTAGCCGTCTGAGTTGCCCATCCACACCCCGACCACCACGCCTGGCGTATAGCCCAACGTCCAGTTGTCGCGGAAGTCGTTGGTTGTTCCCGTCTTGGCGGCCGCGGGAAAGGGTAACGCCAGCGGGTTATTGATCCCCATGGCGGGCACGCGCGCTTTGTCGTCGTCGAGGATGTCGGTGATGATGAAGGCGATGCCGGGATTGAGGGCATTGGCCGCCGGCACCCGGTTCTCATCCTGGTCGAACAATACATTGCCCCGGCTGTCGCTAATTTGGAGCACGCTGGTCAGGCGCGGCCGTCTGCCCAGGTTGGCCAGGGTGGCGTAAGCGTGGGTCATTTCCAGCAGCGGCACTTCCCCTCCGCCCAACGTGAGGGCAAGGCCGTAATAGCCCGGCGGCTCCTGGAGCGATTCGATGCCCATCCGGCGCGCTTTGGAGATGAAAGCGGGCACGCCGATGTCGCGGATGAGCTGGATGGGCGGGATGTTGTAGCTGTTGGCCAGGGCGTCACGCAGTAGCACCGGGCCGTGGTAGCGGCCGTCGTAGTTGACCGGGCGCATCGTTTGCCCGCCCCCCAGTTCCAGCTCAATTGGTACGTCCCATAATACATCGGCCGTGGACCAGCCCCGTTCCATGGCTGCGGCGTAGGTGATGGGCTTGATGCTGCTGCCCGGCTGGCGCGGCTGCAAGGCCACATTGACCTGCCCGTCAATGGCGTCGTCGAAATAGTTGAGGCTGCCCACCATCGCCAGGATTTCGCCGGTGGCTGGTTTCAAAACGACCACGGCCGCATTGCTGACATCGTGAGCGACCGCGCGCTCAGCCACACGCGCACGTGCTGCCTGCTCTGCCATTTGTTGGATGTTCAGATCAAGGCTGGTGATCACCTGCCAACCGCCTCGCACCAGGGCGTCCGGCCCATAACGCCGTTCCAGCGCCTCCTGTACATAGAGCACAAAGTGGGGGGCCTTCAGTTCGCTTTCGGCCGCTTCCGCTTCGACGGAGATTTGCGGGGCCAACGCCAACGGCCGTCCTTTGGCCACCTCGGCCTCTACCTGGGTCACATACCCTTCCGTCACCATCAGATCCAGGATCAGCTCCTGGCGCGCTTTGGCTCCATCGAAATTGGCGTACGGATTCAATTCCAGGGGGGACTGGGGTAAACCAGCCAGCAAGGCGGCCTCCCCCAGCGAAAGCTCGGCCGCCGGCTTGCCGAAATACGTTTGCGAGGCGGCCTCAATGCCGTAAGCGAGGTTACCGTAGTAAATCTCATTCAAGTACATCTGAATGATGGCTTCCTTGCTCCGCTGCTGCGTCATGATGTAAGCGAGGAAAATCTCTCGTATCTTGCGCTCGTAACTGACGGAAACCCGCTCTTTGTAGCTGAAGGCGATATGGCGTACCAGTTGCTGGGTGATGGTGCTGGCCCCTACCGGTCGTGCGGTCTGATTGCGAAAATTGCTGATAACGGCCGCGCCGATGGCTGCCGGATCAAAACCAGGGTTGGTCCAAAATGTGTCGTCCTCGGCGGCGACGGTGGCATCAATGACGATGCGGGGGATTTCAGCGTAGGGGAGCCATCGCCGCTTCTCCGTCGTGGTCAACTCGAACAGCAGCTTGCCGTTCCGGTCATAGAAGTGGGGCGTGCCGCCCAATCCGGTACCCCGGTAGGCGACGACCTGGACAATTGCTCCCGCTAACTGGTTGCTGAGGTAGTAATAGCCGCCGGTCGCCAGGAGGACGGCGGCGACCAGCCCGATGACGCTTAGTTGCAGCAAGATCACGAAACCCCGGCGGCACCCGGCGCGGCACCCTCCCGGCGTTTGGGGAGATGGCCGTGAGGGGGGACGGTATCGCTCCAAATACTCCAGACGGTAGTCGCCATCCCTGCTCATGCTCTAATGGTAGGCAGAATAGAGGCGGAGGGCAAGGACGGTCCAGGGTCGGGTGCACGAATGACTTGTCAGTGACCTGTCCCAATCGTCTGTCATTCCGAGCGCAGCGAGGAATCCCAACGGCGTGATCATACCAATTTCTCTAACGAGCATAGGGATCAGGGATTCCTCAGGTGTTGCCTGCGGAATGGCAAGTCCGGGCCACAAGTTAGTGACAGCTTGTTCGTAAACTCGATGGAAGTCGGCGCTTGACTTCGGGTTGTATTGAATGTACACTACGTTTAGTTTGTACTAAACAATCGTACTGATAGAGGTGATATGAGCACAGAGTTAGACCAGGCGCGTGAACATTTTGTCCAGGGCATGAGCCGGATCAGCCATTTTTGGGGGTTTCCCAAAGCGATGGGGGCTATCTACGGCGTCATCTACCTCTCGCCTGACCCTATGCCGCTTGACGAGCTGGTGAAGCAAGTGGGCGTCAGTAAAGGAGCGGTCAGCACCCATGTGCGCGCCCTGGAGCGCATGAGCATGGTGCACAAGCACATTCATGTGGGCGATCGGAAAGATTATTACTTCGCCGAGACAGATTTTTGGAAGGTGGTGCGGAGCGTCTTGAAAGAGCGGGAAAAGAATGAGTTTAACCGGGCGCTGCACACGGTGGACGAAAGTCTGGCGATGGTGCAATCTGTTGAGGTGGCGGAAGACGCGCCGCTGGCATCTTTCTACGCTGAGCGTCTCCAGGCGATGCAGCGGTTTTTCGGCTCGCTCGACAACCTGGTGGCGACGCTGATCGCCCTCGACAATCTGCGCTCAGGTACCATCCGCAATGTGTTTAATAAGTCCAGCGAGTAGAGGGAATCTAATGAGTAAAGGAAAAATATCATGGCAAAGCAAGAGACTCATGTGGTGACGGGGGCTTTTGGCTATTCGGGCCGGTATATGGCGCAGCGGCTGCTGGCAAACGGCCGTGTTGTACGCACGCTCACCAATTCCCTGCACCGGCCAAACCCGTTCGGAGATCGGGTGCAGGCATCCCCCTTTCATTTTGACGAACCTGACCGGCTGGCGGCTTCGCTGCAAGGCGCAGCCGTGCTCTACAATACGTACTGGGTTCGCTTCAATCATGCCGGATTCAGCCATGACATGGCTGTCCACAACACGCTGACGCTGTTCGAGGCGGCCAAAGAAGCGGGCGTCGAACGGATTGTACACGTCAGCATTACCAACCCGTCTGAAGAGTCGCCCCTGGAGTATTTTAGAGACAAGGCGGTTCTGGAACAGGCGTTAATGGCGTCCGGTATTTCTTATGCCATCCTGCGGCCGACTGTCCTGTTCGGCAAAGAGGACATCCTGATCAACAATATCGCCTGGATGCTGCGCACCTTCCCGGTGTTCGGCGTCTTTGGAGACGGCCGCTATCGGATGCAACCGATTTATGTGGACGATCTGGCCCGGTTGGCGGTGGAGCAAGGGGAGCGCCGGGAAAATTGCATTATCAACGCCATCGGGCCGGAGACATTCACGTACCGGGAGCTGGTGCAGACGATTGGGGAAATTATCGGCAAGAAGCGTCCCATCATCTCCGTCTCGCCGGCGCTCGGCTACCTGGCCGGGTGGGTGGTAAGTAAACTCGTCAATGATGTCCTGATCACGCGCGAGGAAATCGAGGGATTGATGGCTGACTTATTGTACGTGGACGCCCCGCCGGCGGGAGAGACAAAGCTGACGACGTGGGCGGCGCAGCACGCAGATACATTGGGCCGGCGCTATGCTAACGAATTGGCGCGCAGACGGCCGGTACCGGCCGGGGCGAAGGCGTTCTCTTAACAAACCGCTATCCTGACAGTGTAAGTCCCCTCACTGGCGAATCGGGTACGGCCGGGTATACTTTTTCTGTCGCGCCGGCGCCGGTGAAACAAACCGTTCTTCGGTCATCCGAAAACGGCCGCCGGGCCGGCCAACGTAAGGATGAACAGACGGAATGGGTGACAGGCTGGCAGCAGTGGGGAGCGTCTTGCGCGCCCTTCCCGGATCAGTGACAGAACGGGTGTCGGTGCGGCCGCGCGCGCGAGCGTTCGTGCGGCAGCATCACAGCCTGGCTGAGGTGATCCTCTTCATCAGCCTGCCGCTGATCCTCATTTTCCTCATTGTCACCCGCCCTCCCATCCCTTTTTATGCCCTTCCCCTGGCCCCCATCGCCCTGGCGGCCGTACTGTATGAGTTTACCGGCGGTACCCTGGGCGCGGTCGCCGCGATGGCCGCCGTGGGCGCGATCATCGCCCTGGACCCGGATGCTGTGCGCCGGGCGCGGACGCTCCAGGAGGCGTGGCCCATCTTGATCGTTTATCTGGCGGCGGGGCCGCTCGCCGGGTGGCTGGCCGCGCACGAACGGGGGCGGGAACGGCAGCTGGTGCTGGCCGCTCGCCAACTGCGCGTGGCGCAGGAGATCGCCAAGGCGATCAACACCAGCCTCGACCGGGAGCGAATCCTTCAGACCATCATGGCGGAGACGCGCCGTCTGGCGCCTTTCCAGCAGGCGGCCGTCTTGCTGCGCGAAGGGGATTTCTTGCGCGTTGTGGCTGCCAGTGAAGGCGTGCGCGGTGTTGAGGCGTTGATGGGGCGTGTTTTCCCCGAACAAAAATCGGCCGCAGGACTGGTCGTGCGGTTGGGCCAGGTATGGCTGGGCGGGCCGTCGGACGTGGCTCTCTATCCCGACCTGCGCGTCCTCTGCCCCCCGGATGTTTCCTGCGCCATTGTTCCCTTGAAATACAAGCGGGCCGTCATCGGCGTGCTCGCCCTCGCCGGACGCGGGCTGGATCAATTGCCCCAGGCGGAATTGGACAACCTGAATCAAGTCACGGACCAGATGGCCATCGCCATCGAACATGCCCGCCTGTTCCAGTTGCAGCGGGCGCGCTCCAGGGCGCTGGCGGCTATCAGCGACGCCAGCCGGGAAATTGCCGCTTCCCTAAACCTGGATCGCACGCTGAGGCTGGTGATGGGCAAAGCGGCCGAGACGCTGCCGATGGATGCGGGTGCATTGTTCATCTTCGATGAAGCGTCGCAACTGTACCGCGTTGCCGTCAGCCACAATTTATCCCCTGCCCATGTGGCCAAGATCACTTTTGGTTTTGAAGAGGGGGTGCCGGGCTGGGTGGTGAAGAACCGGCAGCCGCTCATCATCCCGGATGCCGCCCGGGATGAGCGGGTGCATCCGTATGTGATTGAAGACGAGATCAAATCGGTGCTGGCGACGCCGATGGTCGTTCATGAACGGGTGGTTGGCGTTCTCAACTTGTACGGAAAGGCCGAGGTGAATGCGTTTGATGACGAGGCGTTGCGTCTGGCGCAAGTATACGCTGACCAGACGGCCGTCTTCATCGAAAATGCCCGGCTGGTGGACGAACTGCGGCGGGCGGCGGCCGAGTTGGAGGCGCGGGTGGAGCGACGCACGCAGCAATTGCGCCAGACGCAAGCTCAGGTGATTCGGGCTGAGAAACTCGCCGCCGTCGGCCGTTTGGCTGGTTCCGTGGCTCACGAGGTCAACAATCCGCTTCAGGCGATTGCCCTGCACTTGCAGCTTGTGGTCGAGGAAGATTTGTCCGAGCCAGCACAGGAGGAGATGGCCATCGTGCAGCAGGAGTTGGCCCGTATTGCGGGCATCGTACAGCGGCTTCTCGATTTTGAGCGGCCGAAACCGGGCTTGCACACGCGCCACGACGTCTGGGAGTTGCTCCATGACGTACTTGCCCTGGCCGGTAAGCAGGTGCAGCAGGCAAACGTGACCGTGATCGAAGAAGGAGACAAGACCCTGTTGCCCGTATTGGCCGTCGGTGACCAGTTGAAACAGGTTTTTCTCAATTTGGTGCTAAACGCTGTCGAAGCCATGCCCGATGGCGGCGAACTGCGGCTCCATGTGGCTCAGGTGGATGACATGATTGAGATTTCATTCGCTGATACAGGTGTGGGCATGACCCCAGAGGTGACAGAGCGGTTGTTTGAGCCATTTTTCTCTACGAAGCATGGCGGTACCGGATTGGGCCTGGCTGTCAGCCACGAAATCATCTCGCAGCACGGTGGCTGTCTGGAGGCCAGAAGTGTGCCGGGAAGGGGCGCGACGTTTACGGTGAGTCTGCCCGTTTTGCGTCAAGCCGCGGGCCAAACGGCAGAGGAGTTCAGTGATGAGTTCTGAACTCCCGAAAACGCCGCCGCCCGGTCGTATCCTCGTCGTGGATGATGAAGTCAATATTCGCAAAGGGTTGCAGGCTGTTCTGCGCAAGGTGGGGCACCAGGTACACGGTGTCAGCAGTGGGGAGGAGGCGCTGGAGGCGCTGGAGGCGTTCCCCTGTGATGTGGCGGTTGTGGATATTCGCATGCCGGGGATGACGGGAGTGGAGTTGCTGGCGCAGGTGCACGATCGCTGGCCCCACGTGGCTGTGGTCCTGCTCACTGGCCACGGCACATTACAGTCTGCCATGGCGGCGGTGAAGGCGGGTGCCCATGATTACCTGCTCAAACCGGCACAGCCGGCGGAGATACGGCGTGTCATTGATGACGCCCTGGTGGCCTCCCGCCGCCTGCGGGAACAAGAATGGTTGATGGCTTCTTTGCGTACAGGGTTGCAGCGGCTGGATCAGCTCCCGGCAGAGCCGCCCCCAGAAACGGCCGTGCCCCCGGCTAAACGTGTCATTCAGGCCGGCGATCTGTACATTGACCTGCAATCATATGAAGTACGCCGCGGCGAAGCCCCGGTTTTATTAACCCCATCCGAGTTTAAGCTGCTGACCGTCCTGGCACAGCGCGCCGGTGATGTGATCGAATACGCCTCGTTGGTTAAGCTTGCCCTCGATTATGAAGCAGAGCCGTGGGAGGCCAAGGAACTGATTAAGCGGCATGTCTTTGCCCTGCGCCAGAAGATTGAACCGGACCCCGCCTCCCCTCATTATATCTTGAACGTTCGTGGTGTGGGGTACCGGCTGAAGCTCCATTAAGCAAGCAAGCCAGGGCGCCTATTCGCTGGGCCTGGCCCTCCTCTGAATTTTTCCACCCATTTCCTCCCCCTCCCAATCCCATCGTCACCATTCCGTAACTGAACCGTTTCCGCACGGCGGCCGTTCGTGAGTTACAGTGGCTTCACCTATTCAGAAGTCGCCCGCGATCTTGTGGGCGGCTTCACCTTATCCACGACCCATATTATTAAGGAGAGAAAAAATTATGGGACCCCAACTACCAAAGCTCGACCGGGAAACCACCGGTTTGAAAGTATTCCCCTTAGTGACGTTGCTCGGCTGGGGGTTGGTCGGATTCAGTATCCTGACCTCCGTCCTTCTGGTTGCTCCAACTGGTGCATCCTATTGGGGCGCCAATGCCAAAGCGACCCGCGATGCCGCCCAGGTGGGTTCAGCACTGCTCGGGCAACTGACAACGATTGCCTGGTGGCCTAAACTGCTCTTGCCGCTGACGATTCTCGGCATTTCGTCCTTCATGCTGGGTATTGCGCTGGAGTTCGCGGCCATCCCCGCCATCCTGGAACGGCGTACTGAGATTCTCAAGAAAGCTGTTCCGTTAATGGGCAAGTAATTACCTCTTACAAAGAAAAAAATTAAGGAGAATTCAAAATGGAAAAAATGCTTCAATCTATGATGAAACGGTACCCGTTATTCATCGGCATGGGCTTTATGATCGTTATGGTTGCCGTGATTATCGGCGCGGTAAACGCCGGTAACGCAGCCCAATACTACGCTGTGGACAAGGCGACCCGGGACACCAGCGCGCAATGGGCGCAGGTTCGGGCCGGTGTTGAAAGCACCGTGATCTGGCTGCCTTATTTTAAGTTCTTGGGCGTTGCCATGATCCTGAGCGGCATCACGATGGCCGTTGGCATCATTGCCTTACGGCTGCAAACGTTGGGCGAAGAAGTGATGGCCAGTGTGCCCTCCAGCGCTCGCGTTAAACTGCCTGCCCGGCCCAAGACTATCCTGCTGATGCGTATGTTCATGATGTTGGGCATGTTGATCATCATCGTAGGCTTCATCGTCTCTCTGGGGGTCGCCGGCACTGCATCTTCGGTGTTCAGCAATCCCGTGACGACCATTGATGCGGCCGCAACCGGGTCTGCTCTATTGAAAGACCTGGCTTCTATCCACGCCACCGAGTCCTGGCTGGAAGCCTTTAAGTTCCTGGGTGTTGCCTTCTTCTTCATCGGTATCGTGAACGGCCTTGCCGCCATCATCTTCGCGCTACAGTATCAGAAGACCGCTATTCCCGAAGTTGTTGACAGCCTCCCCTCCTCCGCCGTCCCGGCTCCGGCTACAGACTAGCGGTTCAGACCATACAAGTAACTGGGATTGGTTACCGAACCAATCGCACCCTTCTCAGATTAAGGAGAAACTACCATGATGGAAAAAATGATTGACACGATGATGAAGCGATACCAGATGTTTGCCTGGTTGGGGCTGATCATCGTCATAATTGCTTTCGGCCAGTCGCTAAATGCGGCCGATGCCAACAGCGTATTCTTTTCAGTAGACAAGGCGACGCGCGAAGCAGCTGGGGCCGGCTCTGCCCTGGTCGCCGCGAACGTTGCCCGGCACAGCCTCCCCACGTGGGTACCGTCCTTCAAATTCTTGGGCCTGGGCATTTTGCTCGGCGCGATTACGATGGCCCTGGGAATGATTATCAAGACCCTGAGAGACCTGGGAACAGACGTGATGTCCAAATGGCCCGCCCGGCTTAATCCCGGCACGCCGGAGAAGCCCCGCGCAGCTAAGATGTTCCCCATGATCATGATGATGGGGTGGATCGTGTTCATCATCGGGCTTGTCTGGGCATTGTCCCTCAACAATACGGTGACCGCCTATTGGGCGCATTCCATCGCCAATGAGTTGAATCCGGCGCAATCCGGTTCGCTCTTGCTGAACCAGTTAGGCACGATCAAGGGGACACTCCCCTGGCTCGGTTTCCTCCGGTTCTTTGGCATGGCCCTCGTCCTCACCGCTATCACGGTGGCTCTGACGGCCATCATCCGCACACTTCAGTTCCAGGAGAATACGTTACGGAAGTTCGTTGAAGCGAAGACGGCCGGCGGCGACTAGCCATCTGATCGGTCTGCTTCTCATCCTTCCGTTCCTAAAGCCCCTTCTCAGCTATCGAGGAGGGGCTTTTTTTGTGAGAACAGCAGTTTTTCTCTCAGGACAGACCCTTTTGCAGAAAATTGTGATTTCCAGAGCGATATGCTAAAATCCCGCTTGCCTGTAGCGCAATCCCGTATTGCGCTATATTTTTGCAATACAAACGCAATGGATCGTCAACGGCGATTGATTGCGGAGGAAGGATAGGAAGTGATGAAAAGAAAAAACCTGGTCGTATTTGTTGTCGCGGCCCTGCTGGTCTGGCTGGTAGGGTTGGCAACAACTCAGCAGACCGCAGCTCAGACACAGGTTGGCGACAATCTGTTAGTCAATCCAGGTTTTGAGAATGGGCATCATCACCAGGACGGTATTTCCGAAATCACCGTGCCTGATGGGTGGCGATTACACTGGTTTGACGGTAATGAATTCCCTGGGTCGGCTGGGCCGGCTTTTCGCCCGGAGAGTGTGAATTGGTTTATTGGTGATGCTCCTCCGGATGAGCAAAGTCTCTTCTTTCGTGATGGGAGCTTTGCGCTGAAGGTGTTCAAGGGCGGCGCGCCCGTGTATGCGGCGCTGTCTCAAGATGTGAACGGCCTTGAGGTGGGACGCCGCTATCGACTGGTTGTGCCGATTTATATTGACATCGTCGCCGATTATTCCGGCGGGGTGAAGAAGCCGCCTGCGAAACTGGATTCCGGCCAGGTACGGCTGGGCGCTGGCCCCGTAGGCGCCCCGTGGCGAGATGAGAGCCAGATTCAATACAGTGGTTGGTGGACGGCCGAAACGGTAAACCCCTTCTACTTGAGCTATCCTGTCTTTGTCTACGATTTCACTGCGACTCAGGCGAGTATGACCATGTGGATCGAGATGGCGTCCAAGGACCCGTATCCTAACAATGGCTTTTTCCTGGACGCGTTGGGGTTATACGCCCTCGACGAAGTAGATAACACAGCCAGCGCGCCCACAGCGCCTGCGGCCGCGCCCGTTTCTTCCGGCCCGCCGCCGACGCCTTTCCCCACACCCACACCACGCGCGGACGGCGCAATCATCCATATTGTGCAGGTGGGGGATAGCTTGTGGAGCATCGCCATTCAGTATGCGTCTTCCCTGGGCGTGACCCCGGAACAGGCATTAGCTACCATCCGGGAACTTAACAACAATCCGGGCTTTATCCGGGTCGGCCAGGAAATCCTGGTATCAGCGCCGGGCGAAGCGCCCCCGCCGGCTGAAGATGCCGCCCCTGCCGGGGGCGGTGATGAAGCGACCAACGCCGGTGAAACAGCGACGGCCGAAGCTCCCTCCGAGGCTGAAGCGACGCAAGTGCCGGAAGCAACTCCGGAAGCAACGGCCGTTCCTGAGGTGCAGCCTGAACCAACTGCGGCCGATTTGCCCAGCATGGTCTGCGTTTCCGCGTTTAATGATGGGAACAGCAATGGCGTGCGGGATGCCGGCAGCGAAGGGTTATTGGCGGATGCAGTGTTTACCCTGTCGCGGGCTTCCAATAATGTGGCCAGCTACGTCACTGATGGAATCAACGAGCCGTACTGCTTCGAGAATCTGGAAGCGGATACTTACCAGGTGACATTCTCGCAGCCGCCGGAATATGTGGTTACCACCTCCGATAATTGGGCGGTCGCTGTCTCCAACGGGGCTTCCATCCAGGTTGAATTTGGGGCGCGGCAGGGCGCCACGGCCGTGGCTGCAGTCGACAATCAGGCGCCCGATTCTGGTCAGGCTGAAGCGCCGGCTGAGGCTCCCGCCAACGACGACGGCGGTTTCCTTTCCAACATCGGCCTCATTGTCATTGCTGTGGCTGTCTTGCTGGTTGTGCTGGCAGGCGTGGGCGTATTTTTGCTTCGCCGGGCATAGCGTCAAAATGTCTCGTTCGTGAAGAAGATCATTCAGGAGCGCTCTTAACGAGCGCTCTTTTTATTTCCAGAGGAGTTCCTGTTCCAGCCCGTCCCTATATCGTCACGCAACCGTCATCCAGTCGCAGTGTACCGGCGCCGGCTCTGGTCTACACTTCACGAAGGCTTTATACTCTTTTGAGAATGAGATTGGTGGGTGGAGAGACTTGGCATTCGCCCGTTCACTTCTCATTCAATGGTAAATGCCCGCTCGTGAAAACTTATTAATTGGCACAGGGGTTCCCATGCATGACGATCAACCGACACGACCTGTAGAATACGTTGTGGCCCCGCCGCGACGGCGAGGCTGCCTGGGCTGCCTCGGCCGCGCCTTCCTGGGCGGGCTGTTGCTGCTGGCCGGCCTCATTTTCACCGGTATCGTCATCGCGGGTACGCTCGTTTACGCGCAACTATCACGCGAGATTGAAACCGGCGTGGTGAAACTAGATGAGGCTCGTGACCGGGAGACGTTCGAGACGACCCAAATCCTGGATCGCCATGGCGAGTTGTTATGGGAGATTTTTGGCGAGGGGAAGCGGACTAAAATTCCGCTGGGCCAGATGCCCCAGGCGCTGATCGACGCCACCATCGCGGTCGAGGATGATACCTTTTACGAGAACATCGGCCTGGACGCCCCCTCGTTAATTGCCGCGATCATCTCCAATCTGCGTAATCCCAACGACCGGCCAGTGGGGGGCAGCACCATTACCCAGCAGCTTGTGCGCCATCTCGTTTTTGATTACGAAGAGCGAACGGCCGTCTCTTACAGCCGAAAGACCAGGGAAATCATTCTTGCCTGGATCATGAACCGTAAGTTCAGCAAGGATGAGATATTGGAGATGTACCTCAATGAAATTTATTACGGCAACCTGGCCTATGGCATCGAAGCGGCGGCGCAGACGTACTTCAAGAAGCCGGCGACCGAGCTAGACCTGGCCGAGATCAGCCTGCTCGTGGGGTTGCCGCAAAGCCCCGCCGACCTGGACCCGATCACGAATCTCAATGCGGCCAAACAGCGCCAATGGGTGGTCCTTAACTTGATGGCCAACGAGGGCTTGTTGACCCAGGAACAGGTCTATGCCCTGTACCAGCAGCCGTTAGAATTCGCCCAGCAGGAGGTGAGCCTGGTTGCTCCCCATTTTGCCGTTTATGTTCGCCAGCAGTTGGAGGAGCAGTTCGGGGCAGACCTGGTCGCGAACGGCGGTCTGCGCGTGACCACTACCCTCGATTTGCATTACCAGCGTCTGGCGGAGCAATTGGCCCGCCAGCATGTGGCTGCCGTCGGGCCAGAACATAACCTCACCAATGCGGCGCTGGTTGCGCTTAAGCCCGGAACCGGCGAAATCCTGGCGATGCTGGGCAGTGTGGATTACGATGATGAGAGCATTGACGGCCGTGTAAATGTGACGCTCTCATTGCAGCAGCCGGGCAGTTCTATCAAGCCGCTCACCTATGCGGCCGCGCTCTCTCCCGGGAGCGACGGCCAACCACTGTGGACGGCCGCTGATATTTTGTGGGATGTTCCCGTGGACTATCCTCAGTTCAATGGAGATACATACTCGCCCATGAACTACGACCGGCGCTTTCATGGACCGGTGCGCTTGCGGGATGCGTTGGCTAACAGTTACAACGTGCCCGCCGTGCTGGTGTTACAGGACATCGGCATCCCCCGTTTGTTGGAAGTTGCGCGACAGATGGGCATCTCCACCTGGCAGGGGGATTCCAGCTCGTACGGGTTGTCGTTGACGCTGGGCGGTGCAGAAGTGACCCCGTTAGATCTGACGGCCGCCTACGCTATCTTTGCCAATGGCGGGAGCTACGTGCCGCCGCACGCCATTTTGCAGGTGACCAAAAGCAATGGTGAGGTGTTGTTTGAGAGTCAGCCGCCTGCCCCGGTACCCGTCCTCGATCCGCGAGTCGCTTTCCTGATCACCGATATTCTGGACGATGATGCGGCCCGCGCTCCGGCCATGGGGCGCGACAACCCGCTGGCGCTCCCTTTTCCGGCCGCCGCCAAGACAGGCACAACCAATGATTTCCGCGACAATTGGACCATGGGCTACACGCCGGGGCTGGTTGTCGGGGTATGGACGGGCAATACGGACAACAGTGAGATGCTCAACATCAGCGGCCTGACGGGCGCGGCGCCCTTGTGGTCGGATTTCATGCAGGCGGTTTACAGCGATCCCGGCTTGCTGGAGGCATTAACAGTGGGCGGCGGACAACCGGCGGCACAGTTTACCCCGCCAACCGGGCTGGAACAGCGGCCGATTTGCACCATCCCATCCGTCACTGTCGGGGCGGAGGAGTGCAGCCAGAGCGACACGGAATGGTTTCTGACGGTCACCGACATGGCCGCGCCTACACCTACGCCAGACCCGGAGCAGGTGACCTGGGAGCAAATTGATCCGGCCGTGTGGCGCATTCCGGCCGTGTTATTGCCGCCCCCGTCTGAAACGACCGTGCTCGTTGGCGAGAATGAGGATGAGGCGCTCCCGCCGCAGCTTTTCTGCCATTTCCCGGAAGGGGTTGAACTGGCATTGCTTCCGCCTGACGCGCTGCCGCAGATATTCCTGGAGCCTCCCCGCAATGCAGAAAGCTTAAAGTCGGCGCACGAATGGGCACAGGAAAATGAACTGGTCATTTTGCCGGCCGAGTCGTGTACCGAAGAGTTGCTGGCTTTGGCGCGTGACCCAAATACCCCGGCCGTGTGGCGCATTACCAGTCCAAAGGATGGCGACACAGTCAGCGGCGTAATGCCGATCCAGGGCACGGCCGACTTCGATCCGGCCGTCGTCCAGTTTTACAAGATTGAACTTGGCATCCCTGATGGCGGCAATATCAACTGGGTCACTTTGGGTGAAACGCACAATACGCCGGTTGTCAACGGTACATTGGAGGCGCTGTACACGGACGCGCTGGCTCCCGGAGATTATTTCCTGCGCCTTATCGTCATCAAGGACAGCAACTATGTCGGCGAACCACATACAATCGCTATCACGATTGAGCGGTAAGCCAGCCAGCGCTGCCGTTCGCCGGTCACTTTGTAATCAATTTATAATCATCTCCTCAGTTAATTGTAATCTGGGGACGGTATGATGCGGCGGTCACAAGACCGGGCGGCGTCTGCTCGCGCGTTCAGAGGAAAAGTTCGGAGGTTGGTTATATGTTGATTAAGAAGCGCCCCGGTATCGAGATACCTTCATCGGAGATCACACCCAGGCATCTATATCTGTCCCGCCGCAAATTTATGCAAGGCACGGCCGCTCTGGCGGGAGGCACACTGCTTGCAGCTTGCAGCTCATTGGCTCCTGAGGAACCTGCGGCCGAAGCTCCGGAGACGGCCTCATCAGCCCCAACATCTGCGCCCACGGTTTCTACTGGATCAGGAACAGATGAATTAGGTGATCCAGTAAACAGTTACGAGGAAATCACCCATTATAATAACTTCTACGAATTCACCACAGACAAAGAAAAGGTGGCTGAAATGGCGGCCGGATACCAAACGTCTCCCTGGCAGGTGACCGTGGGCGGGCTGGTGAGAAATCCGGGCGTGTATGATATCGATGATTTGTGGGCCCGATTCGATCAGGAAGAGCACATCTACCGGCTGCGTTGCGTTGAGGGGTGGTCTATGGTCATTCCCTGGCTTGGCTTTCCCTTGCGGAAGCTGCTTGATGAGGTGGAACCGACTTCGGAGGCGAAGTTCGTGCGTTTTGAAAGCGTCTTGGATCCCGACCATCTCCCTGGGCAGCGAAGCCCCTGGTTTGAGTGGCCTTATGTGGAAGGGCTGCGGCTGGATGAGGCGATGAATGATTTGGCTATTTTGAGCACAGGATTATATGGGGAGTATTTGCTGCCTCAGAACGGCGCGCCGATACGGCTGGTGGTACCCTGGAAATATGGTCTCAAGAGCATCAAGTCTGTCGTTAGAATAGACCTGGTCGAGACAATGCCCACTTCGCTGTGGATGGCCTCTGCTCCTAACGAATATGGGTTTTACTCCAATGTGAACCCGGAAGTGCCCCACCCCCGCTGGTCACAGGCGAGTGAACGGCGGATTGGCGAACTCGGCCGTCGTAAAACGCTCATGTTCAATGGGTATGAAGAACAGGTGGCAGACTTGTATGCAGGCATGGACCTGCGGGTGAATTTTTAAGAATGTCCCCTTGGAACCAACGCGACCTTACCCGCCGCCTGTTGCGGTCTGCCTCCCACGCAGGGGCATTAGCGCCGCTGGCCCTCCTTCTGTGGGATTACAGTCAGAATCAATTAGGCGCAGACCCCGTCCGGGAAATTACTTTGCGCACCGGCTTTACTTCGCTGGTGCTGTTGTTGTTATCATTGGCCTGTACGCCGATCAATTTGCTGTTTGGGTGGAAACAGGTACTCCCGCTGCGGAGAAGGATGGGGCTGTACGCTTTCCTCTACGTCAACCTGCATCTCCTCACATTCCTTTGGCTCGATTACGGCTTTGATTGGGAGTTTGTTCTGACCGGTATTGGGGATCAGCGGTATGTGTTGGTTGGTTTCGCCGCTTTCTTATTGTTGATCCCGTTGGCCGCCACATCTTTCCGCTGGACGATGCGCCGCCTGGGCAAAAAATGGAAACGCCTGCACCAACTGGTGTACGTGGTGGGCATTCTGGCCATTATTCACTTTTTCTGGCTGGTGAAGAATGTGTACACACGGCCGTTGCTGTACGGGTCTATCCTGGCGTTTTTGCTCGTGTTGCGGATTAAGCCGGTGCGGCAGCGCATCCTGCGCGGGCGGCGGGCTTTGGCTCGATGGTGGCGCAGCGGGCTGCGGGTACGAACGGCCGTGCGCAGCAACGGCCGCCCTGCGGCCGAAGCAGATTGACCAAACCCAGACTTATTAACCGAATAAACTGCGAATGCGGCCGATTAGATTATCGCTGCTTTCGCCGTCCCCTTTCACAACTTTTATGCCATTCCAGAAGGCAACATAGTTCTTGATTTGCCGGGCCGCCGCCGACGGCTGGGGATAATACCAGGCGGCCGAACGATTCACCTTCCCTTCTACTTCGATATCGTAGTAGCTGGCAACCCCTTTCCAAGGGCAAACAGTTGTGCGGGTGTTCTTGCGAAAGTACGCTTGATTGATCGAATCAGGCGGAAAGTAGTGATTGCCCTCAATGACGACAGTTCTGTCGCTCTCGGCCAGAACTGCACCGTTCCAGATTGCTTTTGCCATGATTATCTCCTTCTCGTGTAATACGTTTACTCCCTTTCTCTGACGCATCAAGAGGAATTGTTCTTACGTAAGGGGACGGGAAGCATCCCGTTTTCCCGGAAACGGCCGTGAGTCTGGTATAATCTGCTTTGCCCACTGACCTTGCCTTTCTTCTATGCCTGCTGCCACGGCAATGGGGGGATGAGGGGGCTGGAAATCTGGAGGGATCGAGCAGGGCCGGTCTTCATAATCAAAATAGTGATCATGAGCAAACGGGAATTCCGCCTCGCGGATGAGTACCCTTACAATCGAAACGGCCCGATCCGTTGGATATTCTCCCATTTATTTCGTTACCCCTGGCTGCCGTTGGTGGTTGTGGTAACGGCCGTCATAAACAACTTCGCCCACAGCTTCATCCAGGTGTTCATCGGCCGAACCTTTGACCTGATCGCTGCCTCCGGCTGGGCGACCAGGGCGTTGGCACTCAATGCACTTGGCGCATTCGGCGCGGCCGCTGCTCAGGGTCTCTTGGGCCTGGTTCGCAATTATGCCAACGAGTTCATCGCCCAACGCATGGAACGAGACGCCCGCGACGAACTTTACGTCAGCTTGCTGGGCAAAAGCCAGACCTTCCACGGAAAGCAGCGCATTGGCGACATTATGGCCCGCGCCACCAATGACGTCCGCGCCCTCAATGTCATGTTCAGCCCCGGCATGATGCTCATCATTGACGGCTTCATGGGCATCATCGCCCCCATTGTCCTTATCGGCATGCTCCGCTTAGAGCTGCTGCTTGTTCCTTCCCTGTTCCTGATCGCATTCAGCATTACCGTCTGGGACTATGCCCGCCAGTTAAACCCGGTCAGCATTGCCATGCGTGAGCAGTTCGGCCGAATGAATGCCGGGCTGGCCGAGGCCGTCAGCGGTATTGAAGTGGTCAAGGGCAGTGCCCAGGAACGGCAGGAAGTGGAGAAGTTCATCAAGGAAGCGGCCACCTTCCGCGATTACTTTATTCGTCAGGGCGTTATCCAGGCCCGCTATTTGCCTTTGCTCATGCTGAGCATCTTCCGCGCCGTCGGTTTCTTGCACGCCCTCTGGCTGTGGCGGCAGGGGCTGCTGACGCTGGGCGAAGTCGTGACTTATATGGGGTTATTCGGGGTGCTGCGCTTCCCCACATTTGTATCCATCTTCTCGTTTAACCTGGTGCAGTTGGGCATCGCCAGCGCCCGCCGCATTTTAGAGCTGATCAACACAGAAACGGACCTGGATGAGAACGAAGCGGGCCACGATCTGCCCATGCGGGGTCAGGTTACCTTTGAGAATGTCAGTTTTAGCTACAACGGTGCAGGAGACGGCGGGGCGGAGGTGTTGAAACACATCAGCTTCACGGCCGAGTCAGGAGAAACCATTGCCATCGTCGGCCAGACGGGATCGGGCAAGACCACCCTCACACGGCTCATCAACCGCATCTTTGACGTGAGCGAAGGACGGGTTCTGATTGACGGCGTTGATGTGCGTGACTGGAGTCTGGAATCATTGCGCTCCCAAATATCTACCATCGAACAGGACATCTTCCTGTTTTCGCGGTCTATCGCCGATAATATCGCTTTTGGCTGCGCGGATGCGACCCGGGAAGCGATTGTGCAGGCGGCGAAAGAAGGCCAGGCGCACGAGTTCATCAACAGCTTTACTGAAGGGTATGAGACGGATGTGGGCGAGCGTGGGGTTACGCTTTCCGGCGGGCAGCGACAGCGCATCGCCATTGCCCGCGCCTTCCTCACCAATCCGCGTATCCTCATCCTGGATGACAGCACCAGCGCCATTGACAGTGCCACGGAAGATCAAATTCAGCAGGCGATGCGGCGTATCAGCCGTCAGCGAACCACCTTCCTCATCACGCACCGGCTGAGCCAGATTCGGTGGGCCGATCGCATTTTGGTGCTGCGCCGGGGAGAGCTGGTGGATCAGGGTACCCATGATGAACTGTTGGCGCGCAGCGAGGCGTACCGGCGGATTTTTGCGCGGTATGATTAAATCGTAATCCGTGTTCCGTGGGCCGTATTTCGTAATCTGTGGGCCGTATTCCGAACGCGGGATACGGATTACGGCATAGGGAGAATAATGGGTTTCATTTTAGATGGCTTAGATAGCGAAGATTACGACCGGCAGTATAGTGACCGGATGTTATTAAGCCGGATCATTGATTATTTTCGGCCGTATTCGCGCCAGATGTTCCTGGTGGCAGTGACGATCACCTTGAATTCGATTGCTGCAACCGGCGGTCCCATTCTCATCGCCAAAGCGATTGACGTGATCGCTGCAACGCCCACCATAGAGATGATGCTGTTGCTGACAGGAGGCGTGCTGCTGCTGGGCGCGGCCGCCTGGGTATTTAACTTCATTCGCCAATATTTCTCCGCCAGGGTTGTGGGCAACGTGGTGCTGCAACTCCGCGAAGACGTGTTCGCCACCACGATCCGGCACGACATGTCGTTTTACGACGAGCATCCATCGGGCAAAATCGTAAGCCGCGTCACCTCTGACACGCAAGATTTTTCCGATGTGGCCACGCTCACCATGAATTTATTGAGCCAGGGACTGCTGGTGTTCATCCTCTCTGCCTGGCTGTTCAGCATTAACGTCTGGTTAACTCTCATCATGATCGGCATGACGCCCATTGCAGTCGGGATTGCCCTGAGCTTCCGTAAAATTGCACGGGAGGTGACGCGCCGGGCGCGCCGGGTGACGGCCAAGATCAATGCTCAGATTCAGGAATCTGTGAGCGGCATTGTGGTGGCCAAGAGCTTTCGCCAGGAACCGGCTATCTATGCCACATTTAACGCTAACAACCGGCAGGGCTACCAGGTTGGGGTGCGGCGCGGCCTGACACTGATGTCTATCTTCCCTCTCATGGGGCTAGCGTCTGGACTGGGTACGGCGCTGCTCCTCTATGCGGGGGGGCTGGCGACACGGCCGGACTTGTGGGTGGGCAGCATCAGCGGAGGGGTGTCCCCCGGTGACTGGTACCTGTTCATGCAGGCCGTGGGCTTCTACTGGTTCCCCCTGATGGGCATTGCCTCTTTCTGGAGCCAGTTCCAGGATGGATTGTCCGCGTCGGAACGGGTGTTTGCGCTGATTGATGCAGAGCCAAAGGTCGTGCAGACGGGCAGTGAGCCGGTGGGCGTCGAGCATGGTGCGCCGCTGAATGGCCGTATTCAGTTCCAATATGTCAATTTCAGTTATACGGACAAAGAAGTAGTGCTGTCCGATTTTTCGTTGGATATTCGGGCCGGGGAGGCGGTGGCGTTGGTGGGGCATACCGGCGCAGGGAAGAGCAGCATCGCCCGGCTCATCACTCGCTTTTATGAATTTCAGGGCGGGCAAATCTTGATTGACGGCCGCGACATCCGCACGCTGAATCTAAGCCAATACCGGCAGCAGATTGGGTTGGTGCCGCAGGACCCGTTTCTGTTTTCAGGGACGGTGAGGGACAATATCCGTTACGGTCGTCCCGGAGCCAGCGACGAAGAAGTGCACGCCGCCGCCCGCCGCATCAGCAGCGGGGAATGGATCGCCGATCTGCCCAATGGCCTGGATAGTGACGTGGGCGAGCGGGGCAGCAGCCTGTCCATGGGACAGCGGCAGTTGGTGGCCCTGGCTCGCGTCACCCTCAAAGACCCGGTTATCTTCATTCTGGATGAGGCCACAGCCAGTGTGGACCCCTTCACGGAGACGCAGATTCAAGAAGGGTTGGACGTGATTATGCGGGAACGAACGGCCGTGGTCATTGCCCACCGGCTGTCAACGGTCAAGCACGCTGACCGCATCATCGTCATGCGGCAGGGACGCATCATTGAGGAGGGATCACACGATGCCTTGATGGCGGCTGAGGGGCATTACGCCGAGTTGTACAACACTTATTTCCGGCACCAGTCACTCGCATACATTGAACAGTTCGGTGAGAAGGGCGGGAATTAGGCAGAAAGGTGTTCCCCATTGACGAAATCCAATACCTGCTCCAACGAGGTAATGCGATGAACGCGGCTCGGTAATGGCGGGGTGGGTTCTTCCTCTCCCCGATCAAGCCACAGCCCCAGGCCGTAACTTCCTTGCTGCACTGCACCAACAGCATCCACGCTCAAGGTATCCCCCACGTACAGACATTGCTCAGCCGGCACGCCCATACGCGTGGCCGCGCGCCGGAAAATCGTCTTGGCTGGCTTGTACACGCGTTCTTCCTGGCTAATGACAATGTGACGGGGTGGAATGTACGCGCCCAAATACCTGGCAATGACCCCGCGAATGGCTCGTGAATGATTGGAGATGATGCCTAACCGGATGCCTCGCTCGTGCAGATGGCGCAGCGTTTCCAACGCATCCTCAAACAGCACGACAGGAAGCAGGGCATATGCGTCGTATAGACGGTTGAGCTGTTCCAGCTCCGGCTCCGGGCCGAGCAGCTTGAGAATCTGCCGATAAAATCGCGTGATGCTGCGCTGTGTTTGAGGTCTTTCCCCGTTTGCTGGCCCACCCTCTGCGGCTTGTTGCGCCCGAACTTCGGCAATGGCTGCCAGAATCTCGTGAGGCGTATAATCCAGCCCTATGCTCCTGAACAAGGCCGACAGCCGCTCATAGGGAGAAGCCTCGCCCAATACGCGGCTCAGGGTTAGATCCCAGTCAAACAATGCAGCTTTGATTTGTCCCTTCCCCGCCATTTTTAGCAGAACCCGATATTCTGCAAGATTCTTACTGGTGCGTTGTTGACTTTGAAGACGAAATTGTTGGAGGTTGTACCAAAATCGGCGATTTCGTTGGAGATTATAATCTTATACGCCTCTTTTGTCACTGAAAAGGACGAAAATTAGGGATAGTTGTGTTTTCGGGCCAGGTAATCTTCCTGCTACGGAGTAGGCGTTGGCGTGGCTGATGGGGTGCTGACAGGCGCGCCTGTTGGTGTTGCCGTTTGTGTCGCTGTGGGCGTGGCGGTGGATGGAACCACCGGCGTCGTTACACTTTTAGTGGCAATGGGCGTTGGCGTCTCCGTTGGCGTCCCGGTGATGGTGGGTGTTTCCGTCGGCGTTGGCGTTTCTGTCGGAGTGGGTGTGGGGGTGGGCGTAGGCTGCAACAGCGTCAGCGGCACTCGCTGCTCGAAAATGACGGGATCGTACTCAGTTGTGTAAGGATTATCCGGGCCAAAGAGGAGTACGCGGATGGTGGCAGGGCCAAATACGTTCAGTTGAGCGGTGTCCCATACCGCCAGCAGGCCATCTTCCACCGGATCCGGTTGCAGCGCCCGCACCAGACCCCAGCCGCCCGGATCGTGGCTCAGGCCGAATTCAACCTGGTAACCGCCAAAGGCAGGGCCGCGGGCCGTGCCCCGGATCTCAACCGTATCAATGACCTCAGCCCCTGCCTGGGGCTGTGTGATGATGACTTCGGGGCGGGGTGTATTGTCGTCGCACGCTTGCGTCGGCGGCAGGCGCAGGGGGACGGCAACATTGTGCCGGGTGGCCCAGGCCCGTCCGGCGGCTGTTTCTTCCAGCCATCGTTTAGCCAGCACCTGTTCCCGCTCCAACACATCCTCGTTACCGTTGACTTGCAAAGTGAAGAAGCGCGCTTCGTAAACAGATTCGGCGCAGGCATCATTCGCTGCCAGATCCGTCCATAGATCCACCGGTACAATCTGAATCAGATCATGGCTGCTGTCGAGAGGGAGCTGGTCGCCGGCAAACAGTTCCAGACGGCGGCTGGCGCAATCTGGGCCGGGGCGCGCCCCTGAATCGGCGCAAATCTCCGCTTCTACAATGCCGGGTGGCCGTATGAAATCGAGCGGAGGCTGTTCTGCCAGGTATGCCGACATGAAGCTGTGCCAGATGGGAGACGCCACCCGGTAACCGGACTGACCTTCGCCGATGGGTTCGTTGTCCGTATTCCCCACCCACACGGCCGTCACGATGTGGGGCGTGAAGCCAATCGTCCATGCATCGCGCACGTCAAAGCGGTCGGTACCGGAGGTCCCTGTCTTGGCAGCCACCCGGTGCCCAGCAATGACCAGATTGTTGTTGGGGCCAAACTCCGGCTGTCTCGCCTCGTTGTCGGAGAGGATGTGGCTGAGAAGATAGGCGTGTTCAGGGCGGACGACCTGGGACGCTTCGGCCGTAGGAGGCATATGCTCAAACAATACGTTGCCCTGACTATCCTCAATGCGGGCGATGGCATACGGCTCCAGATAATGTCCCTGACTGGCCAATGTGTTAAAAGCGCCCGCCATTTCCAACGGGCTGACCTCGCCGCCGCCCAGGGCCAGCGACAGGCCATGGCTGCGTGGTTGAGCCTGCTGGTCGCACCCTTCGTCTTGCAGCGATGACAAGCCCAGTTTTTGCACATTGGTGATGAAATTGCACACGCCGACAAACTCCAGCGCTTTGACGGCCGGCAGGTTGTACGAATTCCCCAGCGCCGGGCGGAGCCGCAGAGGGCCGTGAAACTCATCGTCGTAGTTTTTGGGAACATATGGGGGATTGACCCCATCTTGGAACTGGGTTGGCACGTCCCAAATGAGCGTAGCGGGCGTCCATTCCTTTTCCATTGCTGACAGGTAAACCAGCGGTTTAATAGAAGAACCCGGCTGGCGGGGAGCCAGCGCCATGTTCACCTGTCCCCCGATCTCTTCGTTGTTGAAATCCACGCTGCCCACCAACGCCAAGATTTCTCCCGTCCCCGGCTGGAGGGCAACCAGCGCTGCGTTATTTGCGCCCGCGGCAGCGATGACGGGCCGCTGGGCGGCAATGGTGTCCTCCGCCAAGCGTTGTACAGACGGGTCTAGTGTGGTGAAAATACGCAGGCCGCCCCGGTAAATGTTCTGCGCACCGAGCATATCCTCGGCCTGCTGCAATACGGTCAGAGTGTAGTGAGGATGCCGGATGGTGACTGTTGGCGGTTTCATGTCATTGATGAACGCGCCGGTTTCATTGAGGGCCGCCTGCGCTTCTTCCCGCGTCACGTATCCTTCGGACACCATCTGCATCAAAACCTGCCACTGGCGCACGATAACTTTGTCCGGCGCGGTAAAGGGATCCCACAATGCCGGGGCCTGCGGCAGCCCGGCCAGCAGTGACGCTTCTGCCAGAGTCAGATCGGCCGCTGACTTGTTGAAATAGGTTTGTGCGGCCGCTTCGATGCCGTAGGCCAGGTTGCCGTAGTAAATCTCGTTCAGGTAAAGTTCCAGAATCTCATCCTTCTGGTACGTACGGGAAAGTTCGGCCGCCAGGATAATCTCACGCACTTTGCGGCGGAATGTACGTTCTGTGCGCTCATCCTCGTCCAGCAAAACGGCGCGCACCAACTGCTGCGTGATGGTGCTGGCCCCGGACACGAACTCGCGCTCGCGTGCTGCCTGCCAGACGGCGCGGGCAATGCCAATGGGATCGAAACCTGGATTATCGTAAAAGCGGGCGTCCTCGGTGGCGATGGTGGCGTTCTTCAGATACGGCGAAATCTGATCCAGCGAGACGCGGGTACGATTGCCGGCATTGGGATCGGCCAGCGAGTAGAGCAAATTGCCGTTCCGGTCGAAGATACGGGCAGTTTCAAACGTGCTGGCCCGCTCGATAAGTCTGGCTGGTTCCGGTAGGTCGCTGGCGATGGCCCGGTAACCTAAAGCAAACCCGGTTATGCCCAGGGCCAGCCCGGCCAGCGTCAGGATTAAGCTGGCAAGGATGAGACGAAACAGGCAGCCGCGCCAGTTGCGCCGTCGGCGCGGTACCGGCTTGGGCTTCCGCCGCTTTGCCTGCTTGGGAATGACGACTTTAACCGGCTTGGGGGCGCGTACCGGCGGCCGTCCCTGTTCTCGCGGAGAAGATTGTTCTCGCCGAGGCGGCCGCGCTCGCTCCCGCCGCCCGGGGCGGGCCGGTCGTGTTTGGGGGTCTTTAGAGGACGCTTCTGGCCGGTAGACCTGGGTAGGTGCTTCTCCTGGCGGCCGTTCCCGCTCGGGCTGCGTGCTGCCGGGAAAAGCGACTCGCGGCTGCACCTCAGTGGCGTCAGGGTCCCGTTCCGGCGGCCGTTCCTGGGGCGTCAGTTCATCGGGGGAAAGAGGAAGGGGGATCGGTTTCCGTGTAGGTGACGTGGGCGGCAAAGGAGCCTGGGTAATCGTGGCTTCGTCGTCAGGCTCGCCCGCGGGCGTTGCCGCCGCAGCGGGGGGCGTGTCCGTCGCCCCGGCAGCAGGTTCAGCCCCGGACGCATCCTCCCCCTCGGCCATCTCCTTCATCAGGTCCAGGAGGGAGACGGTTTCAACTTGCTCTTTGGGGTCAGGAGAAGGCCCCGATTGCCCTGCCGGTTGCTGCGCTTCCGGCTGGTCGTCGTTCGGCGATGGCTGCTCTTCGTTTGTCGTCTCGTCATCCATGGAGTCACACGCGCAACAACGGCGCATGGGTGAGCTTAGGCCTTGCTCTTGACCAACATCACCCAGTTGCCGCGTTGGACGGTCTTGCCGTGCTGGTTCTTTACGCTGATTTTCATGTTGATGTTGCCGCCGCCCAGTCGAGGTAGCGCCTTTTTGTCGGTGATTTTGATCTCGACGTGGATCGTATCATCCAGGAACACAGGCAGGCTGAACTTGCAGGTCAACTCGCGAAAGGCCAGCACCGTCCCTTCAATCACGCCTGACTGTACGGCGAGGCCGGTGGCGATAGAGTGCACCAGCAGGCCGTGGGCGATGCGTTGCCCAAAAGTGTCCCGCGCCGCATACTCGGCATCAGTGTGAATCTGGTTGTAGTCGCCCGACAACCCGGCGAAGCTGACGACGTCTGTTTCTGTGATGGTTCGCCCGGCCGTCGTCAAGGTCAGGCCGACTTCAAAATCTTCGAAATACAGGCCGCGCCGCCGGTAAGTTGGTTCACTCATCATCGCTCCTCAAATAGTTGCAGTAGCGTGTCATGTTTCAAATATCCATGTTGGGGAACGGCTTGATACGTGACACTGGGATTCTTGACACACCTATGCACCAACCGCGGCCAGCTTCTTGGCCTCGTCGGCAATGGTCAGCGCATCAATAAACGGATCAAGGTCGCCGTTCATCACGGCCGGTAAGTTGTAGCTGGTGAAGCCGATACGGTGGTCGGTGACACGTCCCTGCGGGTAGTTATAGGTTCTGATCTTCTCGCTGCGGTCGCCGCTTCCCACCTGCGCCTTACGATCGGCCGCTTGTGCTGCCCGCTGTTTCTCGCTCTCCATCTCCTGGATGCGGGCCTGCAAAATTGCCATGCCCAGCCGCTTATTCTGCGTCAGGCTGCGTTCAGACTGGATTTTCACAGACAAACCGGTTGGCTTGTGGACGATGCGGGCGGCGGTGGCATTCTTTTGCATGTGCTGCCCCCCCGGCCCGGAGGAAAAGGTGGAGGTGATCTCCAGGTCCCGTTCGTCCAGCGTGATTTCCACGTCATCCAGTTCGGGCATGACGGCGACCGTCGCTGTGCTTGTATGTATCCGGCCCTGGGATTCGGTCTTAGGCACACGCTGAACGCGATGGACGCCGCTCTCGAACTTAAAGCGAGAGTAAGCCCCTTTGCCCTTGACCAGCATAGTCACTTCCTTGTATCCGCCGACGCCGGTACTGTTTTCATCTACGATGGTCACTTTCCACTTTCGTGACTCAGCATAACGGGTGTAGAGACGGAGCAAGTCGGCGGCAAAAATGCCGGCCTCGTCCCCGCCTGCGCCCGCGCGGATCTCGATGAAGACGTTGTTGTCGTCGCGCGGGTCCTTGGGGACGAGGAGAGAGCGCATTTGTTGTTCCAGCCCTTCGATCTGGCCGGTAAGCTGGGCGATCTCTCCCTGAATGAGGGCGATCATTTCAGCGTCATCCTCGTTCTCCAGCAGTTCGTGCGCCTCCGACAATTCCTGGCTCAGCTTGACGTGCTGGCGGTACGCCTCGACCAGCGGGGTGAGTTCCGACCGCTCTTGCGCCAATTCGGTTAATTTATTGTGGTCGCCCAGCACTTCTGGGTCGGCCATTTGCTGCTCGAGTTCCTCGTATCGAGCCACGACCTTCGCAATTCTATCTAGCATTTGAATTCCACTTGAGCATTAACGCTTTCGCCGACCGTCCGGTTCCCGGACAGGAGGTGAATTCGGATTATAACGACTGGGTAAGGTGCGTCAAGCCGGGGAGAAACCGCTTACAATTGCTTTAGGGCAGGGAAAATGAAAGCCCTTCCTCTAGAGGAAGGGCTGTTTTTCGATTGGAGACCCCCGAATTGAGTCGCCCGGGCTAGTTCAGGTATTGGCGCAAATGGCCGGCGAAGTTCGGATGGCGAAGCTTTCGCAGCGCTTCTTTTTCTAACTGCCGAATGCGTTCACGGGAAAGGCCGAACATCTCACCCACTTCTTTCAATGTGCGGGATTCGCCGTCTTGTAAGCCGTAACGCAGCCGCAGAATGCGTGCTTCACGCGGGGTCAATTGGTCCAGGATGTCACCGAGTTCTTCGGTGAGCATTTGCTGGGCCACAGCCTCAGCCGGCGGGGGCGCTTCAACATCTTCGATGAAGTCGCCCAACTCGGCATCTGACTCATCCCCAACCGGCCGTTCCAGATGAACGGGCTGCCGGCTGGTGCGCAGCATCCAGCGGACGCGCTCGGCGGGCAGTTCCATGCTTTCGGCGATTTCTTCAGCCGTCGGCTGGCGGCCGTATTCCTGTTCCAGCTCTTGCGCTACCTGATACAGCTTGCTGATGCGGCCGCCCAGGTGAGCCGGAATACGAATAGTACGGCCGTGATTTGCCAGCGCGCGGGTCACTGCCTGCCGAATCCACCAGGTGGCATAGGTGCTGAACCGGTTGCCGCGACGGTAGTCATACTTCTCTACCGCCTTCATCAACCCGACATTCCCTTCCTGGATCAGGTCCAAGAATTGCAAGCCGCGGCCGCGATATTTCTTGGCAATGCTGACGACCAGGCGGGTATTGGCGCGGATCAGGTGTGCGCGGGCTGCGTCTCCGACTGCTTCGATATTAGCGAACCGGTCCCTGCCTTTCTCGCTGATATCATCTCGATTCATTTTCTTGTGCGCCATACGGCCCGCTTCGATTTCCATTGCGAGCTGGATTTCTTCGTCGGCCGTCAGCAGTTGCTGTTGGCCCATTTCCCGGAAATACAGGCCAACAGAGTCATCAATTGGCACATTGCTAAGGTCGAATAAGGGGGCTACGTGGGGAGAATCATCACGAGAGCGGCGGAAAAAGGTCCCGGCGCGCGCAAGGGGATCGCCAAAGCCGTTATCCCCATTCACATCAATTTCTGCTTTCGCCTCTTCATTGTTTTCGTAGATTGGGATGCCAGCAGCCTGAGCCTCTTCCATAATCGTTTCGAGAAGCATCAGGTTGTTTTCAACTTCAGGCAAGGTTTCCAGAATCTGATCGTAAGTGATGTACCCCTGCTCTAAACCATCATTTAGCAATGCGCTAACGGCGTCCATTTCGTCGAATGGATTGGTTAGATCGCTCATAAAATTGTGTTTTTCCTCTCCAAATCCTCTAAATTTTTTTGGTGTATAGACTCGCACCCGATTTGGTCCTCTTCCATGCACAAGGATGCAGTCTAGCATATTCGGAGAGCAAAAGTCAAGGGGGTAAGACGATGAAAACCCCCTTTCTTTGCCGATGTGAAAAGGGGTGAAAGTGGTGTGTTAGAAGGTGAGAAGGGGATGGGTCAAGGCACCGTCTGAGGGGGTTAGCGCCCGCTGCGTAAGACCGCATCCACGCCGGGGGAGGAGCCGGATCACGCGCTGTCCACGATCTCCGTCCTGGACAGGGCGACGCTGGCGGCCGCCTGGGCTGCGGCCTGTTTGCTGCGGCCGCTCCCTTCCCCCCACACGTCGTTGGCGATCAAGACCTGGACGGTGAAGGTCTTGGCGTGGTCCGGGCCTTCGGTGGCCACAACCTGGTAGCGCGGCGTGATGTTAAACCGCGCCTGCGCCCACACCTGGAACTCGCTCTTCGCGTCCTTATGCAGGGAGCCATCCAGGATTTTCACCAGCGTCGGAGCCACCAGCTTCTCGGTGAGAGATTGGGCCGCATCTAACCCCTGATCAAGATAAATTGCGCCGATGACGGCCTCAAAGGCGGCGCACAGGATAGGCGTCCGTTCTCGCCCGCCGCTCTCTGCTTCGCCGTACCCGAGCCGCAAGTAGCGGCCGATCTCCAAATCCCGGGCAAACGCGGCCAACGTCTTCGCCCGCACCAGAGCCGCGCGCAGGCTGGTCAGTCCCCCTTCATCCATTTCGGGGAAGTGGTGGTACAGGTAGGCGCCCACGACAAAATCCAGCACCGCATCCCCCAGGAACTCCAGCCGCTCATTGTCTTCCAGCGCTGCGCCAGGATTTTCGTTCAGGTAAGATCGGTGGGTTAGTGCGCGTGACAGGAGAGAATAATCGTTGAATCGGACGCCAAGATTCTTCTCCAAAGCCGGTAAGTCTTCCATATGATTAGCGGGGGTGGCGGCTGATTCGGGTCAGTCTGTAAATTCCTTGAACACCAGCACAGCATTGTGCCCGCCAAACCCGAAAGCGTTGTTCAGGCATACCCGGACGCGGGCGGGGCGGGCGTGATTGGGGATGTAATCCAGATCGCAGTCGGGATCGGGCGTTTCGTAATTGATCGTGGGGGGCAGCACTTGGTCGCGGATGGCCAGGGCGCAAAATACGCTTTCAATGGCCCCGGTTGCGCCCATAATGTGGCCAGTCATGGATTTGGTGGAACTGACGGCCGTCTGGTAAGCGTATTCGCCCAGCGCGGTTTTGATTGCGGCCGTTTCCGCCGCGTCATTCAATGGGGTAGCCGTCCCATGCGCGCTGATATAGTCAACCATCTCTGGGGAGACCTCAGCATCGGTGAGCGCCTTCCGTATTGCGCGCACAGCTCCCTGCCCCCCTTCGGCTGGAGCTGTGATATGGTGTGCGTCTGTTGATTGGGCGTAACCAACCACTTCGGCCAGGATGGTGGCGCCGCGGCCGCGGGCATGTTCCAGGCTTTCCAGCACCAGCATCCCCGCGCCTTCTCCAACCACCAGCCCATCCCGATTCTTGTCAAACGGCTGCGGTGCGCCGCTGGTTTTGGCCGAAGTCGCCCCGGCCCGCTCAAACCCACCAACAGCGACCGAGGTGATCATGGATTCGCTGCCGCCGGTCAAAACGGCATCCAGTTCGCCGCGTTGAACAGCCCGGAAGGCGTGTCCCACAGCGTCGCAGCCGGCGGCGCAGGCAGTGGTGATCGTCGTCGTGGGACCGTGAATACCGTAGTCAATGGCCAACATCCCTGCCGCTCCATTGGGCATGATCATGGTGATGGCAAAGGGGCTGACCCGGCGTACGCCTTTATTCAGCACGATGTGCTCCTGGCCAACCAGTGTCTGGATGCCGCCGACGCCTGTGCCCAGGATGATACCGATGCGTTCCCGGTTTTCGTCGGTTATCTCCAGGTTGGCTTCTTCCACCGCCTGCCGGGCAGCGACCGTGGCAAATTGTTGGTAGCGATCACGGCGGCGTGCGTCCCGCCGCGGCATATACTCAGCCGGATTGAAATCTTTTACCTCGCAGATCGTGCCGGAGATGTGGTCTTCCTTCCTTAAGATCGTAAATGGGCCGTTGCCCG
The DNA here is from genome assembly GCA_046753445.1 of Anaerolineae bacterium. Taxonomy (GTDB): domain Bacteria; phylum Chloroflexota; class Anaerolineae; order Promineifilales; family Promineifilaceae; genus JAHEEY01. Next base: position 14,492 of record JBHHTQ010000016.1, on the reverse strand, counting down.
ACTTTCCGGCAAGGATGCCGGCCCAGGTATCTTTGACGTTATGGCCCAGGGGAGTGATTAAACCTGTGCCGGTGATCACCACGCGATGTTTTTGAGGGTTGCCGTTATTCATTCTCTTCTCCGGACTCTAAATCAAGAATACGTTGCTCTTTGCTGTTGCCCGCACGCCAGTGTTCGCACGGTGGTGGGCCTGCCCCATGCAGTTCTCGAGCTTGCTGCTGTCTACTGAATCAGTCTTTCTCCGTCGGCCGGTAATGTCCTTCTACCCAGACTGCTTTGTCCGGGCCGACTTCTTTCTTCCACACGGGCACGATCTCTTTGAGGCGATTAATGCCGTAACGGGCGGCGTCGAATACGCCCTGATCACGGTGCCCGCCGGCGCAGGCCACGAAGGTGGTGATGTCGCCGACGCCCAGTTTGCCGATGCGCTGGACGATGGCGATTCCCTTGACGAGGGGCCAACGCTGCCAGATTTCACGGGCGATTTGGGCCATTTTGGCTTGTGCCATATCTGCGTACGCCTCGTACTCCAGATACAGGGTCTCTGGCGGCAAACCCTCTCGGTGTGTACGGCCGCGCACCAGGCCGGTAAAGGTGACAATGGCCCCGACATCGGGCTGGGTCAGACGGGCGTGAATGTCAGCGAAATCGAGCGCATCATGGGTGATGGCGAAATAAGTCGGGTGCTCAAATTCGCTTTCGCCGCCGCCGCTGACCGGGGGAAAGATGGCGATTTCGTCTCCAGGGTTAATGATTGTTTGCGGCGAGGCGAATGCTTGGTTGATAGCGACCAACGCCGAAGGCAGGGCCGGAGCCAGGGCCGGATAGTCGCTGGCCACAGTGTCTAGCATCATCGCTACTGTGAACGGCGGATGGAGGTCTACCTGAATCCGATCTTGCCCAGCCCGTTCTTTTAGCGTAGCGAATAATCGTATCGTCAAATCCATTACTTGTTGAACCTGAGGGAGTGAGCCATGTCTGTTGCCGGTGAGCTTCACTCGCCTTCTGCCAGACGCCACTCCCCACTTTGCCCGCCGGCTTTATGGACGAGATGAACGTCAGTCAGGCGCATGCTGCGGTCAACTGCCTTGGCCATGTCGTAGATAGTAAGGCCGGCGACGGACACGGCCGTTAATGCTTCCATCTCCACGCCTGTCTTGCCGCGCAGCCTGACCGTGGCCTCAATGTCTACCCGGTTGGCGGCCGCATTGGGCACGCAGGAAACCACAATGTGACTCAAAATCAAGGGGTGACAGAGCGGGATCAATTCCCCGGTCCGTTTGGCGGCCATGACGCCGGCTAATTCGGCAACCGTCAAAACATCCCCTTTTTTGATGTTCCCCTCTATAATAAGCTGTAAAGTTTCCGGCTGCATCACGACGCTGCCGCGCGCAGTCGCAACACGTTCCGTATCGGGTTTGTGGCCGACATCAACCATTCTCGCTCGACCGCTTGCGTCGAGATGGGTCAGTTTCTTAGCCATTGGGCGCTATTATATAGTCAATTGTAAGGCTAGCCAGTCGTATAAAAACCCGTTCCGGCGTAAATAGATCAGCGTTACCTTCGAATTCCTCCGGCAGCATGGAGTGCGATGCAAAGAACAACCTACGACGCCATTTACCTATCCCCCCACCTGGATGATGCTGCGTTGTCGTGCGGGGGACAAATATTCTCGCAAACGGTCGCGGGCAAGTCAGTGTTGATCGTTACCATCATGGCTGGCGATCCGCCTGAGGATCGGGTGTCTGAGTTTGCACAAAGCTTGCATCAGCGCTGGCAACTGCTGTCGGATGTGGTCGCCCAACGGCGGGCTGAAGATGCGGCCGCCTGCCGGGTGTTAGGCGCTGATTATAGCCATTGGCCGGTTCCTGACTGTATCTATCGGCTGCACCCGGAAACGGGCGAGCCGTTATACGGTGCGGATAGCGACATCTTTGGCCGGGTGCATGCGGCCGAACAAGACCTGGTGGACGAACTGGCGCGCAGATTCGCCGCCCTTCCTCCCCACGGGCAGATCGTTTGCCCGCTGGCCGCGGGACAGCATGTAGACCACCAGATTGTCCGGGCCGCGGCCGAACGCTGCTTTGACCGCGCCCTCCTTTATTATGAAGATTACCCTTACGTGCGGGAGCCGGATGCACTGGAAGCGGTCATCTCTCCGGATCAATCGGAATGGCTAGAAGAACGGGTTCCCTTAGGAGATGATGACCTGGCTGCCAGGATCGCGGCCATCGCGGCCTTCACCTCGCAGGTGGGCAGCTTCTTCGAGGATCGGGGCGATCTGGCGCGGCAGGTGACGTGGTATGTCCGCCGGGTGGGCGGAGAGCGCCTCTGGCGGAGACGGCCGTCGCGGCCGTGATTTTAGTGACCTGCCAGAGCGCAAAGCTTCCCCAAAATTTGAGGGTTTCTGCCTTGAGGGGACAGAAAATGGAGAGCGCTTGATTATTTAGGTCTCGTCCACTTATAATTGGCGTATATTGTAAAGGGCTGGCGACTATGGGGCGTTTGACAACCAGGCAACTGAAGAGCAGGCGAGGGCGCAGGAATAAAGCGGGCCAATCAGCCAACCTGCAGCCCGGTGACATGCTTCAGGACAGATACCGGATCGTGGGGACACTGGGCTCAGGTGGGTTTAGCTCTGTGTATCAGGCCCGCGACATGCGCTTCCAGAATGTCACCAAGCTGTGCGCCATCAAGGAGATGATCATCTCCGCTCCCGATCCTCAGATTCGTGAATTGACCATCAAATCGTTCGAGCGTGAGGCCAGCATGTTGGCCATGCTCGACCATCCCGCCATCCCGGACGTTTCTGATTACTTCACCGAGGGAGACCGCAGCTATCTGGTGATTGACCTGATCCGCGGCGTAGACCTGGAAGAATGGCTGGAGGAAAACCAGGAGTTCATCGATCAGGAAACGGCGCTGGATTGGGCGTTGCAGTTGTGCGATACGCTCATTCACCTGCACAGCCAGGACCCGCCGATCATCTTCCGCGATTTGAAGCCCTCGAATCTGATGCTGGACCAATACAATCGGATTCGGATCATCGACTTTGGCATTGCCAAGTTGTTTGAAACAGACACCAAAAAAGGCACCATGATCGGCACGGAAGGATATTCGCCGCCGGAACAGTATCGGGGGCAGGCATCGCCGGCCGGTGACATTTATGCGATGGGGGCTACCTTCCACCATCTGATGACGCGGCAGGACCCGCGCCTGGAACCGCCGTTTACTTTTGCGGAACGGCCGATTCGCGCCGTGAACCCCAATATCTCCGAAGAGTTGGAAGCGGTGATCATGCGCTGCCTGGCATACAATCCGAAAGAGCGATACACCAGCGCGACCGAGCTGAAAGAAGCGCTGCTGGCTGTGGCACAGGCATCCCACCAAAAAGCGTCTGCGCAGGGTAAAGTCCCGTTGGCAGAGGCGCCGACCGTCGTGGTGACGCCGGCGGCTACCGGCCAGATCAATGCCCTGTGGCAGTTCAAGTGCGAAGATGAGATTCGCTCTAGAGCGGCCGTAACAGACGATATGGTGCTGGTGGGCGCTTACGATAACAACCTGTATGCGCTCAGCCGCAATGATGGCGCATTTCGTTGGAAGTTCCCTGCGTCCGATGGGATCGGCGCCTCTCCCGGTATTTATGGTGATTCTGTCATCGTCGGTTCGGTGGACAAGACCCTATACTCGTTGCAGTTACGCACCGGCACGATGAACTGGCGTTTCACCACCAAAGGCCCTATCTATTCCTCCCCCACCATTCAGTATGATCATATCTTTTTTGGCTCGGATGATGGGTACTTGTACGCGTTGAATGCAAGCCAGGGTAAGGTGGTGTGGAAGGCCAATGCGTATCACGCTATACGCTCAACCCCATTCGTCAATGAGGATTTCGTCTACATCGGGACGGAAGGCGCGTATGTTTACTGCCTTGACCTGGCTACCGGCAAAACGAAGTGGCAGTCACAGGTCAAGCGGGCAGTCACCTCTTCCCCCACAGTGGCGGATGAACTTCTGCTGTTTGGTTCCATGGATCACACACTGTACGCGCTGGATGCGAATTCAGGCTGGGTCATCTGGCGTTTTCGGACGAGACGGCCGATCGTCTCGTCCCCATTTGTGCACAAACGAGGGGTGTATTTTGGATCTTCGGACGGCAGTCTGTACGCGCTAGACCTGGATACAGGCCGCTTGATCTGGGCCTTTGAAACGGAAGGACAGGTTACCTCTTCTCCTGTCGTCGCGGATGATGCCGTCTACTTCGGCTCGACCGACGGGAACATCTACAGCCTGAGCTTGAAGCATGGTGAATTACGGTGGCGGTTCGAGACAGACGGCCCCGTGATCTCGTCCCCTATTGTGGTTGATGGGGTGGTCTATATCGGATCGTCCGATCACATCTTATACGCTTTGCCGGTGTAAAACGCATGAACGAGCCAACGACCCACTCTGACCCCGATACCCTAGCCGCTGATGAATCAGACGAGATGACGCCGGAAGCGGCCGTGGGCGACCCTGCACAGGAAGATGCGCCCACGGTTGATGAGGAAGCAGATACGGAAACAGACCAATCGGGAACGGCCGGCGATGATCAAGATGAGATGCCGGCCACGATCATTTCCCGAATCCCAGGCGCGGCCGCGAAGAAAGCCCCTGAGCATGATCCCATGATCCGGGTGGCGCAGCGCACCCACTTCGGCGCTGTCCGCGACCGCAACGAAGACTCCTACCTCGTTTTCCAAACCGATTCAGGCGGGCATTTCAAACTCATGCCGTTTGGGTTATACATCGTCGCGGACGGGATGGGGGGACATGCGAATGGGCATGTTGCCAGCAAACTGGCTTCCCGGGTGGCCGCTCGTCATATCATCAGGGAGATTTATTTCCCACTGTTGCAGGATGCACATGGGGCGAATCAAAAGCCGGTGCAGGAAGTTCTGGTTGATGCGGTGACGGCCGCGAACAAGGCTGTATTTGAGGTAGACCCGGAAGCAGACAGCGGCACCACGTTGACGGTCGCCCTTCTCCTGGGGCGGCGGCTGCATGTGGCGCATGTGGGAGACAGCCGCATTTACCTGTTTAAGGAAGGCAAACTAAAGGTCATCAGTAGTGACCATTCGCTGGCCCAGCGACTGCAAGATGTGGGCCATTTGACCTCTGAGGAGGCGACCTTCTTCCCTTACCGGCATGTACTGCTGCGTGCGGTGGGACAGTCGGAAGAAGTGGAAGTGGATTTTTATATGCAGCCTCTCCCTGAATCCGGCAAGCTGTTGCTCTGTTCCGACGGGTTGTGTGGAATGCTGCCGGATAGTCTCCTACAGACAGTGCTGGCGGAAGAAATGCCGGTTGAAGAAACCGTGGATGTGTTGATTGAAGCAGCGTTGATGGCCGGCGGATATGATAACATCACCGCAATTGTGGTCGAGTTTGATCTGTAACAAAGCATCATTCAACAGCGAACTAAAGAGTCTGAAGCTTGTGTTTGTTTACCCCAACATCATTCAACTATGAATCACGACTCTGACTATTATGCGATATTGGGGGTCGAACCTCAGGCGACAACCGAGGTGATCCGCGAGGCATTTACCAGGCAGGTGGCCAATTTCCCTAAAGGAGCTGACAGCCTGGTAGATGATCCGGTGTACCAGCGGCTGCTTCAGGCTTATCAAGTGCTCAGCGACAGGGAGCGGCGCGCTACTTACGATTCCTTGATGGCGGAAGCGGCCGCGCCCGATCTGACTATTACCGTGGAAGCCAGCCGCACCCAGCTGCAGGTGTCTAAGTCGGCACAGGCCGTTTACCTCCTGGTTGACGTAAAATTACGTGACGCCGAGTCCAGGACACGCCTGCCGCTCAATCTGTGCCTGGTCATCGATCGCAGCACGTCCATGCAAGGCGCGCGGCTCGATCGAGTGAAGTCGGGCGTAGAAATGATCATCGAGAAGCTGGCTCCCGACGACGTCATGTCCGCCGTCACCTTCAGCGACCGCGCTGAGGTGATCCTGCCGGCCCGGCGCATCAGCAACAAGAAAGCAGTGATGGCCCAGATTCGGAGCATTCTGGCTTCCGGAGGTACCGAGATTTACCAGGGTCTGGCAGCGGGAATGCAAGAGATTCGGCAGGCGCCCCTGGAACAGTACAACAGCCACCTGATCTTGCTGACGGACGGCCATACTTATGGTGATGAGGAAGAGTGCCTTTTATTGAGCCGACAAGCGGCCGCGCAGGGCGTGGATTTTACCGCTTTTGGCATTGGCGCAGAGTGGAATGATCGCTTTCTGGATCAGCTCGTTTCACCGTCTGGGGGGCATTCGAACTACGTGGCGACGGCCCAGCAGATCATTGAGTATTTGCAGGAGCGTGTGACAGACCTGGGGACTGTTTACGCCCGTAATGTGCGCCTGATGGCCAACCTGCACAAAAGCGTCACGCTGCTTCACGGCTTCAAACTGTCCCCGTTTTCCCAACCATTGACCGTAGAAACCGGAGAAATCAAATTGGGAAATATTGAAGGCAACGTGCCGTTGTCCTTCTTGCTTAAGTTGAGCGTTGGGCCGCAACCTGTGGAAGCGAGGATCAAGATGCCGCTGACGATCAAGGCCCAAATTCCTGCGCTAAAGATGAAAGAGCGCACGGTCAAACAGACAGTTGAGCTACTCGTCCTGTCTGAGGCGGCTCGCGCGGAACCACCGCGTCAATTGCTGAAGGCGGTGCGTATGTGGAATATGTACCGGATGAATGAGAAAGTTTGGGAGGAAGTAGAAGCGGGGCGTTTGGAATTGGCGGTGACCCGGATGCACCATCTTTCGACGCGGTTGCTGGAAGCGGGCGAGGCTAAGCTGGCGCAGCAAGCCTATATGGAGAAGGAGCGGCTGGCTTCGATGGGGACAACAACCCTGGAGGGGCGAAAACGGCTTAAATATGGGACGCGCGCATTAATCACGCGTACGTTAAATCTGGATCAGAACGATGAAGTGTCATGATTGTGGGGCCACCCAGCTTGAGGGAACGCTGTTTTGCAGCGAGTGCGGCCGCTTCCTGATGGATACGGCCGAACAGTCAACGGTGGTTTTGCCGTTTTCTGAATTTGAACATAATTCCCCACCCCCTCCACTGGTCGGGCATGAGCTTATCCCCGCAGAGGAACCGTGTCAGATTACGTTAGTCATTCCCAGCAGCCGGCGACGCCTCACGATAGAATTGAAAGACCAGATACGCATTGGCCGTGCTGATGCCACCTTGGGTATGGTGCCGGAGTTAGACCTGACTGAGGATGGAGCTGCTGAGAAGGGCGTCTCCCGCATGCACGCGGTCATCCAGTTTTCTAACAAGGGGATTATTCTGGTAGACCTGGGCAGCACGAACGGTACGTTGCTTAACAATTACCGCCTCCCTGCGGAGCTGCCGTATCTGGTGCAGGATGGGGACGAAATTCATTTTGGCGACCTTCTGGTGCATCTGTTCGTAGCGTGAAAATGGCGAGAACGGGCATTAGGCCCGGCAGGTTTCGGGTCAACATTCATGTATTGGAGTGACGGCCGCTTTCTTCCGGAAACGGGGAAGGGCCAACTGAGGCGCAGAGGCGGCAATAGGAGATGAATGTTCAATGATTTCAATTGTTGTACACATATCAAATGAAGATGCAGTGGAATGTGAGGTTGAGGAAATGCCCGATCCGACGGCGCGTTTTCTCGTGCTTCATAACCCCCGCCGCCGGGACGGCAAAGACCTCCACTACCTGGACGAGGATGTGACAAGCATGCTGCTCCCCTGGCACCGCATCACCTTCGTGCAAATCCTGCCGTCGGCCGATACCGACGAAGTTATTGGGTTCGTACGCGAATAATGGTCGAGCAAATTCCTCGTTCCCTGGAACAAAGCGCTCCTCGTGTAATTCTCATCGTGGACGATGAGGCGCGTATGCGCCGCTTCATTCGCATGAATATGGAGCTGGAAGGATATCAGGTTGTTGAAGCGGAAAACGGCCTGCACGCGCTGGATCAAATCCGGCGGCACACGCCAGACCTGGTTATCATGGACGTTATGATGCCGGAAATGGATGGGTTTGAGACGTTGAAACTGCTGCGCGAAATCTCTACCGTCCCGGTGATTCTACTCACGGTTAAAGGAGATGAAGAAGATAAGATACATGGGCTGGATTTGGGGGCGGATGATTACATTACGAAACCTTTCAGCCCGCGTGAGTTAAGCAGCCGGGTGAGTGCAGTGCTTCGCCGGGCGGAGTGGCCCGCCCCCCCACCGCGCACAGTGCTCCGTATTGATGACCGCCTGTCCATTGACTTCAACCGCCACCAGGTCATCGTTGAAGGAAAGCGCATCGATTTGCGGCCGACTGAATACCGCCTGCTCAATCACCTGATCCAAAACGCAGGCTGGGTGGTCCCCCACGACACATTGCTGGCCAAAGTGTGGGGGTATGAATACCGAGATGAAACTCATTACCTGCGTCTGTACGTGAATTATCTGCGAAAGAAAATAGAGAAAGACCCCGCCAACCCCGAATATATCCTGACCGAACGTGGTGTGGGTTACCGCTTTGTAGATTTCAAAAGGGCACAGTAGATCATCGCCTGTCTGAGGGAGCTAGCCCCGACACGTTGGAAGGAATTATGGGGAGAGGGTTTTGTTTTTGACCCTTCTTGACTATTATTACAGGCTATGGTTCATCATATTGCGTCCGACGGAAATCAGTTCTTCAAGCAAATTAAGAGCTACCTCGACATAGAGGAGCTTAGGCGCGTGCATGAAGCGTTCACGCTCGCTCGCCGGGAGCACGGTGATCAACGCCGTCAGTCCGGCGAGCTTTTTTTTACCCACCCCCTGACAGTGGCTTATTATCTGGCAGAATATCGAATGGACGCGCCGGCGCTGGCGGCCGCGCTGCTGCACGATGTCGCTGAAGACACCCTGGTCACAATCTCCGAGATCGAAGCCCAGTTTGGGCAAGAAGTAGCTCGCCTGGTAGATGGGGTCACAAAGCTCAAAAATGTGTCTGCCGGGGTAGCCCGCGACCGGAAACTGTCGCGGCAGGAAATCCAGGACGTCTCCCTGCATAAGCTGTTTGACGTCATGACCAGCGACGTGCGCACCGTGATCATCAAGCTGTTCGATCGGCTGCACAACATGCGCACCATTCAGTTTTTGTCCCCGCAGAAGCAGCGACGCAAGGCGACGGAGACGCTTGCAGTCTATGCGCCGCTAGCCAACCGGTTGGGAATCTGGCGGCTGAAGAACGAGCTGGAATCGTTGTCGTTAGAAGTGCTGCACAACCAGGCGTACCAAACCATTAAACAGCGGCTGGCTGATGTGACTGAGCGGCACAAGGCCGAATTAGGCCGGATCAAGCGTCAGATTGTGAGTTTCCTGGCGCAGAGTGGCATTGAGGTTCAAGATGTTCTTCTGGCTCCGGAAAATGCGTACACAGTGTATCAGGACTTGATAACAAGCGGGACGGCGTACAAAGACATTGATGAGACAATGCGCCTGGTTATCTTGCTGAAGGATACGCCGACATGTTACCTGGCTATGGGGCGGCTGCACGAGATGTGGAAACCGGTACCCGGCACATTTGATGACTACATCGCCGTGCCCAGGGATAACCTGTATCGCTCTTTACACACGACGGTTGTTCATTCAAATGGGCAGCGTTTGAAGCTGCGGTTCCGCACGATGGAGATGCACAAAGTCTCGGATATTGGCGTGTTGGCCCGCTGGCGCTATGCGGATACGCCGTTTTGGTCTGAAAAAATCGCGGCCCGCATCGAATCGTTTTTGGCGAATATCAGCGAGACAATCAAGCTGGAGCCGCAAGACCCGGCCATGGGGGTGAAGGGCGTGGTCGAGGACATGTTCGGCAAGCAGATTCGCGTCTATACCCCGCGCGGAGACGGCATTGAACTGGCGAAAGGAGCCACGCCGATTGATTTTGCTTATGCCATCCATACCAGGCTGGGAGATCAATGCCGTGAAGCTTATGTCAATGAAGCGCTGTATCCGCTCAATCGGCCGCTGCGGGATGGGGATCGAGTTCGCATTGTCAGGCATTTCCGGGCGCAGCCGCAGCGCTCCTGGCTGGATGAAGATTTGGGGTATATTGCCACGAATTATGCCCGTTCCCATGCGCGCCGCTGGTTCCGCCGCCTGCCGGAGGAAACGGCCATCGCTCAGGGGAAAGCGCTCCTGGAATTTGAGTTGGAGATGCTGGGCTTATCCGACTATCCGCACGAGAAGATAGCGGCCGCTTTTGACCGGGAAGATACGGAAGCGCTTTACCACGACCTGGGCCGGGCCGACATCTTACCCACTGTGGTTGCCACCCGCGTCCTGGAGGATCGGTGGGATGAGGGGCCGGCCCGTGACCTGGATAAGGTAGTTTATTCGGCCAAGGGGGAGAAGTTCATCATCACCAATGCCCGCGACCGGCGGCTTCGCGTCTGTTCCAATTGTGAGCCGCGCCCGCGTGATCCCATCGTGGGGTTTGTGCGTTCCGACAACGGGGTGACGGTGCACCGGCAGGGATGCCATTCGCTGCGGCCAGAGCGAATGGCCGGCCGGATTATCAAGCTGGGCTGGGGTGAGGCGGGGACGCGCCGGGCGCGCCTGGTTACCATTCAAGTGGATGTTTATGACCGGTCGGGCCTGCTTTTTGAAATCACCCAGCTTATGCAGGATCAGGAGATCAACATTGCTGCCATCCACACCTTTACGCCCCGAAAGGGAGAAGTGCAGCTCGTCTTGACGCTGGAAGTGATCAGCCCCCGGCAGCTTGTACGCGTCTTACACCAGGTTTATGCTGTGGCCAATGTGTTTGCCGTGCATTGCCTGCAAGACACGCCTGTATCGAGCAGCAATGGAGATCGGGGCTCCTTTTACCTGCCAGAATAGCGCTTTTCGGGAATGAAATGCTCCGGTTGAAAGGGCCGTATTGTGTGCAGCAGGCATTGGTGGAGGGGAGTTGAGCGATGAACATACAATACCGTTGGGTTCTTTTCGTGATCCTGGCTGCTCTGGGGGCGAGTTGTGCTGCCCCGGCGCGGCCGTCGGATGATGCTGTGTTCGAGTTCTCTAGCGGCGGGGCGTATCATGTTGAAGGGTATGGCGCGTGGCAGACCAGCCTGGATGCGGGTGGAACCTTCACGGCCGTGCATGATGTGCGTGGCGAGGTGGAGGAATTTGGGCCGTATGAATTGACGGAGGCGCAAAACGATGAACTGTGGGCGTTGATACACGCCACCGGCCTCCAAGACCTTTCCTCATCAGAGCGCCTGGGTCTTCCCGACGAGGTGCAATACACGTTTTCGCTCATAGAAAAGGGGCAGGTTCATGAAGCCGCCCTATGGGCGGGCGATGCGCGGGAACATGAAGCGCTTATGACGTTGATTGAGTATATTGCCGCGTTGATAGAGGAGCAAACCAGGCAAACGGCCGTGCTTCGTTGAAGGCCATTCGTCAGGGTGACCTGATTAAATGTTGATTCCTGGCGATTGTGGGGGAGGGTGCCGGCGCTTATGCGGAGAGGGGGGCTAATGTGCGCCGTTGGTGGCCATGCGGCCGTGCTGCGTCGTTAATGGGGGTCGTGTCTTATTGCGCCTTCTCACCTCAATCCATTTCTTTTCCACCGCCTGTAATGCTTTGACCAATTCCTGCACCTCTTTCGCTTCCTGATCTGCTTCTAGGATGGCGTGGGATGCGTTGCACATATGTTTGAAGATGGTGTTTTCCAGCGATGAAAGGCTCTTGCTGCCCATTCCCGCCGTGACTGAGTTCAGGGCAATTTCAGCCCAATAATCTGCCTGCTCAATGTGCCGGCGCGCGGCCGTCAGCGGCTCCTCCTTCACCTCCAGGCCAAATGCCCGGATGAGATAAATGAGAACGCCTGCGGGAAATAACAGGTAGATGAGGAGGTAAACCCACCGTCCTGCTTCTAATCCAATCAACTCCATACTTACTCTCCTTTGATCCCCAAGAAAAACTGTTCACTATGCATCCAGTCGCTTCAGGGCGAAGAAAGTCACGGGTGGATTTATAAAAAACAGATAACATGGCGAATGAGTCACTTGAAACTCTCATGGTGAACGGCCGTACCTGGTGCTAAAATAGAGGGTCTTGCCGATTCCCATTGTATAGGAAAACAATTATGTCACTGGACAAAATCGTGGTGCGCGGCGCGCGCGAACATAATCTAAAAAACATTGACGTCGAGATCCCACGGGACAAGCTCGTCGTCCTCACCGGCATTTCCGGTTCCGGCAAATCATCGCTGGCCTTCGACACCATTTTTGCGGAAGGGCAAAGGCGTTATGTCGAGTCCCTATCCGCTTACGCTCGCCAGTTCCTGGGGCAGATGGAAAAGCCGGATGTAGACCATATCGAAGGGTTGAGTCCGGCCGTCTCCATTGACCAGAAAGGGGTCAGCCACAATCCCCGTTCAACGGTGGGGACGGTGACGGAGATTTATGATTACCTGCGCCTGCTTTACGCCCGCGTGGGAACGCCGCACTGTCCCCAATGCGGCCGTCCGGTGATGCCCCAGTCCGCGGAGCAGATTGTGGACAACGTGAGTAAAATGCCCCAGGGGAGCCGCATCAAGGTATTGTCCCCGCTGATCAAAGACCGGAAAGGACATCATCTAGCCATTTTTGAAGATGTGCGCAAGGCTGGCTTCGTGCGCGTGCGCGTGAACGGCGAAGTGTATTCGGTGGATGAGGAGATTCAGCTCGACCGGTATAAGAACCACTCTATTGAAGCTGTCGTGGATCGGCTTGTCATCCGCTACGATTCAGCCGACAAGGGCGAAGAAGCCCAGTCCGCCCGCACCCGCCTGACCGACTCCATTGAAACGGCGCTGCGGCTGGGCGGCGGTGTGGTCATCATCAACGATGTGACGGACCCTGAACACCCGGTTGATCACCTGTACTCTGAGCATCTGTCCTGTGCCTACGACGGCACCAGCCTGCCGGCCATTGAGCCGCGTACCTTCAGCTTCAACAGCCCCCACGGCGCATGCCGTGATTGCCAGGGATTGGGGACGAAGAAGGAGATTAATCCCGATCTCATAGTTTCCAACAAGGAGTTAAGCCTGGAGACAGGCGCTATCGTCGGCTGGCCCACAGAGGACAAGGCGGGCTATTATTGGCAGTTGTTGAAGGCGACGGCCGATCATTTTGGAATCCCCACCGATGAACCTGCTGCGCAACTTACTGAGGCGCAGATGCACATTTTGCTTTACGGGAGCGGCCAGGAAGAGGTGACCGTCACCTACATCAACCGGGGAGGGGACACCCGCCACTACCGCACCAAGTACGAGGGAGTCATCCCCAACTTGCAGCGCCGCTACAGGGAATCAACATCTGATTACGTGCGCAACAAATTAGAAGAATTCATGGTGAATCGGCCGTGCAGCAGTTGTGAGGGTACCCGCCTGCAGCCGGTTGCCCTGGCGGTCACAGTGGCGGGGATAGCCATCAACGAAGTGACCAACCGCCCCATCGCCGATATCCTCGCCTGGGCCAGAGGCATCCTGGATGAGGAAACGACAGCCCTCACCCCACGCCAGCAGATGATCGCCCGCCCCATCCTCAAAGAAATATGTGACCGGCTGTCGTTTATGATCAACGTGGGCCTCGATTATCTGACGCTGGATCGTTCTGCCGGGTCGCTGAGTGGGGGCGAGGCACAGCGCATCCGGCTGGCAACGCAAATCGGCAGCCAGTTGATGGGTGTGCTGTACGTGCTGGACGAGCCGAGTATCGGTTTGCACCAACGGGACAATGCCCGACTGATCCGAACATTGCAAGGGATGCGTGACCTGGGCAACACGGTGCTGGTGGTGGAACATGATGAAGAGACCATGCGCGCGGCCGATTGGATTGTGGACCTTGGCCCCGGCGCGGGCCGGCTGGGCGGCGAGGTGATTGCGTCCGGGCCGCCGGAGACGATTTGCGCTACGGACGGCTCGTTGACCGGGGCGTATCTGAGCGGCCAGATGCACATTCCTGTGCCGGCTGAGCGGCGGCAGGGCAGCGGGGAACATCTCATCGTGCGCGGCGCGCGAGAAAACAACCTCAAGGAAATTGATGTTGTTATTCCTCTGGGTAAATTCGTTTGCATCACCGGCGTCAGCGGCAGCGGTAAAAGCTCGTTTCTCATCGAAATCCTGAGCAAACGCCTGCACCAGCACTTTTACAAATCGCGGGAGTTGCCGGGGAAACATTATATTGTAGAAGGGCTGGCACATGTGGACAAGGTAATTCAGATTGACCAGAGTCCCATCGGCCGTACCCCCCGCTCCAATCCGGCGACATACACCAACCTGTTCGGCCCGATTCGTGACCTGTTTGCCAGCCTGCCGGAGAGCAAAATCCGGGGGTATAAGCCGGGGCGATTCAGTTTTAACGTGAAGGGAGGCCGCTGCGAGGCGTGCCAGGGGCAGGGGCAGAATCGCATCGAAATGCAGTTCCTGCCGGATATTT
>JBHHTQ010000015.1:0-84567 GCA_046753445.1 Anaerolineae bacterium | reverse complement strand
GCTATAAGGGATTAAACATTGCCGAGGTGCTGGACTTAAGCGTAGAGGAAGCGCTGAAGTTCTTCGAGAATCTCCCGCCCATCCGGCGCAAGCTGCAAACGTTGTGGGATGTCGGCCTGGGATACATTCATCTGGGCCAGCCTGCGCCTACGTTGAGCGGAGGTGAGGCGCAGCGGGTCAAGCTGAGCCGGGAACTGTCCAAGATCGCTACCGGCCGCACGATCTATATCCTTGATGAGCCGTCGGTCGGCCTCCATTCGCATGATGTGGCCCGGCTGATTCAGGCGCTTAACCGGTTGGTGGACAAGGGGAATACGGTGATCATCATTGAGCACAATCTGGACATCATCAAGGTGGCGGATCACATTGTGGACCTGGGACCGGAAGGTGGCGATCGGGGCGGTGAGATCGTGGCCCAGGGCGCGCCGGAGGAAATTGTGGCTGTGCCTGAGTCCTACACGGGACAGTATCTGAAAGCGTATCTAAACGGCCGTCGTTCCTAAGTGTGTTACGGTTTATCATTTAAGCAAGGAAAACCGTGACGCCTCGAGGTTTGGCAGTATATTCCGCTGATTTTATTGATGAGATAAACTGCCAAACACTTAATCTTCCTCGCCGAACGCCTTTAGCTCTTCCGCCAATTCCAGCAGCCGGTTCTGGACGACGTAGTGGACGGTACCTTCCGGATACGTTCCATCCTCATTCCGCTCGCCGGCCGGCACGCCAGTCAGCAGTTCGATCCCCTCGTCAATTGTCTTAACTGGCCAGATGTGAAACTTTCCTTCGGCCACGGCCATCACCACGTCTTCATGCAGCATCAAGTTCTTGGCATTGCTTGCCGGAATCATGACCCCTTGCTCGCCGGTTAACCCGCGTGCTTCGCAAACGCGAAAGAAGCCTTCAATTTTCTCATTCACTCCGCCAATTGGCTGCACTTCACCCCGTTGATTCACAGACCCAGTGACGGCGATCCCCTGTTTGATGGGAATCCCGCTCAGACTAGACAGCAAGGCGTACAGTTCTGTTGAAGAAGCGCTGTCTCCGTCCACGCCCCCATAATTCTGCTCGAACGTGAGGCTGGCAGTGAGGGAAAGGGGTTGTTTTTGAGCATAGACGCCGCCCAGGTAGCCGACCAGGGTCAGGACGCCCTTGTTGTGCAGCGGGCCGGCCATGTTGGTCTCGCGCTCAATATGAACCACGCCGTCTTCACCCATGTAAGTGCGGGCGGTGATGCGCCCCGGCTGGCCGAAAGCGTAGTCGCCGGTATCGAGGACGGACAGGCCGTTGACCTGGCCTACCACATGCCCTTCTGTGGCGATCAGCAGCGTGCCTTCCAGTATCTGCTCTTCCAATAGCTCTTCAATCTGGTTGGCGCGGAAGATGCGTTCTTCCAACGTCTGCCGGACATCGGCGGCCGTCACTGTGTCGCGGCCGTTTTGCCCGGCCCAATAGCTGGACTCCCGGATGAGGTCGGCCATTGCCCCAAAGCGCGTGCTCATCTTGTTCTGATGACCTGCTTCACGCGAGGCATATTCGACGACCTTAGCCACGGCCGAGCGGTCGAAGTGCAGTAAACCTTCCTCGTGGCAGCGTGTGGCAATGAAGCGGGCATATTCCTCTTCATGCTCGTGATCGCGCGGCATGGTTGAGGCGAAGTCAGAATGGACCTTGAACAAGACCCGGAAATCTTCATCATGCTCGAACAGGGCGTAATAAACGGCCGGGCTTCCCATCAGGATGATTTTGACCTCAAGGGGGATCGGCTGCGGGTCCAGCGATTTGGCCAGCACCTGCCCCGTTTGCATGGTAGCAAAAGGCTGCACGGTAATCTCTTTTCCCTTCAAGGCGCGCTTGAGTGCTTCCCAAGCATCCATATTTTTCAGCAGATCGTGGGCATTCATGATGAGGTAACCGCCGTTGGCCCAATGTAGGCTGCCGCACTTGATATTGGTGAAATGGGTGGTCATCATCCCATTTCGCATCTCGAATTCCAGACGGCCGAACAAATTGTGGTAGGTTGGATGACGTTCGATGATGACGGGCGCCCCCTGCGTGTCCACATTGTTGACCAATACGTTCACTTCGTAGCGGCGCAGGTCAATCTCCTCGACCCCTTCCCCGGTGGCGATGAAGTCTTCAACCTGGTTCAAGACATCCTGGTGGATTTCGTCCAGGTAGACCAGCACCTCGTCCATGTCCTGGTACTGCTGGTGGAGGCTCTGAAAGTAACGGCGGATAGCGGTTTTGGCGACCTCGTTTTCGATTTCACGAACCTTGCGCCGGGCCTGGCTGTCTTCCTCCCGAATCTCATTGATGACGGTTTCCAGTTCTTCCGTGAGCGCCTGGCGTTGTTTTTCAAGCGCCTGGCGTTGTTCCACGGGGAGTTGCTGCCATACTTCCTGGGTGATGGGACGGCCGTCGTGGATGGGGGCTACGGTAAAACCGGACGGGGTGTTTATCAGGGAAAATCCCTGCGCCGCCGCTTTCGCGTGCAGCCCCTGCATCAACTCTGCTTGCCGCGCTTCAAACGCCTTGCGAATCTGCTCGACAGCATCCTTGTATGCCTCGGCCGCGAACGCCTGGGGCAGCTCGTCGCGCAGGTCGCAAATGAGGCGGAACATGCGCTTCTGAAATTCGGCCCCCTGCCCGGCCGGGAAGTGGAGCGCGCGGGGTTGGTGAGGCGCGCTGAAGTTGTGCACGTAGACCCAATCATCTGGGACCAGCTCGTCCAGCGTGCGTTCGTGCAGAAAGCGCTCGATCGCAGTGGCCCGACCGGTGCCGGTCGGGCCTAATGCGAAGATGTTGTATCCTTCGCTTTGAATGCCGATGCCGAATTCAATGGCGCGCGTGCCGCGCGGTTGTCCGATGATGTTGGTGCCGGCCGGCAGTTCGGCCGTAGTTTCGAAATCAAAGTGTGCCTGGGTGCAGACACGTCGCAGTTTTTCAGCTGATAAGGATTCCGTGGGCATGATGTCTCTCTCTTGCACGAAAAGATAAAGTTAGCCAGTGCGGGCCGATTATCTTAGAAAGAGGCGCAAAGGCAAGCCCACATCCGAGCCATGACCGACTGCACCCAGCCTCATGGCGCGGCGCTGTGGAGGTCGTGTTGTGTTCGCAGATCGCAGCTATTCAAGCAGCGTGGGGGCGCTGTGTTCGTAAACGGCGCGCGCAAATGCCAGCAGCCTTTCTCCGGCCTTGCTGTCGCCGGTCAGCTCCGCATAGGGGAACATGGAGCCTTGCCAGCTTTCATTGAACCAGCGCGATCCTTCCGGCAGCGGTTTGTCTAACAACTGGTCGGCTTCGAAGGGCCAAGGATTGGAGTAAAAGTAGGTTTCTGCGTTGTTGTTGCCGGGGTAGAAGCCCAGATTGAGTTGGGAGGGATAGACGGTGATTTCACCGTGTTCTTCATACTCCATCTTGCGTGTGCCAAACCATTCGAAGGCGAGGTCGAAGCCGTGGGGCCATAATTGAACAGGCCCCATCTCTCCGCTGAGGTTGGCGCGGTGCTGCTTGAAGATGCGATCTGCATTGAAGGCGGCCGTCAGGAAGTTTTCGGCCACGGCTGTATCATACTCACGCGGTTCGTCATTTTCGAACTTTTCGCGGACATATTCACCGGACAGGCCCAGGTCGGCGACGGCCGCCAATACCTGGTCGCCAAACGCGGTGGACGACAGCCCTTCCGTCAAGCTGAACTCTTTGCGCTGGCTCCCACTCGTTTCCAGGATAGCCTTGTGCTGGCGCAGGTTTAGTTTGAGTGAAAATGTGCCGCCATCCGGCAGGGCCATTTCATCCGTGGTCAGCCCGTCCGGCTGCACTTTCAAGCTGATGTGCCACCATTTAGGATGGAACTCACCATGCGCGCGGGCAACAACGCCCAGCACATTGCTGTATAAATGCAAGGTCTTGCGTGTGGGGCCAAAGCCGTCCAACGACGGAAAGGGATTATCTGCTGACATGATGATCTATCTCCTTCTGCAAATGTTTAAAACTTGATTTTGTTTTACGGCCGTTACGCATGCGGCCGCATAAGTTGACGAACCAGGAAAAAAATTATGCGCCGAAGAGGCCGAATACACTGTCCAGGCTCCAGATACCCCAGGCGCCGGTCACCAGGAGGACTATCTCGGTGATGAGCATGTTCCAGTTTTGGCCTTGCTCGCATTGATAAGCTTTATTGACGGTGATGTCCTTGGGCTTAACGCCGGCCAGTGAGATGTAGTTGAGGTTGAGCAGGATAGCCACCAGCAAGGAGAGGGGAGTGAGGAAGCCAAAGATAAGCCCGATAGCCACGGCCGTTTCGCCCACAAGGATCAAATAAGGGAACCAGGACGCATTGGGTTCGACCAATCCTTTAATCGCCCGGCCAAAGGCGGGGACTGGGTGATTGTCAGCCAGAGCCAGCGTCCAGCCGACCATTTGCCCGCTAACGAATTTGCGTAGCGGTTTGTGCAGTACGCTCTTGAGCCACCACAGCCCAATGCCGATGCGTAACAGAGCCAGCCATTGTTCGACCGACAGAAAACCGAAAATATCTTTCATGTTGACCTCCTACTTTGGGTCGTTTGGTTTATAAAAACAAGTTCAGGTGATGTGGTTGCAGGGATGTTGTTCCTGCCTATAGAATAGACGCACCCACCCATGGATGCCTTACTTTCGAGACGATATTTGTTTGACGGAGGGAGCGCGGGCGGTCTGCTGCCCCCGCGGTGGACAAGCGACAGGAGCGGATCATGTTTGATTTCACAGATCAGGTTGCCATCGTCACCGGCGCGGCCGGCAGCCTCGGCGAGGCCACAGCGCGCGCATTTCATCGGGCGGGAGCGAAGATGGTGCTGGTGGATAACCGGGAGGACCGGTTGGAGAAGGTGTTTGCGGATATTTTAGACACGACCGATTGCCTGGTACCGGCCATTGACATCACTGACCCCAAGGCTGTGGAGAAGATGGTGGGGAATGTGGCCGCCCATTACGGCCGTGTGGACATCCTGGTCAACATCGCTGGCGGATTTCGCATGGGAACGGCCGTGCATGAGACGCCGCTGGAAACCTGGGAGTTTATGCTGAACCTGAATGCGCGCTCCGTTTTTCTCGCCTGCAGGGTGGTCATCCCTGGTATGCTGGCGCAGGGACGGGGCAAGATCATCAACATCGGGGCGCGGGCGGCGCTGGCCGGCCGGGCGAAGATGGCCCCTTACATCGCCTCCAAAAGCGCCGTTATCCGTCTGACGGAGAGCATGGCGGACGAACTGAAGCACCACGGCATCAATGTCAATTGCATTCTTCCGGGCACTATTGACACGCCGCGCAACCGGGCCGATATGCCTGACGCCGACTACAGCAAGTGGGTACCCTTGGAGGAGTTGACCAACATCATCCTGTTTCTGGCCTCGGACATGTCGCGGGCGATTAACGGGGCTTCGATTCCGGTTTACGGCCGCAGTTAGCGCTTGTCGCTGCAAGTGGCTTTAGAATTTCCGGCAGAATTCGGCAAACGTCTCCACCATGTAATCCAACATGTCCGTCGTCAATCGGGGGAAGACGCCGATCCAAAACGTCTGGTTCATCGTGATGTCCGTGTTTGTCAGCTCTCCGACGATGCGGTGGTTCACGTGTTGATACGCCGGCTGGCGCAGTAAATTGCCGCCGAACAGCAGGCGGGTGGCGATCTTGCGCGCTTCCAGAAAGCGGATAAGTTGTCCTCGGGTGAAGGGCGCATCCGGACGCACCGTGATGAGGAAGCCGAACCAACTGGGATCGGCATGGGGGGTGGGTTGCGGCAGGAGCAGAAATTCCGCGAACGGCCGTAAGCCGTCGTGCAGATGTTGCCAGTTGCGTTTACGAGCTTGGATGAACTGGGGCAGCTTCTTTAATTGGGCCACGCCCACGGCCGCCTGCAGATCGGTCATCTTCAGGTTGTAGCCAATATGTGAATAGATGTATTTGTGGTCGTAGCCGTGGGGGAGCTGGCCTAACTGCCATTCAAACCGTTTGCTGCACGTGTTGTCCTTGCCTGGCGCGCACCAGCAGTCACGCCCCCAATCGCGGAAGGATTCCACCAGCTTCTTGAGGCGCGGGTGGCGGGTCACGACGCAGCCCCCCTCGCCCATGGTGATGTGGTGTGCGGGATAGAAGCTGACCGTTGCCAGATGGCCAAAGGAACCGGTGAGACGGCCGCGGTACGTGCTGCCCAGCGCGTCGCAGTTATCCTCGATCAGCCACAGGTCGTGCCGTTTGGCTACGTCCAGCACTACGTCCACGTTAAACGGGTTGCCCAGCGTATGCGCCACCATGATGGCCCGCGTTCGTTCGGAGACGGCCGCTTCCAGGTAATTCACGTCTATGTTGTGCGTTTGCAGATCGATGTCGAGGAATACCGGCGCCAGCCCATTTTGAATGATGGGGTTGACCGTGGTGGGGAAGCCGGCAGCGACCGTGATCACCTCGTCTCCCGGCCGTAGCTGCCGTTCCCCCAGCTCCGGAGAAGTTAGCGAGGAGAGAGCCAGCAGGTTGGCCGAAGAACCGGAGTTGCAGAGCGTGGCATGACGCACACCCAGGTAACGGGCAAACGCGTGCTCGAATTCCTCTGCATACCGGCCCGTCGTGAGCCAGAAATCCAGCGAGGCCTCGACCAGATTGATCAACTCCGCCGCGTCAAATGTGCGCCCGGAAACGGGCACGGGCGTTTCCCCCGGCACGAATTCAGCCTGGCTGAATTCGGCGTCATAGAAACGGACCACCAGTTCTAGAATTTGTTGTTTTATCTCGTTGTTCTGACTCATCATGTTCGTGCTTGTTGTTTTGTTATTTATAGGTTATAGAGGATAGCCTGTTTCCAAAAAATCAGCACGGATGGCAGGGGATTTGTATGGGAAAAGGTGTGGAAAAGCAGGGAGAAGGGGGAGAGGTGGGCGCGGCTAAGTGAACGGCCGCGCCGACTGTGCGTAATGCCCCCGCTACCAAATGCCGAGGTGCGCGGCCGCACGCATGATGCCGACGATGCTTTTTCCGTCCCGCAGGCGGCCGTCTTTGGCCATCGCCACCAGCGTGTCCAGCGGCATAGGTTGAACCTCAATTACTTCATCCGCATCGGCCGGGAGCGGGTCTTTGCGCAGCTCCTGAGCCAGATAGAGTGCCATGGACTCGTCAGACAGGCCGGGAGCGGGCCAGATGCTGCCCAGCAGTGTGAACCGGGCGGCCGCGTACCCTGTTTCTTCCCGCAGTTCGCGCCGTGCGCACGTCAGCCACGCCTCATCCCAATCCCGCGTCCCCGCGGGAAGCTCCAGGATCGTTTCCTGCAAAGCAAAGCGGTATTGGCGCAGCATCAGCACTTCAAACTGCGGCCCTTGCCCCAGCAGAGGCACGAGTACCACGGAGCCTGGGTGCTCGATAGCCCCACGTTCCAACATGCGGCCGTCGGGCAGGGGAAAAGGCGTTACGCGGAGCCGCCAGAAAGCGCCTTGCCAGACAACTTGGGATTGTTCGTCGTTCAACGGAACTATTGCCCCAGGGTTAAGAGGTGACAGCCACTTTTTGAGTGACTGTCACCAGAGTGATCAGGAAGTGATTGGCGGGCGGTGATTTTGCTTAATTGTTGCTGGGCGGGATGCGGATGACCTGCCCCACTTCCAACGAATTGGGGTCGGTGATGCCGTTGTAACTGGCCATCTCATCAACGGTGAAGCCGTATGCTAGGCCGATACGGAATAAATTATCGCCCGGTCGAACGACGTAAGTACGCTCGCCCTCTGTCGGCGCGGCCGTTTCTGCGCCGGGAGCGGGGATGATAAGGGTCTGGCCGGCCGAAATGGAATGGACATTGACGATGTTGTTGGCCGCGGCGATTGCGTCTACGGTTACGCTATATTGCTGGGCGATTCTGGCCAGCGTTTCGCCCGCTTGAACCACGTGGGTGGTTTCTGTTTGGGTCGTTTCGGCCGGTGCGTTCTCCTCAGGAGCGGGTTCCGGGGTTGCCTCTGCGGCCGTTTCTTCGGACGGGGGCGGTTGTGTTTCCGTCTCAGATGCGCCGGTGTCCGATTCTACGCTTTCCGGCGTCGCGGTTGGTTCAGTCACCGGGGGTACCGTGGGAAGCAGTATTGGCGCTGTCGGAGGCACCTCAGTTGCCTGGGGTAAATCTTCCCTGGGGATAGGGCGTTCGCAGGCTGACAGGAACAGCAGCGCAAACAGGCTGATGGTAAGCCAGCGGCGGGCAATAAACGGTGAATGTCTCACGAAATCCTCCTTGTTCAGCAGGCGAGTGCGCGAAACGGCCAGGGCAATCCGGTTTGTCGAGGCCGCTTGGTAAACATAATGTAGTCTACCATAGGCAAAATTAAGCGTCAAGCCAGAGAAAAGGCCTTCGCTGTTCGCCTGGGGATCAGCTATAATCTGCCGCATATGCAACCGGACGACTCGTTCGCTCCGCAGAGGAGCGATCGCTGCCGGCGTATTGGTATCAACGCCCACTTGTTATCGGGCGAAGCAGGATATCGGCGCGCCGGCATTCATCAATACATTTTTCAGGTTCTGCGCCACCTGCCTTGGGAAGAGGGAGGCCCAGAGCATTTCATATTTACACGACAGGCGGAACAGTTGCTGGCCCGGAACGGGCTGCGAATTCTCCGCAGCCGCTGGCCCACGGAAAGGCGGCTGGCGCGCATTGCCTGGGAACAACTGGCCTGGCCGTTGCTGGTAGCGCGCCATCACCTGGATCTGCTGCACAGCATGGCTTTTGTGACGCCGGTGGTGCTGCCCTGCCCGGCCGTTGTGACTGTGTATGACGTCAGTTTTGTACTTTATCCGGATCGATTTCCAGCGCGGCAACGATTGTACTTGCAGAGTCAGACCCGGCGCTCCTGCCGCCAGGCCAGGCGGGTGATCGTGATCTCGCAGTCGAGCCGGCGGGATGTGCACCGGCTGTTTGGCGTCCCGTTGGGCCGAATTGATGTGGTGCGGCCGGGTGTGGATGCGCGTTTTCGGCCGTTGCCGGCGGCCGAAGTGAAAGTATTTCGTCGGGAAAAGGCGCTGCCGGACCGGTTCGTCTTACATGTCGGGACTTTACAGCCGCGGAAGAATATTCCGGTGTTGCTGGAGGCATTTGCCCGGCTGAATGTCCCTGACCTGCATCTGGTAATGGCGGGGGGCAAAGGATGGATGACCCACCAGATTTTTGAACGAGCATCTGCGCTGAACCTGGAGGGACGGGTTCATTTTACCGGTTATGTAGCCGACCAGGAACTGCCCTTCTGGTACAATGCGGCCGCGATGCTGGTCTTTCCTTCCGTTTACGAGGGGTTTGGCATGCCGGTGGTAGAAGCAATGGCCTGCGGCACACCGGTGATTGCATCGAATGCTTCCTCTGTTCCCGAAGCGGCCGGTGAGGCGGCGCTGCTTTTCGACCCGCAGGATGTGGCAGGGTTGGCTGATCGTATGGCGGCCGTGCTTCACGATCCCGGCCTGGCGACTACAATGGGGGAAGATGGCCTGGAGCAGGCCGCACAATTTTCATGGGAGCAAGCCGGAGCAGAGACGGCCGCTGTTTACCGGCAGGCGTTACAGACAGAATGAGAAACCGGACGATTCGCATTGTCACCATCGTGAGCGATTTACTGCTCATTAACCTCGCGTTTGCCTTCGCTTACGTGGTCCGTTACCAATGGCAGTGGTTGTTGCCCGTACCGGAGCTGTTTTATGAGCCTTATTTCCGTTACTTAGGCCAGCAATTGGTGCTGAATGTACTGCTGGTGCTCACCTTTTCCCAGGGCAAAGTGTGGCGGCGGCGGCGGGGTGAATTTTGGCTCGATGAAGTGTCACGGGTCGGGTATGCGACCGCGGCCGCTATTACCCTGATGATGGCGGTGACCTTCTTCTTCCAATCGGAGGCGCCCTTTTCCCGGTTACTGCTCTTTTGGGCGTTGGTATTTATCGTCACTGCCATCGGGATTACCCGCCTGCTGCGCCGGGCCATATTGTCCGCCCTGTACCGGCACGACAAGGCTGTCGATCGGGTGCTGGTCGTTGGCTCCGGCGAAGCGGGGCGGGGTTTAATTCGCACGCTGCTGGCACGGCCGGACCTGGGTTTCCAGGCCGTTGGCTACCTCCGCGACGGCAAGCAAGAGAATAATATCGGGCTGGGCCGCATCCCCAACCTGGGGGCGCTTGAGGATTTGCCGACAATATTGCAGAAATTGCCTGATTTGCACACTGTCTTCATCGCCCTTCCTGGGGAGATGTACCGGGAGATCTCGAGGCTGTTACGCATCTGCCAACAGCACGGCGTACGGGCTAATGTGGTTCCCGATCTGCTCCAACTTAGTTTTAACCGGGTGGAATTCAACAACATGGCCGGCATCCCCGTGCTGGGCGTGCGCAAGGTGGGGATTACGCGCTGGCAGCGATTCCTCAAGCGGGGTCTGGACCTGGCGGTGCTGGCGGTTGTGGGCATCCCTGCCTTATTGCTGGCGGCCGTCATTGCTGTGGCCATTAAGCTCGATTCGGGCGGCCCGGTCGTTTATTCCGGGGAGCGGGTTGGACGTCACGGCAAGCGGTTTGTCATGTACAAGTTCCGTTCAATGGTGGTGGATGCCGATAGTCGGAAAGAATCGCTGCAGGCGTTGAACGAGGCGGACGGCCCAATATTCAAAATCAGGAACGACCCCCGCCTTACCCGCGTCGGCCGAGTTCTGCGCCGGTTCAGTCTTGATGAACTGCCGCAGCTGTACAATGTTCTCGTCGGGCACATGAGCATGGTGGGGCCTCGCCCCCCGCTGTTGGAAGAGGTTGCCCAATATAAGCCGTGGCATAAGCAGCGTCTTTCCGTCATTGGGGGCCTGACCGGGTTGTGGCAGGTCAGCGGCCGATCAGACCTGACCTTCGACGAATTGTGCCTGCTCGATATTTATTACATTGAGAACTGGTCGCTCTCTCTGGATATTCGAATCCTGCTGCAAACGATCCCACACTCACTTTTTGGCCGGGGAGCGTACTGAAGCTGGTCGGACGTGCACCATCGCACACGGCCGTCGCGGCTGCCCTATTCCATATCGGGCGCGGTCGGCTGGTTGAGCCTGACGACGGTGCCGTGGAGATCAATCACGATGCGGAAGCCCATCATGCCCATCATGTCACGGGCCTGCGCCGGAATGCCCTGAGTGATGATCTGGTCCATGTCTACATTTCTGAGGGATGCGTCAATGGCAGCTTTGGTGAATAGATCGTCCCGGCCAATCATCCTCAGCGCTTGCTGGATGGCCAGTTCCTTGTTGTCTTCTAATTGCTCCAGGAACAGACGCAATACCTGGCGATCCACGAATTCGGAGTCAATATGCCGGCGAAAACCGTCATCGTTTACCACGTAAAAAGCATCGGAACCGACCACGGCCGTCTCCACCGGATTGTCCAGCTCATCATAAACCAGCCCTTCAAACAAAGCTTGTCTCGCCATGGTTTGCTTGCCTCATGCCTTGCTTAGGATATACATTGCCTTGGTTTAGCGCCTTCATAACCATAAGGATAATACCGTTGATATGCTTTTGGCAACCGGGATTCCACGGCGTTACTGAGTATCAGTTTGGTGGCAGCTTTGGGAAGTTTCAGGGGTAGGCGTCGATGGGGGCAGCCTGCCGCGTGCAGGCCAAAGTCCATGTGATATAATCCCCAGCTGGCCGTTTCGGGCAATTGCGGTGTTTGCTGCTCCTGTCGTACCCGGTTTATCCGACCCGGATTACGAGTGTTTAAGCGACTTTGTAGCCGTCGCGCCGGCCAGGCGACTTGTTTGCCCATTGCTCATTACGCATTTGCGGCCTGCCGCGAGATGAAGAAGGTGTAGAAATTGTTCAGACCACTTGATTGGATACTTGGCCTGTTTTCGTTAGATATTGGCATTGATTTAGGTACGGCGAATACGCTGGTCTATGTTCGTGACCGGGGTATTGTGATTAACGAACCATCGTGGGTGGCGATTAACAAGCGCACACGACGGCCGTTGGCGATTGGTGCGGAAGCGCGGGAGATGGTTGGCCGAACGCCCAGCGACATCGTGGCGATCCGGCCGTTGCGAGACGGCGTCATCTCTGAGTTTGAGATTACCGAAGCAATGCTCAAATACTTCATTGAGAAGGCCCACGAGCAGATGCTGGTACCCTTTCCCCGGCCTCGCGTGGTCGTTGGGGTCCCCAGCGGCGTGACCGAGGTTGAAAAACGCGCCGTGTATGATGCTGCCATCTCTGCCGGCGCGCGCGAGGCGTTCCTCATTGAGGAACCAATGGCGGCCGCGATTGGCGCTGGGCTGCCGATCATTGAAACCAGGGGCAGCATGATCGTAGACATCGGCGGGGGGACCACCGAGGTGGCCGTATTCTCGATGGGGGGCATCGTCGTCAAGCGCTCGATTCGTGTGGCCGGCGATGAAATGGATGAAGACCTCATCCAGTACGCTCGCAGTAAGTATAATTTGCTCATCGGCGAACGGATGGCGGAGCGGGTCAAGATCGGCATCGGCTCTGCTTTTGCCCTGCCTGAGGAGCGGACGATGACGCTGCGCGGCCGCAACCTTGTCAGCGGGCTGCCCCAATCTGTGGAGATCAGCAGCATTGAATTGCGCGAAGCGTTGGCCCCCTCCATCAACATTATTGTAGATACGGTGCGTGACACACTGGATGAGACGCCGCCTGAACTGGTGGCCGATCTGATGGAAGCCGGCGTTTGCCTGGCTGGCGGCGGCGCGCAGATTCGCGGCCTGGCTGAACGATTAGATGACATTGTCAAGATGCGGGTCTGGGTTGCTGAGGACTCGATGACTTGTGTTGCCCGGGGCGCCGGGCGCGTGCTGGAAGACCTGGATAACTTTGAACGGGTATTGGTCGGACTGCATCGAGGCAGCACGCACTGAGCAGGCAGCGAAAGGATATGCCCGCAGAGCAAGGCTCGCTTGAAGCTTGCCAATCACGGCCGCTATCCTGAAACATGAACCTTGAAGACGCACATCAACGGATTCGCTGGGCGACCCTGGCTATCCTGGCGGGCATTGCCATCTTGCTCTCCATTTTGGACAGTACGGGGAACCTGGACAATGCGTTCAACTTCATTCGTAATCCAATGGCGGCAGTCGCTGAGTGGACGTCTGCCCGCACCGACACCCTGGCCGCTGCCCTCGCCGGGCCGCGTGATTTGCAGACGGCGCGGGAAGAAATCGCGCGGTTGCAGGCACAGATTGACGCACTCGAAAAGGAAAACGAGCAGCTACGCGAGATTCAGGGGGAGTACCAGCTCTTACTCGACCTCTTCAATCGGGCCAGACAAGCGCCGGACTTGCGCCGCCTGACGGCCACAGTTATCGGCCGCGATACCAGCCTTTCGCTGCGGAGCATGGTCATAGACAAAGGGCGGGACGACGGCGTGCGCGTGGGGATGCCGGTGGAAAGCGCGCGCGGCCTGGTGGGACAGGTCTTTCGCACGACTGCCCGCTCGGCCCAGGTCGTGTTCATCACGGACAGCGCCAGTTCTGTACCGGCGCGCCTGGGCAGTTCGCGGGCGACCGGCATTGTGCGCGGAGGCGGCCTGGGCGGTTCGATGATCATTGACTGGATCGATCTCCGGCACGAGATCGAAGTCGGCGAAGTCGTCCTGACATCGGGGCTGGGGGGCAAGTTTCCGCAAGATATGATCATCGGCCGTATCATTGAAATAGACCGGCGCGAGGCGGAGCTGTTCCAACGCGCGGTTGTCCAACCAGCGGTAGACTTCGAGTCGTTGGAGATCGTTTTTGTGATCACGGACTTTGAACCGGTGGATACAGGAATCTTCTCCACCCCCCCAGGGAACCAATGAGTTTAAGCATATATCTGGCCGTTCCGCTGATGGCTTTGCTGGGCATTTTGCAGACGGCCGTCCTTCCCCGATTTCCAATCGCTGGTTTGGTACCTCAAATACCCCTGCTGGTGGCCCTGGCGTGGGGCTTGCTGCACGGCGTCAACGAAGGCGTCCTCTGGGCATTTGTGGCCGGTTTCTTCCTTGATCTCTTTTCCATCAGCCCTATGGGCATTACTTCCCTCTCCTTCATGACGGCCGTGTTGATTGTCCTCTCCATCCAGCGTGCACTGCCCCGGAATCGCTTCTTTTTGCCCGTCCTACTCACCATCCTTGCTTCGCTCATTGCTCTGTTCGTGGATTTACTGCTATTGCGACTTCTTGGCCACCCCACAGACCTGCGCGTGGCGGCGACGCTTCCGCCGGTTGCCTTATTGCATGGGGCGCTCATCTTACCCGTTTACTGGTTCATGTACGTGCTGAACCGCAGGAACCGCCCCCGCCGCGTTGAGCTTTAAGGACGAGGAGGCCGGGAGAGCGTTGAGCCAGGGACACCCCCTGATTCAAACGCAGGAGTATTGACATGTCCAGAATGGGTTGGGATCCAATCGAAGAGCAAGAACTGAGGGATGAAGACCTGGGCTTACGCGGCCGCATTTACTTCCTGCGCATCTTCATCATCGTCATCCTGGGCCTGCTGCTCTATCGCGTCTGGTGGTTGCAGCAGACACAAGGCCCAGAATTGCTGGCGCGGGCTGAGGATAACCGGCTGGCCGTCCTGCGAACCGACGCCCCGCGGGGCGTTATCTTTGACCGTCACGGGGACCAACTGGCCGTCAACCTGCCCAGCTTTAACGTCACCATCACTCCCGCATTCCTGCCGCGCAACCCGGATGAACGGCAGGCTGTCTTTGAGCGGCTCTCCCTGTTAACCGGCGTGCCCGTCACCAACACGGTTCAACAAGAAGCTTTGGCCGAGGCGGCCAATCCCGAACTGGTTGGGACATATAGCCGCCTGGCAGAAATATACGGCGCGCCGGTGAACGAAACGTTGGACCTGGCCGGCGTCGTACCCCGGCTTCCCGACAGCATCGAAGCCATTGTCCAGGAACACAGCTTCGCTCAATACGTCCCCGCGGCGATTAAGGCGGGTATTCCCATCACCCTGGCTTACAAGATTGAGCAAGAAAGCATCTTTCTGCCGGGCGTCCGTGTCCTGCAAGAGCCGCTGCGTTACTATCCCAGCGGAGAGTTCACGTCACATATTCTGGGCTATATGGGGCCGATCCCCAATGAGAGTTGGCTTGATATTCCGGGTTATGAGCGGGATGATCGAGTTGGCTGGGCCGGCCTGGAGTCATCAATGGAGTTTGAGCTGGCAGGCCGCAAGGGGGAGCGCCGCATCGAACAGGACTCAACCGGCCGCGAGCTGCGCCAGATTGGCGTGGCGAATGAGCCGACGGCCGGACTCAACATGCACCTCACGCTGGACCTTGACCTGCAGGAGAAGGGATACGCCATCTTAGAGAAGTACATGGAGCTAAATCGGCAGACGCCCCGCGTGGACGAGATCACAGGGGAACGGACGCTGCCGGAGATTGAGCAGGCGGCCCTGGTGGCGCTCAATCCGCAAACAGGGGAAATTCTGGCCATGGTGAACGTGCCCAAGTTCGACAACAACCGCTTTGGCACAGAAGTGCCGGTTGATTACTATTTGCGCCTGGCGCGAGATGATTACACACCGCTGGTGAATCATGCGGTCAGCGGCACATATCCGCCCGGCTCCACGTTTAAGCTCGTACCCGCTTCGGCCGCTTTGCAGGAGGGCATTGTTTCGCAGTCCCGCCTCTTGCGCGCACCGGGGAGTATTGAAATTCCCAACCGCTTTGCTCCGAATGATCCCGGCCGGGCGCAGACGTTTGTCTGCTGGATTTTCCCCGGTGAGCATGGATTCATGAATATGATCACGGGCATTGCCAACTCCTGTGACATCTATTTTTACAAGATCAGCGGCGGCTTTGACCAGGATGGAGAGTTTGTCGAGGGGTTGGGCATCAACCGGATTGCGCGTTATGCGCGGCAGTTTGGCTTTGGCCGGGTGCAGGGAATTGAACTCCCGTTGGAAGCGCCCGGCAACCTTCCTCCCAATCGTAACTGGAAGGCGCAGACTTATGGCGAGCCGTGGTCAACGGGGGACGATTACAACCTGGGGATTGGCCAGGGGTTCCTCACGGCGACGCCGCTGCAGGTAGCACAAATGGCGGCCGTAGTGGCCAACGGCGGCTTCCTGTACCGGCCGACGATTATCCACCATATGACGGACGAAAACGGTAACGTGGTGTTTGTGGATGACCGCAGCCAGGTGATTTTGCGGGCGCACCCGGGGCGGGATGGGGAAGTCGTGCTGCTGGACGGGGATGGTAACCCGTTGGAGGGTGCTCCGCCTGTCAATGTCCAGTTTGATGAGAATGGGGAGTACATCTTCCAGCCGGAAGTGATTGACTCGGTCGATGTGGACCGGGAGTATCTGGAAATTGTGGCCGAGGGGATGCGCCGCGTGAACCAGGAGGGGGGCACGGCCGTGACTTATGTGGATTGGCTGGATGAGTTTGGCATCACAACCGCGGGCAAGACGGGCACGGCCGAGTTCTGCGACAACATCGCCATTGAGCGCGGGTGGTGCCGCTTTGAAGACATCGCCCGCCGGCGCGTTCTGCCGACCCATGCCTGGTATGTCGGGTATGCGCCGTTTGAGAACCCGGAGATTGTGGTGGCGGCCTTCGTTTTTAACGGCGGGGAAGGGTCGCAGTGGGCGGCGCCCATCGTGCGGGAGTTCATGGCGGCGTATTTCCAGGTGGACGAGTACGCGGCCGAGCCTGAATCTCCATGACGGCCGCGGCTGCGGTGACCGCCCCGGCGACAACTGCTTTTCGCCGCCTTGCCACTTGTGCTATTATTCGTTATGGCTATCATCGTTCTGGTACGACATGGCGAGAATGATTGGGTTAAGAAGAAGCGGTTGGCCGGTTGGATTCCCGGAGTTCATCTTAACGAAAACGGCCGCAAACAGGCCGAACAGGTGGCACAGCGACTGGCAGATTTGCCGGTGAAAGCTGTTTACAGCAGCCCGGTGACCCGCTGCCTGGAAACGGCGGCCGCGATTGCCGTCCTTCAGCAGCTGCCCGTCATCGAAGTGGCAGAATTAGGCGAGGTACGATACGGTAAGTGGGAAGGCAAGAAGATCAAGAAGCTGGCCCGGAAGCCAAGCTGGCGAGCCGTGCAGTTCTTTCCCAGCCGGCATCGCTTTCCCCAGGGGGAAGCCTTGCGGGAAGTTCAGTTTCGGGCCGTACAGGCATTGGAAAAACTGAGCGCCGCGCATGAAAAAGAGGTGATTATCGCCGTCTCTCATGCGGATGTCATTAAGCTGGTATTGGCCTATTATTTGGGAGTTCACATAGACTTGTTTCAACGTATTGCTGTTTCTCCGGCGTCCGTCAGCGTCGTGGCTCTCTCGCTAAACGGCTCCGTTCATATTTTGCGCCTTAACGATGACGGCCCATTGCGAATCGCCCCGCCGGAGAAAAAGAAGACACACAAACAAACCGGAAACATCCACCCGGATTCCAGCGATGCAGAGGTAGCCGGGAACGATATGGCTCTAGAAGAGATGGATGAGGATTAAGCGCAGGTATGGCCCGCCACATTGAACTGAACCCGGTATCTCACTTGACAATCGGCACGATCGGCCCCCCCGGAAAGCGCACCTTTTACTTGCAAGGGAGGCAAGGGACGCAGACCATTTCTCTGATGATTGAGAAAGAACAGGCAGCCCTGCTCGCCAACAGCGTCCATGCGCTGGTGGCGGAATTAGAGGAGAAGTATCCGGCTAATCCGCGCGAAACCGGAGACCCGGTGTGGATGGATATGCGGCTGGAGGAGCCGGTGGAACCCTTGTTCCGCGTAGGGCATATGGGTCTGGGCTATAATGAGGAGAGTGACCAGGTTGTCCTGGTAGCTTACGAGCTGGTTGAGGAGGGCGAAGAACCGAATGTGGTCAGCTTTTGGACGTCGCGGGCGCAGGTGCAGGCGTTGGTGCAACATACGCGCGAAGTGGTGAAGGCAGGACGGCCGATTTGTGGGAACTGCGGCCAACCCATTGATCCGGATGGGCACTTTTGCCCCCAGCGAAACGGGCATACGCACTAACGAGAACTGGGCCAGCGCACGGCCGTTTCATTGAGCGCAGAATGAACCGGATGGACGCGGCCGAGATTTTACAGTTGTTGGCAACGGGCGAGTTGGAACTGGAAGGATACCTGCCCTGGAGTTCCAACTACACGTTTCTGGCCCGCGTTTGTGCTGATCTGGATGAAGTGAAAGCCGTCTACAAACCCCGGCGAGGGGAACGGCCGTTATGGGATTTCGTTCAGGGTACATTATACCGACGAGAACGGGCTGCGTTTCTGGTGAGTAAAGCCCTGGGCTGGGACCTGGTACCGCCCACGGTTTTACGGGACGGCCCTCACGGCCCCGGTTCTTTGCAGCTTTTCATTGAACATGACCCTGAAATCCATTATTTTACTTTTGAGGGACACCCCCGTTTTCGGCGGCCGTTGCAGCAAATCGCGCTGCTCGACATGGTTATCAATAACGCGGATCGCAAAGGGGGGCATGTGCTGCTGGAGGAAACGGGTGACCCGACCCATCCGGATCGGGTTTGGGCCATTGACCACGGCGTTTGTTTTCATAGCAACTATAAACTGAGAACAGTCATTTGGGAGTTCTCAGGACAACCGATCCCACCGCCGCTTTTGGCGGATCTCGCGGCGCTCAAAACCAAGCTGAGCGGGAATGAGGAGGATTTGCTGTTTCAACTGCGGCAGCTTTTAACCGGGGTGGAAGTGACTGCCCTGCAACAAAGAGTTGCCCGGCTTCTGAAGCAGGGCAGGTTTTGGGAACCTGGTGTAGGACGTCATTATCCCTGGCCGCCCGTATAAATTGCCGACGAACCTCTGACTCAGGTTCGTGGGGGGCATTATGAGTTACAAAATCCTGGCCATAGACGACCATGCAGAAACGCTCGACATTGTCGTGATGACGTTGAAACGGTTTGGATACCAGGTCGTTTCCTCCATTTCGCCGGTTGAAGGGCTGGTCCTGGCTGAGACGGAACGGCCGGACTTGATCTTGCTGGATATGCACATGCCGGAGATGGATGGCAAGGAAGTTTGCCGGCGTTTGCGCGCCCATGCGTCCCTGGCCAGTATACCGGTGATCATGTTCACCGCCATTGGGGATGTGGACAAAAAAAGGGAGGGGTTTGATGCCGGGGCGGATGATTACCTGGTTAAGCCGACTGACCCTGATGAAATGATCTCGCGCATTGAAGCGCTGCTTGAAGGGGTGACCAAGCCCGTGCCGGGCGAGCCTATGGTGGAGCCGGAAACGATTATCACAACGGTTGACAGGCCGGATAAAGCTGGTCCCGTCTCAACGCTGCCTGACAGCGCCCCAGCCGTCAAGCAGTTGATCGCCATCATGGGCGCGCGCGGCGGGGTGGGGGTGACCACGCTGGCGACGAATCTGGCCCTTTGTATGGCCGAAGCGGGCTGCCCGACCACGCTTGTGGACCTGGACATGGTCCAGGGACATGCGGGCCTGTATCTGGGCCAGAAGAGGAAGGCTGGTCT
Source organism: Anaerolineae bacterium (assembly GCA_046753445.1). GTDB lineage: Bacteria > Chloroflexota > Anaerolineae > Promineifilales > Promineifilaceae > JAHEEY01. Next base: position 65,071 of record JBHHTQ010000015.1, on the reverse strand, counting down.
GGACGCGCTTGTCGAGCTGCCGGAGGCACAGATTCCGGCGGCGCTGCCGCAGCATTTACGCCAGATCGGCGACAACTTGCAGTTGTTGGGGACCTGGCCTGATTTGGACGGCCGTCACCCCCAGCTCTCCCCAAAACAGACGGCCGCTCTCATCGAAGGGTTGATGCAGCCTGGTCAATGCGTGATCGTGGACATGGGACGGGGCGTTTCGGAGATGACGCGGCCGGTGCTGGAACAGGCCACAGATGTGCTCGTTTGCCTGAAACCGGAGCGTGTTGCCATGACGGCCGCCCGGCAGCTTTTGCGGCAACTGCGGCAGGAACTGCCCCGGAATCCGAGCCTGGGAGCCATCATGATCCCTGCGACCAGCGGCATCAGTTTACCGGCCAAGACCGTGGAAGCCTTCCTGGGCCATCCGCTGTTGGCCGTTATTCCCTCCCAGGCAGCGGAAATGGTGCAGGCGATCAACAAAGGCATTCCCGTCTGCCGCTTAGACCCGGACAGCCCGGCAGCCGATCAATTCCGGCAATTGGCCGCGCAGTTTGTAAAGGCGCATAGTGAAGCGGCGCGTGCATAGACAATATCAGTGGAGAAAAGTCCCTGTTAAAAAAAAGAGCCGCGGAAGGAACTTTTCTCCTTAGAAGTAAGGCATGATCCTTATCATGGTTCTCTGAGTTTGAACTATGCCTTACATCGCAAAGGTTGAGACTCGTGACGAAGGTTGACGCGCAAATTGAACAGGCGATTTCATTGCTGAAGCGGTCCAGGCATGTGGTTGCTCTGACTGGGGCCGGCATCAGCACGCCTTCCGGAATCCCCGATTTCCGCAGCCCTGGATCGGGTGTGTGGAACCACGTTGATCCCATGGAGGTGGCTTCGATCGCGGCGTTTCGCCGGCGGCCGCAATCTTTTTACGATTGGATGCGGCCGTTGACAAAGACGATATGGGAAGCCCAGCCCAATGCCGCACACATGGCCCTGGCAGAGATGGAGGCGAACGGCCCCCTCCAATGCGTCATCACCCAAAACATTGATATGCTCCATACCAGAGCCGGCTCCAAAGTGGTTCATGAGGTTCACGGGCACATGCGCGAGGCCACCTGCCTTCAATGTTACGCGGTGTACCCGACAGAGACGGCGCTCGCTGCCTATTTGGACACAGGAGCTGTACCTCATTGTGATGCCTGCGGCGGCGTACTCAAGCCCAACGTTATCCTCTTTGGGGAATTGCTGCCGGTCAGCGTGATCAATGAAGCCCGGAGGCAGTCATTAACCTGCGATCTCATGTTGGTTGCCGGATCGTCGTTAGAAGTTTCCCCGGCAGGCGACCTGCCGCGTCTAGCGAAGCAAGCCGGAGCGCATTTGGTTATCGTCAATTTCCAGGAGACACACCTCGATTACCTGGCAGATGTAGTGATTCACGCCGATGTCGCCGAAGTGCTGCCCAAACTGGCGGTCGCTTTCACAGGAGGTGACGCTTGAGTGGGTGGAATGACAGCGAGCGATTGGCAGGAGAGGACGGAGGCTTGGTAGAAGAGGAAGCGCGCCAATACCGGGCGCCGACGCTGCGGGATGTGAGCCCGGAAAGCCTGGAACGGCTGCTGGAAATCAGCATTCGTCTCAGCTCCACGTACCATCTTGAGGATTTGCTCCTGATGGTGATGGATGTGGCCACGGAGCTGACGAACACGGAGAAAGCGTCCATCTTGCTGGTCAACGAGTCCACCGGACAGTTGTTTTTTGCCGCTTCGACTGCAGGCGAGGTCCCGCAAGACATCGTTGTGCCGCTGGACAGCAGCATCGCCGGCTGGGTGGTGCGCAACGGCCGTTCCCTGGTGTTGGGAGATGTGCAGACCGACAATCGCTTTTATGCCACGGTGGACAGGAGCTTGCAGTTTGTGACCCGCTCCATGCTCGCTGTACCCCTGGTCACGAAAAAAGGGGTCATCGGCGCGTTGGAAGTGCTCAATAAATTGGACGAGGGGCCGTACACTGAGCAAGATATTGCTTTGATGGAAGCGTTGGCTTCCCAATCGGCCGTGGCCATCGTCAATGCCCATTTGTTTCATCAGTCTGATCTCCTGGCGGAAATCATGCACGAGATCAAGACGCCGCTGATGGCCATCACGGCCGCCAGTGAATTGATGCTCCGCCCTGATGTCCCGGTCGAAAAACATGCAGAGCTGGCGCGCATGATCCAACGAGAATCCATGCGTCTTTCCCGGATGTCCATGGACTTTCTTGAATTCGCCCGCCTGGAATCCGGGCGCGTCCGCCTGAAACGGAAGCCGGTGGATGTGTTCGACCTCGTGGAAGAGGTAGTGCGGATCGCGCAGCCGCAGGCGGCCGCCAAGGGATTGACACTTCAGGCCGAGTTGCCGGAAGAAACCGAGGCCAGGGCTGTACCGGAACTGATCGGGGACCACGATCGGTTGAAACAAGTATTGCTCAATCTGGTCAGCAATGCGATAAAATATAATGTCGATCACGGCCGCATTGTTGTGAGGGTGATCTACTTGCCGGATGAAGTCGTAATTTCTGTGACTGATACCGGGCGAGGCATCGAGCCGCGTGACATCGAACGCCTCTTTGATCGCTTTTACCGCATTCCCACGAGCGAGGATATGTCGGAAGGGAGCGGCATGGGATTGGCTATCGCCAAGAAGATCGTGGAGGCCCATGACGGCCGTATCGAGGTTGAGAGCGTAGTGGGTGAGGGGACGACCTTCACCGTGATCCTGCCGCTGGCGACCAATGGATGAGGACAGTAAGAAAGCGAGGCACTCATTCGTCTAAACGGGGGGGATCAATGCCCCTACTTCAAAACGGACATGAGTTCCACAGGAACTGCTACGACTACATTACATAAAGGTAGATAAGGAAGATGGAAAGAGAACGTGTTGTTATCATTGGTTCAGGGCCGGCTGGCTTGACGGCCGCATTATACACCGCCCGCGCTGCATTAAACCCGGTCGTGATTGCCGGGAATCAGGTAGGCGGGCAAATTGCGATTACGGCCGAAGTGGAAAATTACCCCGGTTTCTACTCGGAAGAGAAAACGCTGACCGGCCCCGAGCTGGTCGAGGTGATGCAGAAACAGGCGGAACACTTTGGCGCGCGCATCGAGTTTGACGAAGTCGTCGAGGTGGATTTCACGAATGGGTCGCCATTTTACATCAAAACCTATGGCAAAGAGTATGAGGCGGATGTCGTGATCGTCACCGCCGGCGCTTCCCCGCGCCGTTTAGGCGTGCCGGGCGAAGAGGAGTTTATCGGCCGTGGCGTGAGCTACTGTGGCACGTGCGACGGTTTTTTCTTCCGCGGCAAGGACATCGTCGTCGTCGGCGGCGGCGACAGCGCATTAGAAGAGGGCATCTTCCTCACCAAGTTCGCCAGCAGCGTGCGCATCATTCACCGGCGTGATGAATTGCGCGCCGGGCAAGCCCTGCGAAGGCGCGCTTTCGCTAACGAGAAAATTTCATTTGTGTGGAACACGGTGATTGACGAAATCGTGGGCAACGGCGTGGTGCAGTCGATCAAGACAACCAATCTAAAGAGTGGAGAAAGCGGTGAGTTGGAGACCGATGGCGTGTTTATCTTCATCGGCCACTTTCCCAACAGCAAGTTCCTGGAAGGGCATCTGGAACTGGATGAACACGGGTATGTCATCACAGATGAGTTGATGCGTACCAGCGTACCCGGCGTTTTTGCCGCCGGTGAGATTCAAGACGCGGTTTTCCGGCAAATTGCGACTTCTGTGGGTCAAGGTACGGCCGCGGCCCTGCAGGCCGAGAAGTGGCTCAGCGAAAGAGAGTAACCTCTCCGCAGTTTGCAGCGAGGGGTAACGATAACTGGGGCCAGGTTTGATTTGGAACCTGGCCCCTTGACGTTTGATGTCTGACAAATGATCCGATTCCTCTGGGCATGGCTGGTTTACAATTGGGGCGGCCTCCACCGTTACTTTGGCATCAAGAATAACTTGCGCCGGGAACATGAAGCGGCCGTTCACTATTTTGGCCATGCTTACCGCATGGACCCGACTTTCCGCCGGGCGCGGCTGGAAAGGGGCATTTTGCTCTGGCGTGAACTGGGCCGCCTGGAGGAGGCGCAGGCTGATTTTGATGCCTTGCTGGCCGAGGACCCGGCTTACGGCCCGGCCTTGCTAAACCGTGCTCTGGTGGCCCAGGAATCAGGCCGCTACCGGGACGCCCTCCGTGACCTGGAAGCATACCTGGCTCTGCCGGAGAAGGAGCCGTACTGGGCAGAAGCGTCACGCACGGCCGCGTTGCTGCGAGCCTTGTTGCAGGGAGAATAGCCGAATGTCAAGCCTTTACGGGAAGATAAATCGTAACGCAGGTACCCTGCCCCTCTTCTGATTTCATGCTGACATGACCCTCGTGTTGTTTCACAATCCCATACACCTGCGACAAACCGAGGCCACTACCCAACGGCGCTCTGGTGGTGAAAAACGGCTCAAATACATGAGGCAGTACGTCCGCGGGAATGCCGGCCCCGGTGTCTGACACAGTAATCTGCGCCCATTTGTCGCCCGGAGAAGCGGGCCAGGGAACATCCTCCCCCTCTGTCACGCGCGTATAAGATAGCTTGATGTGAAGGTCTCCCCCGTCCGGCATTGCTTCACGGGCGTTAGCAACCAGGTTAATCATTGCCTGTTGCAGCCGTTCCGGGTCTGCATGGACGCTCATCTCGCAGGTGGGGAGAGAGAGTTGTAACTGGATATTTTTGGGCAGCATGTCGTTGAGCACAAGGTGAAGCGATTCCAGAAAATCGACGAGGTTCAACGCCTCTTTATGCAGCAAACTCCTTCGTGCGAAATCCACCAATTGCTGGGTAAGATTGGCCGCGCGCAGGCTTTGCTTTTGAATTACTGCCAGGTGTTCTTGTTGCTTAGGCGTCAGGTCATTCCCCCGGCGTATCAGGTCGGCGTAAAGGATGATTGAGGCCATCAGATTGTTGTATTCGTGAGCAATACCGGCCGCCAACTGCCCGACGGCCGCCAGCCGTTCTTGTTCCACCATCTTTTCTTGAGCGGCTCGCAGCTCGGCCAGCGTTTGCTCCAGACGGCGATTGCTTTCCCGTAATGCTTTCTCTGCCTGCTTGCGCTGTTCCTCAATCCACTTTTCTCGGGTCACAATACGGCCGCAGCCGACTGTTCCAATCATTTCGCCTTTCTCATTCCAGAACGGAGCCTTATATACGTCCAGGTAAAGAAATTCACCCTGGACATTTCCGAACTCATCAAACCGTTCTGGTTGTTTGCTGTTCATGACTACTGAATCCGAATCGGTACAGATTTCTCCGAAAGTATGCCACTCTGGATTTTCGGGGTGCGCTTGTCTTTCCCTTTCTGCAAAGTACAAATCAGTTTTACCAATAGGCTCATCAGTATCCCGGGCAATTAGTAGTTTTTCGCAGATGGCCCTATTAGCAAAAAGATATTTTTTCTCCATATCTTTTGCCCAGATCAAATCAGGTACATTGTCGCACATTAACCGGACCATTGAGTACAGAGCTTTGTAGCGCGCTTCACTCTCGCGTAATATTTCCTCTGCCTGCTTTTGCTCAGTGATGTTACGAACAATCCCGCCCAGCATATACCCTTTACTTGTTGGAATTGGGAATGATAATTGCTGAATATAACGGATGGTTCCATTGGTATGGCGAATCTTCATGTCGCGAGCCTGGTTTAACCAGGGGGGTGTGCCTGTCTTGAAATAATCTTGTAGAAGCTTTTTTCCGTGCTCATAAAACGTGCGATTTCGTCGCTCGAATGGGGTGAGCCTGAACTGTATGTCCCATGCTTTTTGCCCGATGGCTTCGGATCGGGTCAGGCCGGTGATGCGTTCCTCTCCTCGATTCCATTCAATGATTTCTCCCCTTTCATTCACCAGGACGATTCCATCGTAGGATTGTTCGATGATACTGCGGGATCTATTTTCACTTTCCTGTAATACTTGCTCGGCCCGTTTTCGTTCGGTTACATCGTGGACAATGCTTTGTATGTGGCTGGGTTTTCCGTGCTCATCTTTGATCAGCGCCAGACTGATTTCCCCATACCGGGTGGAGCCGTCTTTATGGAGGAAACGCCGCTCATAGACCGGTAGCTTCTCGCCTGAGAAAAGCATCTCTGCTCGTCTTTGCGAATCAGGTAGCTCTTCCGGAGCGATGAACCGTTCCACTTTCTGGCCCACAATTTCCTGAACGGAGTAGCCTAGCATGCGGGCTGCTTGTTCATTGACTGCCTGATGAACAAGGTCGAGACTGATGATGAACACAGCGTCGTTGGTCTGTTCAAACAGCGCTTTATATCGTCGTTCGCTCAGGCGCAGAGCAGTCTCGTTCTGCTGAAGGTTGCGAAAGAGGAGCGCGTGGGGTTTCTTGATCCCGGTTTCCACCACCGCTCGATACACGTGATAGACGGAAGCGATCCGCAGCAGGTGGGCGATGTGGGTGGGGGCCGAGTGGTTATTAGGGTAAAAGGCGAACAAAAGCTCAGCGGCCGCAGCCAGCAGGATGGATGTGAGCATGAGCTGGTACACGTCGAGAGCGAACGTTGTTCTGACCTGATAAAGCCGGAACGCGGCCGCGAGCAGGATGAACGTGATCAGGAGTTCGTTGACGCCAATGAAAGACCCCCACATCGTTTTTTCTAAGTAACTGGCGGGGTAGAAGTTCCAGACGAAGATAGAATTGAGCAAGAGTACCGTCAATACTGTATAGCCGGTAAAGAGGTAGGTTGTCCTGGGCTTTCGCCGCACCCAAAAGGGGGCGATGAGCAGAGAGATGCTCTCAACATAGCGGGCGGCAATCCATAAATAGCTGTGCAGATCAGCATCCTGGCCAGGAAAGATCGTCATCCCCTCACTGGCCAATGCATGAAGCAAGTCCAACCCGCTGATGAAAAGAAAGGCGATGCTGATAAAGAAGAGATACCCGTTGTCCAGGAAACGGCGCGCATTCCAGAAGACCACAAAGATGGTGAGCATGATGGCGATCCGGAACAGTTCGGCGAGCGCGTGGAAGAGGGAGGGGCTGTAGAAAGTGAGTAAATATAAAACGATCAGGAGGATTATTGCGCGTAAGATGGAAACAGGGTTGATGGGGCTAGGGGGGGTGTACTTACCGTCTGGCTTCATCGAAATTGTTCCTGTTCCATTGCCCCTGAAGTAGGCCGATTGGCCCTAAGATGAGGTATCGATTTATTCTACTTCTTGACTGGGAGGAAGTACATCTGACAAAAGTCACGATTCGTGCGGATAAAGATCAGATCATGTGAGCCAGACCGGGGAATTAGTCATGTGATGGTTATGGGTCTCGCGTATCGCCAGCAATCAATCGCTAGTGCATGTTGACATTATCATGTTTCAGATAAGAATTTACCGCAAAGGACGCGAAGATCGCAGTGGTTTAAGTGTGTCACGGTTTATCATTTAAGAAAGGAAAACCGTGACCCCGCGAGGTTTGGCGGTTTATTCCAGTGATTTTTTTGAGAATATACCGCCAAACAGTTAATTGGAGGACAGGCTTTCCAGAATCCTTTTCAGCTCTTCGTAGCTGCTGGCGGGGGCAACCTGCTTCATGAAGGCGCGCAGGGAAGGGGTGGCCTGGCGGATTTGAAGCAGTGTCGGCCCAATGGGATCGCTGCCGGCTTCCCCCGGCTCGTCAGCATACGCTCCGTGGAAGGCAAAGTAAGCCTGGTTCAGCTTGCGGATGAGATAGCCGTGGGCGACGAAGAGCTGGCGTCGTTCTTCCATGTAAGCCTCGGCTGCTTCGATTTTGCCTTCGGCTAACAAACGATCGGCCGTGATGCGCGTTTCTGCCATTTCAGCGCGGAAGTCAAACGGGGGTTCTACATCCGGATCCGGGGGTGGAGGAACGACCGCTGCCTTTTGCGGAGGAGGGAGCTGATCCGGGTAGAAGCGTTCCACAACCAGAGGGCCGATTTCCTTACCCACGATGGAGGCGATGGTTTCATTGATCGTGCGCGCCTGGCCGCTGGTCGTGTATTGGAGCGTGGACGGGTAAGGGGTGAGCCAGTGGTGGGCCCATTCATGGGCCACGACCTCAGCCAGCCGGTTCACGTTGCTGGTTTCCTCGATCATCGCCGGGTAAGTGCCCAGCCCGTCAAGCGGGACAACCAATGCGGACAGGTTGAGTTCTTCAAAGACGGCCGTTTCCAGCGCCTCCTTCTCCGGCGTGGTGAGGCCGTTGACCAGGGGAATGCCGTAACGTCGCTCGATGTGATCCCGTGGCGATACGATGAGAAGGTGCGGCAGGGAAGTGACGTGCATCATGACCGGAGGCCACGCCTGCCCTAACACCTGAAATCCTTCGTCTGCTAGAACGGCCGCCACTTGGTCTTGGACGATTGCCTCGACATAAGGTTGAATTTGGGTGAGTGCTGCCCGCTCTTGCGCTAACTCTGCTTGCAGCGCGGCCGTTCCCGCGTCCGGATTCGCCACTGCGGGATCAATATAGAAACGGGTGATCTTTACCTCAAGCTGGCGAATCGCCCGGAGCTGCTCAAGAAAATCTAATGCGATGTCGTGACGGGTTGTCTCGCTCAGGTAAGGATGACCGCTGGCCAATGCGGCTTCCCCTTTACTCCCAATCGCATTCAATTCCCATACCAGGAAATCGAACTGGCGCAGCTTGATCAGCCCGTTCAGGCGATGCGCTTCGTCTCCGAACGCGGGCCATTCCGGCCCTACCGTGAGAATAAATAAAATACCCAGTACAATCAGCTTTGCGACGTGAGTGATACGATGCCAGATCATGGGCGAATGATAATGCACGATGGGGAGAGACGGCAACCGGTCGTTGTTTTCAACCCGGCTGCCCTAGGTTATTATTGTGTGTAGGTACTGGGCCAGTCCAGTTCTCAACAAGGCAGAAAGGTGATGTATGCGGTTTTTAGTGACAGGTGGCGCCGGTTTCTTGGGTTCTGCGCTCGCCAACCGCCTTGCGGCCGATGGGCACCAGGTGACGGTGCTCGACGACTTAAGCAACGGCGACCAAGGCTATCTCGACCCCTTGATCGCGTTCGTTCAGGGAGATGTGGACGATATTCCCCTCTTGTGGTCATTGCTGCAAGGTATTGACTGCGTTTATCATCTGGCGGCGCGTGTGTCGGTAGCCCAGTCTATCCTCCACCCGCGCGACTACAATCGAGTCAACGTGGGCGGCGCTGTCAGCCTGATGGAAGCGATGCGAGATACCGGCGTGCGCCGGGTGGTGTTTACCTCTTCCGGGGCGATTTACGGCCGTCAACCCCAACAACCGGTGCATGAAGATGACCTGCCATACCCTGACTCGCCTTATGCGGTGAGCAAGTGGGCGGCCGAGCAGTATATTCACACCATCGGCGAATTGTGGGGCATCGAGACGGTGGCTCTCCGTATTTTCAACGCGTATGGCCCGCGGCAGAGTTTGCCCAATTCCCATGCCCCAGTCATTCCTCGTTTTCTGCACCAGGCGTTGACCGGCGGTTCCGTCGTTATTTTCGGGGATGGTCAGCAGACGCGCGATTTTGTGTATGTGACGGACGTGGTCGATGCGATGGTGAGCGCCGCCACCGTTCGCGGCGTGAACCGTCGGATCTGCAATGTCGGCACCGGCATTGAGACGAGTGTGGAGCAGTTGGTGAGTGAGATAGAACGGGTGACCGGGCACAGAGTCAACCGCATCTACAACCGGGAGAAGGCGGGGGGCGTGCCGCGCCTGGTCGCTGACATCAGCCGGGCACAGTCGCTGCTTGGCTACCGGCCGCAGACCAGCCTGGCCCGAGGGTTGTCTCTGATGCTCAAGGAATACGAACGTCACGGATAACGGCCGCGCCAGCTCGCCCCCCATCAAGTAAACAAACAAAAAGCGTCAGGAAGAACGATTCCTGACGCCTAATTGATGCCCTGGAGAGGACTCGAACCTCCACGCCTAGAAAGGCATAGGCCCTCAACCTACCGCGTATACCAATTCCGCCACCAGGGCTAGACGATTGCTATTATAGCCAGAGGCGGACTGCTGTCAATCCGTTTCTTGGCTGTTTCAGCTAATTGTGAAAGTGGCCGTTGGCTGCCGCGCGCGCCGTTTCCCGGAGCCGCAGCGGGTCTTGGGTGGGAGCGAGTTGTAGAACGGCCGTGGCCCAGGTGAGGCCGGCCCCAAAGCTGACCAGCAATAACCTGTCATCCAACTTAATCCGGCCGCTGTTCACGTTTTCGCAGATGGCCAATGGGATGGAAGCGGCCGATGTGTTGGCATAGTCGTGGATGTTCACGATGAAGCGGTCTAACGAGACGCCCATCCCCCTGGCGGCCGCCTTGATGATGCGCAGGTTGGCCTGATGGGGAATAAACCAGTCAATGTCGCCCAGCAACAGGTTGGCTTCATCGAGCACGCGCTGGCTGCTTTTGCCGATGATGCGCGTGGCGAATTTGAACACCTCGCGGCCGTTCATGCGAATAAACTGCCGCCGCTCGGTAAAGGTGGTTTCGTTAACCGGTTCGGCCGTGCCTGCGGCCGGAGCCACGATATGCTTCGCGCCGGCGCCGTCTGATCCCAGTTCGAATCCGGCCACACCGCATGGCTCATCACTTGCCTGCATCACCATTGCCCCGGCTGCGTCGCCGAAGAGGACGCAGGTGGCCCGGTCTTCCCAGTCAATATGGCGACTCAACAGCTCGACGCCAATGATCAGAATATTGCGATAGCTGCCCCCGCGAATAAATTGTTGCGCGGTCACCAGGGCGTAAATGAAGCCGGTGCAGCCGGTCACCAGGACAAAGGCGGGGACATTGGTTGCTCCCAGCAAGTGCTGCACCTGGCTGGACACCGGTGGAGTCAGGTGATCAGGGGTTGATGTCGCAACGATGATCAGGTCCAGGTCAGTGGGGGCCAGGTTAGCCTTTTTCAGAGCGGCCTTGCCCGCCTCGTAGGCGAGGGTAGACGTGGTCTCATGTGGAGCGGCGATGCGGCGCCGGTGGATGCCTGTGCGCTGCACAATCCACTCGTTGTTGGTATCGAGGCTTTTTTCTAAATCGAAGTTGGTGACGATTTTTTCTGGGACATAAGCGCCCCAACCGACGATGCGGCCGTACTTTTTTCGCATAACACGCTCCTGTTTGGGCGAAAGCGGGAAAAATAATCACAAATTCAACAAAGTAAATCTTCCGCTTTCCCTGAGTAAACCGCAGAGAAATGGCGTCGTTTTCGCCCGGATACATTTTGCAGTTTACCCGACATTGTGCCTAGGTGTGACAACACCAAGCTGTAAGGAACGTCACGCGCAGGGGCGTGTTTCACTCTCAGTTGTTATCTGGGATGAATGGGAATGGGGGAGTCATTATATGTATCCCTCTTTGAATTGCTCGCGCCGGGCCATCATGCCATCCCAAATGGGCGTGGGCACCAGGTCTCGAATTGCGCGATAGATGGTTGCTAGTCGTTCCCGCTCCTCGGCCCGAGCCGGTATGTTGTAACGATGCTTATCTGCAATAACTTCCAGCCAATCCTGGCTGCCACCCACAGGCGCGTTTTCCTTCACCGTCCAGTGCTGCCGAAAAATATTTTGCGAGATCATTAAGGCATATAGCTGATCCAGGAGTTCCTTAGTGATGGAGAACGTTTCTCTCCAGACGGGTGGCTCATGGGCTGGATAATCCGGATGGAAGATTATTTCCCCGCTGGAGCCTGGCCCGAGGTGGATGGTGTACTCATAGTGATAGGGCGGGGGCATGCTCCCCGCCCGCCAATGGTAGATCAGGCGGAAGTCGTCTGGCTTGTGTGTCATGATCATTCATCCTCCACGCTTCAGCCGCTTGTTTACCTGGCTTCCCAATCTGCGAAAGCGTGTGCCATTTCGGATGCGGTCGCCCATTGGAGACGGCCGTCTGCCACCAACGGGTCAAACACTTTCGTCAGCCACTCATCCCACCGGGCAAATTCATGCTCATCATCTTCCGGAGTGCGGAAATCGCCGGGATGGAATGTGGTATACGATACGTTCACATAGCCGGAGCGGGCGACATTCAGCGAATGAATCAGCGCAGTGGTGATATAGTCGAACCCTTGTGTGGTGTACGGCCGTGGCACGGCCGCCGGTTTATCGCAATGGGCGGGATACATACCGGCCGGCAGATACACGACCGGACCGTCTGGATCGTGCGCCGCCCCTCCCGTACTGGCGGCCAGACCGCGCGGCCGCCAGGGGCTGACGGTCAAATACACCGGATCAACTGCCTGCATGGTAGGGTCTTTATAGTTGGTGTTCACCGAAAGCGCTGCCTGTGCGGCCGCCTGATAGATTTGCTCATACAGATTCCCACCCGACCAGGTGACGACTGGGTTATCCACCAAGCCCTGGATTTCGGCGCCCAAGCCGCTCAACTGAGTCACCCACTCCTCAAAAGGTGCTTGCGCACCGTGCAATGCTCCCTTCACATATCGATCTTCATGAAAATGGATGGCGATCTCGTGTCCCAGACCTTCCCAATGCCGGTGGATGTCGTCACCTTCTGCCTGAGACGTAGTGATGAATGGACGCTGGGTCTGGATAGTCAGCTTGCCGCCATGCGCGGCCAACATTTCAGCCATGCGCGTCACGCGGTTGCGATCACGCAGATAAGCCTGGAGTGTGGCATATTCTTGGGCCGGTTCGATGTGTACGATAATGGTGAAGAGTAGCGGCGCCTGGACGGAGCCATCGGCCGTTGCCGGCAAGACCTTGAAGACGCTGTCGTTGGTTAATTTGCTCCTGTGGGTGTCTGGATCGTACCAACACTCATCGGATGTGCCTTGATAAAAGGCAGACTGCTCAACCCACAAGTATACATCATCGGTGGCGAGTGCGGGTTGCGCTTTCTGCTCTGCGACCGCCCCGGACTGGTCGGCCGCGGTGCAATCAACCGGGCAATTACCCCCGTTTTCCGGCCCTTCGCACACTCCATCACCGCAGCGGTCGCCCTGATCAGGCGATTGCCCACCTGATGCAGGCTGAGCCGTAGGCGCGACCGTTGTTCCCAGGTTGCAGGCCAGAGAGAGGCAGATGAGGATGGTGAAGACGTACGCATTTCGCTTCATGAGATGACCTCCTGTGTTAGGAAATGAAGCCAGGAAAAAAACAGGTGATTGCCTGAACATCACATGGTCATTGACCGGAAAAAGCCAGGTTGGCGATTTCACTGGCGGTTGCGTAGATGATGCGCCCTTGGGCGTGCTGTTCATCTACATAGGCCAGAAAGTGCTCCAGGGCAGCCAGCGACGCCGGATCGGGGCCGTTCTCTCCCTGGTTCTCAACCATAAACTCCATAGGGTGAGTCACGAAGCCCCACGCAGCGATCTGTTGCGGCCGTTCATTGTCCATGAAGGTCAGAGCTGTGTCCAGTTGGGCGCGCAAGCGGTCAAAGTCAGCGTCGGTCAGCAAATCAGCTTGCTGGTTGCCTTTAGCCCCTGTCCAAGTTTCCATATCCAGGTGATCCACGAATGCAAACCCCGCCTGCGGGTTATCTGAACAGAGATCTCCTGATTGCCAATCAGGCCGCCAGGGGAAGAGCATCACTCCGGCTGCTGCGAGTGCTTGGCCGCGCTCGCCAAGTTCTCCCTGACAGTTACGCACCAGCCGGCTGTGTCCAAACCCGATCGTGGCCACATGGATTCCCAGGTCCAGGTTTGTCTGAATGCCGGTTGCGGCCCCAGCCTGCGGGTTCCCCATACCGCCTGCCAATAACAGGCCGGATGTAATGGTTGGCGTGAGGCCGCAGACGTCGTGAAGCGCGTCGTAATCGCGGTCGTAATCTGCGGCCGAATGGACATGCAGGCCCATCTCGTGTCCGGCGGCCGTCAAGCGTTGGAAAATGTGGGTTTCTCCTTCGTAGCTGCACAACCCTTGAGCCGTTCCGTAAACCACTTCCCAACTGGCTTTTACGCCATAGCGGTCAAGCAGCTCAGAGATACCCTCGATGGTAAACAGCATATTGTCGGCCACGTTTGTGTCAATAGTCGTCAGGCTGGCGTCCGTATATGGCCAGTGGTCTCCATCCAGATGAGTGTGATTCACGTAAAAGAAATATAGTGGAGGAACATCGGCCGTCTGAGATGGTGCAGGGGCGGAAGGTGTGTCTCCCCCTGAACTTTGGTCGCTCTTCCCCGTGTTGGCGTCAATGGTTTGCCCAGGGGGCGGCGTTTGTTGGACGGGTGTTTCTGTTGCTAGACGATTCGCGGGTGTTCTACCGCAAGCGGCCGTAAATAACAGAAGAAGGGAAACGATTCGTCGGAAATAGATAGTTTTCATCAGAAGTGCACAAGCTCCTTATGGTTCGTTCCGGAAAGTGATGAGGATTTTCCTAATGTTTAAGTGTTTGGCGGTTTATCTCATAAATAAAATCAGCAGAATAAATCGCCAAACCTCGCGGTGTCACGGTTGTCCTTTCTTAAATGATAAACCGTGACACACTTAATCTGGATCATCACCTCTGCGCAGCTTCCACTCAGGGAAATTCGAGCAGCTCCTGTGCATACTGGGCGACCAGCGTATCTAGTTGCTGGTCTTGGTCTTCCGGCATCATAGCGGGCAAGGTATCGACCGTATAAACTGTATTGGGGGGCAGGTCGTTTAATCTAGTCCAGGGAGCGATGCCGCTGCCGCCATATGCTGAGGCTGTGGCATTGGTGATCATCAACAACGTGTGTTCGTAGTCAGGTTGGACGTGATCTTTCTCTGATTGGAGGCGCAGGTAAGGAACCTGAAGGGTGAGAGCAAACGTGGAAGCTTCGCGTTCGGCCCAAAAGGCTTCATCATCACAGGCAACCTCGCCAGCCAGGTGTCCGGTATGGGCGGCGTCGCAGCCGCCGGTGTCATTCCGGTTTGCGGGGCCTTCCCAATCGATCAGGAATTGTACCGGCAGGCCAGGATAACGGACCAATGCGCCAGAGGCCATCGTGATGCCGAATGAGAAAGAAATCACCCCAATCTGCGCTGCGTCTATTTCGGGCAGTGTTGCGGCGAATTGGATGACCGCGGCCAGCCCGTCCTGTTGGATAAACCCATTTTGATCTTCGCCGCCTTCGCTGTGGCCACGGCCGTCGGGGTCGAAGATAACCACAGTGAAGCCGACATCAGCAATGCGGGTAGCCGCATTGCGAGGCGGGCGCAAGAAATCGGCGCTGAAGCCATTCCCCCCGGGGACGAGAATCAAAGCGGGGCGCGGCTCTCCTGCCCAATCGGACGGGTGAAGCACACGCACAAACAGCCGCGCTCCGCTGGTCGGGTTGGTTACCCAATAAGTATCTGGCTCGTCGCCCGGTTCATAAGTAATGGGGCTTCCAACTTCTACCGTAGGGGGGGGTTCTTCCGGCGATGTGACGGCCGCTGTGCAATCCTGGGGGCAGCTCTGCGCATTCTCCGGCCCATCACAGATATTGTCACCGCAGGCGGCGTTAGAGGCGGGAAGTTGGCCGACTGGGGCAGGCGTCGCAGTGACTAGAGACAGTGTGCTTAAGGCAGGCGCGGGCGGCCCGTTTCCCGGCGGTAGGGATGCTTTGCGGCCCGCGCTGCATCCCATGTTCAGTAAAACAATGAAGATGAGAGAAATAAGTAGGCGCTTCATGATGCTGTCTCCCTCCAGGTGAAATGGATCTTGTTCACGGTTCTGAAGTCACCAACTGTACGGTGTTGGGGCTGATTTCAATGGCAGCGGCCAAGGCGGGGAAGGTGTCGATTTCAGCGGCCGGGTCGCTTATCTGCCGGATAATGAGCGCCTCGCCCGGCAAACCGGCCAAAGCATAGCTCAGGTGGTTCTCAGTGGGGTTAGCCACTAACACGGCGATGTTGCCCCGCGCGTCTTGCCCGGCCATATTCCACAAGGGGGAACGTTCACCACCTGCTTCACTCAGTGAGAGCCGCTGCGGATGGGCGGCCAATTGCGCCCACAGCGAGAACGCCAGCGCGGCGGGCTTGGGTTGTCCGTCCGCGTAGAACATACCGAAGAAATGGGGCGCGTCCATCGCCGGATCGTTGCCCCGGTAGAAGGTAGAAACATCCACGCTTTCCCCCTGCAAGGCAATCCAGGCTGCGCTCAGGATAGCCGCGCCGCGCGCGCCGGTACGCACAGAAATATCATCAGTCGCCGGGTCTTTGAACTGCGTATTCCACTCGCTGATGTGGCTTTCGGCGGCCGTATATCCGTGCGCATCCAGTTGTTCGCGGTAAAAGCGGGATCCATTCAGGAAGTCGTTTGGATCGTTGGAGTAGACATGCCATGAGAAAAAGTCCAGCGGGACATCTTTGCTTTGCATGTACTCCAGGAAGTCCTGGGTGTATTGCTGCCCCTGTGGAGCCAGGAAACCGGCAGGGGTCAGGCCAGGCCCGCCGACTTTTAAGTCGGGAAACGCGAGTTTGAGCGCCTGGGCAGTTTGGGCGAACAGGTCGAAGAAGGCAACGCGGTCGGCGTCCCAAAAGTGGCGGTTGTCCGGCTCGTTCCAGATTTCCACGTAGCGTAACGGGATGGCGGCAGCAGCGGCCATCTGGCGGTAATGGCCCACTACTTCCACCGCCGCGCGCACCCAGTTTTCAGGATTAGCGGGGGCCTGGGAGTTGTTGTACGAATTACCCAGGCGCAGGTAAGGTTCAAAGCCCCCGGCCAGGATGGCGGCAAATTGTTCATCGCTGTCGGCAAAGTCATAGGAGGGCGGGTCGGCGGGATCGGCCATTGGGTCGGGATAAAGGGTGGCCATGTCCAGGGGGCCGTAAAAATCGTGGGTGCGGATCATGGTCACACCAATTGTCTGGTACGCTTCCGTCAGGTCTGCATTGCCGGGATCGGTTCCAGCGGGCATAGGGCCGGCGTTGACGCCCAACAAGGGACGAATCGTGCCGCCGTCTGGCGGGCCAAGGGTGATGGTGAAATCGGCCGTTGCCGGTGATGGGGATGCGGCAGACATAGAGAAGAGAAAATCAGAGCGGGTGTCCGGATAATCCAGGCGGCGCACGGCCGCGCCGATGAGGGTGTATCCGCTGCCGTCCGGTTCAGTCATTTTTGCCGTAGCCGGATAGATGTCCTCACTGCTGCCGCCGGGAATGGTGACCACCGTACAGCCGGATGCATCAGTGCGGCCGCCGAATCCCGCGCCGATGTTGATATTCATGGTAAACAAAGCATTTTCGATGGGCGCATCGGCAGCGTCCAATTTTTCATTGCCGTTGCTGTCCAGAAAGGCGCAGCCTTTGAAGAACCAGTCTCCCAAGATGGGGGATGGTGTGGGGGTACCAGGCGCATCCTGCCCGGTCAGGCGGCAGGCCAGCGCTACTAAAATCAGAACGGCCGGAAGAGTCAGGAATCGTTTCATGACATTCGCTCGCTTATCTCTATCGCTTGTCTGGGCAGCGTCACTTCAAATACTGGTCGAAGAAATCGGCGATCATTCGGGTGATCTCTTGCCGGTTGGGGTTAATCGCCCCATTGACTGGTATGAAGCCATGCCCGGCGTTTTCCACAATTACCAGCTCTACGGGCACGCCGGCTGTGGTTAAGGCGTCGTACAACACCTCTGATTGTTCAAGCGAAACCACCCCGTCTTCGGTTCCGTGCAGGATTAAGAAGGGAGAGTCGTCGCTGGTCACATAAGTGACCGGACTGGCAGCGGCGATGATTGCATCCATTCGTGTTTCTGCGCCGAAAGCACGCTTCATTAAGTTGTTGGAATCTTCCTGAAACAGCGACAAATCGGCCGGACCAAACATATCAACCACTGCCTGCACCCGGCTGGATTGGTCGAGGTATTGACCCACATCCCAGCCGGCGTTCTCATCGGTCACTCCCAGCAGCGAAACCAGGTGTCCACCGGCGCTGCCGCCCCACACACCAATCCGGTCAGGATCAAGTCCATAAGCGGCCGCATGGGCACGCAATTGGCGGATGGCACATTTCACATCTTCAATCTGGGCCGGGAATTTGTATTGGGGCGCAAGGCGGTAGTCAAGCGAAACAACCAGATAGCCCCGATTGGTAAGCTCGCGGATGTCTCGGACGCCCACCCCACTCGTTTTATCACCGCTAACCCAGCCGCCGCCATGAACGTATACCGTCGCTGGGAAAGGGGATTCGGCATGGGTGGGGAAGTAGAGATCCATTTTGAGTTCAACCCCGTCCATAGTGCAGTACGTGACGTCCTTTTCTGTGGATCCGAGTTTGGCGGGATCAAATGCAGACTCCGGTTGTGTATTGCTCGTGGCGGGCTGGACAGAAGTGGTTGGGGACGGCACGGTCGTTTCTGCGGTGGGCGGAGCGGTCGATGCGCTCAACTTGCAGCCCAGCCCTAGTAGAGCGAGCAAAATGATGACAGCAGTGGCAGGTTTCATCAATAAACATCTCGTGCTTTATGGAGTAGATGGCTTCTTACGGCCGTAACCAGTAGACGGCCGTGCGATCCGGGTCCAAATGGCCGCTTATTTGCAGCGCGCCGTTGGTGGTTACCGTTGCGGCCACGTTCTTGCCTGTTAACGATTCAGTGACGGTAAAGGTTTCTGCGCTCAAGCCTAACGCTGCCAGATCAATGGTGAGCGTGAATTTGGCAGACGAGTTGCCCCAATTATGCGTCGTGAAGGCGGTTGTCCCAAAACGCTCTACCCAAACATCAGGATGGTTTGTGTGAGCGAGGGTGATGGGCTGCCACCCCTGGCCCAGCAAGGCTTCTGCTTCCGGTTGAGCCTGTGTTAACAGGGCGCTTGAATCGGTGGGCCAGTTCTCACCATTGTCTCCTCGGTCGGGACGAACGCCGTAAAAAAGCGCTTCCTGGATGTACGTTTCCACCTGCGCCAAAGTAGGATTGGGCTGCTGGTTGGCGAACAGGCGCGGCCGTTCCATGGCGGTGGCCATGCGGTAATCGAGGATGTCGGGCGTCCAGTTTGAGCCTTTGGCCGAAGCCCCTTCGCCGCCATAGGCGTCAATGTAGGGTATCAGCAGAGAGGGAATGTTGAGCGCCCAGAAATTGATGCTGATACTGCGATAGGGCGCGGGCTGAGCATCCAACAAAGCCCGCAGGGCGACCAGGAACTCCCAGCCAGCCGATGCCGTATGGGTGCCGGGTTGGTACGTGTTCGGCTCGTAGGTAAGTGAGAGATCGGCCGCAGCCAGATGCGCAGGACACAGGTCAATGGTGCTGGTGGAAATGAAATTGTCAATGAAGATGCCATCCAGCGTCAACCCAGCCTGACTTGTTTCAGCAAGCAGCGTCTCCAACTCATCCAACTTGCGCGTCCCGTAACCGTCTGGCAGGTCGGGGTCCATGTTCGGTATCCAAATCGCTTCCCATTTCCCATTTGACCAGGGAAAGACGCCGACGGTTTTCAGGTGAGGCTCACCGGCCGTGTCACAGATGGCTGAGACAGGAAAGCCTGCCTTGACGTATCCGGCGTTGACCTGATCATCCAGGAACTGCCGCGCCTCTGTGAAGGAGGGTGAGGGGGATTTCTCGTCTCCCATGTGGATGGGGAGTTCGAAAACAATGTATTGAGCGGCGTACACATTGGCGTTATCGTATTCCCGCAACCGCTGCCCTTTCCTTCCGGTGGCAGAGAAATGTTCGCGGACAAAGCCGCTGTATGAGGACATGTCGGCTGGGGTGTCATACCAGTCGGGGTTGATAGCGGCATGTTTATCGGCGGCCGCGCGCAAGCCCCATGCAGGATCGCTCTGGTACAACAGCAGGGTAAAGTCCGCGGAGTTGTTCAGCTTGGTGGCGGCCGGGCTGATGCCCAGATGGGCGCGCCCTTCGTACCGCTTGTTCACCCCGTCATAATGCAACAGCACATAGCGCGGAGAATCCAGCGGCAAGGCCAATGACAGGCTGCGCGTGCCATTCTCCAGCGCGGCATATGGGTAGAGTGAAATAGGCAGATAGCCCATGATATCCGCGCTGACGGCGCGCGCATACTCCTGTCCGGCAGTGACGGTGCGGCTTTCGCGCAGGCCGTCCCACCAGGTCCAGCCGCCGGCATCCAATGGCAGCCCCCAGGCGGCGTCAAAGGCGCGCGCAGCCCCGCCTGTTTCTGTGAAGGAGGTAGTGATGGCAAGATGGTCACCATCGGGTCGATAGGTGACGGCAACTTGCAGGCCGGCCACTTCACCCCGTTGGACGACGTGATCGGCGGCAATTTCCAATGCGCCGGTCACCGGTTGCTCCATTTCAGGGCTTTCAATCCAGGCCAGATCGTCGATCCAGACTGCGCCGGTGACTGGTTTGGCGCCGGCGATGATTTGCACAGCCGCCGCTCCAGCCGGTGCGGTTACCTCGCGGGTAATTTTATGCCATTCCTGGGCATTCCAGTGTAGAGTGGCCGCCAGTTGCGGCGCTTTATCCAAAGGGGCGTTGGCTTCATCCAGCCATTGCAAATAGAGGCCAGTTGTCAAGCGTTCTCCATCATACAGGCTGTCCTGCCAGAAGGTAGGGTTGCCTGATTCGTCTACGTACCCGAATTCGATACGGAAATGGGCGGAGACGCGGTACCGGCTGCCCGGCGTGACCGGAACTGGGTCGCTGATGATCGCGCCCTGGCCGCCCTCATCAACGGAGCGGATCGCCAGCGCGTGCGCGCCCTCGTAAGCCGTCTCGGTGGTGATTTCCAACGTGGTCTTGTTTTGCATCATCGGCGGCCAACCAGCGTCACCCGCTTCAAAGCTGGGATTGGCGAGCAGATTAGGCGCATCCGGCTTGGCCGCCGAGGTGAGATCGCGCACCCACAGTGGAGGCGCGGCCGCCAGGGGAAGGGTGTCGCCATTCAGGGTGAGGGCAGTCACCTGCCCTGCGGCGTCCAGCGTCAGGCTGAGGCCGTCGCCGGTTATGAGCCGCGCCCCGCCGTCCGGCAGCGCTTCAACAGCGCCCGCTTGCGGAGCAGGCGGCTGGGTTTCAGGCGTAGCAGTGTCCGGCGTATCAGTTGCAGGAGCGGCCGTGGTCGGGGTGGGGATGGCTGATGAAACGGCCGGGGGGCTGGTTGGCGCGGCCGGTGTGTTGCGGCCGTTTTGACAACCAACCGACAGTATGGCGAATAGAATGAACAGAATAGACAACTTTTTCATTGTGTGCTCCTTTTGCTGTCTGTAGTCAATGTACAATTAAGTGTTTGGCGGTGTCATGGTTTTCCTTTCTTAAATGTTAAACCGTGACGCACTTAACTATTCTGGTCTTCTTTGTTAACCACGAATTGCCGATGTGTAATCGAGACGCAAAATCCTGTTGCAGACGCGGCGGGCGCTCACTTTTCTGGTACGGGTTTGGATACGATTCCCCTCTCGAGGGCGAAGATACCCTTAACTATGCATCTAAAGCAGGGAAGAAGGCTATAGGAACAGGGTCATGGCCAGCACTGGGAGGCTGTGAGAGTTGTGCCGATTGGGTCAACCAGGCGCGCCAAATTGGCCTTGACAAATATTGGGCGGGGGATTGACAATGTTTTGGGATCGCCTGTTTATAACTTCGGTATTTGGGTAATTGATAATGGAGTAATTCGTGAGTGGGAATTGCCCCATTAACCCCTTGTTGAATACCGGCAAACTGCAAAGTTCATTTCACCGAACCCTTTGATCGTGCATGGTGCAGCGGTTGCCTTGGGAGCGGCCGTTGCGCGAAGGGGAGAAACTGATGAGAAACCAGATGCTTGCTATCACGATATTGTGCGGAGTCTTATCGTTCTCTGCCTGCCGGGATACGGTACCGACGCCTTTGCCGTCTCCACCTCCGACCGTGATGCCGGTGGGGGCCACCGGAGGAGCGTTGACCGTGGTGACGTCTACGCCGAAGGTAATGGGCATGGCGACGCTGCCCCCGCCGCCGACGCTGCCCCCGGTTCCCACCAGCACGCAGCTCCCCTTTCCGGATGCGTCGCCCACGCCGGAGCCGGTGCTGTTGATGACAGCGGCCGACTTTGGTACGGGGCGCAACCCATTGACGGGTGAACTGATGGCGGATGCGGCCGTCCTCCAACGGCGGCCGATCGCGTGCAAACTGTCCAACGCACCGGCAGAATTCACACGGCCGCAGTCAGGCATCAATGACGCCGATCTGCTATTTGAGCACGTGACTGAAGGGCGGTTGACCCGTTTCACGGCTATTTTCTACGGTAAGATCCCGCCCGACATCGGCCCTATTCGCAGCGCGCGCCTCATTGACGTGGAATTGCCGGCCATGTACGATGCGGGGCTGTGCTACTCTGGGGCCAGTGAGGGCGTGTCACAGCGGTTAGCTCAATCTGATTTTCGCGGCCGCCTCCTGTTTTCATCAGAAGATGGATATTATCGCACCGGCGCAGATAAACCGTACGAGCACACGCTTTACGCGCATCCTGAGGGCTTGTGGGCCGGGCTGGACCGGCGGGGGAAGAATGTGCCCCCTGTTTTTCAAAATAATATGCAGTTCAGCAGCGTGCCGCCGGATGGGGGCGAGCCGGCCACTCATATCACCATTGATTATGTTTCGGAGATTGTGGAATGGCGTTATGACCCGGAAAACGGCCGCTACTGGCGTTGGTCAGATGGCGAAATTCACCGGGATGCCAACACTGGCGAGCAGGTAAACTACCGCAATGTGGCCGTTGTGTTCGCGATCACGGTTGAAGACCCTTCCATTTGTGAGCAGATCGCGAACGGCGTCTGCGTGGCGCTCTCCCTGGAAATCCAGCTTTGGGGAAGTGGCCGTGCTGTGGTTTTCCGTGACGGGTTTGCTTATGAGGCCGCCTGGCGCCGTGAAGATCGTCACGACATGCTGACGTTCACCGACGCCAACGGCGATCCGCTGCCCCTGCAAATCGGCAACACCGTGGTTCAAGTGGTCACCGTGCATCGAAGTAATCAATTGAGCTATGAGCCGTGATGCTATGACAAGGTGAGGAGTGACAAGATGGGGGGGTACCCTGTCACCCTATCACCTTGCCACCCTGTCACCTGGTCAGGAACCCTTGTACCACAAGCAATTCCGCATTGAGGATCGCGCCGCTGGCCGCGCCGCGCAGCGTGTTGTGCGTAATAGCTACATAACGTAAGTCCAGCACGTTACATTCTCGCACCTTGCCGACAGTCCAGGCTAGGCCGTTCTCGGCATCTCGATCCAGGCGAGGCTGCGGCCGATCCGGTTCGTGACGGTAAATGAGCGGCCGTGCCGGAGCTGTGGGTAATTCCCGGCAGATGGCCGGAGCCTGCCATGTTTCCAGCGCGGCAATGGCTTCCTCCACGCCGGCAGGACGACCGAGTTTGACCGAGACGCTGGCCAGGTGGCCGTCAATCACCGGCACCCGGTTCGCCTGGGCACTGAGGTGTACATCAGCCAGATGCAGCGCCCCGTCACGAACCGCGCCCAGCAGCTTCTTCGGCTCCGTTTCCAGCTTTCCATCTTCACCGCCGATGTAGGGAACAACATTATCGATGATGTCGAGTGAGGAGACGCCAGGATAACCCGCGCCGGAGATGGCCTGAAGCGTGACCATGACGGCCGCTTCCAGCCCAAATGCATCCTGCCACACCTTCAGCGGGAGCACGGCGCTGGTCGTGGAGCAGTTGGGGCTGGCCACGATGAAGCCGGGCCAGTTGTGGTGCGCCTGCTGCGCCGCGATGAGGTCGGTATGGTCGGGGTTGATTTCCGGAATGAGCAGCGGCACATCGGGCGTCATGCGGAACGCTGAGGCATTGGTGACGACCGCGTACCCGGCTGCGGCGAACTTTGGTTCCCATTCCCGCGCTTCGGCCGTGGGCAGGGCGGAGAAGAGTATCGGCCGCTCGCCGCCGATGTCCAGGTTGGGTTCAGTCGGTTGAACGATGAGATCCGCCACTGAGATGGGAATCGGCCCGCTCATTTTCCACCGCACGCCCTCCCGATACGGCCGTCCGGCCGTCCGCGCCGAGCCGGTGACTGCGACCACTTCAAACCAGGGATGGTTTTCTAACAACTGCACAAAACGCTGCCCCACCGTGCCGGTGGCGCCCAATACGCCAACAGGAATTTTGTTTTCCACTTGTTTAACCTCCGATATGTGAAACGTGACACGTGGTATGTGAAACGTGATGCGAAATAAAAAAAACGCCACCACCCTATTGGGGCGACGGCGCCGCGATTCCACCCAATTTCGAACAGTATTGTAACAAACAATACTGCCCCTCATTGACGGCCGATAACGGGGCCAACCGTATCCGCTTACTGGTCCCATGCCAACAGAGAGCACATGAAACGTTCAGAGGATCACTCCCGGGTGGTTTTCACCGTTATTTTTGTCGTCGGGGCTTCCAGCCTACCGGCCACCAACTCTCTGGTACAGGCCCAACAGTTACTCATCCCGGTCAACGTGTTGCGTTGTTTCGATTGAATGGAATTATAAGAATGGGCGCGAGCCTGTCAAGCAGGGGGAATACCGGCCTTTGGCTAAAGGGACGGCCGTGCCGTCAGCAAATGGTGGCGAACCTGCGGTAGCCAATCCGCGATTTCCCCGGCCAACAGCCCGGCATCTCCCAGGGATTCACTGGCCAATTGTCCGGCCGCACCGTGCAGATAGCCGCCGAGCACGGCCGCTTCATAAGGTTCCATGCCCTGCGCCAACAGGCCGACAATGACCCCTGAGAGCACGTCGCCGCTGCCGCCAACGGCCAGCGCCGGGTTAGCGAAGGGGAGGATGTGGGTCTTGCCGCCGGGATCGGCCACGATCGTATATGCGCCTTTGAGCAAGACGATGTGTCCCCATTCGGCCGCCCACGTTTGCGCCGCCTCCACCCGGTCAATCCGCTTCATGTTGGCCAGGGGGATGCCAATCAGCCGGGCCATTTCTCCGGGATGCGGCGTGAGAATCGTGCGCGGGGGCAGGCACCGGGGCCAGTTGGTAATCTGCGCCAGCAGATTCAACCCATCAGCGTCTACAACCAATGGGGGCAGAGCCGGCGCTTCGTCCAGTTCGTTGAGAATCGCGTTGATGAATTCCTTGCTGTTTGCCACCCGCCTGTGGCCGAGCAGAAGGTGGATGAAGTCGCTTGCGTCCTGACCAATGCCGGGGCCGACGAGCAGCGCCTTGCTTGCCGCAAGTTTCTGTACCACGTGGGCGCTGTTTTCCCCCAGTGTGTCCTGATCGGTAATTGGCGGGTACGTCGCCTCAGGCAGTTGCCCGGCCACCGTGGGGCGAATGGCTTCCGGCACGGCCAGCGCGACCAGTCCGGCTCCAACGCGGTAAGCGGCGCGTGCTGCCAGCACGGGCGCGCCCCAATATTGGCTTGATCCGGCGGCGATGACGGCCGTACCGAATGTCCCTTTATGCCCATCGGCCGGGCGCTTTGGCAGCAGACTGCGCGCCAGGTCGGCCGTGGCCAACTGCACCGACGCTGATTGCACTTCCGGCAAATCGTCGCTGATCCCGATATCCGCCACCACCAGCTCCCCGCAGGCGGCCGCGCCGGGAAAGATGAAATGACCCCGTTTCGGCCCGGCAAAGGTGACTGTCAGATCGGCCGGGATCGCCAGCCTGTCCAGCGCGCCGCTGTCGCAGTTCAGCCCGCTGGGGCAGTCTACAGCCACAACGATGGGTTGGTCCGGGGGCCTGTGATCCAGCCGGGCAATGCTGGTCAGGTTGCTCTGCAGGTCTTCAGCCACGATGCGCCTGCATTCAACGATGCCGGCGTGTGCCTGCCGCATCAGGTTGGCCAGTTCACCGCCGATGGGCCGGGATACCCCCGTGCCCAGCAAGGCGTCTATCATGATGTCGGTGATATTCAGCCGGGTGCGCAGCACACGATACCGTTGGTCGAGGCCGGCTTCAATGATGAAAAGGCCCATTTCCTTCACCTGAGCGAAGTTCGCGTCCTGCTCCGGATCACGGGATTTGTAGAGATAGATGGCGACATCGGCTCCAGCCTGGGCCAGATAGCGGCCGGCTACCAGGCCGTCTCCCCCATTGTTTCCTGGCCCCACCAGTACCAGCACACGGCGGCCCTCCACCGGAGTGCGTGCAATGATGGCGTTGGCTACACTGCGCCCGGCGATTTCCATCATTTGCTCATATGTATTGCCGGCAGCATCGGCCGCTTTCTCTGCGGCTACCATTTCTGCCACACTGAAGACTTTGATGGACATTTTCTCTCCCAGGCTGGGTGTTAAGAAATTGGTTGGCTTCGTTGTGAGTGCCCACTCAGGTGATAGGCACTTTTCCCAGATGTAACGACCATTGGTACAGTGCGTTTTAAGGGATTGTCACCTCTGGGGCTTTGCGTCGTTTTAGGATTTCCTGTTCCCGGTACCATTTTAACGTCATTTGCGCGCCTTTCGCAAAAGGTGTGGGCTGGAACCCCAATACCTCTCTGGCTCTCCGGGAGCAGACGCGCCAATCCTGGAACACATACGGAGCCAGATTGATAGGGTAGAACGGCTCATGGTGTGTGTAGCGGGAAAGCGCTGTCCATATGCGGGCCAGAAGCAGCATCGCCCATGCCGGCACATTGACCCGCCAACGGCCGATCCCAGCCAGATCGCTGATGATGGCGTTGGCATCGTTGTGGCTGATGGGGTCATCGCAGATGTTGTACACTTCGCCGGGGCGGCCGCGATCGAGCGCGAGCAGGATGGCCTGGGCGACATCCTGCACGTAGACGGGGAAGGTGATATGGCGGCCGCCGTCCACTTTAATGCGCCAGCCGTGCAGCGGCTCCTCAAAAAAGAGGCGGTTGAAACCGTACCGTCCCCAGGGGCCGTAGTAGGCGCCTGGCCGCAGCACGATCACCGGCAGGCTGTGTTCCTGATGGTAGGACAGCGCCAGGCGCTCGGCTTGTAATTTGCTGTGCTGGTATGGGCCCAGCGGCCGGCAGGGGGCGTCCTCGTCTATCCATTGTCCGTCGGGAATGCGGCCAACTACCGCGACGGTGGAGATGTAGATAAAGCGTTTCACAACGGCAGCCACGGCCGCATGCAACACCGTCTCCGTTCCCTGTACATTGACTCGGTGAAAGTCAGCGTCATCCCCCCAAAAACGAAACAATCCGGCAGCATGAATGACGGAGCGGCAACCCTCGCACGCCTGGGTCACCGCGGCCGCATCGCAGATGTCGTCGGCCACGGCCAACTCGACGCCCAGTTGCTTGAGGAAGCCCGTATCGCTTGACGGCCGTACCAGGACGCGCACCTGGTAGCCGGCCTGCACCAGCATGGGCGCCAGATGATGTCCGAGGAAGCCGGTTGCGCCGGTTACTAAAATCATGTGTTAATCCGATGAGCGACCGGGGTTACCAGGCTGCCCATACGCACAACCGCGATTCCCAGGCGCTTGCTCGTGGTTACCGGGAATCGCGGCTACACTCTTGAAATGTCTGTTGCAATACCCCAGGAGGGACTCGAACCCCCAACCTACGGATTAGAAGTCCGGTGCTCTATCCTTTGAGCTACTGGGGCTGATTCAACGGGTTCACAACCATTCTAGTTTGTGCCTGGCAGGGCGTCAACTTCACTTCTGGCGGCGAGTTCCTGCAAACGGCCGTTTTTAATGTAGGCCAGCAGGTGCTCCAGATCGGGCAGAATTTCATTGGCGGTGAAACGGACGGCCCAATGGTGCACAAACGGCGTGACAGCGATGATGTAGACGCCGGCCTGATACGCTTCCCACATCTCCATGGCCGTGCCCATGCTGGGAATGGGTAGAAAAGCGATCAGGAGGTCTGCGTTCCCCGCCTGTTTTGTCAGGCTCAGGAACGTGTGGCGGGCGGTTTCCTCATCGTAATTGACGCTGTTAGGGTGCATCGCCCAGGGGTCAGTGATGGTCACGCCTGGAATGTGTGCCCGCAGTGCCTCTGTGATCCGTACTCGATATGTCTGACTGTCTAGCTGGTCGTCGTGGCGTCCGCCCTGCATGACGCCGGCAATAAAAATGTGCATCGTTACCTTTGTTTCCCCACCATTTGCGGCCGGATTTTGCCATTCCCGCCGGCCGTAGGCGGAAACAGGCTCACATGGTCGCCGTTGTGCAGGGGGGTTGTCACTGGGGCGGCCTCATCGTTGAGGGCGGCCGCATTCACCAATCCCTCCGGAATGCCGAGATGGGCCGTCAGGGTGGCGATGGTGGCTCCAGAGGGTAAGGTTACTTTGAAGGGGTGATGGCGCGGGCCGGCGGCCGCCGAGGGCCGGTAACGGCGGAGCGCGGCAAACAACCTGACTTCGAC
Organism: Anaerolineae bacterium; assembly: GCA_046753445.1. GTDB lineage: Bacteria > Chloroflexota > Anaerolineae > Promineifilales > Promineifilaceae > JAHEEY01. The sequence goes on along the minus strand of JBHHTQ010000015.1, from coordinate 36,893 downwards.
TTCTAAATCGCTCAAGAGATTTTGTTGGGTATGGACATTGAAAAAGAAGTGCGTCTAATCGTCGTCAAAGATGGGCCGAATCCCCTGATAAATACGCGGCCCGCCCAATGTTCTCAACACCACCTCGGTGGGGCGGTGTATCCGCTCCGCGATCTCCCGCGCACTCATTGGCTGGTTGGCATTGGCCAGAAGCACGCAGAAAACCGCGTCTACCAGAGAGGTGCGGGTGGTAAAGTCTCCGGGGAGCTGGCTGAAATACGCTTGCAGGACGTACTGGAACCCATCTAACTGGCGTACTTCGCCTGTCTTCGGGTCTACCAGGTCAACCTTTTCAAAATCCGTTTCCAGGTTGACATCATCGCCAATCGCCAGGCGGGTGTACAGATAGGTCTTCAAGTCCAGGTTGGACTGTTCCCACCAGCTATAGTCAACATAAAATCGCGTGTCCGGGGTCGCTCGTTTAAGCGATAACGATCCTATTTTTGGACGCGGAGTCGTGGACAATGTCGTACCTCTTTTCAACCAACCAGTAAGTTCTTCAAATCCGTCAACAAAAAGAATGAATAGGCTGTTTCACAATCCTAATCGCTATCCCGCCACCGATTATAGTCGAAACGCCAATAATGGTCGCCTACTGGCTGAAATGCGGGGTGGCGAACTAACTCGGCGAACAAGGGGCCGGGCGGCACGCGCCGCAGCATATTGATGGCGCTGTATAGTGTCTTGGCGTGAACGGTGTGCTGCGGATTCAGTTTGGCCAATTCCGGGAATATCTCGGCCAGCAGCGAGGCGACAGAACGCTGATTGTTCTCGGCGCGCCGCCACAGCGCATCAACAGCAGCCACTACATCTGTGCCAACAATAAGGAGATCGTCGTATCCACACCCCACAGCACGGCGCATTAGATCGAAAGTGATGCGATTATCTGTGACGGTCGCCAACCGTACCCATTCCCGTTGGGCGCGCCGCCGGTCGAACCCCAGCGTAATCACATCCGGTTCCGGGCCTGGGCTGAGATGAACGAAGCCGCCGACGGGGATGCCGTTCTGGGCGTACCAGTCGGTAAGGCCGTAAACGTATCGTTGGTTCTGAACGACCCACCCGATGATTTCCTCGTTGGTGAATTCATCAATAAATCTGATTCGCTGCCGGGCTGAATTGCTTGGCGGGAAGAGCGGCCGAATACGGGAGCTGAGGGGAATTGTCCCCGCCCAGCGATGGGGGTACAGTAGGGAAAACATCACCGGCTGGGCCGTGGTGGCTGCCTCCAGCTCTGACCATTCATCATCTAACTCTCGCTCAAGCAGCAGCAGTTGCGGGCTGAGCAGCGCTCGATCATAAGGAATGGGCGTGTAAACCAATCGTTCCGGTGTGTTGACAACGCCGTGAGGTTCCATTCGGCGCAAGAACCAGGCTACTTTACCCTGTGGCGCAACTTCATCGAAGCGGTCATCGTGCAGCAGGCTATAGTCGAGTGCGAATCGCTGCACTTCCGCATCCGCGCTGGAATCCATATCAAGGTGAACGAGGATTTCGTCAGTGCTTAGCGGCCCTCCTTCGTTGATTTCGAGCACGGCTTCCGTTAAATGGAGATGTCCGATATTGACCTCCGGCAGGAGCGCTTTGATGAACCATTTGTCTGCCAGGTTAACAAACTCCTCGCGGTCTTCTAACTCTACCGCGATTCGAGCAGCCACCTTGTCTTCGATCATTTCGAATAGTTGTTGCAGGTCTGCCTCGCCCGGTCCGGCGAAGGCGTCCGAATAGTCAGTGTTTAGAGGGTGATCGATATCTAACCCGGCGGCAAACTCTCGTTCTTTCCCGTTGAATTTCACGGTGATGACGACAAATGTGCCGTGCTGAGGATTGTATCCCTGGCGGATGGCGGTGACTTTGCTATGGGCGAAGTGCATCACAGGGAACACCAGTTCATCGCCCACTTTTATTTTGAGCTTGGGCTGGTAGACTGTGCGGCCGGCCAGTAGTTTCTGAATGTGGTTGACTTCTTCAGCGACGCGATAGGCGATGATGACTCGCGCAATTTCTACCGCCGTCTGCGGCCGTTCTGCTTCCAGAAAATGGTTGTAGATTTGCTCGATATCGTCGTCCGACAGGGCGAACTCAGGTCCCCAATAATCCGATGTATGGGTTCGGAGCTGTAACACATCAATCTCCTATTAACGTGGGGAAATCTGTTTTGTGAGGTGGTAACATAACCGCGAAATTATACCAATTCCGCAGTGGGACTGCCAGTTGGGTAGTTTTCGCTGTTAGGGGAATGATTCTTCAGTCCATTGCAGGCCGTTAACCGGCACATTCATGATACGTAAATCCCAATGCAGGTGGGGGCCATTGCTCAAGCCTGTAGATCCGCCGGCCGCAATTTTTTGGCCCTTCGTCACCTCTTCGCCCACCTGGACAAAGGATGCTGACAAATGGAAGTAGGCGGTCATGACGCCCAGACCATGATCGAGGATCACGGTGTTGCCGCGCAGTGTCAATGTATCGTTGAAGACGACGACGCCATTGGCCGGGGCAGAAATGGGCGTCCCTACCGTGCCGCCGAAATCCACCCCGGTATGGAATATCTCTAAGGGACCGCCGTTGTAGGAGCGAAGATCGCCGTATGGGGCAGTGACTACGGTGTTGGTAACCGGTACCTGGAAAACGTCTTCCCAGCGCGGCGTTTCGGTGAAACGTGTGTAAATTGTTTCCAGAAAGAGGTCTTCCTCCTGCCGCACCTGGGGATTGAGGAGTTCGTTCAGTTCCGGAGGGATGGTTATGTATTGGATGCCGAAATTACCCGGCTCTATGCGCAAATTTTGTTGGAACGGCCGCCACGGCCGTTTCCCGGAACCGGAGAGTTCCAGCGTGTAAAGGCCTGGCTCTGTCATGGCGTCCAGCCCGATAAGCGCGGCGTAACCATCTTCATACGGTATAAAGCGTAGCGTTTGCCCGGCAAGGTGGCCGATGGGCTGCCCTTCGAGCAGGTTCTTCACGCGAATAGAGAGGGTTTGGCCGGGACGAATGGGCAGCGGCCGCACCTCCACATCCACCCATTCTCCTGGTAGATCACGGTACGTTTCCTCGCTGGGGATACGGAGACGCTGGTGGGGGAAGAGATATGCCGGGTAGGGTAAATTGTTCGCCGCAGCGACGGCCGTCGGCGACAGCCTGTATCGGGCGGCCACTTCCAGCAGTGACTCTCCCGGTCCCACCACGTGCGGCGTTCCTGTTTGGGGAATGGGATCGGCTGTGCCGGTGCGGCTAATGACTACTAGGGATTGACCTACCGATAGATCGTAATGCCGTGTCGGCAGGCGGTTTGTCTGCACGAGTGCGTCAATGGTTGTGTTAAAGGCGGCCGCCACGCTGGCCAGTGTGTCTCCGGCTTGCACGATGTATCCGGTGGCAACGGCTTCTCCTTCTCCACCGGGAATGAGGAGCGGCTGACCCACATATAAGAGTGCGTCGTCTGTCAGGTTGTTAACGGCTTGCAACTCCGCGATTGTGACGCCATAAGCCTGGGCAATCATGGTGAGGTTTTCCCCTTCCTGGACCATATGATATCGGGGAATAGGAGGTGCAGTTCCCTGGCTGTCGGGCGTGGGTTGGGGCGTTTGTGCCTGGGCCAGGGAAGGTGCTGCCCCGAGCAGGGCGAGCAGGAACAAAATGGTGAGGTGGACGCGCTTCATGATTCGGAATGCGGCTCTTGAATACCTGATTAAGGGTCTAAGTGGCCTGTGTAGGCTCAAACCGGATGTGATCTCCCGCCTTAATATGCTTCAAGAGGCTGGGGTGTCCCTCGATCACGTATCGGGCAGGGGCAGCGGGGACATACGACGGCCGCCATGGTCTGGCTACAATGCTGTCTACAATCTCTCCGGCTTCATTGACCCAAATCACCCCCAGAGGAATGAACACGAACAACATGTGGATAGCTGTGTTGACGCGCGTGTCTGCTTTTTCCACCAGGACGAGACCGTCATCCGGGGTCAGGGTGCGACGAAAGGTGAAGCCGCGCAATTTACCGGCGAAGGCGTCGCACCAACGTGCTTGCTCGATCAGGATACGGCCGCTCTCTACATGCACCAGCCGCCTGTAGGTCATCATGGGCGAAGTATAGACCAAGATGAGGAGGTGACAAGATGGGTGAGCGCAAGGGCCAGCCTCAATTTAATGTGACCCCACCTTAAAGTTTCCCGTTTTGAGACGAAAAGCTGGTGAGCTGGAGAATGGTCGCCTCCAATCTCCAGATTTTTCCCACGGAATCCCAGACGACTACTTGATTCACTGGCATGATCAGGTATATCTTGCTTGTTAGCCGCGCCGCCGTGCTCGCAGCTTTTCATAGATTGCCTGGGATTCGGTGAAGTAAAAGGTGTGGGGCGTTGCCCAGAATTCGGCAAGACGGGTGTTGCCGGTTTGCTCTTCATAAATGACGGCTTGCAGAAACATGTCGAGCTTGTCGGCATCATGAACCAGACGCGCTTCGACTGTTGCGGCCGCACGAAGTTCTTCCCAAAGAGACATCAATTCCGCCTCGAAGATCGCCTCGCCCAATATCTCTTCCATGGCCGCGCGCTCGGTCGTGCTTTTGCTCCCTGGCGGCAAATAGCGCCAGGCTGGGGTGGGGATGTCGGTTGTCAATGCTTCAGGGAGATCGTGGAGCGCGGCGATGGCCAGTACCTTGCCCAGATCGAGCGGCTCCGCAACCAGCCTGGCCAAGACCAGGCTGGTGAAGACCACGCCAAAGCTGTGAGCGGCAACGTTTTCCGCATCGGGAATTCCACGCTGAACCCAGCCGGTTCGGGCGGTGCGTTTCAGTTGGTTCCCGTGTTCCAGTAGGTTGAGTACGGCCGTTGTCCTATCCATGTGATCCTCAAAACCGGGTGTTGAAATAAGGCGCAATGTCCACACTTAGTCATCAAGCTTATCTACGGAGTATGTAATTGTCCTGCGTGTCGTGCAAATTTACGTGTCTGGAGAGCTGAAAAGAGGGTAGATCGGCCCTAAATCAAGGGGCAGGGACAAGAAAAACGGCTAAAACTTGATCATTTTACTTGCATGGTTATACTATTCCATCAAACGCAGGATAAATCTCCAAGGTTCTGCATACTTTTAGGAAGAGTTGCATAATTCCTGAGCAACCTCTAAATTCAAAAATCAGCGGCGACTTGATCTTCAACGAACGATTTTGCGATTCTTAAACCGGGTTGGATGCTAGCGGGAAACTGGCGGTTTTCGTTTCCCGTTGCTCGTTTTCAGATTGGTTAACCTGGATCGACAAATAGTAACAACCAAGCAATTTCCCTTATGGTAGCAATACTGCCATGAGTTACAGCAAAATAGAGATTTGCCCAATGGTCTGTGGTTAAATGCGACACGCTATACCCAGGCGTCGGGCGGCGAATAAAGGAGGTGCGTTCCAGAAGATTGATTCAATATCGGCATGTAAGCATTGAATAACGTGAAAGCTAAAACAATTTTCGGAGGAGAAAATTAAATGAACACAAAACGTTTTGCTCTTGTTGCCGCATTTTTGCTGCTGGCACTTATCCTTGTCGCTTGCGGCGGCGGGGAAACTGTTGAAGTTACTCGTATCGTCGAAGTAACCCGCGTCGTCGAAGTTGCCGGTGAATCCACCACCCAAGAAGTGGCTGTGGAATTTGCTGGTGGTGGCGACACTCTGGCGGAAGTACAGGCGCGCGGCATCTTGAACTGCGGTGTCAGCGGCACCTTGCCGGGCTTCAGCTTCGTCGAGGAAGATGGGTCCATTTCTGGTTTTGACGCTGATTACTGCCGCGCTGTGGCTGCGGCCGTATTGGGCGACGCCAGTGCAGTGGAATTCCGCACCAGCAATGCTTCCGAGCGCTTCCCCATTCTGCAGAGTGGTGAGATTGATGTGCTCGTCCGCAACACCACCTGGACGATCAGCCGCGACACTTCCCTCGGCTTCAACTTCACCCCCACCACCTTCTACGATGGGCAGGGCATGATGGTTCGTAAAGACTCCGGCATCGAGACCCTCGAAGACCTGGAAGGCGGCACCATCTGCGTGAATGCCGGTACCACCACCGAGAAGAACCTGGCCGACGTCTTCCGCAGCCGCGGCATCAACTACGAAGCCGTTGTCTTCGCTGAAGGCCCCGACACCCGCGGCGCTTACGACGAAGGTCGTTGCGACGGCTGGACGACTGACAAATCCGGTTTGGTTGCCGGGCAGACCCAGCTGGCCAATCCCGATGAACACAAGATCCTGGAAGAAACCATGTCCAAGGAGCCTTTGGGACCGCTGGTACGTCATGGCGACGACAACTGGTTCGACATCGTGAAATGGACGGTCAACTGCACCATCCTGGCCGAAGACCTGGGTGTCGATTCCAGCAACGTGGATGATATGCTGGGCAGCGACGACCCGCAGGTGCTGAACCTACTAGGTGTGGAAGGCGACCTGGGTCAGGCCATAGGTCTGAACAACGACTTCTGCTACCAGGCGATCAAGCAAGTCGGTAACTACGCCGAGATCTACAACGCCAACCTGGGCCCGGACACGCCATTCGACCTGCCGCGCGGCTTGAACTCCCAATGGACCGATGGCGGCTTGCTGTACTCACCGCCGTTCCGTTAAACATCATTACCCACCAGACCTGGCAGGTTTTTCAACTTGGTAGCTGAAAATGTACCATCAGACCTGCCCGGTCTGGGGTTTCTAATAGCGGCCCGGCATAGCGCCGGGCCGCTTAGCAATAATCGGTCACTGCTGTTTTGATGATGCAGTAACAGTCGGGAAAGCATCGTGGCGGTTGCCCCTGGCGGCCGTTACCGGGAAGGAGTGAAGAGCATGGCGCAAATCGTTTCCCCCCCGCCCCAAGAAACTCAGGAAGCCCCCTTTTGGCGTGCTGTTTGGGGTTATGTGTTTGATGTACGATTCCTGGGTGTTTTGGGGCAGATTGGCTTCATATTGCTGGTCATCCTTGGCGCACGCGCCATCGGCGGCAACTTCGCCGCCAATGCCAGCAAGTTAGGGGAAGCTCAATTCATTTGTCGTGACGGTTCATTCAGCTATCGTTGCGCCTATGATTTCATGAGTAGCGAGGCTGGTTTTGATATTTCAGACACCGTCCTGGATTATGTAAATACGGACTCTTATTGGTATGCTTTTTATTTGGGCATCCTCAACACGCTCAAAGTGGCACTCTTGGGCGTTGTCCTCACTACGATTGTGGGGACATTTGCTGGTATTGCCCGGCTCTCCACCAACTGGCTGATCGCCAAACTCGCCTTGTGGTACGTAGAGCTGATGCGGAATACGCCCCTGTTGATTCAGCTATTCTTCATCTACTTTGGCGTGATCCTGGCCCTGCCGGAAATTGGGAAAGCGATCAAGCCATTTGGTCTCCCCATTTTCCTGAGCAATCGCGGCCTGAACATCCCGGCGCCGCACCTGACCTCCTCGGCCGCAGCCTGGATGGCCTTTCTGGTCTTAGGCATTGTTCAGTTCCAGGTGTTGTGGGTATTGCTGGGGCGGCGGGAGGAACGAACTGGGCGGCCAAGTAACCGGTTTAGGTGGGGCGTTGTTTCCTTCCTGGCCGTGGTATTGATTGGCTGGTTTATTTCCGGCGCAGTCTCTGATAACCAGGGGCTGTTGGTAACCAAGTCCAGCCGCATCCGGGAACTTGACAATCTGGAAAAGATCATGCTTCAACGCACCGGTCTGAACCATCTGGATGATCTGGATACACTTTCTGAAGAAGAGATCGCCGCTGTTGCTTTCCAGGTGTGTGTCTTGCGTGATTCTGCGTCGGAACCAAACCTCACCAGGCAACTGCGTCGCATGGGCCTCCCGTACAAGGTGATTCGTACGGACCGGGCGGATCAGGCGACCAAGAAGTATGTGGAAGGAAACTGTGAAGCTTTTGCCGCTCCCAAATCTGTTCTGGCAGCGGAACGGTCTACTTTAGAGAATCCCAGCAGTCATATCATCGTGGCCATCAAAGAGCGGCCGGTGGTATGGAGCGTTCCTGCCCATGAAGGCTTCAATGTCATTGGAGGAAGCAAGCTGCTGCCTGAATTCACAGCCTTGTTGTTAGGGTTGGTTCTCTTTTATGGTGGATCCCTGGCGGAAATCGTCCGCGCTGGCATCCTTTCTGTGTCTAAGGGACAATCCGAAGCAGCGAGGGCTTTGGGCTTAACCGAGGGGCAAAGGCTTCAACTCATTGTCCTTCCCCAAGCATTACGCGTCATCATTCCGCCATTGATTGGCGTTTTTCTAAGCCTGGCCAAGGATACCAGCTTGGGCATCGCCATTGGTTTCCCGGATATGTACAATGTTTCGTTTACGACAATGAACCAGTCGGGCCGCACGTTGCAGCTCTTTGTTCTCATGATGCTGGTTTATATGCTTATCAGCCTGGTCTTCTCTGTTCTGTTGAACTGGTACAATGATAAGACGAAACTGGTGGAGAGATAACGATGACAGCAATGGTAGAATCATTAACCGAATTGCGCGGGTCATTTGGCCGGGGGTTTAACTGGCAACTGTTTTTACAGGATAATGTTACCGGTTCTGTGTATCAGATGATCTGGATCGCGATCTTAACGGGGATCACGGCCGCTTATACTGTATCAAAGTTCAATTCCGTACCGCTTTCAACGAGCATCATCCTGGTTGCATGGGTAATCGGCATCCTGATGGTCGTGATCGGGGAATTGGCCCACCGCCATTCGACGGCCAGTCGCTGGTTAAAAGAAAACCTGCTTAGTTCAGTCTCGAATACGCTGCTCACGCTTTTCTTGAGCCTGTTTATCCTCTCATTGGCGCGCAGCATCTGGTTGTGGGCTTATGTCAACGCCAACTTCAATCCAGCGGAAACCGCTCCAGAATTCCAACGAGCAGATGGTGCCACCTGGGGCGTGGTTTGGGGGGCGCGTAAGCTGCTGCTGACGGGTCTCCTGGAACCGGAACATTCATGGCGCGTGTTTTTGGCTTTGATATTCATTGTGGGCCTCTGGGCGATCAACTACGCGATCAACAGGCCCGGTTTACGGGATAAGACGAAGCGGGTACGCCAACTTGTCGTGGGGTTGTGGCTGCTGTCGCCCGTCATCTTATACATCTTCCTGGCAGGCGTTTCTGCAGAAGGCCCATTTGTAAAACTGTCCACTTTGCTGACTGGCGCCGCGCTGTTAGTGGCTGCTTATGCTCTGTTTGTATGGCAAAAAGTAATCCAATTTCGCTGGTCCGGTTTAGCGGTTTGGGCGTTGGCGTGGCCGCTGGCCTACGTTGCCTGGCGGGCTGTCGGCCGCAGTGGGGTCTTTCCTCCACTCAACGTAGATAATTGGGGCGGCTTGCTGCTGACATTAATCGTGGCCAGTTCTGTCATCGTGCTTTCGTTTCCGCTGGGCATGATCTTGGCGCTGGGACGACGCAGCCAAGTATACGGCATTCCAACCTGGATCGTCTGGCCGGTAGCGATCATCGCCACTATCTGGGGCTTTACCACCACCCCTCAATTGCTGGCAGAGGGGCGGAACACAATAGAAAAACTGTTTGCTTTCTGGCCGATTCTTATTGTGGTTGCTACGTATTTCTTCCAACGGTACTTCCAAGGAAATGTGGTAGCCGGCGCCAGCACCACCTTTATTGAGTTGGTACGCAGCGTGCCCTTGATCACATTGTTGTTCATGGGCATCATTATGGCTCCCTTCTTTTTTGGAGAGGGGATCAGCATCGCCAAACCGTGGCCGGTCATTGTCGGATATACGCTTTTTTCATCTGCATACATGGCAGAGGTCATCCGCGGCGGCTTGCAGGCAATCCCCAAGGGCCAGTTTGAGGCGGCCGATGCGCTGGGTTTCAATACACTGCAAAAAATGCGCTTTATTATTCTTCCCCAGGCGCTGCGTATTGTGATCCCGGCCATTGTCGGCCAGTTTATTGGCGCCTTTAAGTCGTCCTCGCTGGTGTCCATTGTGGGGTTGTTTGACCTGCTAGGAATTCAGCGTGCTATCCTTTCTAATCCCCAATGGCTGGGGTTGCGGAAGGAACTGTATGTGGTTCTGGCCATCGTGTACTTCCTGGGCAGTTCGGTCATGTCTGCTTACAGTCGTCGGCTTGAGGTACGGTTAGGGCTTGGAGAACGATAGAAAACTGCAAGCAGTTGCCAGTAATCAATGTGCAGATGTGGTTACTGGTATCTGAAGAATAGGAGATAAATTATTATGGAATTCGAAGGGCCGGCGCCAAGTTTCGTTGATGAAATCGTCATTTGCGAGAATGTTCATAAGTGGTTTGGAGAGTTTGAGGCTTTGCGCGGGATTGACCTGAGGGTGAAGACGGGTGAAGTGATTGTAATCATTGGCCCGTCTGGCTCAGGTAAATCCACCTTTATCCGTTGCATCAACCGTTTAGAAGAACACCAGGAAGGGCGGATCATCGTGGATGGCACTGAATTGTCCCATGATATCCGTAATATTCAAGAGGTTCGGCGGGAAGTGGGGATGGTGTTCCAGCAGTTTAATCTCTTCCCGCACCTGACGGTATTAGAGAATATCACGCTGGCGCCGATCAATGTTCGCAAATGGTCTCGCGATCATGCGGAAGATGTGGCCATGAAGTGGCTGACCCGTGTTGGTATTCCGGAGCAGGCGAATAAGTACCCGGGGCAGCTTTCGGGCGGCCAGCAGCAGCGTGTGGCCATTGCCCGCACGCTGTCTATGCAGCCCAAGATTTTGCTGTTTGACGAGCCAACGTCGGCCCTTGATCCGGAAATGATCAAGGAGGTGTTGGATGTAATGCGCGATTTGGCCCGCAGCGGGTATACCATCTTGGCGGTAACGCATGAGATGGGGTTCGCCCGCGAGGTGGCGGATCGGGTTATCTTTATGGATGCCGGACAGATTGTGGAACAAGCTGAACCGAATGAGTTCTTTAACAAGCCGAGAGAGGACCGAACAAAGCTGTTCCTGAATCAGATTTTACACCACTGATTTTACTGTTCACTTTCGCAGGCATCCGATCTTTGTCAAAGATCGGATGTCTGCTTCCTTACTCCCGCTGTAAAATCCCCGTCAGGCAGCCAATCGCTCCGGTTGCTTTCCCCAACTCATCTACTTCTACTGTGTGACAGGTAATGCCCAGTCCCTCGTAAAATGCCTGCGTGACCGGATTCCCGGCAGTCATTAAGATCTCTCGCGGGCCGAGGGTGACGAAATTTAATGCCCGCCCGTAAATGGCTTCGGCTTCATCCGGCAAAAATGCTACTTGATAGCCGTGCGCTTTCAATGCGTCTACCCCTCTGTGTACCAGGCGTTTGGGGAAAGCAATGGCCAGGTCGCGGTCAGCAATGCGCAGCATCCCCATCAGGTGCATTGTGCCAAAGGGCAGGTCAACTTGAATGACTTCGACGCCCATCTCGTTGAGGGAGCAAGTGACTTGAGCCGCGCCTTCATCATTGGTGCGTAGGCCGCGGCCCAGGATCACCGTTTGCGGATTGAGCCACATGGCGTCTGCCCCCTCAAACGTCCCCCGCCCACCGATGGAGCGGAGGATGGGCACGCCCAGATCCGCCAGGCGGCGGGCAACTGGCCGTTCCTCCCCGGCGCGAACGGTGGAAGCAGGCCGGGCCAGGATCACGCCTTCTGGGGTCATAAACATCAGATCAGCGACAAACATCTGGTTGGGGGAGGGCAGGCCAGGCCCAGCCGGCTCCACGTAATGGACAGTCACGCCTGCGTCCTTGTACGCCTGGGCGATGGCGTCATGCTGGGCCTGCGCCCGCGCCAGGTCCAGCGGGGCTAACATGAGCATTGTGTTTGGGTCGGCCGAGGCGGCGATCTCCCGGCCAGGCCGGTGGAGCAGCACCGCTTTCAGGCGAGACCATTCTGTGGAAACGCCGCAGGCTCCCCAAATTGATCCTAACTCTTGGCGCAAATGGGTAACACGGGGGGACCACCCTTCACCCCCGTAAGCGGCCGTATGAAATGGGTCGGTTTGAGTGCTCATGTGTCCTCCTTTTTGACAGAGACGAAGACAGGGACATAGAGAGAGGCAGGGACAGGGGATTGCTGACCGGGAAGGTGTCTCGGATTTATCATTGGCCAAACCAGCGAAGCGGAGGGCGGTCTTGGGCAGCTTGAATGGGCGTTTCTTCCCCTGAAACAACGGCCGTAACCTGCTCCCACCTCAGATAAGTCTGTTCCTCAATGGTGACAGGACGGGCGAAGGGGAAAGCGGTACGCATCGCTTCCCCCAACGGCCGTGGTAGGACAGACCAGAAATTTCTTTGGGCAGCCACAGAAGGGCGGGCCGGAATCAACCGGGGGGCGGGAAATTGGGCGCTCAGGAATTGGAGCCATCGCCACACGGCCAACGGCCGTTCACTGCGCTGGCTGATAAAGCTTCCCTGCACCCATAACGGGGTGATTCCGTCAAAACGGTCTGAGCCGGGGAAGGGAACCACACCGATTGGAGCCAGCAAGAGTTGGTGCTCGTAATTGACGGGATAATCCACCCAGATGGCTGCCTGACGCCGCGATGATTGCCAATTCCAAAAGACAAGCTGCCGATCATAAGCGGACAGGTCCGTCAAGTCCGGCATCAGTCCCACCTGGCCGGCCATCTGACTGTACCATGTCAGCGCTGCCGCAACATGTGGCGCTTGCAGTGGGCTGCGGCACAGCACCGTCGCCGCTTCTGCGCATTGATTATTCCAGTTGTAGGCATAAGACAGCAGCGAATTCAGACTGATATCCAGGAAGCCCCAGGCCATGTCCCCGGCGGCCGCCTGGTCCGGGACAAGCGCCGCCACATCCTGCGCCATTTCGTCCCATGTCCAACGCAGTGAGGGGGTCGGGCGGTTGGCCTGGCGATAAGCGGCCGCGTCGAAAAAGATGAGCGGCATTGCTGCGGCCTGAGGCATGAACCAGGTGCGATCCCGCCAGCCGGCTCCCTGCCATATTTGCTCGTAAAAGTCGGCTTGGTCGAAGCCGGGATCGGTGCGAACGTAATCAGTCAGGTCATGCACCAACCCGGAGGTAAGCATCGCCCCAGTGGGGGCCACGGCCGCGCCGTCGAAATCTGTGGCCAGCATAGCCAGGTTTTCAGGCAGAGCGTCGAGGCGGATCAATTCAATGGTGATGTCGGGATTTGCCGCCATGAAGTGGTCGGCCGCTCGATCGTAGTCCGTGAGGTTCACGCCGCCGTTCACCCGCGGCGGGGGGACGGCAAAGCGAATGACAGCCGGCTGAAGATACGCTTCCAGCCGTTGTTGCAGCATTTGCCAGAAAAGAGGGGCAGGACGGCCGTCCTCTGCCAATGCCAGGAGGCGGGGGGAAGGGATGAGAAGCTGATTGGGCGCGGCCGTGTCCCTGAAGTCCGTCGTTAGTTCCAGGGTGAAAGGCAAGCGACCTGGCGGGCATTCGCGCCAGCAAATCTCAGTCACTGCTTCTGCCACAAACGCTGCCACTGACGCGGACCATTCCTCGCCAGCTTCTGTATAGATAAGGTCACCCCATCCCTGCCGCTGGCTCTTCTGGCTTCCCCAATATTCAGGGTCATTGGCCGCATGGCGCAGTTGGCTCTCATCCCATTGGAAAAAGGCGATGCGCTGATAAAGTTGGTTACCCGCCTGCCAGGAGAGGTTGGCCCAAATGAACTCATCCCGTGCCTGTGCCCGCGTCACCGTGAAGCCGGCGCGGGCGGCGGCCATGTTTTCTGGCCGTAATTGGGCTGCATGCCAGGCAGCGTCATCGGTTAACAATGAGAAGTAAAGGTCACCGTCCCCTTTAAGGAAAGCGTCATGTTCCAGGTCAAGTAAAGTCTGAATTTGCTGCCGCAGCCGGTGTTCCGAACGCGCCAACTGTCGCTTACCGAGCTGCCAACTGCCGATGAGCACGCCGGTGATGAGCGCGGCCGTGACCAGGAACCAGAGCGATCCGGCGACCCGGCGGGCGCTATTGCTGCGACGCCGTTCGGTTGTCTCCTCTTCAGGCTCGCCGATTTGCCAGTCGAATTGGTTGCTCATCTTGTCGGGAACGGAGCCATCTTAATCGAGGTCGGCTGTCATGTACAGGCCATCCGGGCGGAAGCCGTGCCGGGCGTAATAGTGGCGCGTACCGATGGCGCTGATGACGGCAATACGACTGTATCCGGCTTCCCTGGCCATCTCTTTCGCCCGCTTTACCAGTTGCGATCCCAGGCCGATGTGCTGGGCCTCACCCTTGCTTTCCTCGCCCAGGGTGAGCGCGGGGCCGTAGATGTGCACTTCGCGGATCATGGCAGTACCGGCCAGTTCCGGCAAGGGGTGTTCCATTTCCTGGTGGGGGAAAGAGAGGCGCAAAAAGCCAGCAATCCGATCTTCATCGGTCACAAATTGGAGAAAATGTTCAGTGGTCGCATCTGTTTCGTAATGGATAATAGACAATTGACAATTAGCTATTGACAATTTTTCCCGCCGTATCTCCCGGCAGCGGATACAGCGGCACCACAGACCACGCGCTTTCATCCGCTGCTGTGCCAATTGGCGCAAGTTGGCCTTTTTCATGCCGGCGACGACATTGGTGGTGGGGATGTCACGGATGATCCGGTTGAGACGCACATAGGGGGGGACTTGTACTTTGCAGGCGATCAGCAGTTCGGTGACTTCTTCTTCGCTGTACGGCCGATACTCGCCCCGCTGCCAATACGCATACAAGTCAGCGTTTTCCAGCAGCATGCAGGGATAAATTTTTAGTTCGTCGGGGCGGATAGCGGGGTCTGACCAGAGACGGCCGAAATCTTCCCGGTCGCTTTCCGGCGTCGCGCCCAGCAGGTTGGGCATCCAGTGGGCGTGAATCTTGAAGCCGGCCAGCCGCAGCAACCGGATGGCCTCCCGTGTTGCCTGGGTGTCGTGCCCGCGCTTATTGAGGGCCAGGATGCGATCATCCATACTCTGGATGCCGATCTGCACCTTGGTCACGCCTAGATGACGAAACCAGCGTAGTTCATCCATGTCGATGTGATCGGGCCTGGTCTCAATAACCAGCCCCACATTTCGCCGCGGCCCGACCGCGTTGAGTTCCTGGGCTTCAACCAACGTGGCTGCCACTACGCCGTTCATAGCGTCCAGGCAGCGCTTGACGAACCATTCTTGGTAATCTCGGCGGTAGCTCGACCACGTGCCGCCCAGGATCAACAGCTCAATCTTGTCGGCCGGATGCCCGATTTGCTCCAGGGCGCGAATACGCGCGGCCGTCTGATCATACGGGTCAAAGGCATGGCGTTCCGCACGCTGTGCGCCCGGCTCGTCGTGCAGGTAGCTCTTTGGCATGCGCACATCGGTGGGGCAAAAGATACATTTTCCAGGGCAGGGGTAAGGCTTGGTGAGCACGGTCACGACGGTGACGCCGGCCTGGCTGCGCGTGGGCTTGGTCTGGAGCATGATGCGCACGTTTGGGTCGAAGGACAGGATGCCCCGGTCGCACAATTGATGGTACGCAGCCAATACCTGGCTCTTGGATAGGAAAGGTAAGCCGCGGCCGGCGTAGTGGCGGACGATCTGGTTGTACTGTTTATTCGAAAGTGACTCGTTGGCCGTCAGCTCATTTAAGAGCTGCGCAAACAGTTCCTCACGGCCGTCAATGGTTACGGCCGCGCGCTTTGCTTCCCACCCGGCATCATATTCATCCCATGTTGTAGCAGGGGCGTTCTTAAGAGGATGGTTCATAAAGTCACGTCAAGCTACCTGGAATATCCACAAATTATTCTGCCAGTTGCCGCAGTCCTAAGGCGACCACGGTGGCCCAGGGCAGTACCTTAAATTCGCCGGACGCCAGCGCTCGTTCAACCTCCTCCCGGCTGAGGAGCAGCAGCTCCTGCGCTTCGAGGTCGTCGGCGTCGGCTTCCGCTACGCGGCGCGCGCCGCGGGCCAGGAACAAATGTGCCCGGCCGGCGCCCCGGTTACCGTCCACAGTGTAACTCCCCAGGTCAACCCACGCCAGCGCTTCATAGCCGGTTTCTTCCAGCAGTTCGCGGCGGGCGGCCGCCAGCGGGTCTTCCCCGGGTTCAATGTATCCGCCCACTGGAGCCAGCGACGTGCCCTCCACGCCGTACTTTGTTTGCCGGAAACAGAGGAACTGGCCGCTCTCGGTGACGACCAGGATGTTGATGTAATCGGGCGTGACTACCCACGGCCACGCCTCGATAATCCGGCCGTCGGGCAATTCGACGGTATGATTCTCCACGCGCAAAAATCGGCTGTGATCCAAAATACTCTTGCGCGATAACGTCTTCCACGGCTGCATCGTCCCCTGTTTCACCGGCACGTTCCTCCGCTTAATCCAGAGTAAAGATGGCGATGAGCGGGTCGTGATCAGACACACGCCGGGCTGAACTGTCTTCCAGGCTCATGATGGGGTAGTCAGCGTCAATGTGCAGGGCGGTAACGGCCGTCAACTGCTGCGCCAGCCCCTCTGATACCAGAATATGGTCCAGCGTCTGCGTCGCGCCCTGGAAGATGTACGTGTAAGGCTGCTCCGTTTCCGTCTCGAAGAAGTCATACACGTGTACCAGCCCCGCCTCCTCCAGCGTGAGGATGGGGAGCGTGTCGGGGAAGGAGTTGAGGTCCCCCATCACGATAATGAGCGCATCCGGATTCGCCACCCGAATGCGGTCAATAAGCGTCACATTCCAGGCTGCCTGGGCCGTGCGGCGAGGTTCAGTCGCTTCTTCGCCCCCTGCCAGTGAGGTGAAGTGGTTATTGAGCGCGACCACCGTCAGATCGGTGCTGTCCAGGTGAATGGTCGCCGTGATCACCAAAGGCGGCCGGCTGGTTAATCCTTCTGGCGCGGCGTAGCTGGCGACGCCTTCTACGCTGGCCTGATCGCTTCGCACCAGGTAGCCGACGTCAATCCCGCGAGAGTCGGCGCCTTCGATGAGATAGGGTTCATAACTGAATGGCGCCAATTGTTCTAACGTCACCAGTTCTTCCAAGATGCCGATATTTTCCACTTCCTGCAAGCCGACGATAGTCGGCGCGCCCATGGCCACGACGGCTTCGGCGAGTTTATTGAGCTTCAATTCGTATTCTTCGCGCGTCGGCCGCGGCGGGCTGGACGGGTGAGGATCGCGCCGATCAAATAGGTTTTCCACATTGAAGGTGGCGACGCTGAACTGGTTCGGGCCGACGGCCGTCAGCGTTGGCAGCGGCTGCTCGCTGTGGGCGATCTCCGGCGTGGTAATCGGCTCGATCTTGTAATGGCCGAAGGTGTAAGCGAACGGGCCTGACAATCCGGTGACCACGTCGCCTCGCTGGACAGCGTAGCTCAAGGTAGCCTGGCTGGTGTGGGCCACAGACGACCCGTCATCCACAAAGATGAAGAAACCGGTCTCTTCGCCGCGGCGCACGGTGTCCACGCCCCAGCGCTCGTACAGCAGCACGTACTCGCCGAAGCGGGTGGTGGGCGCGACGACGAGGGCAGGTTCACCCAACGTCACCAGCATCCCTTCCAGCGTTTCCTTGTAGGCGACGGCCGCTTCCGTTTCTTGCGGCGGGTCCACGACCACCGGTTCAGGCAGCGCATTGGCAGAACTGAGCACCGTGATCGCCTCTGGAGTGAGAGCATGGAGAGTGGTCTGCCCCGAAATTTCGCGCACACGGCCGCTTACACGTACCAGATCGCCCGCCTGAACAGGGATATCGAAATCTTGCGTCAGGATGAACAACCCGGCTGACGTGGCTGGATCATCGTCGGAGTTGAGTTCTTGAATCCAGAAGCCGGACAGCTCCGGGAACACACCCGTCACTACCCCTTCCGTGGTTGCTTCACTGCGGACGTAGGGAGAGGTTAGCCCATCCCCTTGAATGGCCCAGATGGGCACACTGCTGCCAATGAAGGTTAAGAAGTCGTCCGAGACAGCGGGATCGGGCCACTGGTCGGCCGTCGCGGTGACTGCCGGGGCCAGCAGCGGGTCGGCAGCGGCCGCGGGCGCGATGACTGTGTAATGGACGGTGGCAGCACCACCGTCGCCCGCCAGTTCATCAATGGTCCAGATGATGCGGCCGTCTGATTCAACGCCTCCGTCCTGGATGGCGTCGAGGACCGCCCCGGCTGCGGGGGGGACGGCCGTGATACGCACATTGCTCATGGGGGCATCGGTGTGATTGTAGGCGGTAATGGTGTAGGTGAGGGGCGCGCCGGGCAGGATGCTGTTGGGCGCGCTCATTTCTACCTGCAGCACAGGGGGGAAGACCTGGACGATGTCGCTTTGCAGGCGGGGCTTGATCTGCCGCCGGTTGCTGTAGAATTCACTGATACCGGTGATCCGGTATTGCAGCCCCACATCCAGCGGTTCGGCCGTGACGCCCGTATCCTTCTCGATGTACACCAATGTGGTATTGCCCTGGTCATCGGTCAGATCTACTTCATAAGAGAAGGAGAACTCTTCGATACGGGTGGCAATCCCTTCCACTGTGTTGAGACGGCCGAGGACGGTGTCGTCCGTTTCGTTGGCCGGAATGGGGATGGGAGACGGTTCAGGGTCGGCCGCTTGCTTTTCTGTAACTTCGACCTCGGCCACGATGTCGCCGGGGACGATCTCAATGGCGTCGCGGTACACTTCAATCGTGCCGGTCACGCGCACGCGGTCGCCGACATTGACCTCGACTACACTGGCTCCGCCGGGTACAAATACCTGAATGCCGCCGGTTTCATCCTCGATGTAGAATTTGGTTCCCGTGCTGCCGGCGTAAAAGCCGCCGGTGTACATGGTCGCGATTCCTTCCACGGAGACGACGTTCCCCATGAGTTCGCGGGCGGCGGAGACGGGAATGGAACCGCCGGCCATGGTGATGGTGTACAGCGGGCCGAAGACAGGGATGACCCCGTCTGCTTCTGTGTAGTAGCCGTTCACTAACGTGTCCACATAGGTATAGGGAGCTTGCAGCCGGATAACGGCCGTGGCCGATGCCCCGCCGTCCAGGTCGCCCAACGTCCATTCAACGCGCCCATCCCCCTGCACGGCGCCGTCCGGGGCGGCCAGGAGGATAAAGTAGTCGGGGATGGGAACGGAAACGCGCACGCCGGAGACGGCCGTATCCGTCACATTCTGCACCTGGACCGCGTACTCAAATTCCGCACCCGGCTCTACTGTCCCCGGCGCTTGTAGATCAATCGCCAGCGGTGTACCGGAAGCGGTCGCGATGGGGCTGCCGCTGTTTTGCGGATTTGGGGAGGGATTGGCAAATAGATCGGCGGCATTGTCGCCGCTGTTTACGCCGTTGCCATCAGCTCCACCGGGCAGCCGTTCCAGACTGGCCCCGTCGGTGGGTGCAGGGGCGGGGGAGCCGGCAAAGGAGCCTTCCGGGGCGTCCCCCCACCCGAACTGATCAACCGTCTCGCCGGCCGCGTCTCGCAGGATGAGGCCCCCTTTCGCTGCCAGCGCCGTCTCAAATGCGGCATCGGGCAGCAGGCCGAATGCTTGCCCTTCATGGACGAGCAGGTAGTGGCCTAACGGCGGGATCAAAGCGGGCGTGTCCCAGACGTAAACGAGCGTTTCCTCCTTGTCGGCGCGCAGGGCGTACCAGAGCGACCAGCCGTTGAGATCAACCACGTCGCTGCCGGCGTTGTACAACTCGATGAATTCCTGCAAATTGCCGCCGGGCACGCCGGGCAGCATCTCGCTGATTAGAACGCCTCCGTCGGGCGCGGTCGTTTCCGGCTCCCCAGTCGGTTCAGGCGTGTTGTTTACCGGGGGAACGGTCGGCGCCGGTGTGTTGGTGGGAGCCGGCGCCAGTGTGGGCGTAGGGGGAACATTGGTGTCGCATGCAGCGGCCACGAGGGCCAGCAAAAAAAACGTGATCAATACAAATTTCTTGTGCGTCATGGTTGATTCCTGTGAAAAAAGGTTCAGTACATCTGGGTAGGTTTATTGACGTTACACTCAGTCGGTTGAGGAGCCTTTCGCATTCGGGTAATCGCTGCCTGCATACCGGTCGAAGTATCAGGTGACCTGCTCGACCAACTCCACCATTGTGCGCAGTGTTTCCACGTCGAAGACGGTGAGGTTCAACGTGGTGACGGGGCTGTTGAGCCAGCGGCTTAACCGTTCTTTGATGCGGTCGCGCGGACCGACGAGCGCCACTTCATCAATTAACCCGGCCGGGACTTTCATCATGGCTGTCCCTTTGTCACCGGCCAGATACAAATCTTGAATCTCGTTGGCGGCCGCTTCGTAGCCGTAACGGCAGGCGAGATCATGGTAGAAATTCTTGCCTTTGGCTCCCATCCCGCCGATGTAGAGGGCCAGGAACGGCCGCAGCATGTTGTAGCAAATGTCGAGGTTGTCGTTGACGATCACTGAGACGGTCGGGGCGATGTCAAATTGGGCGTACCCTTTCCCGTTTCCCGCTTTGGCGAAGCCTGCTTCCACGTGCGGGCGGTAAATGGCGTCATACTTCTCTGGGGAAAAGAAGATGGGCAGCCAGCCGTCGGCGATTTCGGCAGCTAACTGCACGTTCTTGGGGCCGATGGCGGCCAGATAGATGGGGATGTCGGGTTGGGCTTCCAGGGTGCTCTTGAGGGGTTTTCCCAGGCCGGTGGCGTCGCTGCCCCGGTAAGGAATTTGGTACACCCTGCCCTCATGCGTCAGTCGTTCTTCCCGCTTGAAGATCGTGCGCAAGATGCTCACATATTCGCGGGTACGAGTCAGCGGCCGGGCGTAGCTGACGCCGTGCCATCCCTCGACCACCTGCGGTCCGGAGAGACCCAATCCCATGAGGAAGCGGCGGCTCGATAACTGGTTCATCGTCATTGCCGTCATGGCGGCGTTGGCGGGAGTCCGCCCCGGCATTTGCATAATGGCTGTGCCCAACTTGATCTTCTCCGTCAGCGCACCCAGCCAGGCCAGTGGGGAAATGGCGTCAGACCCATATGCCTCGGCCGTCCACACAGCGTACACGCCCAGCCGATCTGCTTCTTGCACCAGCTTCACCGGCAGTTCAATCCGCCGCGCCGCATAGCCTAACATGAGTCCCAGTCGCATTTTGACCTCCGTGTCCCGTAAACCGTATTTCGTGTTCCGTGTCGGATTTCGGACAACGGATTACGGATGATGAGATTGTAGAACAGACGGCCGTAAATCCCAAACAAAAAAGCTCCGCCAACCGGCGGAGCTTTTTACAAACGAACCGCTGGACATTTTCTGTCGAAACGGCGGCGGGAATTTTCTAAGGGAATGGTCGGCGATGTTTATGCGATGCTGAATATTGCCCAGACGACCAGGGCCGCCAACAGCAGGCAAATGCCAAATGTGGTGAGGATGAAGCGTGTGCTGACGGCTTGATAAGCCGCTATGTCCTGCTCATCCATCTCTGACCACGCCTCATTCAGAAATATTTCCCACTCGGCGGAGGAAACCCCGGCCATCCAGCTCATCTCTTTAAAATAACGATACTTGTTCATGGCTGTCTCCTTTGGCTCCCTGCGAACTGCCAAAAAACTGGCATAAGCATATATAACGGCCGTCAGCAATTTGTCAGCGCCCCACTGCTGACGATCTGCTGACGCTCATCAATTACCCTGAAGGCACTCATTAAGTTCTGTTCGAAATTCAAAAGGAGAATCACCCATGTACACTTTTAAACATTCCGTGTTTATCAACCGCCCGGTACAAGAAGTCTGGGAATTTGTGTCTGACCTGACCAACCATCCCCAATTTGGGTCAATGGCAACGGTGGAAAGGAGTTCTGATGGGCCTCCCGGCGTTGGGTCAACCTATCGTTCGGTCAGCCGCTTCCTGGGACGCACCATCGAATCTACCTCAGAAACCACAGGTTGGGAGCCGCCAAACAAATTCAGTTCCAAGTCGGTGGAGGGACCGATAGCATTCCAAGACCAATGGGAGTTTGCCGACGAGGACAGCGGTACACTGGTAACTCTCAGCGGCGAGGCGGAAATGGGCGGCTTTTTCAAAATAGCCGAGGGAATTGTCGGCAAGCAGATTGACAAGCAAATAACAACTGATTTGGGCGCCCTCAAACTCATGCTGGAAACAGACGCGGCGTAGGGTGGGACGTTGTTTAGAAAACGGCCGTCCCCTCTGCGGGTAAAAGCGCTGACGATCTGCTGACGGCCGTTTGCTAACCTGATAATCGTTCACAAATTCAAGTCAAAAGGAGACAAAATCATGATCCTCGTACGAACAGAAATGCACTGCAAATGGGGCCGCGTGCAGGAAGCGATTGAGGGGTTCAAAGCGATGGCTGACGGCATGAACAACCAGAATGTGATCAAACGCAGCCGCATTTTGACGGATTTGAGCGGCCGTTTTGACACGGTCATCATTGAATCGGAAGTGGAAAGCCTGGATGCTTATCTGGCTTTTCTGCAAGCTGCCTTTGCCGATCCCGAGTTCCAGGCGCGCCAGGCGGCCATCACAGACAGCCCGTACCAAACCGGCCAGCGGAATTATTACACCATTGAAGCGACTTACGAATTAGAAGCGTAGCGCTCACCGGAGCGGCTCATATCAAGATTGGGTCAAACTTCATCAAGATTGACCCAATCCCTGAGGGTATACGATGAAACAGTTTTGGCACAAACTCGTGAACAACCTATTAGATAGGGCTGAAGAAGCATTGATGGGCATCATTTGCTGGCATGAAATGGGCTTGTTCCCGGTGGAATTTGTTCATTTTCTGCCGGAAGCCCATTCTGGCGCACGGGAAGCGCGCCTGTTAGCCGGCATCGCCTATCTGAAGTATGTGGATGAGGAGGCGTCGTGGGATTGAACCTGCTGCATCTGCATGGCTGGCTGCTGATTGGGGTGACGTTTACGGCCGTTATCCACATGCTCGGTTCCTCTGTCCTCTTCATCAAAGTGTTCCAATGTGAAAACGGGCAGCGGATATACGGTATCATCGCTTCGATCCTGGCAGC
This sequence comes from Anaerolineae bacterium, assembly GCA_046753445.1. GTDB lineage: Bacteria > Chloroflexota > Anaerolineae > Promineifilales > Promineifilaceae > JAHEEY01. Next base: position 13,976 of record JBHHTQ010000015.1, on the reverse strand, counting down.
GTTGGCCCTGGGGACAGGCGTTTTGGCGCAGCGGTATGTGGGAGCAATGTTGGCAACGGCCGTACTCTTGCTGCTGGCTGCTTCTCAACTCATTGTCTTGGGATTGCCTGAGCAAACGTTTCAGCATCGCCGGTTCTGGTTGGCGACAAATAGTTCAATCGTCGCCTTATTTGCTTTTGTTTTGGCGAAACAAGTTGCGGCGCTCATCGGCTAAACGTTCAACCGGCACCGATCCGGCAAGTTGGCCATTGGTTGTCGGCAGCTCATAAGTCAACGCGAAGTGAAAACCCAACTGAGGGATTGTGAAAATGAAAACAACAAATAATCAAACAGTACTGGTCACCGGAGCCTCCGGTTTTATCGCTACCCACTGTATCCAGCAGTTGCTTGAACGAGGGTGCAATGTCCATGACACACTGCGCACCATGTCGCGCCAGGCGCAGGTGCGGCGGGCATTGGCTCAAGTGGGCGGCGAAAGCGAACGCTTGCAGTTCTTTGAAGCGGATTTAAAAAAGGATGAGGGTTGGGAAACGGCCGTCAAAGACTGCGACTACGTGCTGCACATCGCTTCGCCACTCCCCACTCCGGGAAAACCAGCCCCCAAAGACGAGAACGAGATGATCGCGCCGGCCCGGAACGGCACGTTAAGAGTGTTGCAGGCAGCCGCCGCTAACGGCGTCAAACGCGTGGTCATGACTTCTTCTACCGATGCCATATCCAAAGGCCACGCCAATCACGCCCCTACCTTTGACGAAAGTGATTGGTCGAATCTGGAGGCTGACATCGGCGCTTACGCCCGCAGCAAGGCGCTGGCCGAGCAAGCCGCCTGGGATTTTGTCAAAAATAATCCGTCTGGCCAAAAGTTGGAATTAGCCGTCATCTTACCTGTGCTCGTCCTGGGACCGCTGCTGGGTGCTGGCGGTCTGTCCCCATCAACCGGCCTCGTGCGCATGATCATGGCCGGCGATTTTCCCGCCTGGGCGCGGCTGCACTGGCAGGTGGTTGATGTGCGCGATGTCGCCGCCGCCCATCTGGCCGTCATGACCCACCCGGAAGCGGCCGGTAAACGGTATTGTTGTTATGCCGATGGGATTTGGATGCCGGAGATTGCGGAGATTCTCAAACGAGAGTTTGGTAACCAGGGATATAAAATCCCGACCCGACAGATGCCGGCCTTCATCATGCGCTTGTTAGCCCTCTTTAACCCCGACGCCAAAATGGCCCTGGAACGACTGAACAGGGAAACGAGCTTCTCGAACGCCAGACTCAAAACGGAACTCAACTGGCACCCCCGCATGGCCACGGAAATGATCGTGGATACGGGCGCCAGTCTGATCGAACACGGCATAGTTTAGAAGCCGGCTCCAGAAGAAAAATCTTGCCTGTGGTACTCCCGTCTGACCCGGCGATAAGGCCGCTGGCAGTAATTTTTCCAGGGATTAACTTGTTAACAGTTTAGGACATTGTGATGACGCCCAGTAATTCAGTAACTGCCAACGGGCTTAACATCTACCACGAAGAAGCGGGCAGCGGTGAACCGCTGTTTCTCTTGCACGGGGCGATGGGCAGCAGCGCCAACTGGCAGCCAACCATCCCCCACCTGGCCTCTTTCAGCCGGGTGATTGCGCCTGATCTGCGGGATCACGGCCGTACCCCCTTCACCCCCGACCCCGATCCCACCCACCTGGCCGAACAGGTTACCGAAGACATTGTGGGATTGATGGATGCCCTGGCGTTGGAGCGGGCGGCGCTGTGCGGCTGGAGCGGCGGCGGCGATACCGCCTTGCGCGTTGCCTGCCGCTATCCGGATCGGGTGCGCGCCCTCATCGTGGGCGGCGTCACCCACCGCATTACAGATGCAGCGCGGGCCACACTAGCCGCCATGGGACTGGACGGGCCAGGTCAGGTCAACCTGGCCCGCGCCCACAAGGCCATCCCCGATCTCATCGCCTTGTGGCAGCGCACGCACACTCAGTTCCCGGATCATTGGCTGCGCTTGTTGGAGCGGCAGTCACATTTAATGCTGAATCCACCCCTGCTAACCGTGGCCGATTTGGCGACCATTGACGCCCCAACACTTATCATCTGGGGCGACCGCGACCAGTTTTTGCCGGTTGAGCAGGCGGTCGCGGTCTATCGCATGCTCCCCAACGCCCGGTTGGCGGTCATCCCCAACGCCGATCATTTTGTCACGCGAACGCACGAAGCCCAATTCCATCAAATCGTCGCCGACTTTCTGGCGACGCTGCCAAGCAATGGTGAAAAATAATTGACTTGCTAACCTGGCTGTTATGAGTAATCCGTTCAACGCTTTGAGGAGGGAAACGGCCGTTTCCCCCAAGTCACTCTTCAATTACTGAATATTCCCGAAACCAGCCGGCCATTTCGTCCAGAGAAGGATGCTCATTGACGACATGCAGCGTGAATTGTTCTAATTCGGCGTTGCTCGTTTGGAGAATACGGCCGTTTTGGCGTAAAAACAGGGCCGCAGCGGTGATGGCTGTTCGTTTATTCCCATCAACAAAAGGATGATTTTGAGCCAAAGATTCCATCAGGGCAGCCGCTTGAATGAACAGGTCCGGATACAGGGCCTTCCCGTCAAACGTTGCCTGGGGACGCGCCACGGCTGATTCCAACAGCCCCAAATCGCGCAAACCATGTTCTCCCCCGGTTGTGTCAATGAGGCGAGCGTGGATAAAAAGCGCCTGTTGCGGCGTTAAAAAATGGCTCATTTAGCCAGCGCTTCTAACGCGGGACGATACTTCTCGATAAAATCATTCAGTTGTTGGGCAAATGCTTCATCAATGGCGGCGAGCTTTGGCTTAACAGGCTCGATGATCACAGTACCATCCGCCTCATTAACGGCAATCGTCACCTCGCTGCCTTCCTGCAATCCCACACTTTGAAGAGATTCCTTAGGCAGAGAAATCACTAAACTGTTCCCTGATTTGAATATTTTGCGCACCATCTTTGCCTCCCGATGTGCTTACGCCGTACAGACATTCAAAGTATAAGGGTTACACAGCGGTTTCGCAAACGGCCGTCTACCCCACCATCGCTTTTAACTCTTCGAGAAGGGAAACGGCCGTTTCCCCCACATCCAACTCGCGCCCATGTGCCTGCGCCGCCGCATATTCCTCCGGCGACAATTCAGCTTGCAAACGCGCTTCCAGCTTTTGCACCAAATCCATAATCTCCCACCAGCCGCGCGGGCAGGCCGGATGCGCCCGCCCCATCGCCAACAGCGTCGCCGCCCGCGAAAAATCACCCCGATCAGCCAATAAAGCGGCCACGATTGGTATAAACTGAAATAGAATCGAAGGCCAGCGCAGCGCAATCGGCACAGACCAGGCCTGGATCACAGTTTTGATGGCGAGGGGGATATATCCCTGGCCAAAAGCCGTCAGGGCTGTTCCAATGGCCTGAATGCCCAGAACGCCGCTTGCCAATGGTGCGAATGCCTCCAAATGAGCTTCTTCATACCGCCCCATCGTCGCCTGAATCAAGCTCGCCATTGCCTCTGAGCGCGCGCTGTCCCTGGGGTTGTTTATGACTTCCGTGATTTCCTGCATTTGTTGGCCGACCAACTGTGCCTCGGCCAATTGCCCTTGCAGCAAGGCGATAAACCCTTGAAAGGAAAGACCCGTCAGAGCAAGCAGTGCGCTCAATCCCTCTCTCCAGATTGCCAGCCCCAGCGCTGCCATTTCGGTAAATTGTTTGTTTGCAGCTGCATACTCATTTTTTCAAACAGTAAAAAGAGACCCGGAAACCCAATCGCCATTGGTTTATGCAGCAGGTTATTGTTGCCTTCGCATACTTCCAAACAACGTTGGCCCAGCGCCATTCCTTGTTCTACCTGGCCCGCAAACAGGGCCATCATGGCCAGATTGAACAGTGTGAGCGGCAGCCGGAAAACTTCCCCTTCTTGTTCGTAAATTTCAATTTGCGCCCGGAAATAGGTCATCGCCTGGGCGACATCCTGGTTTCTTAACGCCCGGAAGCCAAGATGCTGGCTGACCAGGGCCTCTTCATGTCTGGCGCCGCGCGCCCGGAAGAAAGCATGCAGTCGATCAATGTCAATCGTTTGTCCGTCATATTCATCGCTGAATCCTAATTCTTGCACATGGTTCAAGAGGCTGGCGCGGGCGAAGGTGACGTCATCGGCCAAATCCGTAAACGTGCTGTCCCCAACCGGCAATCGCTGCAGCGCCTGCCGGTACAACCTGTTGGCCTCATACTCGCCGCCGATATCCGCAAAGTAGTACGGATACGATTCCATCACGGATGTCAGGAGGCTGGCCCGCCCAATTTCCGCCGCCCACAACCAGGCTGTTCGTATATTTTGGTCATCAGCCTGAATCATGCGCACAGTTGGCAGCATGATATATTGTTTCAGGCCCATTTCGTGGCTGGCTAACCAGGAAAGATAGTATTGGCTGTGGGCTGTTCGGATTGTGTCGGTTTCGCCCCGGTCTGCTAGTTTTTCGGCAGCGAGCTGGCGCAGGAGGTCGTGGAGGGAGAAACGGCCGTTTCCCGCATCCCGCAGCGCCAACGACTTATTCACCAGCCCCAGCAGCTGCCGCAGCGACGCGCCCGCCACCGCCTGCGCCGCCTCCCGCGTGAAGCCGCCGCGAAACACCGACAATCTGGCCAATAGCTGCCGCTCCCTTTCCGTCAGCAGCTCCCAAGAATATTCAAAAACGGCCCGCATACTGCGCTGGCGCGGCGGCAAATCGCCCATTTCGCCCGCCAGAAAATCTATATCCGCCCCCATCTCGTCGCCGATTTCGGCCAGGGAGAGCATATCTACCCAGGCCGCCGCCAGCACAATCCCCAATGGCATCCCTGCCGCCAGGCGGCAGATGCGGGTCACCTGGGGCAGGCTCGCCTCGTCCAGCGCAAAATCCACCCGCGACCGGCGGGCGCTTTGCACAAACAACTGCACCGCGCTGTAACGCATGGCGTCGGCCGTCGTCTGCCAATCGGGGAAATCCAGCCCTTCGATGAGGAAAAGCGTCTCGCCGCTCAGGTTCAGCTTTTGGCGCGAGGTGGCCAGGAGCTTGACCTGCGGCGCCGCTCGCAGGATGGCATTGACCACGGCCGTTCCGCCCGGCGCAATCAACCGCTCAAAATTATCCAGCAGCAGCAAAAGCCGCTTGTTGGACAGAAAATCACACACTTGCCGCTGCGGCTCAGGTTCTTTCTCGATGGCAAAACCGAGGGCGGCGGCAACGGCCGTCACCATCTCCTCCATTGTTGTCACAGCCTCCAATTCCACAAAAACAACGCCATCGGGAAAAGGGGTAGGCGTGATGGAGGAGCCATAGGCCAGACGGGCAGCAATTTCCAATGAGAGCCTAGTCTTGCCCATGCCGCCCGGCCCCAGAATTGTCACCAGGCGCACGGCTACATCCGCCAGCAGCCGTTCCAGTTCCGCCAACTCCGCTTCCCGGCCGATGAACGGCGTGGTTTGCGCTGGCAAATTGTGCCGTGCCTGCAGCAGCCGCTCCGGCGTGGGGGTGACAAACGCCGGCCGGCCCTTCGGCGGCGGCCCGGACGGCGCGGCCGCCGATTTTTCCGCCGTTGTCTGAAAAATCGCTTCCAATTCCGCCCCCACCAGCCGCACCGAGGGGATGCGATCCGGCCTGTTTTTGGCCAGCATCCGGTAGAGCAAATCGGCCAACGCTTCCGGGATGTCCGGGCGCAGAGCCAGCACGTCCGGCAGCGGCGAGTTGAGGATGTGGCTGATGGTTCCGGCCGGGGTGGGCGCGGCAAACGGCCGTTCCCCCAGCAGCATCTCATACAACAGCACCCCAAACGACCAGATATCAGCCCGCCCGTCCAGCGGTTCGCTCAGGCACACCTCCGGGCTGAGATAAGCCACCGTGCCCAACACATCCTCATGGCCGGTGATGAGCGATGCCTGCCCCAGCCGCGCCAGCCCAAAATCAGCCAGCCGGGGCAGGCCGGCGGCGTCCAGCAGCACATTGCCCGGCTTGATGTCCCGGTGCAGGATGTCCAGCCGGTGGGCGCGGGTCAGCGCGTCGGCCAGGTCGAGAGCGATGGTCAGCGCGTCCCGCAGCGGCAGCGCTCCCTCTTTTTGCAGCCGCTGCCGCAAATCGCCGCCGGGAATGAAGGCCATGACCAGGTAGTGACGGCCGTCTTTCTCATCCACGGCCAGCAGTTCGACGATGTTGGGATGGTTCAGCCGCCGCAGCGCTTCCGCCTCCTGCTGGAAGCGGGCTACCAGCCCCGGATTGTCGGCGATGGCCGCCGCCCCCAGCTTTTTGATGGCGACAGTTGCGCCGGTGCGGCTGTCCCGGCCCCGGTGGACAACCCCCATTGCCCCGCGCCCGAGCTCCGGGCCGAGGGCGTAGCGGCCGGCAATCAGGTTGGGGTTAACCGGGCGCAGTTCGTTGTTTTGGATGCGATCCCGTAGGGCGATGGTCTCCGGCTCCGGGGATAAACCCAACTCCGCTGCCAAAACGTCGCGGCAGCGATCAAACTGGGCCAGCGCCCCGCCCCGATCCCCGGCCAGGGCCAGCGCTTCGATCAGCTGGCGGTGGGCGCTCTCCGACCAGGGTTCCAGTTCCAACTGGCGGCGGGCGGCGGCCTGTGCTTCGACAACACGGCCGTTTCGCAACTGGCGGGCGGTCAAGTCGGCCATCGCTTGCAGGGCCAGCCCATGCAGCCGTTCTCGCTCCTGCCGCAGCCAATCTTCAAACGGCAGGCTGTCACAGGTGAAGCCGGGCAGCAGCTCGCCGGTGTAGCGGGAGACGGCCGTTTCCAAATTCCCGCTATCCAAAGCGTCCAAAAACTGGCGCACGTCCAGGCTGTGTTCGCTTGCATCATTAAATTGAACGGTCTGGCGGGTGACGTGCAGGTACGGCCGTTCCTGGCCGCTGATGTTTAGGACTTTGCGAAGTTGGTACAGGGATTGGCGTAAATTTTGTCGGGCGCTGGCGTTGGTCGTATCCGGCCAAAAGAGGGCTGCCAACACATCGCGGGGAAACGGCCGTTCCGCTTGCAGCGCCAGGTAAACGAGCAATCCCTGCACATTTGCCGAACGGTAACGGCTGACCGGTTGGCCGGCCAGCGCCACGTCAAATGTCCCTAGGAACTTTAGGGAGAGCAGAAACACAGGTACAGTATATCAAATTTCTGAAAATTTAATAAGAAAATTATGGTAGTGCTTATTCCTGAGGGTGCGACGGCTTTTACTTTGAGCCGCAGCGCCAGATGATTTTTTGATGAGGGGTGGGTTGAATCGGGGGGTGGGAAACGGCCGTTTCCACCACCCGCCGAATAAAACCCCGATTTTCTAACCGCCAGTATGCCTCGGTAACGGCCATCAGGTAGCGCAGGACGGCCGTCTGCACTTTCTCGTCCTCGCTGTTGATGAGCCAGATCGCCCGCTCTGCATCCTCTTGCGCCAGAAAATGGGCCATCAGGCATTTGGCAGCATACCCATTGGTTACGGATTATGGCCCTAAATGTACCAATTCCACTTCGCAAACATGTGGAACCAAACAACCCGCCGATTGGCGGGTTGTGGCTGTGCCCCCACGGAGATTCGAACTCCGGTTTTAGGCTTGAAAGGCCTACGTCCTAGTCCCCTAGACGATGGGGGCGAGCGGGGAAGATTCTATCATCCCGCTATGGCTGGGTCAAGCTTCAACCCATGCCGATCACAGTCTGATAAAGAGTAGGAAGCGCATTGCCGCTGCCCGCGCCCTCCCTATAATTGTGGCTTCAATGGAGATTCATCCCGTTCCCATCCCCAGCCATATTTTGCTAGCCTCGCTGGCCCGTGGTTTGTACCCTGAACGGCCGGGCACGGCCGAACGATTGCGCTGGCGTCTGGCGGCCGTTCCCCAGGAGAATGGACATGGCTGGGTATTGGCGGAAGGGAGTGTGGCTGTGGGATATGCAGTTGTTTCTCCGGTGCCCGGCCTCGATGGCGTGGTCAGCCTGGAGGGGGGCATTCACCCTGAGCACCGGCAGCAAGGGCTGGGCGGCCGTTTGATGGCCCACGTTCTAGCTGCCCTGCCGCCCCTCGGCTTGAAGCAAATCTCCGCCGTCGTCGCTGACATAGCCGGCCCTGCTGCCCGCTTTCTGCATCGTCATGGTTTTTTCGTCGAGCATGAAGAATGGTTCCTGCGCCTCCCTGACTTACAAACGCGCCAACTGGTATACGCAACTCCGGCCAACTTGCGCATTCGCTCAAATTTCCCTTCCCCCATTGATCTCTTCTGCGCCCTGTACGCTCGAAGCTTTGGCGGCACGCCCTGGTATCAGCCGTACAGCCGGGAGGAGGTGGAGGAGACGCTGGCTGACCCGGCAGATATTCTCTTCCTGTTTCGAGACGGCCGTGCAATTGGTTTTGCCTGGCTGCAAGGGGAGATGATTGAGCCGCTGGGGATTGTACGAGAAGAGCGGGGGCGGGGGTACGGCCGTTTCCTGCTCCAATCCGCCCTGCACGAACTGAAACAACGGGGAGCAGCCCAGGTTGAAATCGGGGTGTGGCGGGAGAATGAGACGGCCGTGCGCCTATACCAAAGCCTCGGCTTCCGCCACGAGAAAACAACCACGTACCTGGCTCTGGAGCTAGGGGAATAAGCCGGAACCGGAAAACAGACGGCCGCTTTCCGCCTGTTCCTCCCGCAGGGTGACCGGGTCACGTTGCTCCCTGCCGGCTTACACAATCATGAGAACCCCTTTACGATTCATGTTTTCCGCTTTAGAATGACTTTGCCAGCATCCTGTTGGTTTTTACCGCAACTTAAAAACGGAGAAGAGCGGATGTTCAAAGACATTGCCGATGTGCGCCAGAAGTTGAGCCGACAGCAGTATATTACTTCCGAGGAGATCGGGACTGTCGTTTATCTGGCCCAATCTCTGTGCAAACCGATCCTGGCCGAAGGCCCAGCCGGCGTAGGCAAGACCGAACTGGCCAAGGCATGGGCGGATGCGCTTGGCTGCCCGTTGGTGCGACTGCAATGCTACGAAGGGTTGGATGAAAGCAAAGCGCTTTATGAATGGGAATATGCCAAGCAGATGCTTTATACGCAACTGCTGCGTGATACGCTTCATCAAATCCTGGGGGATGTGGCTTCTTTGAAAGAAGCGGCCGGACGGTTGGCCCAGGAAGAGGACGTCTTCTTCTCCGAACAATTTTTGTTGCCCCGCCCCCTTTTGATCGCGCTTACCTCTGAAAAACCGGTCGTCCTCCTCATTGACGAAATTGACCGCTCCGACGTGGAATTCGAGGCTTTCCTACTGGAAGTATTGAGTGATTTCCAGGTTAGCGTGCCTGAACTCGGCACCATCCGCGCCAAACACCAGCCCATGGTGCTGCTCACCAGCAACAACACGCGTGAACTGAGCGAGGCGCTCAAGCGCCGCTGCCTGTATCTCTACATGGATTACCCGACACAAGAAGCGGAGCTGGACATTGTGCGGCTCAAAGTGCCTGATCTGCGGCCGGAACTGGCGAAACAGGCCGTGGCTGTGGTGCATCAACTACGCAACATGGACCTGCGCAAAGTGCCCAGCATCAGCGAAACGCTGGATTGGGCGCGGGCGCTGGTAACGCTGAATGCGGAGTCCATTGATGAGAAGACGCTGCGTAATACGTTGACCGTACTGCTCAAGTACGAATCAGATGTGCAGCGGGCCAGGCGGATGATCGGCAACGGCGACGGCCGTAACCCGTAAGCCGTAGGCTGTAAGGCGTAAGCCGTATTCCGTGACCCGTTCGGATTACGGTTTACGGAACACGGAACACGGTGCACCGGGAACGGAATACGATATTGGAATGAAAAATGGATGATAGAGTCGTTGAATTTGTTCGGGGATTGAGGGCCGCAGGCGTGCGCGTTTCTATGGCGGAATCGGTGGACGCCATGAACGGGATAGCTGCTCTCGGTGTGCAGGACAAGGATACCTTTCGCCGGCTGCTGCGGACAACGCTCATCAAGGAGATGGATGATTTCGAAGTCTTTGAGAACCTCTTTCCCCTGTATTTCGGCAGCGGCGGGCCGCCTTTGCAAAATGCGCTGGAGGAGTTGAGCGCGGATGACCAGGAAATGCTCAAGGCGGCGCTTTCGGCATTGGGCGGCCGTTTGCAGCAACTGCTTGACTGGCTGACGAGCGGGCAAGGGCCATCCAAGGAAGAGCTGGAAGCATTGGCTCGCCGCGCTGGGGCAGATTGGGCGAACAGCCCGCAGGAAGCCCGCTGGGTCACACGGCGCATGATGCAGCAGATGGGATTTGCCCACCTGGAAGAGTTGCTCCAGCAGTTGCAGGCCAGGCTGCAAGAAATGGGGATGAGCCAGGAGGCGATCAACCAGCTGCTGGGTATTGTTGAAGCGAATAGGGAAGCATTGGCCGAGCAGGTTGCCCAACAGGTCGGTTTGCAAATCGCCCAGCAGCGGGCCAGCCGCCGTGACGATCTGCATGGCCCCGATCTCATGCATAAGCCGTTCCAATCGCTGACTGAAGAGGAGGCGGATCGTTTGCGCCAGGAGGTGCGGCGGCTGGTAACGCAGTTGCGCAGCCGGGCGGCTCTACGCCGCAAGCGAGGCAAGCGGGGAAAGTTTGATTCCAAGGGGACGATCCGGGCTAACCAACGGTATGGTGGAGTGCCGTTGGAGCTTAAGTTTAAAAAGCGAAAGTTGAAGCCAAGTCTGGTGTTGATTTGTGACGTGTCTACCTCAATGCGGCCGGTGGCGGAGTTTATGCTGCGCCTGGTATATGAGTTACAAGACCAGGTAGCCAGGGCGCGCAGCTTTGCCTTTAATTCTGATATGAATGAGATCAGCGTGACGCTGTCTGGGAACCGGGCGGCTGATGCGGTGACGGCCGTGTTGTACAACATTCCCCCCGGTTACTATGCCACTGACCTGGGCAACAGCCTCAATACTTTCTTCAAGAATTGGCTCAGTGCGGTAGACGGCCGATCAACGGTGGTGATTGTGGGCGACGGCCGAAATAATTACAATTCTCCGCGCATTGACCTGATCAAAGAATTGCAGCGGCGGGCCAGACGACTCATCTGGTTTAACCCGGAGCACAAGCGGCAGTGGGGCACAGGGGACAGCGACATGTGGGAGTATGCGCCTTTGTGTGACAATGTGTTTGTGGTCCGTAACCTGGCCCAACTGGCAACGGCCGTCGATAAACTCATGGCCGGTAACTGACCCCCGTCCGACTCCCCCTATCTACAATCGGTGACGCCGCGGCCTGCATCGATTTGATGACGGCGTCATCCTCCTTGCATTCATCTGCTTGAAGGCGATTATCATCAACGGCCGTACCAACTGACTCAGACATTATGCAGGTGAGGAATCCATGCGCAACCAACGCGATCTTGTCTTGTTACCCCTTCTCATTGTTTTGGGGATCATGCTGGCAACATGCAACCCGATCTCGGCCCCCATTCCCCCGACAACGGCCGCAGCGGCGCAGCAGGATACGACCATTCCTACTCCCAACGCCCAGAACAACCGGCAGGATGCCGCGGCCGCGCCCCCCACACCTGAGGTCGTGCGGCCGTTAATTACCTTGCCTGTTTCCGTGTACATCGTAGACGGAGAAGTGCCCGCGGACGCCATGTCCAGCGCCCGCACGGCCGAGCAGTTAGCAGAGGTGTATCAGGCAGTCAACCGCATCTGGGTGCAGGCCAATATCATGATTGAGGTGCAGTCAATCCGGCGCATCCAGCTCCCCACGGCCGTACTTCAACGAATCTTGCACGGGGATTTTGCCCCATTCTTCACCGGTATTGATTATGAGTTCGCCATTCCCGGCACAACATTGATCAACGCATTCTACGCGCGGGAGATCGGCGGCGCAAACGGCATCGTCCCCTTTCGCTCCCGTTTCTTCTTCGTCAACGACGCGCCTTCCGTGCATGATGAGCGGGTGACCTCGCACGAGATCGGCCACATCCTTGGCCTGCACCATGTTTTGGATGATCCAGGCCGTCTTATGTTCTCCGGCACCAATGGCATGACGCTGACGGAAGAGGAGATCGTCGTGGCCCGGTACGTGGCTCAAGGAATGCTGGATCGTGTCCGATAGCCGCCCGCCCCTGCACGGCCGTTTCCCGTTGATTGTTAAATGTTGGCTGTTGACTGTTTTTACCTCGCCGGCGGGAACCAACAGGCAGCCTCTGTCGTCTTTGCAGAGACAAGTTTCATTCAAGAACTTATCCCTACAATGACGAGGAGGTATGATGAAATCTAAACTCACTCTGCAACTTATCCTTTTGTTGGCGCTCAGCCTCAGCGCGTGTACGGCCGCCAGTGTGGACGATTTACCCGGCTACCCATCCCCTGTATCCACGACAACCCCCGACCGGCCGATCCGTTCTAGCGATCCTATATTCGTGGCCCCATCCACACCCGGCCTGGGCAATGCCGAGATCAACGAAGCCACCGTCAACAGTATTGAAATCGCCATCCTGGAATCATTTCCCGTTCAGATTCACGTGCTCGCCACGGGAATATTACCGGACGGTTGTACCCATGTCGGCCCCATTGACATCGCGCGTGAAGGGACAGCTTTTGATGTGACCATCCATACCGTCCGGCCCGCAGATGCTATGTGTACCCAGGTCGTCAGCGAGTTTGAAGAGGTGGTTCCCCTGGATGTCTATGGCCTGGCCGCTGGCGCCTACACCGTGAACGTGAACGGGGTCACTGACTCCTTTACCCTCGACATGGACAACGCCATATCTGAGGTGGTTGAAATTGACAAGAGCACGGTGCATTGGGATGAAATACCCCCCACTGATCGGGCGCAGCTCATTCGCCTTACGCTGGAGCGAGCGCTGTTGGCTAAAGAAATCCCCGACTACGAACTGCTGGCAAACCAGGGGGATATCATCTTATCCTTAAAAAATATCGATCCCAGCCTGGTACCGGCCCTGCCGGGTGTTCACCTCATCACCATGACGCCGGAGGAGATCCAGACCAGGGCCAACAACGAAGGAGACTTCTTGTATCTGGAATTTCAGGAGATTGTCGCTTCTTCCCCAGATCGGGTTTCCATCTCGCTCAACAATGGCTGGGCCGCGGCCGAAGATTCGAAGACGGGATACCTTAGCGGCGGCGGCTTTGTGATTGAGTTTGTCAAAGAAGGGGATGTCTGGTCAGGCGAGGTGGTTGGCATCTGGATATCCTGATTTGCCGGCTGCTGCTAGGGGGGATGATTTGGCAGTGCCGGCCGTTTTCTTGCTGTATTGAGGCCTGATACAATTCGTCAGTTGCTGTCCGGCTAACACCGCCCAATCATGTACAATGAGGGCGGTGTGATTTTGATGGGAGGCGACACGTGCCGGGGTGCGCTGGATCGGTTAATGAAGGAGATGCTGAACAATGAAGCGAACCGTTGTTTTACTTGCACTTGTGTTATGTATCCTGCCTGCCTGCCAGCCGGTTGATTCAGGGCCAGAAGTGGTAGTGACGCAGCCGTCTTTACCCCCAACCGAATCGGCCGTTTCCACGCCTTCCTTAGCCGCCATCGAGCCAACCAACACGCCCCTACCGCCTACTGCGGCCCCGCCAACGGCAACGGCCGTGCCCGCGGCCAACACTGACGACCTTCTCGCCATCGTCCAGGTCGGGCTGCCAGCAAACGCTTTCGATGGACTGAACGTCTTGCCGCTGACTGCGCCGGAGGGGGAACGGCCGTTATGGGCCGTCCACAGCGTCGGCCTCCGCAACTTTGACCTCGACCCCTGGCCCAGCCACTTTCTTGCTATTTACACCTTTGAGAATGGGGCCTGGCAAAGATTAGCGCGACTCGATTTAGACAGTGACAGTAAAGACCTGTACATCGCACCCGACTTCCTATTTGAAGGAGGCGTCGCCCAGGTCACTCTGGATGAAGACAACGTTTGGCTGACCGTTGAAGGCGGCGTCGGCGCGCACGGCGGGACGTTCCAACTGCTGCGCTTTGACGGCCGTTCC
>JBHHTQ010000014.1:0-91073 GCA_046753445.1 Anaerolineae bacterium | reverse complement strand
TTCAAACGAATTTATCGCCACCTGCTGAAGCCGGCGGGCATTGTCAGGCCCAACGTCATTACCGACAACCCGGAGCCTCATCGCTTTGCCCAAGGGTTCGGCGGTGTGGTGGTGGCGCTGGCTGTGGCGGCATTGTTGGCGCCGCTGCCGGCGTTAGGATGGGCGTTGGCCTGGTTGGTGGTGGCTTTGGCTGCGCTGAACCTGTTCCTGGGCTTTTGCGCCGGCTGCTTCTTATATTATCAACTCAACCGCCTCGGCGTGCCTGGTTTTACGCGCAGCCCTGTCCAATAATTCTGGTGGGAATGATGGTATTAGAGCGTTTACTTTGGACTTTCACTTTGATTGCAACCGGCTCTGGGGCATACCTGGCGCTGAAACACGCCCACGTGCGTGTGCTCGGCCGAATGCATACGAATAAGAAGACAGGACGGCCGACGCTGGTGTATTTCAGGAGCGATCATTGCGTTGCCTGTCCCACGCAGGCTCGTTACCTGGAACAACTTCGACAACGGTGGCAGGGAAACTGGGCCGTTGAGGAAATAGATGCAGATGCTGAGCCGGAGAAAGCGGCCGAGTTTGGCGTTTTTACATTGCCGACCACGGTGCTTGTGGATGCAGAAGGCAAGGTGAGAGAGATTAACTACGGGCTGACCAATGCCCAAAAGTTGTCGCGGCAACTGGCAGCATTGCCTTGAATGTTCTGGCCGTAACAGGGGCCAGCCGCTTGAAACAGGGCGTTGACGTGGGTCAGCCCCTTTGGAGTAGAGAATATGAGTGTGAAAGAACGGATTGACCCGGTTGCGTTGGCGGATGTGACTTTGTCTCACGAAGAGGTGCAGCGGTACAGCCGTCACCTCATCATGCCGGAAGTGGGTATGGCCGGTCAGAAAAAGCTGAAGGCGGCCAGTGTGCTGCTGATCGGCGCGGGCGGCCTGGGTTCGCCGCTGGCCATGTACCTGGCCGCCGCTGGGGTTGGCCGGATTGGGTTGGTAGACTATGACGTGGTAGATTACACGAATTTGCAGCGACAAATTATCCACGGGACCCGAGATGTTGGCCGTCCCAAACTGGAAAGCGCGAAGAAGCGCATCCTCGATATCAACCCTCACGTTCAGGTAGATACGTATGAAGTGCCCCTGACTTCGGCGAACGCGTTGGAGATTTTTGAGCCGTACGACATCATCATTGACGGTACGGATAACTTCCCCACCCGCTACTTGACGAACGATGCCTGTGTGTTGCTGGGCAAGCCGAACGTGTATGGCAGCATCTTCCGTTTTGAAGGACAGGTGTCGGTCTTTTATGCGAAGGAAGGGCCGTGCTATCGCTGCCTTTTCCCTGAGCCGCCGCCGCCGGGATTGGTACCCAGCTGTGCCGAAGGAGGTGTGCTGGGCGTGCTGCCGGGCACAGTGGGGGCGATGCAGGCTACAGAGGCGATCAAGCTCATCCTGGGCATCGGCCAGTCGATGATTGGACGGCTGCTCTTGTATGATGCCCTCAATATGGAGTTCACTGAGGTGCGCCTGCGTAAGAACCCGAATTGCCCCATCTGCAGCGAGCACCCCACGCTGACTGAGTTGATTGATTACGAACAGTTCTGCGGCATGCCGGCACACGACCACAGCGTCTATACTGCGGCCGACAATGGCGCGGCCGTGCCCCAAATCACACCGCGGGAATTGAAGGCGCGGCTGGATGCCGGAGAAGAGCTGTTCATCCTGGATGTACGCGAACCGCACGAATGGGAAATTTCTAACCTGAGCCACCTCGGCGCAAGGCTCATCCCAAAAAGCCAGGTGCTGGAGCGCATGAACGAATTGGATACGGCCGTCGAAATGGTGGTGCAATGCCGCAGCGGCGGCCGTAGCGCACAGGTGATCCGGGAGTTGCAGAAGCATGGCTTTAAGAAGCTGCTGAATCTGGAGGGGGGAATCAATCGCTGGGCAGCAGAGGTAGACCCCTCCATCCCACGATATTGAGCGTTTGCCAGAAAGCAAGTTTTATTTTTCGGAGATTGGAGACGGTGAGAGAGAATCTCAAGTCTCCAATCTTTCGCCCCTTTCAAATCTGGTGATGGTTCCTGGATGGGTATGAATTGACCCTGTTGGAACCCTTTTGTCCCCTTTTCCCCTCTTTCTCCCTAGAAAGACGAATCAGTTAACCCACCTGGTACTCATTACCTATTTCTTCCCAACCCTGGGTTGAGTATCCTTTGCGCCACTGTTTGGCGACTCATGCCGCCCAGGCCAGCAGTTGTAACGGCCGCTGACCAGCCCCCTACGTGTTTAAGCATCGCTGCCTCTAGAACCCCTCTTTATGGGAGTTTGTCACGCCGTTTTTTTGCCGGAGTTGGCACAGGCGGGCCTGGGTTGTAAGCAAAACATTTCAACGCGAATCGTTCCAGTTTACCGAAAAGGTTGACCTTTAAGTTGTATTTAAGCTGCTTTTAACATGTAGTGCGAATGATCTGCTAAAGTGTAAGTCATGGATTTTTCATTAACACGATATTCATCCACAGGACTTAGTACTAAAGCACTATTTATGCGTAGAACCCGTTACTTGTTGGCTCCAACTCCGACTAACCCACTCAGGCGCGGCGGTTCGGCGTGCGCGGGTGTATTGTTTATGTCTACGAGGAGTAGGGTATGTCGATGGTAACACGGAAAAGAGTCTGGATTGTATTCCTGGCAGTGCTGATCTGCTTCAGTTTTTGGCCGCCGTTGGCGAACTTTGTCGCGGCTCAAACAGCGGATCCGGTGACGACCGGGCAACAGCTCTTTGCCGACCGCTGCGCTAATTGTCATGGGCCTGAAGGGGCGGGAGACGGGGAAATGGCCGCCCAACTGCCCAGCCCCCCCCAAAATATGGTTGATCAAGACTTTTTGCGTGCGGCCGTGCCCGCAGACCTCTTTGCCACTATCACCGACGGCCGTGTTGAGCAAGGTATGCCCCCCTTTGGCCCAGTGAGCAGCAATGCGCTGACGGAAATGGAACGATGGCAGGCTATTGCCGCCATTTATGACCTGGGCATGACGGCCGAAGCCCGAAGCCAGGGTGAAGCTGTCTTCCAGGAAAACTGCCTGGCGTGTCATGGTGAGAATGGCAGCGGGAACGGCCCTGATGCAGCAAGTCTGGATACCAGTCCAGCCGACTTGAGCCGGCTCAGCTTCTGGTCTGGCCTCAGCGATCAGACTGTCTTTGAGCGCCTGAGTGACCCCACAGCTATCCCTGCACATGAGTTCTCGCTTGCAGATGATACATTGTGGGAGGTAATTGCTTATGCCCGCACGCTCGGCTTCCAGGATGAGGACGCCATGATGCGGCCGCCTTCTCTGGGCCAGGGCGTGATTAGTGGGGTGGTGAGGAATGGCTCCACAGGTGAGCCAGTAACCGGCAGCCTCGAAGCTACCCTTCACGCTTACAATGGCAGTTTCACGCAGGCGGACACCTTTACGACAACGCTGGACGCGGACGGCCGTTATCAATTTCAGTTGGATGAATTACCGGCTGATTGGGTGTATATGACCACACTGAGCTACCAGGGGTTGGAATACACCAGCGATATTGGCCGGTTGGCCCCCGGCGTACCGGCTTTGGAGCTTCCCCTTACCGTATTTGAGCAGTCCACCGATGCTGAAGCGGTCACAATTTCCCAACTGCATATCACGGTGCAGTATCTGGATAATGAATTGCAAGTGGGCGAATTGTACTCCTTTAACAACAACCAGACGGCCGTGTTCGTGGGCGAGAGGGGCGACTACACCCAGGGAACAGTCAATGTATTCCTGCCGGAAGGGGCCGTTGATGCGAGTTTCCAGAGAGGCTTTGGGCAAGACAATGCCTTTTTCCCGGCAAATGAGTTTATTGAAACAAGTGATGGCTGGGCTGATACATTGCCGCTCCGGCCTGGCCCAAACACATTGACGCTGCTCGTCACATATCGGCTGCCTTATCGGGATGGGATGATTTTTGCGCACCCGCTCCCCTACGCAACCGACTCGGTGAATCTGGTGCTGCCCGATGGGATGGAGGTGAGCGACAGAAAATGGACCGACCAGGGAAGTCAGGCGACTGCCTCCGGTGTGGTGCGCAGCTTTGTTCGTACCAGCATTGCTGCCGGCCAGATGTTTGAGGCTTCCCTGACCGGCAAGCCAAGTGGCGCATTGAGCGCATTGGCTTCATCGTCAGGTGATCCCTCGACACAGATTGCTGTGGGAATTGGTGCATTGCTGTTGGTAACGGCCGTGGGCGGGCGCATGGTTTACTTTAAGAGAAAGCGCGCTGAAACGATTAAGGCAGCTCCGGCAGATCAAGCAGAGGCGCCAGTTTCACCTTCGATGAGTGTGCGCGAGACCTTGCTGTACCAGATCGCGACTTTGGATGATGCATACGAGGAAGGTGAAATTGCCGAGGAAGAATACCAGCGTAAGCGGCAACAATTGAAGGCAGAGCTTATTTTGAATTGGGAATTGGTTGCAGAGGAGTGAGACCTGATTCGCGGCGCGCAGGTCACCGCAGACTGATCGTGCTCTAGGATGGTCATGAATTTGAGAAATATATCCTATTCAAGATGGCGTGGTTGCTGCCTACAATGGTAGTGGCAGCCGACGCCCACATAATAAGGAAACGCACTCAGGTGCTGTCCAACAAAAGAAGAAAAGTGCCCACATGACTCGTTCGATGCTTTCAAAAAAGCAAGTGCCTTCACTTCCCTCGACCACAAAGCCGAAGAACTATGAGCTAGAATACAGCTTTTTCTTTGTCATTGTTTTAAGCGGTGTGTACATCGCGTATGAGTTAATGGCTGAGCCTCGTGGAGGGCATCCGTTTGGCCATGCGCTAGGTATTTTAGGCACCATCTTGATGGTAATGACGGAGGGGTTGTACAGCGTACGTAAACGGACTGCCCTGCTAAACTGGGCGGGGCCGGTGCGGCATTGGCTCGCTTTCCATATTTTCACCGGCATCGTTGGGCCGTTTATGGTATTGATGCATACTGGCTTGGAATTTCGTGGGTTGGCTGGGATCTCCATGTTTCTCACGGTGATGGTGGTCGGCAGCGGGTTTATCGGCCGTTACCTGTATACGGCCATTCCCCGAACATTGTCAGGTGTAGTGACATCCCGGCAGCAGATCGAAGCCGAAGCGCGCGCGCTGCAAATGGCGCTGGCGCGATTTGAGGAAGAGCGGCCGGTGCAGGTGCGGCAGTTGATTGCGGACCTCAGTCATCGAGCGCCCCGGCGCAATCCGCTGGTAACCGTATTCGGCCGGTTCTATTTCCAGTGGCGTTACCGTTGGCAAGTCCGCCGCGCCCTGGGAAAAATAGAACAGATGAAGGAGGCACAGCGGCGACAACTGACCCAACTGCTGTCGCGTAAACGTGACCTGGATCGTCAGGTTGAGATGCTGGAGGCGGCCCGTTGGCTGCTGCGCTACTGGCATATCCTTCACGTACCCATTGGATTGACGCTGTTCTTTTCCGTTTTGATTCACGTCGTCGCAACACTTTACTTCAGAGCGGGATTATTCAAGTGAAACAATTTACCCTACAACGACGCCAACACCCAATCTTCTCACCGTTGGCGCTCCTCTCGACGCTTATTTTGGTGATTGGTTTGAGCCTGGGCGTATTTGTGAAGGGAGGAAGCGCTTTTAGCCCTGGGGACTTATCGGCCGTGAATAACAGCGGCCAGGCGAAGGGCGGGTTCATGAATCATGCTGAGTTTGGCAATGGCTGCACTCAATGCCACGGCCCGTTTACTGGAGTCGAGGCTGAGCGGTGCGAGACGTGCCATGAAAATGTGGGGCAGCAGCGAAAAGAAGCCTCTGGTTTGCACGGCCGTCTGGAGAATGTCGAAAAATGTACCCGCTGCCACCTGGATCATCGGGGACATGTATACGATTTAACAACAGACGCCATTGCCAATTTCGACCACGAACTTACCGGATTTAGCCTGCGTTTACATGAAGAGGATTATAACGGCCGCACCTTGAACTGTGCTTCCTGCCATCAGGACGAGACAAATTTTGCCGTGGATACAGCCAAGTGCGAAGTATGCCATACGGATGATGCCCCTGAGTTCATGGCAGTGCATACCGATGCTTTTGGAAGCGATTGTGTAAGCTGTCATGATGGATACGACTCTACCACCGATTACACGATTGAGGATCATGCCCAGGTATTTGTCTTGGTCGGGGCACATGCCACGACATCCTGTGAAGATTGCCATGCCGGTGGTCAATTCCAGGGTATATCTCAGGAATGTGTTGCCTGCCACAGCGAACCTGCTTCCCACCAAGGATTGTTCGGCACAGATTGTGCTCAATGCCACAGTGAAGAAGGGTGGCAGCCGGCTACGTTGGAGGGTAGCGCGTTTAATCACAACAGGGATACGCGCTTCAGCCTGGTCAATCACGTTGTCAATTACGACGATACGGAATTTAGCTGCCGCACCTGTCACATCAACGAAGGCGATTTCTCTTTTGCAGATAATCAATGTACTGATTGTCACAGCACGGCCGATCCTGATTTTATGGTTCAGCATATCGCCCAGTTTGGGGAAGATTGCCTTGCCTGTCATGATGGCACGGGCGAGATGGCGAACTTTGATCACAACAGTATCTGGCCGCTGGACGGGAAACATGCTGCGATTGAATGCACTGCCTGTCATGTGAATCGGGTGTTTAAGGGAACGCCTACCGAGTGCGTGGATTGCCATCAGGAACCAGCTATCCACGCCGGATTGTTCGGGACCGATTGTGCTAAATGCCATACCGCTCAGGCATGGCAGCCGGCGCGGCTCTCAGAGCATTCATTCCCTCTCAACCATGGCGGTCGCGGAGAAATCCCTTGCGAGACCTGTCACGTGAGCAAGTATACCGAATACACTTGTTACAACTGCCACGAACACGATAAGGCTAAGGTGGAGCGAGAACACCGGGAAGAAGGTATTAGCCCGGCAGAACTGGCGAACTGCGTCGAGTGCCACCCCACAGGCCGTGAGAACGAGGGAAGAGGTCGAGGCGGCGATGATTAGCATCACCCGTCAGCATCTATTTGGCGCTGCTAAAAATGCGGGCATTCCAATCACTTATGGTTCAGCCCCGTTACTTTTTAGACTGAATCACGACTTAGAGGATTGATCATGGTACGAAAAACAATTTCTGATTTCTTCGCCAAAGCGCTTCGTCTGGAAATGGATGAAGAAAAACTGTATGAAGCCCGAACGACTGAGCTGGGGCGTGTTGCCTCTGATCAGGGCCGATGCGTTCAGTGTGGCATTTGCAGCTACAACTGCCCCATTGGCATTTCGGTACGAGACTATGCCCGGCAAGGGTTGCCGGTTATTGATCCTGGATGCATTACCTGTGGCCAATGCATAGACGTGTGTCCGCGAGGAACACTTCGTTGGGAGACGGAACTCCATGAAGTGGTGGCCAGTAGATACCAAGATACGACTGAGGCTGAGCACACTTCTGACGATCTTTTAGCTCCCATATTTGCATTAGACCAACTGGGTTAGGGGCATACGATGTACGGCTTACGTTATCTGATTATTGGCAACGGAGCGGCCGGGACAACGGCCGCTGAGACGATTCGCGCACAGGATCCGACAGGGGAAATCACCGTCGTCGGCACCGAACCATACCCGATGTATTCCCGGCCAGGACTGGCGTATGTGCTCCTAAATGAGATCCCAAAGAAACAGGTGATTGCCCGGCAGCCGAGTTGGTACGCTGAACATCAAATTAACCTGGTCTTTGGCACGGCCGTTCACCTGAATGTGCGGCGGCGAGAAATCCGTCTCGAAGACGGCCGTATTCTTCCCTATGATCGGCTCCTCATCGCCACCGGAGCGCGAGCCACTCCCCCGCCTTATGATGGAGCAGATCTTCAAGGAGTCGTTTACCTCGACACGCTCGATGGCACAGTAGACCTTTTGCGTCGTGCCAAGCGCGCGCGCCGGGCGGTCGTGATAGGAGGTGGTATCACTGCGCTGGAACTGACAGAAGGGCTTGCTCATCATGGGGTTGAGACCCACTATTTCGTGCGTCGAGACAGGCTGTGGAGCAAGGTTTTTAACGAGAAGGAAGCCAAACTTCTTGAAGATCAGATGCGCGAACATGGCGTTCGCATTCATTACAAAACCGAAGCCGTTGAAATCTTGGGTAACCGTCGAGGCAAAGTACGCGGCGTCCGCCTGAAGGATGGAAGCGAGTTCAAATGCGATCTGGTCGGCGTTGCCATTGGCGTGCGTTCCGATCTCAGCTTGGTTCAAGGCACTGGCATTGAGACCGATCGGGGTATTTTGGTAGATGAACACCTGCAAACGAGCGTACCGAACGTGTACGCCGCCGGTGACTGTGCTCAGGTTTATGATCGTTGGACACAAAAACACATGATGGATGTTTTATGGCCAAGTGCTGTCGCTGAAGGGAAAGCGGCCGGTCTGAATATGACCCAGCACCATACCCCCTATTTGAAGGGAAGCCCATTCAATGCTTGTCTCTTATATGGGTTGCATATCTCAACAATAGGGCAAATTAGGCCGACGTCTTCAGGCGAAGAGGAAGAGGGACATGAGATCGTCCAGCACCTTTCACGCGGTTCATCTGAGGTGTGGTTTACCCATCCGCGGCACTACGCCAGCGCCTGGTCCGCCGATGGCCCTAACACCATTCGGCTGGTACTGGATGGAAACCGCCTGGTCGGAGCGTTGATCATAGGCAATCAGAGCCTGACGGATGCACTGCGGTACATCATTGAAAACGAGATTGATATTACTGACTTGCGCCCTCCTTTTCGTGCCGGTGGATCCGTGATGAGGGAGAGTCTAAAACGTTTTTGGAGCCGAGTAAACCCGGATAGGGTACCGTCGCAACTGCCCGTATAAGCTTGGGAAAGGATGGGCAGTCACAGCGGCAAATGTAGTGGATGTAGATTCTTGAATAGGTATCGGACATCACAAAACTAGCAGTAAAGGAGAGTAGGATGATGCGGCGACTTCTAATAGCCGTTTCGGCATTGGCAATATTTTTTGTAATTATAGGGGCATCCGTCACATACAGCCTTGCACTAAATACCCCTCATTTGCCGGGGGATCCTTTGTACCCGGCACAATTAGCCTCGGAACAATTCTGGGGATTGGCGCTTAATCTCAATAAAGCGGATCGGGCCGGCGTCCGGCTCAATTTACTGGCGCGCCGCCTTGATGATCTGGAGGCAGTTCAAGGCACCTCCAATGAATTAGCAGCCCTCAATTATTTTGATGATGCGCTGAACGATGTGGTGCTGGAAATAGGTGTTGCGCCAGAAACAGAACAGCCTGTGTTACAGGAACGCCTCACTGCATTGACAGAACAAGGCCTGGCCTTGCTCGGTCAGCTTGAAGTCGCACGCACGACGTCACAGGAAACCGCATTGTCCGTCTTGATTTTGCGGGCAAAGCTGGAGACATTGTTAAACATTGTTGACGACCCTGCCGGCACCCCGGATCAGATTGCCGAAGTGGCTACAGTTGACACGAAACTTGCCGCGCTGTCAAAGTCAAATCCTGGCGCTCTGGCTTCGTTGCCCTCGGATAATGCGCTAGATTCCCCTCGTGCAGTGCCGTTCCCGTCCGGCGCGGTTGTGGCCCACAGCTTCTTCCCCCTCACAGGCGGGCATGCTAACGTGAGTTGTTCTACCTGCCACAGCGGCGGTACCTACAGCGGCATTGACAAGGCATGCATAGCTTGTCATGCGACGGACGATGTTCATAATGGGGCCAACGGTACAAGCTGTGAGGGGTGTCACAACATCAATGATTGGAAAGACGCCGCGTTCGACCATAGCACCATTGGTTCTACAGACTGCGCTGAGTGCCACAGCAAAGATGCCCCGCCAAACCATTATGCGGGCGCTTGTCGTGACTGCCATTCGGACACCACGAACTTCAAGAATGTTCACTTCAGCCATGCGAATATAAACGCAGATTGCGGTGCATGTCACAGAGCGCCGGAAAATCACTATACAGGCGCTTGCCGCGACTGCCATTCGGACACTACGAACTTCAAGAATGCTCACTTCAGTCATGCGAGTATAACTGAAGATTGCGGTGCATGTCACAGAGCGCCGGAAAATCACTATACAGGCTCTTGTCGCTCTTGCCACACAGACACAACCAACTTCCGCAACGCGAATTTTAGCCACCAGGGGTTGGAAGACTGCCAAAGCTGTCATGCACGGCCGGCTGGCCATTACAGCGGACAATGCTCTGATTGCCATACCACGGCGAGCTTCCACGGTGCGACATTCAACCACACGTTCCCCATTAACCACAAGGGGGCCAACGGGCAATGCTCTATTTGCCATCCGGGCGGAAATACTGAATCTTACACCTGCTTCAACTGTCATAATCAGCAAAAGACGATTGACAAGCATGCTAAAGAGGGAATCTCCAATATCGCTGATTGTGCAGCCTGCCACGCGAACGGTTCAGAACATGGTGAAGGCGGCCGCGAAGGCGGCGAACATGAAGATGGTGGCGGCGAACATGAGAATAAGGGTGATGATCACGAAGATGGCGGCGGCGAACATGAAGACGGCGGCGAGGAGCACGATGACGATTAAAAAGCTCTCATACGGCTTGCTCAAGTCGTAGCCTGACTTGAGTAGACGGCCGAAATGACAGGGCGCGCCTCAATGATTTGGGGCGCGCCCTGAAGTTTGTCGTTCAGGTTGTAACGTTATTCGTATTGAGGATCACAAAACCCCCATCCCACCCACTCCTCTAGAATCAAGGAAACTAACAATACAGGGACTCTTGTTGTGGGAACCTAGCCAGGTCCACCAGGTATGCCTGAAGCATCACGGCGTGAATTGAACCCTGACCAGGTACGGTAACACAAGTGCGGAGTTAATGTTTATGCGACGAATATTGATCGTTTTTCTGGCGGTTTGCCTGCTGTTGGGTATGGGAGGCATCAGCGCCTCTTATGCTCTGGCGGGAAGCGCCCCGTTCCTCCCAGGGAATATTCTGTACCGTACCCAATTGTGGTCGGAACAACTTTGGGGACTGAGTTTTAACCACGATCCGGGGTCTCGGGCCGAAATTTTATTGACGCTGCTGACGCGGCGGGTCAATGAGCTGGAGGCTGT
This sequence comes from Anaerolineae bacterium, assembly GCA_046753445.1. Taxonomy (GTDB): domain Bacteria; phylum Chloroflexota; class Anaerolineae; order Promineifilales; family Promineifilaceae; genus JAHEEY01. The sequence goes on along the minus strand of JBHHTQ010000014.1, from coordinate 79,933 downwards.
ACGCGATACAGACAACGAGATTGTTGCCCTGGCCTTTTTTGACGACGCCTTCAATCAGGCTGCGCTTGCTATCGGAGAAGCTCCGGAAGAGGCTCAAGCCAAGCTGCGCGATTTATTGCAGATTGTGACAGATCGTGCATTGGTGGTCATGAATTCTCTAACGGTCATGCAGGCAGAGAACACGCAAACGGCCGTTCTCATGTTGCAGGCCAAACTACAGACTATTCGCCAAACCATCAACAACCCAGAGAGCACCCCAGACGACATCGCTCAACTGGCAACAATGAAAACCCACTTAAGCGCTGACACCCGTTCTAGCCCGGATGGGACCGTTGTCGCTGCTGGGATAAACACCTCTCTAGACAATCCCAAAATGATTCCATTCCCGGCGGTCGCCAGCGGGGTTGTGCCGCACGGGTTCTTCCCGTTGCTGGGCGGGCACGCGAACGTGAAGTGCGAATCCTGTCACAGCCGCGGCGATTATCGAGGAACCAGCCGGGCGTGTATCTCCTGCCATGCGCAAGATGATAACCACCGCGGAGTGAATGGTACCAACTGCGCTGCCTGCCATTCCATTTCAGGGTGGAAAGATGTGCGGTTCGACCACAGCACCATCGGCAATACAGATTGTTCCCAGTGCCACGCTCCGCCGCCTAACCATTACGAAGGGGCATGCCGTCAATGTCACACAGATACCGAGAATTTCGGTAACGCAGGATTCAATCACGCTTCGATTGGCAACCGGGATTGCGCTGCCTGCCATCGGCCGCCGCCCAACCATTATGCGGGCGCGTGCCGCGACTGTCACGGAGATACAACCAACTTCCGCAACGCGAACTTCAGCCATGCCACTATCGGCAGCACTGACTGTTCAGCGTGCCATAATCCGCCGCAGAACCATTATGCGGGTGCGTGCCGCGACTGCCACGGGGATACAACCAACTTCCGTAACGCGAGCTTCAACCACGCTTCCATTGGCGCTACTGATTGTGTTGCCTGCCATAATTCGCCGCCGAATCATTATGCCGGCGCCTGTCGGGTCTGCCACGTGGACACGAAGAACTTCAAGCATGTGAACTTCAGCCACGACAACATCGGCAACACAGACTGTGCGGCGTGTCATCGGCCGCCGCAGAATCATTACGCCGGTTCCTGTCGCAGTTGCCACGTAGACACGAAGAACTTCAAGCATGTGAACTTCAGCCACGACAACATCGGCAACACAGACTGTGCGGCGTGTCATCGGCCGCCGCAGAATCATTACGCCGGTTCCTGTCGCAGTTGCCACGTGGACACGAAGAACTTCAAGCATGTAAACTTCAGCCATGCCAATATTGGTAATCAGGACTGTAACGCGTGCCACAACCCGCCGCAGAACCATTACTCTGGTTCCTGTCGCAGTTGCCATACGGACACCAAGAACTTCAAGCATGTGAACTTCAGCCATGCCAATATTGGTAATCAGGATTGTAACGCGTGCCACAACCCGCCGCAGAATCATTACTCCGGTTCCTGCCGCAGTTGCCATACGGACACCAAGAACTTCAAGCATGTGAACTTCAGCCATGCCAATATTGGTAATCAGGATTGTAACGCGTGCCACAACCCGCCGCAGAATCATTACTCCGGCTCCTGCCGCAACTGTCATGTGGATACCAGTAACTTTAAGCATGTGAACTTTGACCATTCCGGGATTGGCGACACAGACTGCGGTGCGTGTCACAATCCGCCGCAGAACCATTACTCCGGTTCCTGCCGCAGTTGCCATACGGACACCAAGAACTTCAAGAATGCGAACTTCAATCATGCCGCAATTGGCAACACAGATTGCAGTGCATGCCACAATCCGCCGCAGAACCATTACTCCGGTTCCTGCCGCAGTTGCCATGTGGATACCGGCAACTTCAAGAATGTGAACTTCAATCATGCCAACATCGGCAACCAAGACTGCAATGCATGCCATAATCCGCCGCAGAACCATTACTCCGGTTCCTGCCGCAGTTGCCATGTGGATACCGGCAATTTCAAGAATGTGAACTTCAGTCACGAGGGGCTGACGGATTGTCAATCATGCCATACGCGGCCGCAGAACCATTTCCAGGGACAGTGTTCAGATTGCCACAATACGAATTCGTTCAAGGATGCAACCTTCAACCATCCCTTCCCCATGGACCATCATGGCGCGAATGGTGACTGTGCTAAGTGCCACCCAGGTGGGAACACAGCACAGTATAGCTGCGCAGCCTGCCATGATTCACAGAAGATGGACAATAAGCACAAAGATGTGAATGGGTACAATGGGAATTGTGTGCAATGTCACGCGAATGGAAAGAAGCCGTAATGAGGTAACCTTGTTGAAAGCTTATGCGGGTTTCTAGAAAAAAGGCCGCTATTCAGGTGACAGTCACCTCTCGGGCTGAATAGATACAAAAAAGGAACGCCTTCTCCTGGCAGAGGGCGTTCCTTTTGCTGGTAACTCAAATCGAAACCAACCAGCTTGCATTGACACGCGCCATCAATCTGTGAACAGCGGTACCACCTCAAACTTCGTCACATCTACGATTCCCCGGTCAGAAATACGCAGTTCTGGAATAACAACGAGCGCCAGCAGGCTGAGCTGCATGTAGGCGTTGTGGAGACGGCAGCCGCATTCGCGGAATGCTTCCACCATACGCTCTGCTTTGGCGGCCACGATTTCCGCTCGCTCAGTAGACATCAGGCCAGCGATGGGCAATTCTACCAGTGCGATCTCTTCACCCTCTTTGTAGACTACCACGCCGCCGCCGATCTCGCCCAGACGATTGGCCGCCAGCGCCATGTTCTCCTTGTCGGTACCCACGACGATCATGTGGTGGCTGTCGTGGGCGACCGTGGTAGCAACGGCACAGGGTACGTTGAACCCAAATCCGGCCACAAACCCGTTGGTGACGCCGCCTGTGCCTTGATGGCGTTCAACCAGGGCGATCTGGGCGACATCCTGGCTGATATCTGCTTGAACGCGCCCGTTTTGCGCTGCTAGTTTCCGTTCCAGGGCGCGAGTAGGGGCCTGGTTCTCGACAACGCCGATAACCCGCGCCCTGATCGGGTTAGAGGTGGGGGCGGGGATGTCGAAATCGGCCGCAGCGAGCTTCTTTCCTAATCTAACGGTTCCTTTGGCAAAACCGGGATAGTCATAGGCAGGGATATCAACCAGGAGACGGCCGTCTTCAGCCACGATCTCACCAGCGGCGATGACCGTCTCAATGGGCAGTTTGGTCAGATCACTGCTCAAGATAATATCCGCGTACCGGCCGGGTGTGATACTGCCGATGTCCTTCTCCACCCCGAAATGTTGGGCTGTATTCAATGTGGCCATCTGGATGGCGGTGATGGGAGCCAGGCCCTGGGCGATGGAGTGGCGGACAACACGGTTCATGTGCCCATCATGCACCAGCGTGCCGGAATGGCTGTCGTCGGTGCAGAGGATGAAGTTACGGCTGTCCAGCCCCTTTTCTGTGATGGCTTTGACTTGTGCTGCCACATCATGCCAGGCAGAGCCGAGGCGCAACATCGCCTTCATCCCCTGGCGCACGCGGGCAATGCCGTCTTCCAGGCGAGTCCCTTCGTGGTCATCGGCCGCGCCGCCGGCGACGTAGCCGTGGAAGGGGCGCCCCAAGTCGAGCGAGGCGTAATGCCCGCCGATTACCTTGCCTGTCTTCATCGTTTCCGCCATCTCCGCGTGCATTTTGTCATCGCCCAAAAAGACGCCGGGGAAGTTCATCATTTCGCCCAGGCCGATGATACCCGGCCAACTCATCGCCTCTGCTACTTCTTCCGGGCCGATGGAGGCGCCCGGGGTTTCCAGGCCGGGTGCGCTGGGGACGCAGCTTGGCATTTGCACGTATACGTTGATGGGCATCGTCATGCTCTCATCATGCATGAGCCGTACGCCGGGCAGGCCGAGGACGTTGGCGATTTCGTGAGGGTCAATGAACATGCTGGTGGTGCCATGAGGAATGACGGCGCGGGCGAACTCGGTGACGGTGACCATGCCGCTTTCGACGTGCATGTGGGCATCGCACAGGCCAGGAATGAGGTATCGGCCGTTGGCCTGGATCACGCGCGTTTTTTCTCCGATGGTGTGGCCGGCATCCTCGCCCACATAGGCAATGCGGCCGCCCGCAATCGCCACATCGGTACCCGGAATGATTTCGCCGCTGTGGACGTTGACCCAACGGCCGTCGCGGATCACCAGATCGGCCAGCTGTCGTCCCATGGCGACGGCCACAAGCTCTTTCGCCATTTCGTGCCACGGTTTTCGTTGACTCATGCACATTTCTCCCTTTCAGTAGTTGGTGAGCCGTGAACAGCAAGTCAGCCGAGGCGGGCTGATTTCTATAGCACGGCGGGTGAGTAAGCAGGTAATAGATAAGCGGGTATTTTAATGCAAACGGCCGATTCGTAAAACCACTTGCGTTCCGGCAGAGGGGGAGGGAAGTCAGTTTTTAGGGGAGGGATTGAGCCATACGCGGAAAGTAGAGCCGACGGCCGCTTCACTTTCTACCTCAATACGGCCGCCATGCAAATCAATGATTTCCTTGGTGATGGCCAATCCTAGGCCGGTGCCTGGAATGTTAGATTGGCTTGCTTGCTGCCCGCGATAAAATCGCTCAAATAAATGTTCCAGGTCTTCCGGCAAGATGCCCAGGCCGGTATCTTTCACCATCAGGCACGCTTGCTCTGAGGCGCTGTCCCACGATGTACTGACCCAAATATTGCCTGCCGAAGTATAGTTTATGGCATTTACCAGAAGATTGGTCACCACTTGTGCCAATTGGTTGCGTTCCCCATTCACTGGTGGAAGGTCTGATTGCAGGTCAACTCTCAAATCCAGATCGGCCGCTTCTGCTCTTGGGAGATGTGCTGTGACAATCTGGCGCACAACCTGGTTCAAATCCACTGGAGCCAATTGCGGCTTGGCCGCCCCCATTTCCAGCCGGGAAAGGTTGAGGATATCCTCAACCAACGTAGCCAACCGCGTCGCCTGCTTTTGCAGAATGGAGATATACTGTTTCCGCTTTTCCGGCTTGCCCTGCTCCAATAGGTCAACGTACAGGCTCAGGTTGGTAATGGGCGTGCGCAGTTCGTGAGATACATCGGAAACGAACTTCGATTTCAGTTGGTCCAATTCCTGCAGACGCTTATTGGCTTCGGCTAATTCCCTGGTCCTTTCGATCACGCGCTGTTCCAATGTTTCCAGCACCGTAGCGCGATCGAGGGCGCTGCCCGCCATTTCTGAAATCGCCGTGAGTAACCCGACTTCAGTGTCAGAAAAGCGGTGCGGTTCCATCAGGCTCACGTGCATAACCCCTACGACGCGTTCCTGGGCGCGCAGCGGCAGGCAGATGTTGGATTGGATTTGCTTCAGGTATTCGGCATCAACCTCCGAGAAATCAGCCAGCAGGTCGGCCGCCAGGTTTTCCGAGATGTGTGTTGCTCCGGTGGCGGCTACATGACCGGTAATTCCCTGGCCCAATGAGTAATGGCTGCCAACCAGGCCCGGCTCGTAGGGGAAGACGCCGCGGCCGACAAGTTCTCCGCTTTCGTTTTCAATCAGGTAGATGCTGCTGACATCGGCTCCCACGACATCTATGGTTTTTCTCAGGATGATGTCGAGCATTTCTTCCACTTCTTGGGCTGCGCGCAAGGCGGCGGAGATGTCTGTTAAGGCTTCCAATTCGGCCGCGCGGCGGCGTGTTTCCTGGAAAAGGCGGGCGTTATAAATAGCGACGGCCGCCTGGCTGGCGAGCGCCTGTGCGAGCACCGTTTCAGCTTCACCATATATCCCTGCCTGGAGGCTGTCCACGGTTAAAATGCCCATTACCTCACCGCGGGCGATCAGGGGCACACCCATCCAGCCGTGGACATAATTTGTCTCTCCCCAACGCCTGAACCGGGGATCTTCCTGGGCATCGTAGAGACAAATAGGCGCTTTAAGGTGAAAAATCTCAAGGACAAGCGGGTTGTCAGCAGGAAACTTGTTACCGATGACATTGGCTAAATTTGGGAAACCGCGCCCGGCGACGATGCGAAGCTTATCCCCTTCGGTCAGCATCACGGCCGCGCTGTCGTAGGGGATGACCTGCTGCAGTTGGAAGAGAATGCTGTCCAATACCTGGTCTAAATCAAGGGTAGAGGTTAATGAGGTGATGGCTTCCCTTAAAGTCTCTGCTTCCTGCCTCCGGGCGCGTTCGGCCGCGAACAGACGGGAGTTCTCAATCGCTGTGGCTAACTGCCCGGCAAGCGTGAGCAAGAATTGTTCATCCGTTTCTGTGAAAGCGTCAAGCTTTTGGCTTTCGGCATTGATGACACCGATGATGCGTTCCCCTACTTTCAACGGCACACATAATTCGGAACGCGTTTGTGAATCTACGCAGACGAAGGCGGGGTCTTTACTCACGTCAGGCACGCGCTCCGGGGAACCTGTCTGGACCACCCGGCCGGCAATACCCTGTCCTAACGCCAGTGGGAGTAATTCCTCATGAGGTTCTGAAGTGTGATACGAGGGATGCGGCCGCAGGACCCCGGCTGCTTCATCCAGCAGCAATATGCCGAAATTATCAGGGTACGAACGCTCAACCATAAGCTCTGTGGTGAACTCGATCAGATCATCCTCGTGCATTGCTTCAGTACCCGCTGTGGCAATGGCATGCAAGATGCTTAACTCTCTTAGTTGGCGTCGGATTTCCTGGTAGAAATAGGCGTTTTGTAGTGCCAGCCCGGCCTGTGCCGCAAAAACAGATAGGCGCTCGATTTGCTCCTGATCGTAGAAACCAGGTTCGCTTTTGACTATCGAAAAAACGGCCGCCAACCGGTCCTGGATCAAGATAGGGGCGCCGGCCCAAGAACGAATGTATTCTCCGCCAGGAACCGTGATCCATCCGGCGTATTCCCTGACATCAGGAATAATGAACGGCCGCCGCGTTTTTGCCATTTGCTGCAGGTTTGGCGTTTCCTCGATCACAAACGAGAGTTGGCGGATTTTTTGCGCCACTTCGGGGCCAAAGACAGCATGACCCTGCTCCCGGGCCACCCGCGCTTGCCCATTCTCGACGAGCATAATGGTGGCCGTATCATAGGGGACAATGCGCCCAATTTGCTGAAGCAGTCCATCGAGGACGGCGTCAAATTCCAGCGTGGCGCCCAAGGCTACCCCGGCTTCACGCAAAGACTCGGCCAGTTGTCGCTGTTCCTGCTCTCGCTTCAGGACTTTGGCCTTGGCCACAGCCAGCGCAATATGGGCGGCCGCCTGTTCACCCCAGGCAATTTCCTCTGCGGTGAACCGGTGCGGATCGCTGAACATGATGATGACTGCCCCCAGTTTTAACTCCCCGGCTATCATCGGTAAGCCCAAAATCGAGTTGTAGGAGAACATCCGGGCGATCTCGGGGCTTAGATAGGGTGTGTTGAATACGTCCTCGATGGCCAAGGCATGCCCGGCCCGTAAAACCGACTCGGTAATCGTGACCTGATCCGGTTTGATCTCGACAGAGCGAAAATTGTAACGGAACGGGCCGGAAGCGGCCGCCGGAATAACCTGCTGCCGCGCCTCATCCCACAACGTGATATGGCAGTCATCCGCATCAATTAGTTGGCCCATCATATCAGCCAGCGTTTGCATGAGCCGATCCAAATCAAGAATACCGGCGGCCGCGCGCGTGATGTCATTGAGCAGCATGAGATGCCGTTCCCGGTCGCGCAGTTCAATCGCTCGTGATTCTGCCTGCTCATACAGGCGTGCCTGTTGGATACCCACTGCCAGCGGGCCGGCGACCTTGCGGGCGATTTCAATGTCCTCAGGGGTAAATGAGCCGGGTTTCTCAGCTCCCAGATTTAGGGTGCCAATGAGCTGCTCTTGAGCGATGAGGGGGATATTGATATAGGTGCGAATTCCTTCATCGAACAGGTGTTTTTGCAGCGGCCCCAAAGCAGGAAGCGCCTGGAGATCTTCCACAACGGCAGCTTCCCCCCGGTACAGGAGATCGCTTTGCAGCAGTGCATCCAATGGAACCTCTCGCCCAATGCCTAACCTTGTGCGGTCTGCTGAAATGGCCAGTACCCACGCCGATTCGGACTCCTCTTCCATGACGACCACGCTGGCCCGTGTGGCCGGAACCAACTGCCGCAGGTACCTGAGGGCAATATCCGCGATTTCTTTGGGATCATGGGCAGCCAGGATCGCCCGGTTAATCTCATTCAGCACCTGAAGCCGTTCAGCGTACTGCTGCAGCGCCGATTCGGTCTCTTGCTGCCTGCTGATGTCGCGCAAAGTCACCAGACGGCCGGCAGGACGGCCGTCTCGGCTGTGTAGGACCACCCCCCGCCACTCGACCAGACGTCGCGTCTCATCCCGGCCGTAGACGATCTCAACCTGGGGCGGACTGCTCAGGCTCTTCTCGCTGGGCTGGGCTGCTGCTGGAGGAAATACCTTTCCTACAGGCTTCCCCACGGCCTTTTCGGCCGAAACCCCGATCATTTGTTGGGCGGCCGGGTTGAGATCAATCACCCGCTCCACGGCATCCAATACCAGGACGCCGTCCCCAATTTCTTCAATGAGCGAGGCGCGAGCCAGGGGAAGGATATTAGACAGATGGAGCCGGAACAGGCCCCAATACAGCGCCAGGCCGCTGAACACAAAACCCATCGGGGCCGCGGGCAGAGAAGCCGCCCCGCCGGGAATGATGAGACGTATAGTGTTGCCCAACCAGGGAACAAGCACGCCTGCAAGCATCAGGCGGGTACGGGTGCGGTAAGGGCGGGGCGAACCGATGAGGACATGGGCGAAAAGGAGTGTACCGACCAGAATGACCAAATAGAAATAAAGTGTGTCAATCCAGTAACCGGGGCCATATTCAAAATTCAAAAAACGGCCGCCGGCGTCCAGATTAACCGATGCCCAAATCATGTGATGGAACCGGTTCGTCCACGCCAACAGCATGGTGACCACGGGTTCGGTTGAGAGGAGGAAATAGATGCGTGGGTTGAGGAGCGCTTCGCGGTGGGCATACTGAAGCGCCAACACAAGCCAGGCGACGGGGACAATGGTGATGCCTACGTATTGTGCTTGAGCCCAGAACAGCTTTGCTTCTAGGCCTGTGCTGAGGTATTGGAAGGTCAATGCCGCCGCCCATTCAGCAACGGCAAACATGAGCACAGCAAAAGAGCGGGCAAGCGGATCGTAGTGACGCAGCCAGGCGAGAAAAACCAGCGCCGCCGCGACCATGGCGGCAAGCCCTGGAATGACGGCATAGGGATTGTGTAACCCTTCCATCTAGATTCTCTCATCCTTGCTGCGCTGCCAGATGCTTGGGGCGGCAAGTTTCCGGGTAGTCGAGTCAACCTGGCCGTTGAGAGGTTTAACGCAGCGACTATGAAGGGATTCTAATGGATATGAAGAAACAGGGCAATGGGTGGATTTGCCTAATGAAGCGGGGGCGGTTCATGCTTCTGGGATAGAAATTGAACTGGGCAATGGCATACGGCCGTGAGCTAGAGCGACGAGGTTGAGCACCCCGGACTAATTGCCGCGCAGGGCGGCAGCCAGGTCGTGTACCGGTATGAGATTGCGCTCGGCCGCGTCCCGTCGTTTCACTTCCACACTATCCTGGGCCAACGAGCGGGCAGACACCGTTACCCGCCAGGGAATCCCGATCAAGTCGGCATCCTTAAACTTAACGCCCGCGGCCGCATTCCGATCATCATACAGAACCTCGCAACCGGACGCTTGCAGGGAGCGATACAGTTCTTCGGCCGTTTGCCGTACCTCTTCTCCTTTGCCCAGATGCATCAAGTGCACCTGGAAAGGAGCGACATTTTCCGGCCAGGTGATGCCGTCCTCATCGTGATGCAGCTCCACAATGATGGCCATCAGGCGATCCAGGCCAATGCCGTACGATCCCATGTAAATGTATTGCGGCTTGCCGTTTTCGTCCAGGTAAGTGGCATTGGTCGGCTTGCTGTAACGCGTGCCTAGTTTGAAACAGTGGCCGGCTTCAATGGCGCGTTTAGCTTCGATGCGGCCGCCGCATACAGGACATTTATGCCCGGTGTCTGCCTGAGCAATGTCGGCCATCCGGCTGATGGAGAAGTCGCGGGGGTAATTGGCTCCAGTGTAATGGTAGCCCTGCTCATTGGCCCCCACCACAAAGTTCCCGCCTGCTTCCAACGACGGGTCGGCGATGACGAAAACGCCTGGCGCGTCAAGATCCGCCGCAATTGAGAGACCGACAGGGGAGGCGTAGCCGGGCGCTGCCCCTGTGGCTGCGATTTCTTCGTCCGTCGCAGGACGCACAAAACCGCCGCCCAGCGCGTTGATGAGCTTGACTTCGTTTACATCCAGGTCTCCCCGAACCAGAGCGAAGATAAATCGGCCGTCGCGCTCAGATTGGCCCGCCGGCGTCCACCAGTAGAAGATCGCCTTGCCCGTCTGGCTGGTAGGCACGCCCAGGAACGCGGCCACTTCGTCAATTGTGGTGCAGTTGGGCGTGGCGACTTTTACCAGATCGTCCAATTGGGCCGGTTTCTCTCCCTCACGCACGAATGCGGCCGCTTCCACATTGGCTGCGTAATCACATTCATTGCAGGCGATGAACGAGTCCTCTCCCTGTTCGTGAGGGACGACAAATTCTTGGGAGGTCTTCCCGCCCATGGCCCCGACATCCGCGTTGATGGCAATGGTGGGTACGCCGCACCGGTTAAAAATGTTGAAATATGCCTGGACCATGTTGGGATAATACTCATCCAACGCCTCTTCACTGGCGTCCAGGCTATACGCATCCTTCATCACAAATTCGCGTAATCGGAGCAAGCCTCCTCTGGCGCGCGGCTCGTCGCGGAATTTTTTGCTGATGTGATACACCATCTTGGGCAGGTCACGATAGCTGTTTACCTCGCGCAGCATTAAATCGGTGACGACTTCTTCGTGCGTGGCAGACAGGGCGTATTGACGACTGCCGCCCGCCTGCACTTTCATCAACACATCAACCGTATTCCAACGGCCTGTTGCTTCCCAGAGTGCGGCCGGGTGCAGGTTGGGCATCCACATTTCCTGGCCGCCAACAGCATCCATTTCCTCGGACATAATCGCCCATATTTTCCGCAGAACGCGGTAACCGAAGGGCATGAAAACATAAATACCGGCGCCAATTGGACGCACAAAATTGGCCCGGATCAATAACTGGTGGCTAATCATTTCCGCGTCAGCCGGTGCTTCGCGTAATGTTTTCCCAAAGCTTCTAGACATGCGCATAGTGTTGTTCAACCGTTTGCTGTAATAGGATTCCCGTTTTTGTTTCAGTCGGGAGGGTGACCGGGCGAGAGTATAACAGTCTCCAAATGGGGCGTCAAAGCGCCTGCAGCCAGGGTGAGGCGCTGCGAAATGCTTGCCAAGTCAAGGGGTTTGTTCTACCATGGGGATGGCTTGCGATGGTGACCTGTTGCAAGTCGCCAGGTTGGGTTTGTCGTTCACGCGACACATGAGCCCGGGATATCATTGGTAAAAGGAAGGTAAATATGGCTTACAGCGTTACTAATTCCAAAGGTCGTACGTATTTCTTGCATAAGCGGGAGACTACGTTGAAGAACGGCCGCACACAGACTATCTACTTCTTCGCCAAAGAAGCAAAAGATGGCGCGCTGGACGCAGTCCCGACGGGATATCAGGTTTCTGAAACTCGCAACGGATTGCCCGTACTCAAAAAGGCCGGCTGAGCCGCCGTTAAGAGGAAAGGGAAGAAAGAGGAGCCCTGGCTGCGGTCAGGGCTTTTTTTGTTTTGATTGGGGGAGGGGATCACTCTTTCTTACGGTGGAAGAGGTACAGTAAAGTGGCTGAGATCATCCCGGCCGCCCCAAGGATGCTCCACGCTAACTGGCCGACTCGTTTTTGCAGCAGTTTCTGCTGCCGGACGAGTTCCCTATCAGGCACGGTTCGAATACGAAGACGGCCGCTTTCGGCGGCGACCAGCAGTTTGCGCGCGGTTTCCGGTGTTGCCAGATAAGGCCGAATCAACCCCCACACGGCCGCCAGCGTAAATTCGCGCGCTTCCCGGCTGCGAATTAAATCCTCCGCAAACTTTTCCATCTGATACCAGGGATTCACATTCGGATCCAGCAGCGATACCAGGCCCGACACCATACCCATGGCACGGCCCAGGTAAATGAAGTCTTGCGGTATCTGGAAGGGGAAGTCAAACAAGAGGTCGCGGAACTCTTGCCCCAATTCCTGCATCTCACGCGGATCGGGACGGGCCAATTCCAGCAGGTTCCTGCCCCAAATGCGCTCCAGCATGACCGCTTGCGCCTCGGCAATCCGTTCCAGGTCTGCGCCAGGGAGGAAGAAACCCAAGTCATGGTAAGCTTCAGTCAACTGGCGGGAGTCTCGCTGTGTGACGCTGATGAGCACCTTGCGCAGGTTCTCGCCCATGAGATCGGGCACGCGCCCGACCATGCCAAAATCCACGAATATCAACTTAAACGGCCGTGACTCGCTGCCCGGTTCCCAGGGAAGATCGTCGCAGGGATGCACAAACAGATTGCCTGGATGCGGATCGGCGTGGAAGAACCCCTCTTTGAAGATTTGGGTGAAATACGTTTCAAACAGCCGTTCCGCAACCGCCTGGGGGTCAATGCCGGCGGCCGCCATTCCCTCCACATCGGTAATCTTAATGGCCTCCACATTTTCTAGCACGATGACCCGCTTCGTGGAATGCTCGCGATAAACGGCTGGAATTTGAATGGAGGCATCTTCAGCATGCATGTCCGCGAAACGTTCCGCATTGTTCGCTTCTGCCACGTAGTCAAGCTCTTCCCACAGCGTGCGGGCGAACTCATCCAGCAGGGCAGGCACATTGGCCCGGCGACGAATCGGTCCGTAGCGCATGGCCCAGCGGGCTACGATACGCAGCGCAGCCAGGTCCGTTTCCACAATTTGTTCGATATTAGGCCGCTGCACCTTGACGACCACGGCATCTCCACGATCTACTTCGTCGCTCTGCGGGCACAACCAGGCCCGGTGGGCCTGGCCCAGGGACGCGGCCGCCAGCGGTTCTTCCTCAATGTGAGCGAAATGAGCGGATAAGTCGCCCAATTCCTCTTCCAGGACATGCCAGATGCGCCAGATGGGTTCCGGGGGTACCTCGTCCTGCAACCCTTGCAGTTCTTCGGTGATTTCCGGGGGCAGGACATCTACGCGGGCGCTTAAGAACTGGCCCAGCTTGATCATCACGCCGCCCAACCCTACCGCGAGCGAGCGGAATTGGCGCGACCAGCGCCGAAAGCGGCGGGGGCGCGTCTGGCGCACATACTCGCGTAAAATTGGCACCCGCCCCCCAATCACATCCCAGATGGCCAGATGGGCGATCATCCGGGAGAAGAAGAGGAGGATACGGCGATAACGGGTGTTATCTATGGCCGGATTGCTGTCTCGGATTGATTTTGCCATAAACTCAAAACGTGAAACGCGAAACGTGACCGCATGTTCACGTTTCACGTTTCACGTTCAGAACAAAAGAGGCTTCACCACGCTAATCGGATGAAGCCCCTGAACATGCCCCATAGGGGAATCGAACCCCTGTTTCAGCCTTGAGAGGGCTGCGTCCTGGGCCGCTAGACGAATGGGGCAGCATGCAGGGGGAATTCTAGCAAACGGCTTATAGCCTGTCAAAAAGGATGGGAGCGGCAGAGCGGCGAACTGTTCTGCCGCCAGAACCCAGCCGGTGATATAATGGCAGTTCTTGGGCCTGAGGCCCCACTCCGTACAGATAGTCAGAGGGGTTTATGGATTTTCTTGAAGGATTAAATGAAGCACAGCGAACGGCCGTTACCGCTGACAGCGGGCCGGTGCTGGTGTTGGCAGGGCCGGGCAGCGGCAAGACACGTGTGCTCACTCACCGTATCGTTTACCTGATCCGGGCGGGCGGCGTGCCCCCCTGGCATATTCTGGCGGTCACTTTCACCAACAAGGCGGCCAGAGAGATGCGCCATCGAATTGAGACGCTGCTCGACGGCCGGCCGCGCGGGCTGACGATGGGGACATTCCATGCGACCTGTGCCCGCATTCTCCGGCAGGAAGCGGGCGGTCTGGCTTTTTACGACCGCAACTTCGTCATCTTTGACACCAGCGACCAGCTGCAGGTGGTCAAGCAGGCATTGAAAGACCTCAACCTGGACGACAAGAAGTTCGCGCCCAATAAGATGCTGAATGGCATCGGCAACGCTAAGAATGAGTTAATTACCTCGGAGGCGTATACTGCTACCAATTACATTGCCGAGGTGACCAAACGAGTGTACGCACGTTACCAGGAAATCTTGCGGGCCAACAATGCTATGGATTTCGACGATTTGTTGATGAATGTGGTGCTGTTGTTCGATGAACGGCCGGACGTGTTGGAGCAGTATCAGTCGCGCTACCAGCATATATTGGTGGACGAGTTTCAGGACACCAATACGACGCAATATGCGCTGCTCAAACGGCTGGCGGCCGCGCATGGTAATATCTTCGTTGTCGGCGATTCAGATCAATCAATTTATAAATGGCGCGGTGCGGACTTCCGCAACATCAATCGTTTCCGCGAAGCCTATCCTGACGCGCAGCAAATCTTGCTGGAACAGAATTACCGCTCCACCCAACTCATCCTCGACGCCGCCAAAGCGGTGATCCAACACAACACGAATCGCGTCCACAAAGAGTTGTTTACCGAGCGGGAAGGGGGAGCGCGGATCATCGTGCGCGAGGCGTATAATGATCGGGAAGAGGCGGAGACGATTGTGGACACGATCCAGCGTCTGGTCCTGGATGGCTATTCGCCTGGCGATTGCGCCGTCATGTATCGCACCAATGCACAGTCTCGTTCCATTGAGGAAGCGTTCGTCCAGGCCGGTTTACCGTACCGCCTGGTCGGGGCGACTCAGTTCTACAAGCGGCGCGAGATCAAGGATGTGATCGCCTACCTGCGCCTGGTACACAATCCGCTTGATTCGGTCAGCCTGGATCGGGTGTTGAATACGCCCCCTCGCGGCATTGGGCAGAAGACCAAACTGGCGCTGATGCAGTGGGCGGCCGCTATCGGCCGTCCGCCCGTTGAAGCACTCATATCCTTGAGCACAGACCCGGCGTTGCAACACCCATTTGCCAGCCGCGCCTTCAAGGCGCTCAGCCGCTTTGGCGCGATGCTGGACGCCTGGCTGCGCCTACGGGATCAAGCCAGCGTGGCCGACCTGGTGGACATCATTCTGGAGCAAGCAGGGTATCGCAACTATATTGATGATGGCACCGAAGAAGGGGAGGATCGCTGGGCCAACGTGATGGAGTTACGCCACGTGGCCACGGCCGAGCCTGATGTCAGCCTCAGCCAGTTCCTGGAACAAGTTTCCCTGGTTTCCGACGCCGATAATGTGGAAGATAGTCCCAGAGCCACGACCCTGCTCACCCTCCACGCGGCCAAAGGGCTGGAGTTCCCGGTGGTGTTTATCACCGGGCTGGAGGACGGGATGCTGCCGCACAGCCGTTCGCTGGAAGATGCGGAATCGCTGGCGGAAGAACGACGTCTTCTTTATGTAGGTATGACGCGGGCCAAGGATCGCCTTTACCTGTCGCATGCTTTTCGGCGCAGTTTTTATGGAGAATCAGAGGTGACGATCCCTTCCCGATTCCTGGATGACATTCCCATGGAGCTGGTGGACGGGGCGAGCAGCGGCTTGCGCCGGGAGCGAACTGTGGCCCGCGCCAGCACATGGCGGCGAACGCCTGCCCGGCGATCATCGAAGACCCCCCCCTCCGCGGCCGCCCCGACGCCGGCCAGACAGGATTTGCCCCGCCCATATCATCTGGAATCTGCACCGGCTGCTGATCCGCCGCCTCCAGCCCGGTCGGAGCCGGCCTTCCGTTCAGGGCAAAAAGTGCGGCACCAGAAGTTTGGCGTGGGGATAGTGATTGAGAGCAAGTTAACCGGGACCGATGAAGAAGTCACAGTCGCCTTCCCCGATTTGGGTATCAAGCGCCTGGCAGCCAGTTTTGCCGGGTTGCAACTGGTTGAGGAGTGAGACTCCTATTCCGTGTAGGACGGCCGTCATTTCCCTGAATACGGTGACTGGATTATTAACATGCATTATCTGATTGATGGGCACAATCTGATTGGCAAACTGCCGGATATTTCCCTCGATGATCCGAATGACGAGGTAAAGCTGGTTTTCCGCCTGAAAAGCTGGGCGGCGGGCGGCCGCAAAAGACGGGTCACGGTTATTTTTGATGGAGGGCTGCTGGGCGGCGTTGCCTGGAACCTGTCCAGCGGGCCGGTGAAGGTGCTTTTTGCTGCACAGGGGCAAACAGCCGACGCGTGGCTCATCCGCCGTATCCGCGCCGCGCAGAACCCGGCCGAACTCACCCTGATCAGCAGTGATCGGGAAGTGATCGCCGCCGCCAATGCACGCCGGGTCCCGGTGCTGCGGTCCGAGGAATTTGCCGGCCGCCTGGCGTCAGAACCGTCGCGGCCGCAAGCGCAGGAGGATACAGAAAAGGCGCTGCCGGAGACGAAGGCGGATCCCAGGCTCACGCAGTCCGAAGTTGACGAATGGATGACGATGTTTGGCCCTGCGCCGGAAGCAGACAGCCCGCCGACCAGACAGCGGGGGAAGGCCACACCGAAACCGGTGCCGAAGCCGGCGCCAAAGCCGCCCAAAGCAACCCGCCCCCGCCGCCGGCTGCGGGCGGTCAAGTCAGATGACGCACAATTGACGGCCGCGGAGATCGAAGAGTGGATGCGCCTGTTTGGTCACGAAACAAACACCTGACCGCCCACAAACAGTACCATAGTGCTGATCATTTTTAATGATATTTTTATGAAAGTTGTGGACACGCAGGTCGTATTCATGTATCATATCAGCAAGCTTGGTCAGGTTAAGAGGAACTCCTCCCCCCCCAAACTGGCACGAGAGAAACGCGACTGGAACAACCCTGGCCAAGAATAGGGCAATGCCTACCCCCTCCCTCGACTTTGGCATTGTCCGAAATCGCTTAAGCACTACCCTCCTGGTGCTTAAACGGAACCGCCTCGAAAGGGGCGGTTTTTTTTTAGGCCCAGGCTTTGGTTTATGTTATGTGATTATGTTATGTGACATTTCGGTTGGGGGATGCCTGGGGGAATGGATGGCGGCTTGCCGCCGGACAATCTCCGCACTTTACAGCACGCTTTCATGATTTTTAGTTTATTGCCCCGGTTGACTGGTATACACCCGCGCCACGCTTGGCAATCGCCTGAGCGCTTCGAGCAGTTCAGGGCAGACACGTGTTCGGTGGTTGGGGAATTCCATCACCAGGTTGTTGCCTGAAACCCGCAGGGAGAGCGTGTCTGGGCCATCGTATTGTCCGGCAAGGGCGAGGGATTCGCGGCAGGTTTCCTTCCAGCAGCTGACCGGCCTGATTTCAATGACAACGGTCATGGGAGAGTCAGGAACCGGAGCGGCCGGTGCGTTGGAAACGGCCGTTGCCGGGTGACCGTTTTGTTGGCGTGACGGCTTCCCGTTCTTGGGCGTGAACTGCGGCCCTGATTGTGGCGGGGAGGCCTGGGGTGCGGCCGCTTCAGCCGGCCAACTATCATCGAAGTTTGGCGGCGGCGGGGGCGTAGTCGTAGCTGATTCCTTGACGGCGACGGGCTTCACAGCCTGCGGTCTGGATTTATACTGGGGAAGGACGGCCGCCGGGGGGGCGCTTGGCTCTGGGGGCAGGTCGGCATCTTGGGCCACCATCAGGTTTGTGCTCACGCTGTCAACCAGCACGGTAATATTGTCTTCTCTGGCCTGAACTTTGCCCCTGACGATCAAAATCTGGTCTATACGCACCTGCTCGCGGCAAACTTTCCAACAACGGGGAAAGAAGACGAGGTCTACTTTCCCGTGTAAATCCTCCAGGGTGGCAAACGCCATCGCATCCCCTTTTTTCGTCGTGTGGTGTCGTAATGTGCTGATGATACCGGCCAGAGTCACCGGCTTTGTGTTCCATTGTGCGTCCAGTTCCTCGGAGGTGACGGTGATCACCGAGTGCAGATGCTTGAGCGCCCGTTGCAGGGGATGTTCGGACAGGTAGACGCCAATGAGTTCTCGTTCCCAGTCGAGTAACTGCCGGTTCTCCATTTGCTTGACGGCCGAATCTGGCCGCAGTAAGTTGACCGAGATGTCCATTGCAGGCCCGTTGCTGCCGCTGCCGAACAGGCTCATCTGGCCGACGGCGGCCGCGTCGTGCGATTTGCCGCTGTAACTGATCATCCGATCTAACGCATCCAGGAACTGCGGCCGTGTTCCCCAGCAGTCGAAAACGCCCACCTTGATCATGGACTCGAGCGCCCGCTTGCCGACGCGCCGCAAATCCACCCGGTGGCACAAATCTTCAACATCGGCAAACGGGCCATTCACGCGCTCATTAAGGATGAGCTGGATGGCCCCTTTGCCGGCGTTCTTGATCGCCCCCAGGCCATAGCGGATCACAGGCTTGCCATTCTGCTCCTCAATCGTGAAATCGAGATCCGCGCGGTTGATATCGGGGGGCGCTACCCTGATGCCGTTGCGGCGGGCGTCGGCCAGGTACCGGGCGACCTTATCCGTGTTGTCACGTTCGACGCTGAGGAGGGCGGTCATGTATTCGACCGGGTAGTGGGCTTTAAGGAAGGCTGTCTGGCAGGTGATGACGGCGTAATCGGCCGCGTGCGCCTTGTTGAAGCCGTAGCGGGCGAAGAACTCAATATCTCCCCAAATCGCATCACATACTTCGCGTGAGTAGCCCCGTTTCATCGCCCCTTCGGTAAACTTGGCCCGGTGCTCCTCCATCAGCTTCTTTTTCTTCTTGGCCACCGCCTTGCGAATCATGTCCGCATCCCCCGGCTCATACCCCGCCAGATCGGTGGCTATGCGGATGATTTGCTCCTGGTAAACCAGGATGCCGTAGGTGTCCTCCAAGATTGGCTTGAGGTCCGGCGTATGGTATTCGATGATGTCCTTGTGTTCGACCAGGGCTGAATGCATGCGCCGGATATATTCGGGGATATTCTCCATCGGGCCTGGACGGTAGAGCGAAATGGCCGCGATGATGTGATCAAAGCGACGGGGTTTCATTTCCATCATGAGGCGGCGCATACCTGCCCCTTCGACCTGGAAGATCCCTATCACGCCGCCATGGCCGAGCATCTCAAACAATGCTTCCGGTTTCTTGTCCGGATCAGGTCCGACATGCCCCATATCGTAGGGGATGTTTTCCATGGTGTACTTGACGCCGTGCCGCTGTTCGATTAAGTGGGCCGCCTTGCGCATCACAGTCAGTGTGCTTAGTCCCAGGAAGTCCACCTTGAGCAAGCCCATTGAGTCTACGATTTCCATGGGCCACTGAGTGACAGATTGAATCCCTCCCAACCCCAACTCACCGCTGGTCGGCCGATTCAAAGGCACGTATTCCACCAGCGGCTTGTCGGAGATAATGACGCCGGCCGCATGGCTGGAGGCGTGGCGGGAGACG
This sequence comes from Anaerolineae bacterium, assembly GCA_046753445.1. Taxonomy (GTDB): domain Bacteria; phylum Chloroflexota; class Anaerolineae; order Promineifilales; family Promineifilaceae; genus JAHEEY01. The sequence continues at coordinate 60,399 of JBHHTQ010000014.1, read as the reverse complement.
CCTTCCAGGCTCATGGCTGTATCAATGAGTTCGCGCGCATCTGGGTTGCTCTTGTACTTTTGTTCAAAGTCGGCCGAATAGAACTCGTGGTGTTTGTCCAATACATATTCGATTTTGGCCGGTTTCCCGGCAATAGCCGGGATCATGCGAGCGATCTCATCTACCTCTGATAAGGGCATGTTGAGCGCGCGGCCGACATCTCGAATCGCGGCTCTGGCGCCCATCGTCCCAAAGGTGATGATCTGGGCCACCTTATCCTGGCCGTATTTTCGCACCGTGTATTCGACCATCTCATGACGGCGATCATCTGGGTAGTCGAGGTCAATATCCGGCATGGAGACGCGCCCCGGATTCAGGAAGCGTTCAAAAATCAGCCCGTTTTCCAGCGGGTCGATGCCGGTGATGCCCAGGGTGTACGCCACGACAGACCCGGCGCCGGAGCCGCGCACGTTCCACCAGATGTCGGCCTTGCGCGCGAACTCGCACATATCCCAGACGATGAGGAAGTAGCAGTCGAAGCCCATGGAATGGATGATGCTGAGTTCATGGTCAAGCCGGCGGCGCAACTGCTCGTCATTGGCGGCTCGCTCCGCGCCATACCGCCATATCAACCCTTTTTCACAGAGGTGGCGCAAATAGGAGCGGGCATCATATCCTTCAGGCACGTCAAAAACGGGCAGGTGGTACCCTTCAGGTTCAAGGGAGACGTCGCACATTTCGGCGATGAGCAGGCTGTTTTCCAGCGCTCCGGGTATGTGGCCGAACAGCTTGTGCATCTCATCGTAGGACTTCAGGTAGTAGCCTGAATCGGACAGGCGAAGCCTGGTCTTGTCGTGGATGGTCGTGCCAGTCTGGATGCAGAGCAAAACATCGTGAGGGCCGGCTTCCGCGGCCGTGGTGTAGTGAACATCGTTCGTGGCCAGAAAGCGCAAATTGTACTGCTTGGCCATGGCCAGTAATTGCTCATTAACCTGCCGCAGTTCCGGGATGTTGTGTTCCTGCAGTTCGATGAAGAAGCGATCCGGCCCGAACACGTCCAGGTAGAAGCTCATCAGGTCATGCGCTTTGTCTTCTTTGCCGCGGTTGAGCGCGCGCGGGATTTCGGCCGCCAGGCAGCCGGTCGTGGCAATCAATCCGTCACTATGCTGGGCTAGAAACTCGTGATCAATGCGCGGCTTGTAATAGTATCCGTCCAGTTGCGAGGCGGAGGCAATGCGCAAGAGGTTCAGATAACCGGTCTGGTTTTGGGCCAGCAAGAGCAAATGAAAGCGATCCCGGTCAAGCTGCGGGTCTTTGTCCCGCATGCTGCGCGCGGCCACATAAGTTTCCACGCCGATGATGGGCTTGATGTCATTTTTTTTGCACGCCCGGTAGAAAGGGATGGTGCCATACATGGTCCCGTGATCGGTCAGCGCCAGCGCCGGCTGGTTCAGTTCCCTGGCGCGGGCGGCCAGGTGGTCAATACGGCTGAGGCCGTCGAGCAACGAGTATTCACTGTGGACGTGCAGGTGGACGAATGGTTGATGGTTGCGGCTCATTTTTGCCCTGTTCCGTTACTGAAGTCAGCCCGTTCCCGGCAGGCATTGAGGATCAATTGTTGTATTACCCAACATGTGCGAGTATAGCACAGTTGCCGGACTGCGTTGGGGGGAAAGTGGAAATTTTAAGGATTGCCGGGCACGTTTTGCTGTTGGAATAAATAACGGCCTGCCTTCAATGTTGAAGGCAGGCCGTTTGATGGCTGAATGACGGCCGCGGCCGTTACGCTAATCCCAGATCGTCAGCGACCCAGGCAAGCCCGGTACTTTCCAGCGTGTCACGGGTAGGCGTCCCGGTGGCTACATCCCAGCCCGCCTGCTCGAAGTACATGTCGAGTCCGGCCGCCAGTTCCGCTTCGTCCAGCACAATGCCATCGCTGCGGCCGCCCTTGAGGGCTTTCTTAAACAATTTCTTGGGCAGGGTATCCTGATCACGTGTCAACCCTTCACGGGCATTGTAAGCGCGCATCAGGTTCACCCGCCGCCGGCCGATTTCCTGAATGTCGTTCACGGTGATGTCCCAACCGGTGGCGCCCGCCATCAACTCCGCCATTTGTTCCGGCCCATACAACTGCCAGCCGGGGCCGTATACGAACTGGCACACACTGATGGTATCGGCCGCGCTGAAAGTGTATTGTGTCTTCAGAGCGAATTCCACCTTCTCTGCATTGAGCACCTTGGTCGGCTGCGGCTTATCCAGGCCAATCGGTTTCAGGAATCGCTTGTAGCCGGGCGAGTCAGGGGTGCCCTCGTATGATTTAGGGTGATATGCCGGGTCATGCTCAGAAGATTGATGATCCGCGCCGAAGGGATTCACTGCGTAAATCAGACCCAGACTCCGTTTGACGTGGGGCATGTGCGCAGGCAGTTCTTGCCCCTTGACGGTGAGCAGATACTCGTGCCCTTTTCCTAGCCGGTCGGCAGCTTTGGCCGAGCCGTCCGCCAGATAGTCGCCGAACCCTTCACGTTTCAGCGTTTTCTCCAACATCGCAACCATCGCTTCAGCGTCGCCGAATTTCAGTTCGATGCCGTCCATCTCTTCGGCCGTGAATACGCCATTTTCATAGCAGTCCATAGCCCAGGACAAGGTCGCGCCGCAGGAAATAGTGTCCACGCCATATTGGTTGCAGAGTTGGTTGGCGTAGGTGATGGCGTGTATGTCGCTGACGCCGCAGTAGGAACCAAATGTGGCAAGGGTTTCGTATTCCGGCCCCCCGTATTCGGGAACCAATTTCTTGTCACGCCATTCGGATTCAACTACGCGCTTGCAGCGGACGATGCACGCGTAGCAGGTGTCTCGTCCTTGCCGATCTTGCTTCCCCTCTTCCGCGCCGCGCAACAACTCCTCGTACAATCGTTCCCCGCCGATAGCCTCGGCCGCTTCGCGCGAGGGCATGACGCCGGAATCCCAGTTGTTGGTGGGCAGGCCGCCGCTGCCAAAGTTGGCCATCACTGTATCGGCCGTCCCGTAACGGCCGAACTCTTCCATATCGCTGCCCGGAAAAGTGCTGGAGCCTAACTTCGCCAGTGCAGTAATCCGTTTCTTGTCGGCCGGTTCTATTTTCCCTTTGCCGCGCACGACAATGGCCTTCAATTGCTTGCTGCCCATCACGGCGCCCGGCCCGGTTCGTCCCCAGGCCCGGTTGCTCATGTTCATGATGGCCGCAAAAACAGACAACTTTTCCCCCGCCGGGCCAACCTGAGCGATTTCGATTTTCTTGTCCCCAAGTTCTTGTTTCAACGCCATGTCTACTTCATGGGTGAGCTTGCCCCAGAGGTGGCTGGCATCCCTCAGTTCCGCTTTGCCGTCGTGAACCCAAAGATAGACCGGCGTCTCGGATGCGCCTTTGATCACGATGGCGTCAAAGCCGGCGCGCTTGAGTTCGGCCGGCCAAAATCCGCCCGCCTGGCTGTCTGATGCCCCGCCGCTGCTTGGCGATTTGCACGTGGCTGTACACCGGCTTTGCCCACTCAACGGCAGGCCCGTGGGCGCGCTGCAAGCCAGCGTCAGCGTGTTCTCCGGCCCAAGCGGATCTGCGCCGGGCGGCGTATGCTTCCACAGGTAGTACAGGCCCATCAGACTGCCGCCTATGTACTGCCGGTAAAACGCTTCGCCAGGCTCCTCGATTTCCAATTGTTTGTTGGTCAAGTCTACATGCAAGACCTTTCCGGTGTAGCCGTAAAGCATCTTTACCTCCTCATCTTGGCGTGCTTGTGATCTGACAGGTTTTCTCAAAACCTGCCTGGTCAGAGACTCACTCTTTCTCTCTAAATTTCGCGCGTTCGTGTTCCATTTTCTTAAGACGATACAACGTTTCTTGTGTTAACTGGCGATGCTTGCCAGCGATGTCCGCCTGAATAGCAAACAGGAGGATGAGGACCCCGATCAGGAATAATCCTGTGCCCATGGTGATTGATTGGATGTGACGGCCGATGCCGGTTTGTTCGGTGAAGAACAGGTACAGAAAACGGAGCCACGAGCTGATCCCCACCAGCAGAAATGGCAGGGCGATATAGCTGAACGTGCGCAGCGGTTCGTAAAAGGCGTACAGGCGCATGATGGTGCCTGCCTGGGCTTTGATGAAGTGCCACATGCTGCGCTGCAACCGTGACGGCCGCGTGGGGGGGTTGGTTTCCACCGGAACGCTCATGATCGCCAGTCCCAGCTTCCCTGCCTGGATAATTGTCTCCAACGTGTAACTGTACCGCGTCAAAATATTGAGCCTGAATGCCGCTTCCCGCGAATAAGCGCGGAACCCGCTGGGGGCGTCAGGCACATCGGTACCGCTCACGGTGCGCACCAGCCAACTGCCCAGCTTTTGCAGCAGCTTTTTCAAGGGCGAAAAATGGGTGATCTCGGTCACCTGCCGGTTGCCGATGACGATATCGGCCTCTCCTCTCAAAACCGGTTCAACGAGCGCCGGGATATAACGGCCTGGGTATTGGTGATCCGCGTCGGTGTTCACGATGATGTCTGCCCCCAGACGAATACACGTATCCAGGCCGGTCTGGAAGGCGCGGGCCAGGCCCAAATTTTGGCGGTGACGCACAACATGGTCTACGCCGAGGGATGCCGCGAGTTCGGCCGTTCCGTCTTTGCTCCCGTCATCAATCACCAGCGTCTCCAGGTAGGTTACGCCTGGAATGCTTTGGGGCAGGTCTGACAGAGTGCTCGATAACGTATCGGCCTCGTTAAAGCAGGGAATCTGGATGATGAGCTTCACGCCTGGATTGTAACGCAGGGAGTGAGCGGGTGACAAGGGGAACACAAAGCCTTGTGCGGGCCGTTTGTTATCGGCCGCTCAAAATGTCGTCAATCTCGACCAGATGCAGGCCTTCCCACAGGTAGACGTCCAGATTCACCCGCAGGTTTTCATCCACGACGACGCCTTCCTCTCGTAACAATTCCGCCTGCCGCATGGCTGAATACGCTCGATTGACGATGCTGATTCGCCCCTGGCTGTTGATGACCCGCTGCCAGGGCACAGTGGCGTATTGCGGCTGATCCTGCCGGTCTTTGAGCGCGTTCAGCGCGTAGCCGACGGCGCGGGCCGCGCGGGGACGGCCCAGCATTTGGGCGATGCGGCCGTAACTGGTTACCTTACCCCGCGGAATACGGCGTACCACTGCGTACACTTGTTCGTAGAAATTGGGCGGTCTATGGGTCATGAAGCTGCTTGTTGCGCAGTAAAGGCTCAGCTCACTTTGAAAGAACCATGAGCATCTTTACGCCTGACTGCGGTTATCCGCGGCCGCCGGCTAGCTTGGCTGCTGCCGGAGAACGACGCAGGATGGCCATGGCCCAGATGCCGATCACCGGGCCGATGACCAGGAACGCGAAAGCAAAACGCCAGCCGAGCAAACCTTCAAATGTTGGAACCAGCCGGATGGTGAACAAGGTCAGCAAAAAGCCGAGGGAGGTTTGCAAGGTGAGCGCAGTGCCCAGGTATTCAGGGCGGCACACTTCGCTGACAGCGGCCGAGAACTGAGCTGAATCCGCCACGACTGCGAAGCCCCAAATGAGCGTGACGATGACCAGCAAGACCGGGTTGCCGCCAAACAAAAAGCCGACCAGGAGAGCACTGGCGCCGCTAATGATGAGCGAGGTGATGGTGATGGTTGTCCGGCCAAACTTGTCCGCCAGTTGCCCGGCGACCAGGCTGCCCAGGCCGCCGATGGCAATGACGCTGAATGCGGCCGCGCTGGCCCAGGCCGAACTGACGCCTGAAATCTTGAAGCTGACCAGCAAAAAGACGGGAACCCACGCCCACATGGCGTACAGTTCCCACATATGGCCCAGATAGCCCAGATTAGCCAGCATCACATCCCGCTCGCGCAAAATCTGGCCGATGTATTTGAGATTAAATGGGGGCGTCTTGGTCTGGTATGGTCCTTCGTTGATGAAAAGCCAACCGATAAGCGCACCCACGAAAGCGGCCGCGGCCGCCAGGTATAACACCGGCTGCCATTGATCCACCCCGCCGAACGCGTTTAGCAGGTGTGGCGACGCCGAGCCGATGGTCAGCGCACCTACGAGCAATCCGATGCCCAGCCCCCGATCCTCCTTGGTCCAGGTGGCCATGATCTTCATGCCGACCGGGTAAACCCCGGCCAGCGCAACGCCGGTGAGGAATCGAAGCGCCAGGGCCAGGCCGAGTCCCTGGGCCAGCAGCGGGATCAGTGCGGTGAACAGGGCGGCCAGCAAAGAAGCTGCGGTGAAAAAGCGGCATGCCGGGATGCGGTCAGCCAGGTTAAAAACGGCCGATCCCAACGCACCCACGACAAATCCGATTTGCACCGACATAGTCAGCCAGGCGCGGCCGGCATCATTCAACCCCCAGGCTCCGGTCAGGACGGGCACGACGGCCGAAGCGGAGAACCAGACAGCCATGCCCAGCAATTCCGCCAGTGAGAGCAGCAACAAGGTGCGCCACTTTCCATCCGTTGCATTGATGGATGTTGTCAAACTACTCATGGTGCAATCTCCGGTTTTCGCGGAAAAGCCGGAATGCTTCGGAGGGGGGAAGCGCCAGCTGTTTCCCGTGCAGAAACCCCGCTGTTTTTGCCAGGGTTCTTGCTCTTGGATCGGATGAGCCGATGGTATCCTCTTTTGCTCCCTCAGTCCGTTGGTCGGCTTACAACCGAAATCAAGCCACGCGGGTGCGGATCTTCGTCTCGCTGGTCAGTGTGCGGTGAACCGGGCAGCGATCAGCGATCTCGGCCAGCCGGGAAATTTGCGCCTCATCTAAATCGCCGTCGAAGCTGATCAGGCACTCGATGATGTCCACCTTGCTGGTGGGAGGGCTTTCACAATCTTCACAATCCCGCGCCGACACTTTCTGGTGGTCGAGCTGCACGGTGACGGCTTCCACCGGCCACTGCTTACGCCGCGCATACAGAAAGACGGTCATGATCTTGCAGGCTGCAAGCGCGCTCAGCAGCAGGTCGTACGGGGCCGGGCCGAGGTCCTCGCCGCCGTCCTGGATCGGCTCATCCGCCAGGAGTTCGTGATTGCTGGCCTTGATGGCTACTTGAAGGTTTTGCAGGTTGTGGGCTGTTACGCGCATGGATGACTCCTTGTTATGGTTCGTTTGCAGTTGGGGGAGGTGCCAGCCGGCCGGCGGCCGCTTCGTCCACCATCCAGATGAGCTTGCCGTTCGCGGGTTGAATGCGCTGCGCCGGCCATTGCTTAGGCTGGAAAGGCCCGTGCAGCACGGCCGCCAGTGCAGCGGCTTTGCTCTCCCCGGTAACCAGGAAGAAGACGTGGCGGGCATCATTGAATACCAGGGGCGTGAGCGTGATGCGCTGAGCCGGGCGGCCGTTATAATCAGCCGTGACTGCCATGACCGGCTGTTGCTTTTCGGCGTCCGGAATGGGACCGGGGAAAAGAGAGGCGGTATGCCCGTCCCCGCCCATGCCCATGAGCGCCAGATCAAGGCGAGGCCACGCCCGTTCCCTGGTAGCGAAGTGCGCCAATTGCCGGCTGTAATCGGCCGCGGCCGCATCGGGGGCCAGTTCGCCCCTGGCGCGGTGAATGTGGGCGGCCGGGATGGGCACGCGATCTAACAAGATGTGCGCTGCCTGGCCATAGTTGCTGCCCGGATGATCCGGGGGAACCAGCCGCTCGTCTCCCCAGAATACGTGCGTCTGCGCCCAGGGCACTACTTCAACGTAGGGGGGGCGGCTCAGCAGCCGGTACAACGCCTGGGGGGTGCCGCCGCCGGAGAGCGCAACGGTGAAACGGCCGCGTGCGGCCACAGCCTCATGGGCGATGGCTGCAAAACGCTGCACGGCCGCCTGGCTGAGCGCGGCCGCGTCGGGAAAGATAAGCACCTCTGGGTCTGGGCTATTCATCAACGCTTGCCCCGGCGACCAGTTCCAGGCCGTGGTAAGCCGCGCCGTACAGCGCAACTTTTGGGTTGCAGATGACATGAACGGGGATGCCGGCCATCAATTTGACGAACCGCCCCTTACGGACGAAGGTATCCAAGAAGCGGCCGTACTTCAGCCGGGGCAAGATGCGCGGCGGGATGCCGCCGCCGAGATAAACGCCGCCGGTGGCCAGCACCTTCAGGGCGAGATTACCCGCTTCGTCGCCCAGGATTTCGACGAACAGGTCCAACGTGGCAACGCAGAGCGGCGTCTGGTGCTCGTCTGCCCATTGGGCGATGATGGGGGTGGGGTCTTCTGCCTGCGCCAGGGCCTGGCGTAATGATTGTGGTTCAGCGTAGCGGCCGCTGTCGCGCAGGAACGCATACAAGTTGGGAATACCGCGCCCGGAGCAGACGCGTTCATAGCTCACATGATCCATCCGGGATTGGAGATAGGTGAGCAGCTCGCGTTGCAATTCAGTCGTGGGGGCGAAGGAAGCGTGTCCTCCTTCTGAGGGGTGGGGACGGTAGCGGCGGCCGTCCCAGGTGAGAAATGCTTCCCCCAATCCTGTGCCTGGGGCGATGACGGCGATAGCGCAGCCGGCTTTGGCTGTGCCTGTGTTTAGCGTGAAGAGATCGGCCGCGCTCAGGTGCGGCACCGCGTGTGCAATCGCTTCCAGGTCGTTCAGGAGACGTACTTGGGCAATGCCAAACTGCCCGGCGATCCGGCCGGCGTCAATAATCCAGGGCAGATTCGTCGTTTCCGCCCGGTTGTCCACCACTGGGCCGGCCACGCCAAAACTGGCGCACCGGACCTGCTGCGCTGTCTCCCTCAGGAATTCAGCGATGATCGCATCCAGGGAATCGTAATCCCTGCTGGGGAAGGTGGCTTCCCGGATGGGTTGCTGCACGCCCTGATCTACAGAGATGAGCGCCAATGCGATTTTCGTGCCGCCGATATCGCCGGCCAGCAACATTTGTTTTGCCTCGATGTTCCTGATGATGAATCAGAAAAGGTACGGCTCGCTCGCCGGTACCTGTTACGATTCAACCCTCACGCCGCGCCAGAAGGCAATATACCCCTCAATTTGGCTGGCGGCCGATTTGGGCGACGGATAATACCAGGCCCCGCCGCGGTTTATGGCGCCGTCCACTTCAATGTCGAAATAGCTGGCAATGCCCTTCCAGGGGCATACGGTATGGGCATTGCTCGCGCGGAAATATTCCCGGTTGACGGAATCAGGTGGGAAGTAGTGATTGCCCTCTACGATCCTGGTTTCGTCGCTTTCAGCGAGTACCACGCCATTCCAGATAGCTTTCGCCATACGTCAATCTCCTCTTTTCGTCCTGTCGCTTTGGCGAGATGGGTGTCTTGCCGTGTTGTTGGCCCACCTCTTGATAGCTCCGCGCAAATGCAAATTGTGTCGCTTTGGCGAGATGGGTGTCTTGCCGTATTGTTGCTGTGGGATTTCATCGGTTACGAAGGGGACCCCCCTCACGGCCGTCAGGGAATGGACTCTGTCTGCAAAATACGCAGCAAGGTATCAAACTTGTCGCAGCAGTCAGGGCACAAGTCCAGATGTCGTTGGACTAAGGGCATAAGCGCGGCCGCTTCCTGGTCATCGGTGACCATCTCCGCGTACTCGTCGAGCAGGGCGAATGTCTCCTCGCAGGAGTATTCTACTTCATGCGTGTGTTCCATCATATGCATGAGCTTGGCAACGATTTGTTCATTTAAGCTGAGTGTCTCTCCAGCCATGGGAGACCCGTCCTTTCCGACTGCGCCAGGAGCATCTTGTGACTCGGACATAAACTGTTTCTGCGTGGTTCTTTTGTTTCGAATGAGTTTTCGCAATTTATCGAGTAAATTGGCCATTCTAGGTTATTGACGGTGCCGGGGGAAGAGTTCTTACCCCTGGCAACATAAAGTGCACGGATCTCATAAGGAGGTGCGGTCAGTAAACTCTTTATCAGTTTACTAACTGCCTCAGGCAAACACGCTGATGACCTCGGCCGCAGTTAATCCTTCGCGGGCAAGCCGTTTCTTGAGCCGCAGGCGGGCGTCGTGCAACAGTTTGTAGACGGCATTGGGTTTCATGTTGAGTTTCTCAGCAACTTCGGCCGTCGTGAGTCCTTGAACGACCGAGGCCAGCAGGGCGGTACGCTGCTTTTCCGTCAGCTCTTCCATAATGAGGCGCTCAACACGGGCCAACATATCATTCCGTTCGGCCGCGTTCTCCGGTTCCGGAGCGCTGTCGGCAATGATGCTGGGCGTGTAATCCCCATCGCCGACGCCCATCAACCCGTCCAGCGAAGTGTCCTTCCACCGCTTCCGGCGCAGCTCGGTAAGGGCTACGGAGACAGCGATTTTATGCGCCCATGTGGTGAATCTGCTTCGCCCGGCGAAGGTATCTAGTTTATCCAGGATTTTGAGCAGCGCTTCTTGCACAAAGTCTTCGGCCAGGGAATCGAATTCTGGGGCGGAAGTGTTGACGCGGCCAAGTAGACCGCGGTGCAGGCCGGAGAGAAGGATTTGACGTAAATCAGCCAGGGCGGCATTATATTCAAGCCCATGCGAGCGGAGTTCTGCCAGCCATTGTTCGTTCGTTCGATTCATCACAGCGGTTCCCTTATGTTTCACTTCAAGTTTACCCTGATTGACCAAAATATACACGATACTGGCGGCCGTGTCATGGACTGGCGCAGGGGCCACTTCTTGCTTCTTAGCAGGGCATTGGGGGGAGGTTGGCGCAGCTCCCGGCCTGGTAACATGCGAATGGGCTATGATTGTAGTGCGTGTTACAGAGAATATGGCGCGGCGCAGTACAAACAGGATAGGTAAGTTATTAGACTGCAAGGAAGTCTATGGGTCATGGTTACTGAAAATTATGACTTTGTTGTCATTGGGGCCGGATCAGGCGGGTTAACAGCGGCCGAGTTCGCCGCCCAACTGGGTGTGAAGGTGGCCCTGGTGGAGAAGGGCCGCATCGGCGGAGATTGTACCTGGACCGGCTGTGTTCCCAGTAAAGCGCTGCTGCATGTGGCTAAGATGGCCCACCATGTGCGCACGGCCGATCGGTTTGGCGTCATCACCTCGCTACCTGAAGTGAACATGACTCAGGTTCGTGCTTACCTGCAGCGGGCCATCAACACGGTGTACCAGCAGGAGACGGCCGAAATCCTGGCGGGGAAAGGGATTGACGTTGTCGAAGGGGTGGCCCGGTTCCTTGATCCGCACACAATCCAGGCTGGCGAACGAACGTTGAAGGCCGGGAAAGTGCTCATCACAACCGGTGCGCGGCCGTTCATCCCCCCGATCCCCGGTATTGAAGAGGTCCCTTACGTGACCCATGAACAGCTCTTCGATAACGAGCGGCTTCCCCAGCGCCTACTCGTCCTGGGAGCCGGACCGATTGGAATGGAAGCGGCCCAGGCGTACCGTCGGCTGGGCGCGCGCGTCACCATTGTGGACGTGGACCTGCTGCCACGCGAGGAGCCGGAAGCGTCGGCCGTCATGAAGCGGGTGTTTGCCCGCGAAGGGGTGGAATGCGTCATCGGACTGGCTTCGGCCGTGACCCGTAAGGGGGGTGAGATTCTCCTCACCGTGAACGATCAACAGATAAGGGGGGATATGCTGCTGGTGGCGGTCGGCCGTCGCCCCCATGTGGAGGGGCTGGCCTTGGATAAAGCCGGGGTGACCTACACTGCCCGGGACGGCATCCGGATTGACAGACATGGGCGCACCTCCGCCAGACACATCTACGCAGCCGGGGATTGCGTCGGAGGGCATCAATTTACCCATTTTGCCGGATGGCAAGCCTTTCAGGCAGCCCGTAATGCGTTGCTGCCAGGCAGCGATCCCTGCCACTCAGACATCGTTCCCTGGGTGACCTTTACCGATCCGGAGGTGGCTCATGTGGGCCTGACGGCAATGGCGGCGCGTAAGGAGCATGGCGCCAGCGTGCGCGTTACCTTGCGGGAAATCGGGCAAATCGATCGGGCTATTACGGATGGTGTTCGAGACGGCTTCATCAAGCTGGTGCATGGCAAACGCGGCAAGCTGCTGGGCGCGACCATCGTCGCCCCAAACGCCGGCGAGATGATCGCCGAATTCGCAACCGCGATGCAGCATGGGTTGAAGATAGACGACCTGGCCAGGGTCATTCACGTTTACCCGACGTTTAGCATGGGGGTACAGCAGGCCGCTTATGAGGTGGCGACGAATGATTTCATTGCCAGCACAACTGGTAAGCTGGTTCGCTTGCTGGTAGGCAACAAGGCAAAATAAGGGCCTGAGAAGTAATCGTTTTGAAACTGGGCTTCCGGGAGAAGCCCTGGAGTTATCATTGAGATTGAGGGATGATCGTGCAACAAAGAAGTAGCAACAAAATTGTGATATACACCACAAGCTGGTGTCCGGACTGCCATCGCACCAAGTATTTTCTTGATGAGCATGGCATCGAGTACATTAATATTGACGTGGAAGAGGATGCGGAAGGGATGTCGTTTGTGCGTAAGGTGAACAACGGTCACCGGGTCGTGCCTACCGTTGTCTTCCCCGATGGGGCAATCCTGGTGGAGCCGCCTAATTCGGCTATGGCTGCCAAGCTGGGCCTGATTGAGCAATCAGACGGCCGATGACGGCCGTGTTGCTACAAAATCAATAATTTTCCGCTGGAGGCTGGATGCAAATCTCCAGTCAACCAGTCTCCAATAACCAGCCTCCACTTACAACTGGCAGCTCTCTAAACAGACGCCTGTTCCTTATCCACATTAAACCGGTAACCGGTTCCCCGTTCTGCCACAATATAAGCCGGGCTGTTGGGATATTCTTCGATCTTGCGCCGCAGCCGGTGCACGTGCACGTGCAGCCGATCCTCCTGGGCTTCCTGCCTGGGCCAGATGCGATCGAGAAGGAACTCGGTGGTGACGATTCGCCCCGCGTTTCGCACCAGGATATAGAGCAGTTTGGTTTCAGTCGGGGTGAGAGACACGGGTTTGCCGTTCACCAGGGCTTCACGGCCGGGGAAGTTAACCATCAGCCGGTCGTCTACACGAGTTGTTGAATCCAGCGTGTAGTCGAAGTTCCCAATGCGGCGCAAGACACGATTGACGCGGGTGACTAATTCCGTCGGGTTGAACGGCTTGATGATGTAGTCGTCGGCGTACCGTTCCAGACCCTTCACGATGGTGTCCTGTGCACTGACGGCCGTGAGCATAATGATGGGCATATCGCTGAATTCGCGCACGGCGCGGCAAAACTCAAACCCGCTCATCACAGGCATATGCAAATCCACGATGGCCATATGGGGGATGCCATGCCGGTTGATGAGCTTCAAGGCATCCTGGCCGGAGACAGCCGTCAGCACCTGAAACCCCGCCTGCTCCAATGCATGCTGCACGATACGCAGGGTAAATGTATTGTCATCTACAGCCAGGATACGCTGCGGTTCTGCTGAGGCATCCAGCATAGACTCTCCGAAATAATGACTTCCACCAGCCGGGGTGTAAACAGAACCCCGAATGACCCAAATCAACCACGAAACTCATTGACACGCCCCCTTTTTATCACAAAACTTTAGCAAATGTAAGAGCAACCGCAGCCCAGGGTTACCGCTGATGACATTCGCCAACGCATTTCGTGACTGTCGTGAAGGAAACTCGCGCCAGACAGGTACCCGTTTTCAGTAGAAGAACTGCCCAAATGCTGCTAAATTGATCGCTTTGCGGTTTTGCCCATGTCCCAGGCATGTGTTATAAAAGGGACAGATTTCACAATCTCCTAATCCTGGAAGGAAGGAGTGGAGGAACCCACGTGTTGAGTGATTGGCAGTTCATTGCTTTTTTTGTGCTAATTTCGCCTATTTTCCCGGCGCTGCCTATTGTTGCCAATTTAGTGCTAGCGCCAAAAAAACCAAACCCGATCAAGCAACAAACGTACGAGTGTGGTGTTGAAACAGTTGGTGATAGCTGGATACAATTCAAAGTTCAATACTACATTTACGCGCTTGTGTTCGTCATTTTTGACATAGAAGCGGTTTTCCTCTTCCCGATCGCTGCGGCATATGGCCAGATTGGCCTCTTCGCCATCGTGGAAATCGTGTTGTTTGTTGTCCTCCTGGCGGTCGGGCTATTTTACGCCTGGGGCAGAGGCGTCCTTGAATGGATTTAAGAATCGCATAGTGGACTTGAGCAAGGGGTGAACCGAAGACCCTTGTGTTGTTTTGCTGCGTCCCATGTTTGAAAAACGAATCCACGCCCGGACGTGGATTTTCGCTGGAGTGTTTCAATGAGTTTCGATTTTCTGGAATTCCTCAAGAGCCTGGTTGACCTGACCGTCTTTGACTACCTGCGCGGAGTGTGGGGCGATGCCGTTTGGGTTGAGCCGGTGCTGGATGTGGTGGGCGTTCTGGTGGTATCGACCTTCTGCCTGCTGATTGTACTAGTCCTGATCTGGTTGGAGCGCAAGCTGTTAGCGCGCATTCAGGATCGGATCGGGCCGAACCGCGTGGGCGGCAAATACGGCCTGCTGCAGTCTGGGGCTGATGCGCTGAAGCTGCTGACCAAGGAACCTATCACCCCGGCCGGAGCAGACCGGTGGGCTTACAATATGGCGCCCTTCCTTATTGTGATGGCCACCCTCCTCATGTGGGCTGTCCTGCCCTTTGCTCCCGGTGTTGTCGGCGTTGATCTCAACATCGGACTTTTTTATGTTTTGGCAGTCAGTTCGGTTTCCGTGGTTACGTTGTTGCTGGCCGGGTGGGGGTCTAATAATAAGTACGCTCTCTTGGGCGCGTTTCGGTCTGTTGCCCAACTGGTCAGTTACGAAGTCCCCATGATCCTCTCCCTGCTCATCCCGATATTGCTGGCGCGGTCCATGTCTACCGTGGATATTATTGATGCCCAAACAGTCCCGTTTTTGTTGGTGGTTCCTATTTCAGCCATCATTTTCTTCATCTCCGCCCTGGCGGAGACGGGGCGGACGCCTTTTGACTTATTGGAGGCGGAATCAGAAATCATTGCCGGGTTCCACATTGAGTACAGCGGCATGAAATTTGCCATGTTTATGATGGCTGAGTTCGTGGGCACGTTGTTCATGTCCGGCCTGTTCGCCGTGGTGTATTTGGGCGGGTATCGCTTCTTTGGGTTGGAAACGGTTGTGACGCCGGGCGGGTTCGCATTAGGCCGCTTGTTGGGCATGGTCATTTTCTTCGTAAAGACTTTCTTGATTTTCTTCATCTTTGTCTGGATTCGTGGTACGTTCCCGCGTTTCCGCATTGATCAGATGCTTAATTTCAACTGGAAGTTTCTTGTTCCGGTATCGTTGGCCTTGATCTTGACGGTCGCTGTTCTTGATAAGCTGCTCCCGGTTGATACCAACGTTTATGTGCGTGGGGGCGCGCATCTGGTCAGCAACCTTTTGCTGGGGATGGTGACGCTGGAGATATTGCGGCGGAATGCCCGGCAACGGCGGTTGGCTCAGGAGGCGATGCGTATTCACGAGCCTGTTTCTACAGAAGATGAACGGCAGCCGGAAGTGGCTCCTGGAGCGGTTGCTGCACACTAAGGCACATGGAGTATTCCTTATGACGGAGCAAATAATTTTCATTATCGTCAGTGTGATCACCCTGGGTACCGGGTTGATGGTGGTTACGCTGCGCAACCTTTTCCATGCAGCGCTGGCTATGATGGCTTCTTTCCTGGGTGTGGCTGCGTTGTATGTGCTGTTGGATGCCGGGTTTCTGGCGGCGGCTCAGTTGTTGGTTTACATCGGGGCGATTTCGATCTTGATCATCTTCGCCATCATGCTGACTCGACGCCTGATGCAGACCGCGGAATCGCCGCTCAATTCGCAGAAATGGTTTAGCCTTTTTACGGCCGCGGTTGCTTTCGCGCTGCTGGTGGGCGTCATCAGGCGGTTTTGGCCGACGGTGGCCTCGGCCGACCAGGTACTCGCCTCGCGCACCGAGGTTCCGGCCGCCATTTTGCGAGACAGTGTGGCTGCCCTCGGCCGTTCTTTTGTGAGCGTGGATGCGTATGTCATCCCCTTTGAACTGGCATCGCTGTTGCTATTAGCCGCCCTGGTCGGCGCTATCCTGATCGCCTGGCCGAAAGCGGAGGATGAAGCATGATTCCCCTATCCTGGTACCTGATCGTCGCGGCCGCGCTCTTTTGCACCGGCCTGTTTGGTGTGTTGGCCCGCCGCAATGCGGTCGCTATCCTGATGTCGGTTGAGCTGATGCTCAATGCCGTCAATATTAACCTGGTGGCTTTCTGGCGTTATCTGACACCGGATCGTCCTGTGGGTCTGGCCTGGGCCGTCTTTGTGCTGACCGTCGCTGCGGCCGAAGCGGCCGTGGGTCTGGCGCTGCTGATTTCAGTTTACCGCCGCCGGCAATCGGTTGTGGCTGAAGATCTGGATATGTTACGAAACTAAGCACAAGAGGGGCTTGGAGACTAGTCGTTCGAGAATCGCTCTATGACTGAAGAGACACTGCAACTGTTCACCTGGCTCATACCGGCCGGCCCATTGCTGGCGTTCTTCCTGATTATGCTTTTCACCAAGCATAACCGGACGCTCAGCTGGCTGCTGGCGTGGGCTGCCATCATCAATTCATTGGTGATGGGTTGGATCGTGGCGTTTCGCCTGATATCTGAAGGCGCGCATCATCTGGCCGGCCGCCCAGTGGCGATTGCCAGCGCTGTGGATTGGCTGCCCTTTGGCAAGTATGCGGAGGGTTTGTGGCTAAAAATGGGAGTGGCTGTCGATCCATTGACGGCCGTTATGCTCATTATGGTTCCCTTTGCCACGACCATGATTTTCATCTACAGCGTCGGTTACCACAATTATGGCCGGCCGAGAGGAACTCACCTGGGTGTGCCCAACCACGGTCAGGAAGAACCGCTCATTTCCCGCTTCTTCGCCTTTATGGCGCTGTTCGCCGGGGGCATGTTGACGCTGGTCGTCGCCGACAACCTGCTGCTGCTGTTCATCGGCTGGGAAGTGATGGGGTTCTGCTCCTATTCGTTGATTGGCTTTTGGTATGCCCGCAATTATGACGACCCCAAGGCGACGCCCCCGCGCAAGGCGGCCATTAGGGCGTTCATGACCACCCGTGTCGCGGATGTGGTCATGCTTTTGGGCATCGTCTTCTTTTATAAAGTGTTCGGCACGCTCAACTTCAGCGAAGCGCTGTCGGCTCACAGCCTGGCGCATGGCGTGGAAGTTGTGGGAGCGGGTGCTTTGGGTCTTATGGCTTTGATGCTTTTCACCGGCACCGTGGGCAAGTCGGCACAATGGCCACTGCATGTCTGGCTGCCGGATGCAATGGAAGGTCCGACGCCTGTCAGCGCTATCATCCACGCGGCCGCCATGGTGTCGGCTGGCGTGTATATGATCGTGCGTATCTTCCCTCTGATCGCGGTAGGCATCGCGGGTAACCCGGCCGTCAGCCTGACCATCGGCGGTATCGGCGCATTTACGGCCCTGATGGCAGCGACCATCGCCGTTGCCCAAAATGACGTGAAGCGGGTGCTCGCTTACTCGACGATTTCTCAATTGGGGTACATGGTAGCCGCCATCGGCATTGGCGCCTATGTGGCGGCCGCCTTCCACCTGATCACGCACGCTTTCTTCAAGGCGCTGCTCTTCCTCGGTTCCGGCTCCATCATTCACGGCATGGAACACGGCGCGGAGCACGTCCATGACCACCACACCGACCCGCAAGACATGATGAACATGGGCGGCCTGCGGCGCAAAATGCCGACGACGTTCTGGACGTTCTTGATCGGCGGCTTCGCTCTGTCCGGGTTCCCTATTTTAACGGCCGGTTTTTGGTCTAAGGATGAGATTCTGGCAGATGCCTGGTTCCAGGGCATTCATGGCGACACGCTGGCCATGATTGTCTTTTGGATGCTGGCGGTTGCGGCCGCGCTGACCGCCTTTTATACCATGCGCCAGATATCGCTCACATTCCTGGGCGAGCCGCGCACCCCGTTGGCGGAACACGCCCATGAAAGCAACCGCTACATGGTCTGGCCGCTGGTAGCGCTGTCGGTGTTTGCGGTGGGCGCAGGCTGGTTCGGTATTCCCGAAGAATTCCCGGTGCTTGGCCCCTTGGTCAACAACAACTTCTTCCACCATTTTGTGGGAGCTACAGTTGAGGAAACACTGCACGAATTGGCGGGAATGCGCCTGATTGAGCATGGGCTAAAGACGTTGCCCTTTAACCCGTTCCCGCTTCTAATCTCGGTTGTGGTCGCATTGGGCGGTCTGTTCTTCGGCTGGCTGGTTTACGGCCGTCGCCCGTTGGAAGCTGACCAGCCAGACCCGCTGGTGCGGCCGTTAGGCCCCCTGCACACATTCCTGAAGAACAAATGGTACTGGGATGAGTTGTACCAGGTGATTTTCATACGGCCGACCGTGTACATTTCCGAAATCGTCGTCTACGAAGTGGTGGACAAAGGGATCATTGACGGTACCCTGCATCTGGTTGCCCGCGCCTTTTACCGCATCGGGTATTTCGCCCGTCGGTTCGAGGAAATCGTCATCAGCGGTGGTGTGGATTGGCTCAAGGATCAAACCCTAGCCGTGGCCCAGGAATTCCGTCAATTACAAACGGGCAAGGTGCAGGAATATGCCCTGGTATCCACCCTGATAGCCTGTACGTTGGCTATCGTGATCCTGGCCATCAATTTCGGTTTGTTGGACGGACTTTTTAATAGCTTCTAGGAGATATGATGGACTTTATTCAACAAAATCTCCTGTCAGTTGTCGTCTTCTTCCCGCTGCTGGCAGCATTGGTCATCTTGTTGCTGCCGGAAGATGAGAAGCAGTTGATCCGGCGTTTGGCCTTTACCTTTAGTCTGGTTCCGCTGGTATTGGTGCTGATCATGTGGTTCAACTACGATCGGGCAGCGGCCGATTTGCAGTTTGAGGTTGTTGCTCAGTGGTTCCCGGCGATTGGTTCCAGTTACCATATGGGCATTGACGGGATCAGCCTTGCCATGTGGCTGCTCACTACGATCCTCACGCCGCTGTCAATCCTGGCCTCATTTGGCATCGAGAATCGGGTTCGCATGTTCATGTTCTTGTTCCTGGTAATGGAAACAGCCATGCTTGGCCTGTTCTCGGCGATGGATTTGATCATCTTCTTCATCTTCTGGGAATTCGGCCTGGTGCCGATGTACTTCCTCATCAAGCTGTGGGGCGGCGCTGACCGAGATTACGCTTCATTCAAGTTCATGATTTATACGATGGCCGGTAGTTTGGGCTTGCTCCTATCCATTCAGGTGATAGGTATTGCCACCAGCACATTCGACATCATTGAACTGATGGACAAGTGGGTGAATCTACCTGCCGGAGGCACGCTGGCCGGTACTGGCCTGTCGGTTGATTTGGTTAAGAATGTCGCCTTTTGGGCATTTGTGCTGGCTTTTGCCATCAAGGTGCCGGTATGGCCTTTCCACACCTGGCTGCCGGATGCCCACACACAAGCGCCTACGGCCGGTTCCATGATCCTGGCCGGTGTCCTATTGAAATTAGGCGCGTATGGCTTCCTGCGACTGGTTATTCCGCTGTTCCCGACACAGGCGTTTACCTCAGCCTACATCCTGGCGACACTGGGCATGCTCAGTATAATTTTTGGCGGCTTCGCCGCATTTGGCCAATGGGACTTCAAGCGGCTGGTGGCTTACTCATCCGTTAATCACATGGGCTTTGTCATGCTCGGTATTGCAGTGTATGCATTTGCATACGGGTTGCCTGGCGAGAATGCGACATTGATCAATGACGCGATCATGGCCACCAATGGCGCTGTGCTGCAAATGTTCAACCATGGCCTCTCGGCCGCGGGCATGTTCTTCCTGGTGGGCGTGATTTATGAACGCACGCACACGCGGGATTTAAAGCGGTTCGGCGGCATCTGGTCGATATTGCCCATGTACGGCGCGATTCTCATCTTCACCAGCATGGCTTCATTGGGGCTGCCGGGTCTCAATGGTTTTGTCAGCGAGTTCATGGTCGTACGCGGGACATGGAATGTGTTCACCATACAGTTGGCGCTGTCCATGCTCGGTTTGTTGATGACCGGCGCGTACATTCTGAAGGGAATTGGCCAGACATTGCACGGCGAGATCAAAGAGGAATGGCGTGGCCTGACCGACATGACGCTGCGTGAGCACTTGGTCATCTGGCCGCTTATGGCGTTGATGCTGAGTTTGGGCATCTGGCCGCAGTGGTTGTTGGTATTTATCAACGATACGGTAACCAGGATATTGGGCTAGTATCAATGTAAATTGCAGCGGCCGGTCCCATGACTATCTGACTGCGATTTGTTATCTGCAATTCTTAGACTGGATTGGGTCATATGGAGTTTCCATTTCTGTCAGTAATCGTTCTGTCGCCTATTGTGGCGGCAATTATCATCCTGCTGTTGCCCAAGGAGCGGGGCGAGAATGCGCGCATGTTGGGTCTGGCAGCGATGATATTGGGCCTCGTGCTGTCCGCCTACGTGTACGTGGCTTATTATCACAACCTGCCTCCAGATGGCTCCCGCTGGGCGGATACGCTCATGTTTCTGGAAGAGCATCCCTGGGTTCCCAGCATTGGGATCAATTACATCATGGGGGTGGATGGGCTGAGCGCGACGTTGGTGCTGCTGACGTCCCTGGTTGGCCTGGGCGGGGTGCTCATCTCCTGGGGCATTGAGGATCGGCCGCGCGAGTTCTACGCCTTCTTCATGCTGCTGGTGGCCGGCGTACATGGCGTCTTCGTTGCTGCAGACGGCTTCTTGCTCTTCTTCTTTTATGAGCTGGCTGTGCTGCCCATGTATGTGCTCATTGTCATCTGGGGCTGGGACAAGACGCGTGAATATGCGGCCATGAAGCTCACCTTGTACCTGCTTATCGGCAGCTTCATTTCTTTCATCGCGTTCCTTGTCCTCTACTTTACCCCAGTTGACGGCGGAGAGGCGCTGCGAACGTTTGACCTGCGCATCTGGTCTGAAGCCGTCTTCCCCTTCAATATTCAGGTGACGTGGTTCTTGCCCTTGTTCCTCGGTTTTGGTGTGCTGGCCGGCATATGGCCTTTGCACAACTGGTCGCCGGATGGGCACGTGGCTGCCCCCACGGCCGTGTCCATGATTCACGCCGGCGTCTTAATGAAGTTAGGCGCTTACGCTTCGATGCGCGTCGGCATCCAAATCCTGCCGGAAGGGACAGTTTACTGGATGCCCCTGATCATCTTGTTGACCATTATTAATGTGGTCTACGGGTCGTTGGTTGCCATGCGCCAGACGGATATGAAGTATCTGATTGGCTACTCCAGCGTCAGCCACATGGGATTGGTATCCATGGGCTTTGCGGCTCTCAACTTGCGCGGCTTTACCGGCGCGGGCATTCAGATGGTGAGCCACGGGATTATGACGGCGCTGTTCTTCTCTGTGGTAGGGATGGTTTACGACCGCGCCCACACGCGCGACATGAATAAGTTGGGTGGGATGGTCAGGGTGCTGCCGTGGACGGCCGTCGCGTTCATCGTTGGCGGCCTTGTGTCCATGGGCATGCCGGGACTGTCTGGCTTCATTGCTGAATTCCCCATTTTCCTGGGTGTGTGGCAAGGGGGCACTCTGAACCTGAACGGCGCTTTCGGCCTGAACCCATCGAACTACTATCCAATCATTGCCGTGGTGGCCGCACTGGGCATCATTATCACCGCCGCCTACATCCTGCGGGCTGTGGGGAATGTATTCCTGGGCGAATATGACGGGGAGAAGTGGCATGATATGCGGCCATTGCGGGCGATTGATAAAGCCGTTCTGGTTGGATTCTGTGTTTGCCTCGTCATCATCGGGGTCTTCCCTGGGGTCATCGCCCCTATCGTTGGGTCTGGCGTCGCGCCCGTCGTGGAGCGGCTGCAACAGGCACAACACGCGGCTAACTTCATGGACACTGTCCAGACGGCCGCATCGAATTTGTTTATTTGGCTGGGAGGTGCATAAGTGAGCCCAGATATTACCCTTTCCTGGGTATTGGCCCTTGTGCCAGAACTTAGTTTGCTCATTCTGTTGATGGCCGTATTGGCGTACGACCGCGTGCTTAAGCCGGTTGAACGCCGTCGCCTTGGCATGTTGACTGCCTGGGGGTCCTTCGCCATCTTGTTGGTGACCCTGGGGTTGTGGATATTCCTGGATGAGCCGAACGGCCTGACCGGCCTGGGCGAAAGCCTGGCGTGGGGCGGTATGATACGGCATGACCTGGTGACCCTGGTCTTCCGGGTAATGTTCCTGGTGGCTTTGATGGTGACAAGCCTGATCTCGCTGGACGTAGAACGGTTGCAGCGGGGCGAGTACTTTGCCTTGCTCATCACAGCCACAGTCGGGTTTAGCCTGATGGCGGCATCGGCCGATTTCATCATGTTGTACGTCGCGCTGGAAACAGCCAGTATCTCCTCATACATCCTGGCCGGGTTTGTGACAGAACGGGATCGTTCGACGGAGGCCGGCATGAAGTACTTCATCTACGGGGCGTTTGCCACCAGTGTGATGTTGTATGGGATGAGCCTCATTTACGGTCTGACAGGACAAACCAATCTATATGTCGTTGGCAGCATGATTGCCAGCGTTACCGCCATCCCGGCGGAAGCGAACGCCGTGTTCCTGCTGGCGGCCGTGATGGTTGTGGTCGGCTTTGGTTTCAAGATTTCGGCGGTACCGTTCCATTTCTGGACGCCGGATGTATACCAGGGCGCGCCTACGCCGTTCACGGGTTTTGTTTCCACCGCCTCCAAAGCGGCCGGCTTCGCCGTGTTCATCCGTGTATTCACTGCCGGCGTGTTTGGCGCACCCACTTCAGCCAGCCTTTGGTGGAATCTTCTGGTGGCCATGTGTATTATCACCATGACCCTGGGTAATTTCGTGGCCATTTTCCAGAAGAATCTCAAGCGGCTGCTGGCCTATTCCAGTATCGCACAGGCGGGCTACGCCATGATTGGGCTGGTGGCACTGGCGCCGCATGGCACGGCCGATGGCGCAGGCGCAACCATGTTCTATCTGCTGATGTACATCTTCACCAATATCGCTGCTTTTGGCGTGGTGGTGGTCGTTAGCAACCGCGTCGGTTCAGACGAAGTGGAGGATTTCGCCGGCTTGAGCCGCCGCGCGCCGTACCTGGCCCTGGTCATGCTGTTCGCCTTGTTGTCCTTGAGCGGTATTCCGCCTTCGGCCGGTTTCTTCGGCAAGTTCTTCCTCTTCCGAGCGGCCGTGGATGCTGGGTTGTGGTGGTTGGCGTTAATCGGCATCCTCAATGCCTTCGTCGCCTTGTACTACTACCTGTCGGTGTTGAAGGTCATGTATCTTTACCGTTCAGATAATGAGGATGACGCCATTCCGGTGTCCCGAAGCGCCTGGACTGGCCTGGTTTTTTCCGTCTTTTTCATCGTTTATCTGGGGTTGTTCGCCGGCTCTGCCTTCGAATGGACCCGTCAGGCGGCCAGCGCATTTTACGCCCTGGCCGGTTAAGTTCGAATAAGCCGCAATCATTGTCGGCGTCGGGTGAGGACGGGGTAGTTCTCTGCCCGCCAATCGGCATTGTCAGCGGTTTTATTTGTGATATAATGCGCAAACTAACGCTCAGGTGAGAGACAGTGAACCAAAATCAGGAACAGATAAACCAGGCTGCTCTCCTTGCTAGCGTGGTGGGGCAGGTTGGTTGCCTGATTGTCGTCATCATTGGATTGGCATTGGGGGCGGGCCTGCTGCTCGACAATCTCCTGGGTACCAAAGCAATTTTTACAGTTTTGTTTATGGTTGGCAGCGTGCCGATTGCGTTGTACGTCACCGTGCGCCTGAGTCTTTCGGCCGTTGCCCGCAGCCAGAATTTACTAAACTCCAAGCAATCGGAGGAAGATGCAGAAGCATGAAGAAACGGCATGTTGTTTATTTGAGCGTCTTGTTGCTGATCGTCTTCGGAATCGTGGTTCCGCCAGTTTTGCCGGTGATTCAATTGCCCGGCGAAGTGATCTTTGAATGGCCTGAAGGAAGTTTCCTGAATGGTTTTCTCGGTGCGGGTTTCACCAACACATTCCTGGGCACGCTCTTGACCTTCTTGATCTTAATCGCAATCACGTTTAGTCTGCGGGCCAAATCCCGTACGGCCGATGAAGTTCCTACTGGCGGCTACAACTTCTTTGAGATGCTCATTGAGGGCGCTTACGGCTACGTGGAAAATGCCGCCGGTAAGTGGGCCAAGCAGTTCTTTCCCTTTTTCATGACATTCATCTTGTGGATTGTGATCGCCAACTGGATGGAACTGGTTCCGGGCGTGGATGCCATTGGGAAATGGGAGAACATCCCTGAGCACAAGGTGCACGCGGCCGAAGTCCAGGCAGAAAAAGCTGGAAATCACCTGAGCGAAGAAGAGATCAAGGGGATTGAGGCCAAGTATGAAGGCACCGGTGATGAGCGGAGCGGTATTTTTCTGCTCAAGAAGAAAGAGGGCGGCCACGATAACAATTGGACGATTATCCCGTATGTGCGCGCGGCCGCAACGGACCTCAACTTCACCCTGGCCCTGGCAATCATCTCTGTGGTCATGACCCAATATTACGGCATGAAGGCACAGGGTCTGAAGTATTGGGGCAAATTTTTCGTCTGGAACGGCGATAAAATTGCCAAAGATCCGCTGGCAATCCTTGACCCTGTGGTCGGACTTCTGGAGTTTGTCAGCGAGATTTTCAAGATTGTCTCGTTCGCTTTCCGGCTCCTGGGTAACATCTTTGCCGGCCAGGTGCTGTTGTTTGTGATCGCCTCTTTGATTCCGGTGGCCAACTTGCTCTTCTGGCATCTGGAGTTTGCAGTTGGGGCATTGCAAGCCGTGGTGTTTGCACTCCTGACACTGACATTCATGTCCAGCGCAACGCAGAGTCACGACCACGCTGAAGCGCACTAACCTGTAAGAATTAAAACATAAAGATTCGACTTAGTTGAGTTTAAGCACGAGTAATCATCAACAATGTCTGGAGGATATTAATTATGGATTTAGAAGCAGCTCAAGCGATTGCACAAGGCCTGAAGTTCCTGGGTGCGGGTCTGGCGATGACTGGAGCTATCGGCGCTGGAGCCGGCGTAGGTATCGTCGTCGGTGGCGCTGTGCAAGGTATCGCGCGCAACCCTGATGCAGCCGGCCAGATCACCGGTAATATGATCTTGGGCGTGGCCCTGGCTGAAGCGGTCGCTATTTATGCGCTCGTGGTTGCCCTGATTCTGATTTTCGTTGCCTGATTCGCAGCATCGCGAACAGAAATTAGGGAGAGAGGTCTAAAATATGGATGCACTAGGTATCAATTCGGGCTACCTCTTGATGCAGATCCTGCTCTTTGTCATTTTGATGCTGGTCATGAAGAACTACGCTTATGGCCCCATCCTCAAAGTGTTGGAAGAGCGTAAGGCGCGCATCGCAAAGGGGTTGGAAGATGCCCGTCAGGCGGCTATCGCCCGCGATAATGCAGATGCAGAGGCCAAGAAAATCCTGGATGCAGCACGCGCTGAAGCAGCTAAGGTCCGCTCAGATGCGGCCGTGCAGGCTGAGGAAACGGCTAAAGGGATTGTGGCCAAGGCAAATGATGAGGCGAAGCGAATTGTAGCGGCCGTCCGTGAAGAGGCGGAAGCGGAGCGTAACCAGATTCTGGCTGAGTTGCGGGGACAGGTAGCGTCTATCGCTATCGCCGCCGCAAACAAGCTGGTGGGCGAAGCATTGGATGAGAAGCGTCAACGTGCGTTGATTGCTGATTTCTTTGCCAAGGTCCCGGCAGAAGTTTCCGGAACTGGCGGCAGTACAGCGGAAGTCACGAGTGCGCTGCCCTTGACTGAGGATGAACAGAAAAGCGTTCAGAGCGCATTGAAGGCTGATTCGGTTCAGTTCAAGGTTGACCCCAGTATCCTGGGTGGTTTAATCGTCCGTGTGGGTGACCAGGTGGTGGACAACAGCGTTGCCAATCAGATGGATGCGCTGCGAGAGTCACTCAAGTAATTATTTCGCATTGACTAACGCCAGCTCTCATTAGATGAGAGGAGAGAAGAAGTAGCGGCAGCCATTGAGAATGGCTGTTTGCTGACTGTACATTGAATAGAAAGGCCAGGGAAATGCCGAACCTGGCCTTTTTCTTTTTCGACTCGTTCGAATATGACGGCGCTGACGGTCATGAACCGTATTTCAGGGAGCGTGGCCGGAGCATCTCCCTTTGGTTTACAAACCGGGATTTTCAGGGTGTATAGGGGAAGAATGAATGAGTGTCGATGAGAGGAAGCTGGGGGTCTTGCTGCCTGAAGAGTTCTCCTTGCCAGATTATGGAGGCGGATCAATCAGTAATATGCCAGCGACTGTGGCAGCCCTGCTGCACGCCGATTTCACCGGACTGCCGCCACTGCGTCAGGAATTGTGGCGGCCGTTGGCCGGTGGCGTTAAACGGGTGATCGTCCTCATTATTGACGCGTGGGGATGGAATCTGTTGGAACGAGAGCAGGCGCGCCTGAACGGCTTCCTCAAACGGGCGGCCGTCGTGGGTAAATTGACGTCCGTGTTCCCCTCCACGACTGTTGCCGCCCTCAGCACCCTGTGGACCGGGGTTGCGCCTGCTTCTCATGGGTTGGTGGGGCTGCGGTTGTTTTTGCCTGAATACGCAGCCCTGACACAGATGTTGAAGTTCACGCCTACCTTTGGATCTTATCCAGACGCATTGATTAAGGCGGGGATGGATCCCGCGGAGTTCCTGCATTTCCCCGGATTCTCGGAGCAGTTGGCTACCTCTGGGATCCGCACACACGCTTTTAAGGGGCGCGACATCGTCGATTCTGCGCTAAGCAAGATGCACGGCCGCGGCGTGACCGGAGATCATGGCATCTCTTCGGCGGCCGATATGTTTACCCAAATGCGTCTGCTGTTGGAAGAGCAGGCAGGGGAGCGGTTGTATATTAGCGCGTATTGGCCGCTGGTGGACACGCTGAGCCACATTTACGGCTGGAACCAGCCTTCAGTGGCGGCCGAGTTACGGGCCACGCTCACGCTGCTTCAATCTGAGTTGCTTGATCCGTTGAGCGCGGCCGCGCGAAGCGATACGGCCCTCTTTATCATGGCTGATCATGGCCAGGTTTTATGCCCCCCGGAGCAGCAGATCTATCTGGAAGATCATCCGAAGCTGAGGCGGTTGTTACTCATGAGGCCGGCCGGCGAACCGCGAACCGCGTATCTTTACGGCCGTCAGGGTTGCCGGGAGGAGATTGTTGCCTACATCAATCAGCATCTAAGTGAGGCGATGGTGGCTATCGAGGCGGAGAAAGCACTGGCGGCCGGGTTGTTGGGGCCGGAGCCGCATGTGTCTGTTGCGGATGAGCGAGTTGGCGATGTGATCGCCACCATGCGCGAGGGCTATATTTTGCTGACGCCCGCTGAGAAGGAACGGGCTCACAAAATGAAGGGGCGGCACGGCGGCATGACCCATGATGAAATGTGGGTCCCCTGGCTGGGGTATCGCCTAGATGCGTGGTGATTCTGGAGCAAGTTCCGGCTTTTTAGAACTCGTTGCCCCAATGACGGCCGTAGCTGTTGCGACTGCTGGTTATTTCTCTCTGGACGACTACTCTAGGCTTGGATCGCGGTCGCAACAAGACGACCATTCCCACCATCATAGCGAATGACATTAGGAGCGTGATTATCAGTTCAATGTACATGTCATCATTCCCTGCGGTAACCAATCGCAATCTTGGCGATCTTGCGATGTCTTGGCAGCAGATCTGCTGCCGTGCCTTGCTTTCAAGTTAGCCTATGATTCTTACAGCTCCGATTAAGACATGGGTAGGATGCTTGACAGCCCATCTTTGTTTCGTTAGCATCACACAGGATAGCGATGTGAAAGCCTCCTGACAGAAAAGGGAGGCATAGACCGCTAAAGTATCATTTTATGAATCAATTTAATTCTCAAGAGGTAGCCATTCCTGAAAAGGCAACACTTACCGATTTTTTACGCGCCAACACCAAGTTCATCATCGAACCGGTTGTTACGTTCATGGCGCGCTATCGCTTTTCCCCGGATACATTGACCATTGTGGGGATGGGCGCACACTTTTTCTTTGCCTGGCTCATCGCCACGGGACAAATGCAGTGGGCGGCCATGGCCATGCTGTTCATTGCCCCATTGGATGCCTTTGATGGCGCATTGGCCCGAAAACTCGGACGAAAACAGAATGGCTTCGGCGCATTTCTGGATTCAACGCTTGACCGTGTGGCGGAGATCATTCTCTTTGCCGGATTCATTTTCTATTACGTGAACCAGGGAAACCAGTTGATGCTGCTTTTTGCCTATCTGGCGATTTCCGGCTCGTTGATGGTGAGTTATACGCGGGCACGTGCGGAAGCGCTTGGGTTTTCGGCTAAAGTAGGCATCCTCAGCCGGGTTGAGCGTTACGCGGTGATGATGATTTTCCTGGTGTTTAACCTGCCCCAGGTGGCCTTGGCTGTCCTGGCGCTGTTCACATATTTCACCATGTTCCAGCGTATGTATCATGTGTGGCAGCAGGCAACCAAAAGAGAGGAGACGGATGGCCGAGAAGCGTAGTTCTGTTCAGCGAGCGACTCGCCCAGCCGTGGTTCGTGTGATGATGAAACGAATTGAACGATTGTACCGCCGGGTCGGTATTGAACTGTACTGGTATTTGATTACCTTGCTTCTGCTGCTGGCGGCCGTGCTTTACCTCAATCACCTGCGCACCGGCGTCACCCCCAGCCGGGTGTTCATCCATATTTCAGCCTTGAACTTTGATATTTTCTGGTACGGGCTTTGTATCGTAGGCGGTATCGCGCTCGGTTCTTATGTGGTGTCGCATCTAGCTGGGGAACGGGCGCAGATGATTTTTGAGCAGGTTGTGCCCAAAGCGGTGCGAAACCAACGAATCCAATCCTGGAAGCTCCCTTCAGAAATCCAGAAGCTCCTGGCGAAGCAGAAGATCAGAACAGTTGGCAGCATGTTGTTGTCCTGGGGTTTTGACCCGCGCATGCTGGGTCTGAACCAAGCCGGGATGGAGAGGGTGCGTCAGCGTTTGCAGGCCACCAAGGGCGTCAAGGCGGATTGGCTGTCCGACGCTCCCTGGCGGCCGTGGAATCCGGAACACGTTTGGAATGGCATTGTCTGGTGCTTGATCCCGGCAGTGATCGGGGCGCGGCTTTATCATGTGCTGACGCCTTCGCCCAGCATGGCGGCCTTGGGAATAAACACGCCGCTGGATTACTTCCGTCATCCCTACCAGTTGATTAACCTGCGTAATGGGGGGCTGGGCATCTATGGCGGCATCGCCGGCGGCGCGCTGGGATTGCTGATTTATGCCCGCCGCCAACGGTTGCCTGCGCTCGCCTGGGCTGACCTGGCCGCCATCGGTGTCGCTCTGGGGCAGGTATTCGGCCGTTGGGGCAACTTCTTTAACCAGGAATTGTACGGCGCGCCCTCCAATTTACCCTGGGCCATTACCATTGATCCTGCCTACCGCTTGCCCCAGGTCAGTGAATTCAGCCGCTTTCATCCGGCGTTTTTGTACGAATCTTTGTGGAGCTTTGTGACATTTGTTGTGTTGCTCACGTTGTACCGGCGCTATTCCGACAAGCTCCTGACTGGGGATCTGACGGCCTTGTACCTTGTTTTTTATGCGATCGGCCGCATCATGTTGGAAACCGTTCGCCTGGACAGCCGCTTGTTGAATCTGGGCGGCCTTCAACTCAATATGGCTGTCGCCACGTTCGTCTCGTTGGTGGTGGCTGTCCTCATGATCCTCTGGCGTGTACAACAACGCCTCCGAGCCAAGGCGTGACCTAATTCCTCTGGGCATCGCTGCCGCCATCATCCATAATGTAAGTTGCAGCCTGATCATCTGAAACGATTTGCAAGCAACGACGCCGCGGGCTGTCATCATTAGGTGGCGGGCGGTGTTTATTTATTGACCGCCGCCGGGTGTTGGAGGCCAACCATGATTGAAGCGAAGAATCTGGGCAAGACGTTTGACGAGTTTACGGCCGTACACGACCTCTGCCTGGAGGTGGCGGCCGGTGAACTGGTAGCTCTGCTCGGGCCGAACGGGGCGGGTAAGACCACGACCGTGCGCATGTTGGGGGCCATCTTGAGACCGACGCAGGGGTGGGCCAAAGTCAACGGGCTGGATGTGGTGCGCTACGCTGACCAGGTGCGCCGTTCCATCGGGATGCTCACCGAGCAGCCCGGCCTGTACCTGCGCATGAGCGGGCTGGAGTACCTCACCTTTTTCGGCCGTCTGTACGGCCTAACCGACGAGACAAGCCGGCAGCGGGGCCTGGCGCTCTTCGACCGCTTTGGCATGGCGGGTGAGGCTGACCGCCGGCTGGGCGAATATTCCAAGGGCATGCGCCAGAAAGTGGGGCTGATCCGCTCCATGCTGCACGATCCGACCGTGCTGCTGTTGGACGAGCCGACTTCGGCCATGGACCCGCACAGCGCCAAACTGGTGCGGGACGCCATCCGTGAATTGCGCGATGACCGGCGCGCCATCATCCTTTGTACGCACAATCTGGCTGAAGCAGAAGCGCTGGCTGACCGCATTGCCATCATCAAGCAAGGGGTCATTGTGGCCCAGGGCGCGGCCGTCGATCTCAAGCGGCAGCTTTTGGGTCAGCCGTTGATGGAGGTACGGGTGGATCAGCCGCTTAATGGCCAGATTCAGGAACTGGAGGAGCTGGTCACGGTGGAGGCAGTGCATGGGGACATGATCCGCTTCCGCACTTCCCATCCGGAGGTGACCAATCCCAGGCTGGTTCGCTGCCTCAATGCGTTGGGGATGGGGGTGATTACGCTGCAAGAGGTTACGCAAAGCCTGGAAGAAGTGTACTTGCGCGTTGTCTCTGATAACGCGCCCGGGCCAGGGGAAACGGCCGCGTAAGTACGGGCCGTCCCGGTTGGAGCGAGAATCATGGCTGTGATGAATACAACCCTTTCGACAAGACGGCATGACCTGCGCATGGCGCTGGTCGTCACCCGCCGCGAAATCAGAGATTCATTTCGTGACTGGCGTATCATCTTTCCCATTGTGCTGCTGACTGTCGGCTTTCCTGGGCTGATGAATTTCACGGCACAGCGTTTGCTGACCTTTGTGGAAAGGTACGGCGCGGAGGTGATCGCCAACCAGTTGATCCCCTTCCTCCTGCTCGTTGTCGGCTTCTTCCCCATGTCTTTTTCCCTTATCATCGCTCTGGAGACGTTTGTGGGAGAGCGAGAGCGGAAGAGCCTGGAGCCTTTGCTTTCCACGCCGCTGACCGATACCCAGCTTTATATGGGCAAGATGATCGCTGCATTGGTGCCGCCGCTGCTTGCCAGCTATCTGGGCATGGCGGTGTATATGATTGGCCTGTATTTCAGCATTCACTGGGTCCCTTCGCCGCAGTTGTTTGCCCAGACGATCCTGCTGACGACGGTGCAGGGCGTTATTATGGTGGCCGGCGCGGTGGTCGCTTCCAGCCAGACGACCAGCGTGCGCGCCGCAAATTTACTGGCCAGCTTCATTATCGTCCCGATGGCCCTGTTGATACAGGGGGAAGCGGCCGCGTTGTTTTGGGGCAATCACGCCGGTTTGTGGTGGCTGCTACTGGGTTTGACGATCACGGCGATGGTGCTCATTCGTATGGGTATTCACATTTTTAACCGGGAAGAGTTAATGGGCCAGGAAATTGACCAGGTTCGCCTGGGCTGGATGTGGGGGCAATTCTGGCAACAGTTCAGCGGCCGTGCCCGGGACGGCCGTTATCCCGGCCCCCTCCGCTGGTACAAGCAGACGCTGCGTATTCTGCGCCAGCTTCACTTCCCGGCCGTGGCAGCGCTGATCGCCATGGGCGGCGCCGTCGGGCTGGGGTTGTTCCTCGCCCACCGCTACCCTTTCCCGCCGGATATTCAGGCCCGGCTGCAGGGGGAAGAGATGGTGGTGAATGTGGCCAGTCTGCAAGGATTTGCCGGCGCGCTGCCGTTGCTTGTGCTGCTGCACAACATCCGCGTGGTTTTGTTGCAGACGGTGTTAGGGGTTTTCACGTTCGGTGTGTTGGGCCTCCTCGTGTTCATGGTACCCTGGGGATTGATTGGCTTCATTGCCGCCCAGTTCAGCATTGCCGGGGAAGATCCGTTTGCCTTCTTGCTGGCTACCATTTTGCCCCATGCCCTCTTGGAGGCGCCGGCGCTGCTCATCGCGGCCGCGGCCGCCCTGCGCTGGCATGCCGTAGTGATTGCCCCGCCCCCGGAGCGCACCCTGAGCGAAGGATTCCTGATGGCGGCTGCTGACTTTGTCCGCTTGTTTGTGGGCGTGGTGGTTCCGCTGCTGGCGGCCGCGGCCGTGGTCGAAGCCTACCTCACACCGCTCGTGCTCGTTCGCGTCTACGGAGGCTGACAGGCGCAGGCGGCAGCGCGCCCGCCCTCACGGCTTTTGCTCGTAATAGTTGGCGGCCGCCTGTGCAGCCACACGATGCAATTTGTTCGTCAGCGGCTCCGTGATAGCCTCTAACTCCGCATCCTCAGCCACGCTGATCGGCTCCCCAAACACAACCGAGATCCGGCTGAAGGGATAGGGGACGACGTATCGATCCCAGCGGCTGATGCGGTAGCCGTGACGGGCATAGACGCCGATGGGCAAGATATTCGCCCCCGCTTTCTTGGCGATAAACGCGATCCCCGGTTTCACAACGTAGGCCGGCCCGTCGGGGCCGTCAGGCGTGATGTAGCAGTCACGTCCTTCCTTTACTTTCCGCACCAACCTGGCCAGTTTACGGGCGGTGGCCATGCTGCTTTCCCCTTTCAGATTCATGGGGAACGGCGTGGTACCCAGACTGCTGGCGAAGATAGATAACGCGCCGCCGCGCCAATCGTCCGGCATGAGCAGCACGATGGAGCTTAGGTCGAGTACCTTCGAGAAATATCCGACCAGCATCATCGTCATGCCGTGCCAGGTGGTGAAAATCGTGGGCTTGTCGCTGGCCACCACTGCCTCCAGATGGTGACGGCCGCTCACTTGAAAACGGGCAGTGCGGCGCGTGATTTGGGAAAGCAGGTACAGCCCTTTGCCGTTGATGGTGTCTCTTAGGTTAGGCATGGTGCATACTCAGCGGAAGTTACGGTAGCCGGCGCGGGCCAACGAAATGCCAAGATAGGCATTGGTCCAAAGGAACCAGGCATTGAAAAAGGACAGTTTCAGGAGAGATACGCCGAATAAAAAGACCAGCAGCGCATTTTTCCGCTTCCCGGAGAAGACCCACCGGAATGAAGGGAAGGCGATCTTACTCACCATGAGCAGCCCGATGAACGCCAACAGCGGGACAAACGCGATGTCGGGAATGACCTCTCCCGGCACAGCCAGGTCTGACAGCACAGCCAGGGTGATGGTTGCGCCGCCGGTGGAAATGGTCAGCCCGACCGAGTCTGTATTACCGGTGGGCTTGGGCGGTAACAAATTGAACCGCGCCAGACGAAAGGCCCCGGCCAGGGCGACAAACACTACGACAGGCCACACCCAGACCTGGTCAACGCCTTCCGCAAGCAAATGCATGTGTGCGAGTACGGCCGGCGCGGTTCCCAGGCTCACCATGTCTACGAGCGAATCCAATTGCAGCCCAAACTCGGACCCGGCCTGGAGTCGTCGGGCCGTGGCCCCGTCAAAGAGGTCCAGGATATAGCTGGCCAGAATCAGGATGCCGGCAGGCTGAAGGTGGCCGCTCGCTGACAGCAAAATGGAAACCACGCCGCATGCCAGCGACAGAAATGTAATGCCGTTAGGTACAAGATAGCGGTATTTCGCTTTCATATGGCCTCCCTCGATAGGAACCGATTGTTTCTCTGGTAAAGACCTGATAGGTCTATATCCTCAATGAGCTTAACACGGGATTGTGTTGTCTTCAAGCATTCCAGATGGCATGCATTCGAGATCGCCTGTTTTACCGATTGACCACCATGGTACAGTTAGCATAATCAACATTGACGCATCGATCAAGGTCTGAAGATGGGAATTGGGGGCTGGGGTCCCTTTCACTTTCCCCATCAAGAGGGCGTCCGGGTGCGTTTCTTTCAGCGCAAAGGCCTCTTCCACACTGCTCACCAGGGTGATACTTTGCGCGCCGGCCATCAATGACGACCACACTCCCCGTTGCCTCGGCGCATGTGTCCAACGATGAATAATGAATTTCGGGTAGCTTGTTGAGCAATCGCATAACGACTTGCTTTGTAGCAAATCGTTGGGTCTTTTTCCACCTTTTGTTGTCTTGTGCCTGTTGTTTGTGGCATAATCTGACAATGTAAACGGCCGTTTACCACCCAAACCTTGCTGGCGAACGGCCGTTCCTGATCAACTTCTATCATACTCAACGCCATTTGAAACCATTTGACGACATAAATTCTAAACTTGAGGTAATTGACCCACTCTGTCTCATCACCAACGATCGTTTATCATCCAAACCTCGCCAATCAAAATCCAAGGAGGCTTGCCCCTTCAAGGTCGAACCGGTAATTAGAAAACCGATTCAACTCGCGCCGAAGGCGCGGTCGCGTACCCCGTGTGTTAGCCATCACTGCGGATTGGCCAAGAAAACCAAATGACGGCCATTCCATTCCAATGTACGTGTGTATCTCTTCACCACCAACTCAATCTTATCCAGGCTTCCCCAAGCAAACGTGATTTCGGGTGTACCGTTGCCATTTGTATCTTCGATGCTCACGATGCCACGGCCTGGCTTGTCAAAAACCCATCCGTCCGTGGACAATATTTCCCGACCATCATACTGCCCATTGTGATACCGGAAAAAGAATAAACTTACTCTTGTTGAATAGTAGCGAAAACGACTCTCGGAGACGATGAGAACATCAGGTACTGAATCGCCGGTCACATCCGTGTGAAATAATCTGGCTGAACTATATCCTGTCGCATAATCGTTTTGAATGCTGATTCGTTTATTGAGAAGTTTCTCAAGGTTGGTCACAGCACCGCCTTCGTTCAGGAAGGCTTGCATGGCCTCCGTTCCCATACCCTGTGATAGTAAAACGGTCGGATTTCCTGATGGTGGGCATTGTGTCGGTTGTGACAGGGTCTGTTGGCTTGCTGGCGGCACTAGTTCAACAGACCCAAAGACCGGAACTGGGACATTGATCGTCACTGTATCGAATGGGCTGAGACGAATTGTCAATGGATCTTCTAGCAGAGATAGGGTCTGAGCATCCAGAGTTGCCCGATAACCGGCTACCGTCGGCGTAAGTGTGGAAGGGGGAGTGATGTTTACCGTCTCGGATTCAATAGGTGTTGAGAAGACCGATGGCGGGGCGTCCACGGACTGAATAGCCGGCGTCGTCGAGCAGGCAGATAGGATTGTCATGAGGAATAAGGTTAAATAGGGTAATGAGAACACTATTCTAATCCACATGATTGCTTCCCTGAATTTCCTGTCTCGACTGGCGTATACAACTGAAGTCCGCCAAAGTCGCGTATCAGCCGCCGGATGGGTGATCTTAGAACGGCGCTATTGTCAAAACCTTCTTACCCTGCGCGAAACGCCAAAAACCGCGCCGATTAGTCCGGTCGGCTGCATACGCTTGTTATGTCGCGACACTCTACTCAGCATGCCGCCGTGCCTTCCACCGCCGTGCCCAACCCAACGCCAACATCGCCGCGACCGCCATCGCACCTGCTAGGACGTTGAACAGGATGTCGCGGGGATCGAACACACGGCTGGGAAGAATCGCTTGGATGCATTCGTCGAGCACGCCGACTAGCGACGTTGCCAGAACGGCGAGCAGAGCAGGCACAGGGACGCGTCGACCATGGCTGGCACGCTCCGCGAGTGCTTCGTAGATGAAGACGGCCACGACCCCGTATTCGATGAGGTGACTGCGCTCGGGGATGGACATCCGGAAGAACACCATAAAATAGACAACCGCGACGCCCAGCGCGACGCCGATCTCAGCGCCGCGCGGCCGGGCCTTCAACCCTTGCGTCAGGACGGTCAGTCCGACCAGGAGCATTGCGCTGAGAAAGCCGATAGCGGCCAGGTTCTGAGGTATTGCCCTAGCCAGAATCGATGCCAAACCGAGTGTCGCGTAGATGCCCACTATGATGACCAACGTCCATGTCCAGAGGCGTCGTTCTCGCGCTGAAGCGAAAAAGGGCGTGGGTACGTTCGATTGTGGTTGCATGTGGGTTTGATCCGGTTCGGTGGACATGTTAAGCAAGCGACATAAGCTTTGATAACCGGCACACCCGGCACACAAAAACCTATTTAGCCAGCTTCGTTCAACGCCGAAGCTCACCCGCGCCGCGAAGCGGTGTCGGGTGGAGCGCTTTGTTATGCGCCTCCCATGACTTCATACCGCACCTGCACGAAACCGTTCTCCGATGGTGTTGCCTCGAGGAGGCGGAGCTGGACTTCCACTCCCATCGATCCAAACAGCGGGATTCCCGCGCCCAAGAGTATGGGGATGATCGTGATCGTGAGTTCGTTTATGCAGCCCGCTTGCAAGAACCCCTGTAGGGTTCTCCCTCCATCGACGTAGATGTGACGCATGCCTTCGGCCTCCAACCCGGAAACGATTTCCTGTGGCTGTCCCGCGTCGGTCCTGACCTTTCCGTGCAACTCTAGAGGAATCCGCAAGGGACGTTTCGACAGCACCACAACCGGAGTTCCATCATACGGCCATTTGCCGAAAGAGAGGGCTTTCTCGAACGTGCGGCGTCCCATCACGAGTGCGTCCACTGTCGAGATGAACTCATCGTAGACAAGTCCTTTCATGGGCGATTGTGAGTATTCTGGTTTCTGGAGCCAATCAACATTATCATCCAGCTTGGCAATGAACCCATCGAGGCTCGCCGCGCAGTAAACTGAGCACTTCATGTTCATCTCCTGCGTCTTGGCGCATAACATCTTACTATGGGTTATTCAACAACCTTATATCGGAAGAGTCTAGCATAAATCGTTGCCACCCGTGACAATAACGGAAAATATCTCGTTATGGCAGAGCCGCCACCGAAAAAACTGCTTACCCGGTTGCGGGGAACACAGCGCAGATTAGGGCATCGACATAATGCCGGCCCTGGCAACTTATTTGTCCAGCTTCTCCACGCGCACGGCCGTTACCTTCGTCTCCGGAATTTTAGCCACCGGGTCCAACACCGAGTTCGCCAATTGATTTGCCGGGCTTTCCCAGAAATGGAAGGTCATCGAGGCCACGCCCGGTCGTCAATCGGGCCACCGGCGTGATCCCGCCACGCACTTTGTCTCCCACGGCGACGAGCAGCTTCGCCTGGGGCGGCAGGAACAGGTCAATGCGGGAGCCAAATTTGATCAGACCGAATCGCTGGCCGGTCGTAACGCGGTCGCCTGGTGCGGCCCAGTTGACGCAGCGGCGGGCCAGAATCCCCGCAATTTGCTTGACCAGAATACGGCCGTATTCAGACTCGATGATCATGGCCACATACTCATTCACCTCAGACGCTTCCGGACGAAACGCCTGCAGGAACTTGCCTGGCCGGTGCTCCACCAACTTGACCACGCCGCCCAGAGGGACACGCTGCACATGCACGTCCAGAACGGACAAAAACATGCTGATACGAATGACCTCTGCCTGAAGATAGCGCGATTCCTGTTCCCGGGCGACTTCAACGATTTCCCCATCGCCTGGGCCGACGACCAGGCCCGGTTCGTCAAGGACGTTTCGATTGGGATCGCGGAAGAAGTAGAGAATGAGCAGCCAGAGGACGGCGACGATGATGAGCAGCACGAGAGTTGCCGCATTGGGCCAGCGAACCCGCAAAGCGACGGCCGCTGCCAGCGCCAGTGAAAAGAGAATCATTGTAGGCCCACCGCCTTGCACAAAAGGCCAGGCCCGGTCTTCGCCATATGGTGTCATATTGGTTCCTCAACATCTTACCAACATCGAGGCATTGTAGCATTTGGCCATAGCCGTGACAAAAAGCAGGCGTGGTTTAATGATATGTCTGTGCCGGCGCATAAGCCGCTGTATCCGCCGGGTCTCCAACGGGAAATCGTGGGGTGTTCACCTCTCGCCGCCTATGGGGTGCTCTGGTAAACTTGTTCCATGGTAAGCAAACGTTCTTCTCTGGTCATCGCAGCGCTGGTGGCGGCCGTGGTTGTTGCCGTCTCCGTCACTGTCGGCTGGCGGTTGTTACGGGGCGACAGCAGCCTGCTGCGCAATGTCGCTGTCCAACATGAACAGATCACGCCCAACGCGGATGGCGATAATGACGCCACGCCCATCCGGTATGAGCTGTCCCGAAACGCCACCGTGTCCATCTATTTTGAGGACGAGTCGGGCGGCCGTTATTATTTCCGGCGAGACAAAGTGCGGGGCGCCGGCGAGTATGAAGTGCTGTTCAGCGGCGTGGTGGACGGGTACCTGCTGCCGGGGGAAACTATTCAAGGTGAAGTCCTGGCGCGTCTCTTGCAGGGTGGGCCATACACTTGGACTGTCGCCGCCACCGACGAACAGGGCGTCACCGAGCGTGTGCAGGGACGGTTGGTGATTGCTGATGCGGATACCGCGCTGCCGGAGATGCGTAACTTCACCCTGGATAAGCATCTCTTCACCCCCAATCGAGACGGGATTTCTGACCGGGTGAAGGCGCAGTTTTTCCTGACCAAAGAGGTGAAGAACATCCGGGTCTTTTTGCTGACCCCGGAAGGCGTGGAGATACCAGTTTCGGAATTGGAGCAGGATATACCGGCAAATCAGCCGGGGCGGCACTACTTTGATTACGAAGGGGGGGTGGATAATGGGGAAACGCCGCCGCCGGATGGGACTTACCCGATTATTGCTGTGGCCGAAGACCTGGAAGGGCAAAAAGTTCGCGTCGAGGACAGCCTCACGATTCAGTATGGGGGAGTACCCCGCGCGCTCATCTTCTCACCGCCGACCGGGGACACGCTCCAATTCAGCGCCACGGCCGTAGCGCTTTGCGACACAGTTTATTTTACGGTCACCGTGGAAAATTACGGCAACACCCCGATTCGCACCAGTGGCCCGGCGCCGGGTACCGTATACGACTCTGACTGGAACTACAACACCCTGGGTTGGCACACAGAATCAGGCGTATGGCGTGCGGCCATCGGCTATGAAAACGAAATCAGTAATTATCCGTATCGTTGGGCAGTGGGCAGCGCAGATGACCTGGAACTGATCGACGGGCAGTATTACCTGATGCCCGGCAAACGAGCGGTAGTGACGGGCGGCATCCGCGTTGTCAACCGCTTTGGCGACCGTAACCCGCAGCCAATCTGGGCCGGGCTGATTCACGAGGATGTGGAGATTTCCCAGTTCAACACGCGCGTGGACCCGCACGAGATATTGGTTGACCTGCCCGACGAGGGGCATATGGCGTCGTGCGAGCCGCGGGAGGTTCCAATGAAGACGCCCGCGGCCGCGACCGGGGGCGGCGGGTGAGACGGCCGCCCCTCAGTTTGGGCAGGTTGGCGGCTGGCCGGAGATGGGACATAACTCCGGCCTTTTGTTTGGCACGAATGGCACATCAATGATGAGTGAATCCATGATCAGGAAACGCATCCTGGCCGCGGCCGTGGCGTTGCTTCTGTTTGTCGCCTGCCAGCCACAGCTTGTGCTTGTGGAAGTGACCCGCGTCATTGAAATCACGCCGGCCGGCCAGCCGGTTCCGGCGACGCCTCCGCCGGTAGAAGTGACCCGGTTGGTGGTCGAGGAAGTGACGCGGGTGGTGCCGGAAGAGATCATCGTTGAAGTGACGCGGCCGCCGCTGGGCACAGCCGAACGGCCGGTGCAGCTTCTCTTCTCACCTGTGGCTGATACGGCCGTCATCAAAGAGCGCGGCGAGGAGCTGGCCGACGCGCTGGCCCAGGCCACCGGCCTCAGCTTCGCGGTTGGGATCGTAGACGATGAAGCTGCGCTGATCGAGCTGATGTGCGCCGCGCCCGTGGATACCATCGGATTCCTTTCCGCTCCAGGGTATGTCCTGGCTCACGAACAATGCGGCGTACAGCCGGCAAACGTCGCCATTCATGATAACGGACTGGCGTGGCAGACCGGCATGTTGGTGGTGCGCTGGGACAGCGGCATTCGTTCTCTAGAAGACCTGGAAGGCCGTCGCTGGGCGGTGGCTGACACCGCGAGCCTGACCCGATTCGGAGCCTTCCAGGCGATGTTCGCCGAGGATGGGGTGACGATTGGCGAGGTGGTGGAGGTCCCCGGTGATAGCGCTGCTATGCTGGCTTTGTACAACCGGGAAGTGGATTTCGCCACGGCAGCGTTCGTGCCCCCCATCATGCCTTATGAAGAGCGGCTCTGGCAATACGGAGAAGACAGCCCGGAAGTATGGCGGCGTTTGGGGATTGCGCCCACGCGCAGCCCCATCGGCTACGTCCTGGTTATGGCCGAGCCTGTGTACGGCGGCTACCGCCTGCGCGACGCCCGTTCCCGCATCTTCGACACAACGCCCGGTATCTTCAACGAGACACGCATCTTAACCTTGAGCGGGCAGATGCCGAACGAGACTGTGGCCCTGAGCGCGGACTTCCCCCTGGGGCAGGCGCGCGCCATCATCCCGGCGCTGGCCTCATTTGCCGCGTCCGGCGCCTGCACCGTTTCCCTTTGCTCCACGGATTTCTTTGGTTGGGCGGGGCTGCTCCCGGCTGATGACGCGGCGTACGAACCGCTGCGGTTTGTGATTGAGTCGTTGGGCTTATCCCCGGAGGGCCTGCTGGCCCTGGGGCCTTGATTGCGTTGTAGGATTGTGTGATGGATGTTGCGGTCATTATTGTCAGTTGGAATGTTCGGGATTATCTGACGGATTGTCTGCGTTCGGTGTACGCTGAGTTTGAACGCACCGGATTAGAGGGAGCGGTGTGGGTGGTGGATAATGCTTCCACTGACGGCACAGTGGAACTGTTAGATGAACTGTTCCCGCAGGTGAAGCTGATTGCTAACAGCCATAATCCCGGCTTTGGCGCGGCCAACAATCAGGGGATGTGGGCGGCCGCAACTTATGGCCCGCGCTATTTCTTCCTCCTCAATCCGGACACAGTCGTGCGCGCGGGCGCGATCCGCGCCCTGGTGGATTGCCTGGAGGCACGGCCGCGGGCGGGGATGGCTGGAGCGAGGCTGGTCTACAGGGACGGCCGCTTTCAGCACAGCGCCTTTATTTTCCCCGGATTGATCCAACTCCTATTTGATCTTTTCCCCATGCCAGGCCGTTTGTACGAGAGTCGCTTCAACGGCCGTTACGCTCGCCGCCTGTACCGGGCCGATGGAGAACCATTTCCCATTGACCACCCGTTGGGCGCGACGATGATGGTGCGCGCTGATGTGGCGCTGGTCACCGGCGGGTTCGACGAGTCGTTCTACATGTACTGCGAGGAGATTGATTGGAGCTGGCGCATCCAGGAAGCAGGCTGGACCATCTACGCAGTGCCCGCGGCCGAAATCGTCCATTATGGGGGCGAGAGCACGCGCCAGGTAGCGGCCCGGTCGCTGGTTGACTTGTGGGGCAGCCGGGCCAGATTGTACCGTAAGCACCACGGCCGCCTTAAATGCGCCCTCGCGTCCAGGTTGGTACAGGCGGGAATGAAGCGCAAGGCGGCGCAAGCAGCCGATCCGGAAATGCGGCACGCCTACGAAGAGGTGATCGCCATCTGGCGGGGGATCAACGGCCGTGGGTAGCCTTGCCCAAGTGAGAACAAACTCGTGACTACGCCCCGCTCCCCAGAACTCACCGTCATTATCCTCACACTAAACGAGGCGGCGCACATTCAAGCCTGCATCGAGAGCGTCTCCTGGGCCGACCGGGTGTTCATCTTTGATTCCGGCAGCGAGGACGGGACGGCCGACCTGGCCCGCGCGGCCGGGGCGGAAGTGCGGCAAAATCCATTCCAGAACTACGCTCAGCAGCGCAACGATGCCCTGAACAGTCTGGAGACGGACTGGGTCTTCTTCGTAGATGCAGACGAGCGGGGAACGCCGGACCTGGCCCAGGAAATCCGCCGCACGATCCCTCGTTGCCCGGAAATGGGTTGGTATGTGCCGCGTCATAACTACATTTTCGGCCGCTTGACCAGGGGCGCGGGCTGGTACCCTGATTACCAACTGCGCCTGTTTCGGCACGGCAAAGTGCGCTACGAGCGGCCGGTGCACGAAGTGGCCGTAGTAGATGGGGAGATCGGCTACCTGGAGAACCCGCTCATCCACCATAATTACCGCGACGTGGCCCATTTCAGAGCGAAGCAGCGTGCCTACACCAGTTACGACGCCTCCATCTTGAAACAACAAGGCGTGCGGCCGAAACCCCATAACTACGTCCTCCAGCCGTGGAGGCAGTTTTGGTGGCGCTTCGTCACATTGCGCGGATATGAAGACGGGCTGCATGGCCTGCGCCTTAGCCTGTATATGGCGTACTATGAGTGGGTGAAGTACCGCAAGCTGGCCTGGTTTTGGCGCAAGCGGTGAGGAATGACATGTTGAAAGACAGCATCGGTGTTGATTGCAGTTTTGCGCCCAACGGCTCCGTCCGCGTGCGGCGCGTTCAAATCGGCGGCAAATGGCAGGCGGTGGGGCAGGGGCGTCAATGGCTGGATCAGTACGGCCGTCATGTGCTCGTCATGCTGCCTGGGGATGAGGTGCGCGAAATCCTGCTCGATCCGGGCACGCTCGCCTGGCGGCTGGCCAAAGGGCGCGGCGACATTCAAATCGTCTGACGCAGGAAAAATTTTAAGCCAATGCGCCGGGAATGATGCGGAAGAGGGCTATCAGGTTCAGGCTTATCAGGGCGGCCGCCAGGCCAATGGGGAGCAAGATGGTGACGGCCGGCCGGCGCCGCGCCAACGGCCGCGCCCATGCGCCCAGCCCCAAAGCCACCCCCAGCCCGATGGGGAGGAGCGCCGGGAACAGGTACCGCCCCTGGTGCTGAACGAAGGTGAGGTTGTAGCCTGCGTGCACGCCCAGCGTGAGCACAAGCGCGGCGATCAGCGCCAGCCATTGGGGGGTGAGGATGAATGCTCGATTGGAGTGCCGTCTGTAGATAAGGGTGATCAACCCGGCGGCAACGATGGCGGAGAAGAGCCACAAGAGCGCATACACCCTGGGAGCAAAGGGAGCGGCCATCCAGCCGAACTGGCCCCAAAAGCTGTGAAAGGTCGTGGAGATAAAACGGCGGGCTACTTCGGCCGCGCCCAGTTCTGCCACCCAGTCGGCCGTACGCGGCTGGCCTACCACCACGGCGTCATGGGCCGCTTTGCCCAGGAAGTCCAGCCCGCCGTAAACGGCCAGGTTTCGCCCCCACCATAACAGACCCAGCAGGAGCGCGGGGACGAACAATTGCAGCCCGGCCCGCACCAGCCCGCGCCAATTCCCCCAAAACTGCCGCAGCAGCGCCAGACTGACGACGGCCGTCATGGGGTAGACGGTGCCTTTGGTGAGGAAGCCGAGACCGAGGAGGATGCCCAATAATGAATGGTGAATAGTGAATTGTGAATTGTGAATGAGAACCAGCAAGATAGCGGCGATGAGCAGTTCAGCCAGGGCGTCGTTGTTGACGGAGGCCATGATGGCCAGATGTTGGGGCAGGAAGGCGACGAAGACGGCCGTCGTCCATGCCACCCAGGGATGATCCGGCTGCAATTGCCGGGCGGCCGTGTAAGCCAGCGCCACCACCCCCGCGCCCAGCAGCAAGGAAACCAGCCGCAGCGCCAGCAGGGACCCATCGAACAGAAGGAACACCGGGGTTAGCAGCAGATAATAGAGGGGCGGCTGCCAATCCTCGTAGGTGATCACGCTCACATCGTATTGCGGGGCAAAACGGGAAGCGACAGCCTCATTCTTGTACGCTTCATCATAGTCGCCGGCCTCCATCACCGGCAGGCGCCCGGCCGCCAACTGGCGCACGTAATTGTAATGGGCTGGTTCGTCGGGGGCCTGCCAATCCGGTGTGCGAATGGCGTATAGCGCGCCCAGCATCAGGTAGCCGGCCAGGATCAGCAGCAATGGCGTGTATCTGCGCATGGGCCTGATCATAGCGAGTTTTGTGGGGGTGGCGAGAACCGGCATGGGGCAGCGTTACTCAGACGAATCGGCGAAGGGGTAGACGGCCGCTGCCTGGGCCGCTGCACGCAGAATGGGATCGGCCGAGTAAACCCCGTGCCGCTCTGGAGGAATGAGGCCCGCGATCTGCCGCATAATTTCCTCGCCGATAGCCTCTAACTGCGCCCGGCGCGCGCGGCCGCGGCCGGCCACCTCAAACGGGCCGAAGGGTTTGCCAATACGCACCGTCACCCTGGCCCGCTTGCCGCGACGCAAGGCAGGGAACATCTCCGTCAGCCCGTCCAGGCCCACAGGCAGAATCCGCGCGCCAGTTCGCGCCGCCAGGTAAGCCGTGCCAGGTCGAGGCGGCCGGAGCACCGGCGCCCACGATCCCCCCTCGGGAAAGATGGCCAGCACCCCGTCCTGGGCTAGAATGGCGGTGGCAGCCCGCATCGCATCTCTCGATGCTCCCCCTCGACGCACTTTGTAGTAGCCCCACAATTTCGGAATCCAGGTTAGCATCGGCGGGGCGTCAATGAGCTGGAACCCGCCCAGGAATTCCATCGGCCCGCGTATGGCGGTGACGAAAGCTACTGTATCGGTGAAATGAAAATGGTTGCCGACGACGATGAGCGGCCCTTCGCCGGGCAGATGCTCCCGGCCAATGATCCGAAAATCAGACAATAGACTCAAGGCCATGTGCCCTAACCGGCTGAAAACGAATCGGATCAGGCGGCGTCTG
Source organism: Anaerolineae bacterium (assembly GCA_046753445.1). Classification (GTDB taxonomy): domain Bacteria; phylum Chloroflexota; class Anaerolineae; order Promineifilales; family Promineifilaceae; genus JAHEEY01. Next base: position 15,669 of record JBHHTQ010000014.1, on the reverse strand, counting down.
GGGTAGCGGTACTGCGCACTGTTTGCGTTCATGGGTTGTGATTTTCCCCAATTATCGACCGCAGGCAACTGTGAACGGCCGACGTATGCGGCCGCGCCCTTAAGAAGCAAAACGCCCGGCCCTGTGCCGGGCGTTTCACGAACACCAACAAATCAGTAAACTAAAACAGCCCTACCACCTTGCCCGTTTCCAGATCAATGTCTACATCGTAGAACGCCGGCCGTGTAGGCAGGCCGGGCATCGTGCTCATCTCGCCCAGGAGCGGGTAGAGGAAGCCGGCCCCCACGCTGGCGCGAATATCCCGCACGGGCACGGTAAAGCCCGTGGGCACCCCTTTTAATGCCGGGTCATGGCTCAGGCTTAAGTGCGTCTTGGCCATGCACATCGGCAGCTTGTCAAAGCCGAGGCGGGTGTACACTTCGATCTTCTTCTCCGCTTCCGGCGAATACTCCACGCCGTCGGCCCCGTAAATCTCCCTGGCAATGATCTCGATCTTCTCCTTGATGCTCATCTCCAGCGGGTAGAGGAACTTGAAATGGCTTGGTTTTTCGCAGGCTGCGATGACGGCCTCGCCCAGCGCCACAGCTCCTTTGCCTCCCTCGGCCCAATGGTTGCTCATCACAGCGTCTTCTGCGCCTGCTTCAATGGCGATCTTACGCACCAGGTCCACTTCTGCGTCGGTGTCATCCTTGAAGCGGTTGACGGCCACTACCACAGGAACGCCAAAGCGCAAGGCATTCTTGATGTGCGCCACCATATTCCCGCAGCCCTTCTCCAGCAACGGCAGGTTTTCCTCCGTGTACGCCGGGTCGAGCGGCTGCCCGGCTTTCACGGTGGGGCCGCCGCCATGCATCTTGAGCGCGCGAATGGTGGCTACCAGCACCACGGCGTCCGGGATCAGGCCGCTGTAGCGGCACTTGATGTCGAAGAATTTTTCCATGCCGATATCTGCGCCAAAGCCGGATTCGGTGAGGACGTAGCCGTCGGGGCCGACGAGTTTGAGGGCCATCTGGTCGGCGACGATGGAGCTGTTGCCGTGGGCGATGTTGGCGAACGGGCCAGCATGGACGAAAGCGGCCGTGCCTTCCAGCGTCTGCATCAGCGTGGGTTTGATGGCGTCCTTCATGAGCACGGTGAGCGCGCCGCCCGCACCCAGGTCGTCGGCCGTGATGGCTTCGCCCGCTCTGCTCGTGCCGATCACCATACGGCCGAGCCGCTCGCGCATGTCGGCCAGGCTGGTGGTCAGGGCCAGGATGGCCATGATTTCGCTGGCGACGGTGATATCAAAGCCGGTCCGGCGCGTGATTCCTTTTTCCTTCGGCCCCTGCCCGACGGTAATTTCTCGCAGATACCGGTCATTCGTATCCAGCACCCGCCGCCAGGTGATGCTGTCGGGGTCAATGTCCAGGCGGACGAAACGGCTGATTTCCTCGTCGGTCAGATCGTCCGGATCCGTTTTGTGGATGCCCAGCTTTTGCAGCCGTTTTAACATCACGGGAGAAAACCGGCGGCTGCCGTCTTTGGCCCGCGGGCAGAGGCGGCGGAAGAGGGCCGCATCCGATTGCCGTGTTTCGTGGAAGATGCGGGTATCAATGGCGGCCGCCAGCAGGTTGTTGGCGGCCGTGATGGCGTGAATGTCTCCCGTCAGATGCAGGTTGAAGTCCTCCATGGGAATGATCTGGGAGTAGCCGCCGCCGGCAGCGCCTCCCTTAATGCCGAAGGTCGGTCCCTGGGAAGGCTGCCGAATACAGGTCACGACCTTTTTGCCCAGGTGCGCGCCCAGCGCCTGGCTGAGGCCGATGGTGGTCGTCGTCTTGCCCTCGCCTAGAGGGGTAGGCGTGATGGCAGTCACGTCAATATATTTTCCGTTGGGCTGGTCAGCCAGCCGTTCGCGGACCGAGAGAGCAACCTTTGCCTTGTTGTTCCCGTGTAATTCTAGTTCATCCGGCAGAAGACCTAGCTCCTCGGCTACCTGGGCAATGGGTTTGATCTGTGCTTCCTGTGCGATATCGAGATCGCTGGGCACAGGCACACGCAATTTCAGCGGGGTGGGTATGAACATCAAATTCTCCTTTTGGGTCTGAACAATAACAAACGAGAGGTTACAAAATCAGGGCACAACCCGTATGGTCGCAGAATCGTACCGGCATTGTTGAAATTGCCCAAATTGAATAACCTCGTAGTATTGAATGATAGCCTTCTCGCCAGGGTACAAGGTGAAAAAGCCGACAGTCATTGGATTTTATCTGATACTGTCATAGAATTGAAATCTGAGGAGTGGTGGGTTCAGCAAGGCATGGTTTAGCTTTCATCGCTGTGAGCATGGGATTGCCTTACTTGTGTGGCCGGTGAGTTGCATTGCTAATCGCCGGCGCATCAACACCCCATTTGCCTGGTTCTTTAATGACGACGAGAGGTGAATTGTGAGCGAAGCAACTGCTTCTATTGATTTGACCCCCTTAGCGCCTGTTCTGGAGAAGTATCACGGCCGTTCCCGCGACGCCCTCCTCCCCCTCCTTCACGAAGCTCAATCTGTGTATGGCTGGCTCCCCAGGGAAGTTCAGGAGACAATCGGCCAGACACTGCGAGTCCCGCTGGCCGACATTCACGGCGTGATTGAATTCTACACCATGTTCTACAACCGGCCGACGGCGAAGCGGGTGGTGCGGGTGTGCGAAGACGCCGCCTGCCAGTTGGGCGGGGCGAAAAGGGTGATGGCCGCTGTCGAAGAGCAGCTGGGGCTGAAACATGGCGAAACCAGCACAGACGGCCGTGTCACTTACGAACACGTCCCCTGCCTGGGGATGTGCGAACATGCGCCAGCCGCGCTGGATGGGGTTCGTCCGGCGGGTAGGCTGACGCCGGAGGGGGCGGCTGATTTTCTGGCGGGGAAGTGGGCTGAGCCGACGGCCGTCATTTACGACGAACCCCGGCTCACTACCGGCCGCATCGGCCGCGTCAACCCCGCCAGCCTGAGCGATTACGAGGCCCATGGCGGCTGGCGCGCCCTGCGCAAAGCGTTGCAGGCCACCCCGGAAGCAGTCATTGAGGCGGTAGAAGCCAGCGGCATCGTCGGCCGGGGCGGGGCGATGTTTCCCACCGGCCGCAAATGGCGATTCACGCGCGGCGCGGCCGGCAGCGTCAAACACGTCGTCGTCAACGCCGACGAGAGCGAACCGGGGACGTTTAAGGATCGGCCGTTGCTGGAAGAAGACCCCTTCGCCGTCATCGAGGCGGCGACGCTGGCCGGCTACGCCATCGGCGCAGAGCACGGCTGGATTTTCGTGCGCGGCGAATATCCGCGCGCTTACGCCCGGTTGAACGAGGCCATTCACCAGGCCAGAGAAGCAGGCTACCTGGGGAGGAACATCCTGGATAAACCCGGCTTCCACTTTGACATTGAGGTGAGGCTGGGCGCCGGCGCGTACATTTGCGGCGAGGAGACGGCGTTGTTTGAGGCCATCGAGGGCAAACGGGGCTTTCCCCGCATCAAGCCGCCCTTCCCCACCACGCACGGCCTCTTCCAGCAGCCAACGGCGATTAACAACGTGGAGACGCTGGTAGCGGCGATGGTCGCCTTTGACCTGGGCGCGGATGCGTGGCGCAAGTATGGCACGGAGCAATCGCCAGGGACGAAGCTGTTTTGTCTGAGCGGGCATGTGGCCCGGCCCGGCGTGTACGAAGTGCCGTTTGGCCGGACGGTGCGGCAGTTGATTGAGATGGCGGGCGGCGTACCAGGCGGAAAAGCGGTTCAGGCGGTGTTGATGGGCGGCGCGGCAGGTATTTTCATCGGCTGGGAGAAACTGGATGTGCCGCTGACGTATGAGGATGCGCGGGCGAACGGCGTCCCGCTCGGCTCCGGCGTAATCATGGTATTTGATGAAACGGCCGATCTCCGCGGCGCGCTCTACGATCTGGCCCACTTCTTCGCCCATGAAAGCTGCGGTAAATGCTTCCCCTGCCAACTGGGCACGCAGCGGCAGATGGAAATTCTGGAGCGCATTGCTCACAACGGCGGCCCCGAACCGGCGGACAAACAAACGCTGCTGGATGTGGGGCTGGCGATGACGGAGATGTCGCTGTGCGGCCTGGGGCAAACGGCCGCGTCGGCCGTGCTGAGCGCGATTGAATTGTGGCCGGAACTTGTCAGCTAGAGGCTGTTTTTTTGCTCTCCCCTCTAGCTCTGCTTATTTTATGACTGGAATTAAACCCACACGCTACATCAGCCTCAACAGCCACGCCCCGCAGACAATTGACGGCGCGGTGGTGGAAGAGGGCCTCGCCTGCATTTCGGTGAACGGCCGTGAACTGGCGACGTTTATGTGTTCCCCCCGCGAGCTGGAATGGCTGGCGTTGGGCTTCCTCTACAATGAGGGCATCATTCAGGGGCTGGATGACGTGCGCCAGATACGGCCGTCGAAGAGCCGGACATGCGTGGATGTGTGGCTCAAGGACGTGAACACCGAGCTGCCGCGGCGAGCGATAATCACAGCCGGATGCGGCGGCGGTGTGACGTTTGATGATTTATCGCAGCGGCATGAGCCGCTGCACGCTGATTTACGCGCCGAACCGGCACAGCTGGCGGCGCTGATGCGGCAGCTGCAATTGGGGGCAGAACTCTACCGGCGGGCGCGCGGCATTCATACGGCCGTCCTTGCCGACCATGAGCGAATCCTGTTACAGGTTGAAGATATCGGCCGTCACAATTGCCTGGATAAGCTGGCGGGCGCGGCTTTGCAGCAAGGGATGGAGACGCGGGGCAAGATATTGTTGAGCAGCGGCCGTATCTCCAGCGAGATGATCAACAAAGCGCGGCGCATGGAAAACCCCATTGTCTGCTCCCGCACCTCGCCCACCAGTCTCTCCGTCGCCCTGGCCAAGGTCTGGAATATCACCATTGTCGCCTATCTGCGGCAAGACCGGATGCGGATTTATACGCACCCTGAACGAATTTTGGAAGATTAGAGACTCGAGAGTGGAGACTGAACCAACCGCTAGTCTCTAATCTCCAGTCTCAAATTGGAGATAGAATGAGCAAACCCATCACCCTCATTATCGATGGACAAGAAATTACCGTCCCCGAAGGCACGACGATTTATGATGCGGCTAAACAGTTGGGGATTGATATCCCTGTCATTTGTTACCATCCGCACCTGACGGCCAATGGATTGTGCCGGGTCTGTTCGGTGGATGTGGGCTGGCGGGTGCAGGCGGCCGCCTGCGTCACGCCGGTCGCCGAGGGGATGGTGGTGCAGACGCGGACGGAGAAGGTGGTGAACGGCCGTCGCACCCTCCTGGAAATGCTGGCTTCAGCCGTGAACCTGGACGAAGCGCCAGAAATCCAGGCCATGATGACTGAATACGGCGCCGACCCGGCCCGATTTGACGGCGCCGCGCGGCGGACAGCCCCCATTTACGACGATAACCCGTTTTACATCCGCGATTACAATCAGTGCATCAACTGCTGGCGCTGTGTGCAAGTGTGTGCCGAAGACGCCCAGTACACCTTCGCCCTCAGCTTCAACGGGCGCGGTTTCCACACCCAGATCGGTACCTTCATGGGCGATGGCATGACGGACACCACCTGCGTCTTTTGCGGCCAATGCGTTGGCGTTTGCCCCACCGGCGCGCTGAAGCCGAAACGGGAGGCGCTGCTGGAGCAGGGCCTCAGCCCCGATGAAATCTTCCAACAGACGCGGCGCAAGCGGAAGAAAAAGAGGGCCTGAGCCGTTCAAGAATCACAAGATTGGCTGCGCTTTTTAGCAAGAATGGAGAAAAGATATGATAACCCCAGATAAAGTAGTGCGAACAACGTGTCCCTACTGCGGGGTGGGTTGCCAGATGAATTTGAAACTCAAAGACGACGCCATTTACGCCGTCGAAGCGCCATTTGACGCCGCGCCCAACTATGGCATGTTGTGCGTCAAAGGACGGTTTGGTACAGATTATGTCAACCATCCCGGCCGTATCAAAACGCCCCTCATCCGCGCCAACCGGGAGGAAGGACGGTCGGCCAAACCGGTCTGGCGCGAAGCTTCCTGGGACGAAGCCCTGGATTTGGTCGCCGATGAACTGGTGCGCGTCGTCAAAACGGACGGCGGCGACGCCATCGCCACCTACGCCAGCGCCAAGGCCACCAACGAAGACACCTACGTTTTCCAGAAGATGGTGCGCGCCCTCCTGGGCACCAACAACGTAGACCACTGCGCCCGCCTTTGCCACGCCGGTTCTGTGGCCGGGCTGCAACTGGCCATCGGCTCGGCCGCCATGTCCAACTCCATCGCCGAGATGGAGAACCTGGATGTCTTCATTGTTACAGGCTCCAACACCAGCGAAACCCACCCCGTCATCGCCAACTTCCTCAAGCGGGCGGTGCGTCGCAATGGGGCCAAACTCATCGTCATTGACCCGCGCCAGATTGGGATGACCAACTTCGCCACCCTCTGGCTGCGGCAGAAGCCGGGCACAGACGTGGCTGTGTTCCAGGCGATGGCCCACGTCATCGTCAAAGAAAAGTGGTACGATCCGGAGTTCATCGCCCAGCGCACGGAAGGATTTGACGAGTACCTGGAATCGCTGGAGACGTACACGCCGGAATGGGCGGAAGAAATCAGTGGCGTCCCGGCCGAACAAATCCGGCAGGCGGCGCGGCTGTATGCTACGGCCGAACGCGGGGCGATTTATTGGGGCATGGGCATCAGCCAGAGCACGCACGGCACGGACAACACCCTGTCGCTGGTCAATCTGGCGCTGATGTGCGGCCATGTGGGCAAGCCAGGGACAGGCGTCAATCCGCTGCGGGGGCAAAACAACGTGCAGGGTTGCTCGGACAGTGGCGGGCTGCCTAACGTGTACACGGCGTACCAGAATGTGGCCGACCCGGCTGTACAAGCCAAATTCCAGCAGTTTTGGGGTGTGGAGTTGAGCGCGACGCCGGGGCTGACGGCGACGGAGATGGTCAGCGGCGCGGCCGCTGGCGCCGTGCGCGCTATGTTCGTCCTGGGTGAGAATCCGATGATGAGCGAACCGGACCAAAATCACGCCCGTCACGCGCTGGAAAAGCTGGAGTTCCTGGTTTGCCAGGACATTTTTATCAATGAGACGGGAATGATGGCGGATGTGATCTTACCGGCCGCCAGCTTTGCCGAGAAGGAGGGGACATTCACCAACAGCGACCGGCGAGTGCAGCGCTGCCGCCAGGCCGTGGAACCGGTGGGGCAATCACGGCCGGATTGGGCCATCATCAGCGATCTGGCGCGGCGAATTGAGCAGCGATTGGGTGTGACGCTCTCGGCCGGGTTTGATTACGCCAGCGCGGAGGAGGTTTGGGAGGAGATGCGGCGGGTGACGCCTGATTTTTACGGTATCACTTACGCGCGGATTGACCGGGAAGGAGGCGTCCATTGGCCCTGCCCCAGCCTGGATCATCCGGGGACGCCGTATCTGTTTGCAGAAAGTTTCCCGCGCGGCCGGGGCAAGTTCTGGCAGGTGAGTTACGCCATGGAGTCGGAACAGCCGGATGCAGAGTACCCGTTTAACATGAGCACAGGGCGGGTGCTGTATCATTGGCACGGCCGTACCATGACCGGCCGTTCTTCTCTGGACAACATCTATCCAGAAGCGACGTGTGAAATGCACCCGGCGGACGCTGAAGCATTGGGCCTGAAGAGTGGTGATTGGGTGCAGGTTTCATCACGGCGTGGTTCCATCAAGCTGCGGGTGCTGGTGACGGGGCGCTCGCCGCAGGGGACGGTATTCATCCCCTTCCACTTTGCCGAGGCGGCCGCCAATTTGTTGACGACGGTGCAGTTGGATGCGCGGGCGAAGATACCGGATTACAAGAATACGGCCGTGCGCGTGGAAAAGATCGCCCCGCCGGAAGGCTGGGAAGCGACGCCGCTCTTTGACCAGGGCGCAATTAAAGACCCGGTAGAAATTCATTGACACGTATTTGGTTGTCCCATTTTTAAGCTTATTGATTTCAGAAGTAAATTATAGACATCTTCATTCCACACCAATTTAACATGCTGATTGTTTGGGAGGAAATCACATGACAACTCAAAAACTAGAAAAAGGCAACCGTAAATCTCAATATGCGAGACTGTTTTTGATAATAGCAGTAGGTTTGATCATTGCCGGAGGAATACATTTATATTCAGCGTTGACAACCGAACCCACAACGGTAAATATTGCTGATTCGATATATCATCCTGTCATGGCCGTTGCATTTTATGCTTGCTCTAAATTGGTGAAGGTGGGAAAACGACAGGTAATCTATTTGCTCGTATTCATAGGCATTATCACTATTTTTTATGGTTTGCTCATGGGACGAGGATTCAACTTTTTCAATTTAGCAATCAGTGCATACTTTATCTGGCAAATGTTCAACTTATCAAGGGATGGAGAGTTAACTTGACATTTGTTTGACCGTGGGGCGATTAAAGCCTTGGTGAAGGTTCAATAAGAATCTAGCAGAAAAACCGCGAAGGACGCAATGACTACAAGGCGTACGTGTTTTTCGTTACGTTTTCCGTGTCCTTTGTAGTTAATTTTCTAAAATAAGGAGAAAAAATGACAGTACGTAATGCAACAGCAACCTGGAGTGGCACATTAAAAGAAGGCAACGGCCTAATGAAATCGGGCAGCGGCCACTTTGAAGGGGCGTTTACCTTTGCTTCCCGGTTTGAGGAAGGCAAGGGGACAAACCCGGAAGAAATGATCGGCGCGGCACACGCGGGATGTTACTCGATGTTCCTTTCCGCGCTGCTAAGCGGCGAAGGGTTTAACCCGACCAAAATTGAAACGACGGCGACGGTTCATCTGGGCCGCGATGAGAGCGGGCCGCTGATTACGAAGATTGAGCTGGTGACGGAAGCGGCTGTGCCCGGCCTGGAAGAAGCGAAGTTCATGGAATTGGCGGAGAAGGCGAAGGCGGGTTGCCCTATTTCACGTGCATTGGCAGCAGTACCAGAAGTGACGTTAAAGGCGATGCTGCTCGGTTAAATCGATAATGGAATGGCGGGGGAAGACGGCCGTTTCCGTAAACGCGGCCGTCTTCCCCAATAAAATCACCTCACAATCATCGGCAAATACACATAAAAATCATCATTCAATATCGTCCCCTGGCTGCCACCCACCGAGATGGGTACATTGGCATTGCTGATGACGGAAAAGAAAACCTCATCTTCTTCTGAGTCTGTATCCCCATTGATTTGCACTGTGTAATTCTGGGCCGTCTCGCCCGGATTGAAGGTGAGCGTGCCGGAAATGGGAACGAAATCTACTCCGGCGGTGGCCCCGCCATTACCTCCACTGGAAGTGGTGGCGTCGTAGTCCACGGTAACGGTGAATGAGGCCGGCGTGGAGAGGGTGACGGTGAAGACCATCGGGGTAAGGCCGCTGTCTCCTTCGAGTACCTGAGGGCCTATGTTATGAGTCAATCGCGCTGTGTCGTCGTCGGTGATGGTTCCGTTGGCGCTGTTGTCGGTGGTTTTGGCGTTGGTGGGGTTGCTTAAGTCCACGGTGAAGCTTTCGCTGCTGCCTTCATCCACATCGTCGCCCGTCACCTGGATGGTGATGGTTTGGGTGATGTCACCCGGATTGAAGGTGAGTGTTCCGCTGATGGCGGTAAAGTCGTTCCCGGCGACGGCCGTGCCGTCGTTTGTCGTATAATCCACTGTCACCACATCCGGGCTGGCAGGGGAGAGCGTCACCAGGAACAGGGCATCCACCGTACCGATGTTCCCCTCCAGCACCGTCTGGTCGGCGATGGTGAGTGCGGGAAGCCCATCGTTGTCCACGATGGTTCCGGTCGCCTGGCTGTCCAACAAGAAAGCATTGGCTGCATTACTCAACTGGACGGTGAACGTCTCATCCGATTCGTCTGCTAAATCGCCGATGACCTGGACAGAGACGAATTGGGTGGAGTCACCCGGATTGAAAGTGAGTGTGCCGGTAATGGCGTTATAGTCACTGCCGGCCGCGGCCGTGCCGTCGGCTGTGGCGTAATCCACCGTCACGATTTGAGTGGAGGTGGGGGAGAGGGTGACGGTGAAGACGGCCGTGCTCGTCCCAGCGTCTCCTTCCAGCAGCAACGTATCAGCAATTGCCAACTGGTGCTGCGCCTCCACTGCGCCGATGTCACAGGTGGCGATATTGTCATTGTCGCCATCATACGGCCGGGCTATGCCCCGCTGGTCTGTGGCCGGGCAGCCGCTGTTCGTCCCGGCGTCAATGGCCGGGCTGCCGGGCAAAAGCGCGTGAGTCAGCGTGGCCCCGCCGTTATCCGCCAGCGGCCCCAGCAGGGGATCCACCCCTTGTTGGTCGCCCGTTTGGGTGAAGGCACAGCTGGTATCGCTGGAAAGGTTGTATCCGGCTGAGGTCCAGTTGCCCGCCGTACCGAAGCAATTAATGCTCCCGTTGTAAGCCATCAGAGAGTTCGTAAAAGTAACGACAGCATTATTGTTCACCATGATGCCGTTAATCCCGGACCCCGTAGAGTTAGCCCGCTTATTGTAGGCAATGGTGCTGTTTACCAGATTCAGGGACACATTGGGGCCGGAAATGTATATACCGCCAAAGTCAGCGCTGGCATTGTTCCCACTAACGGTGCTGTTGGTCATGCTGATGGCGCCTGACTGGGCAAATAGGGCGGCGCCAGACGCTGCCTGGTTGCCGGTGAAGGTCACCCCATCCATCACCGCTTCTTCTGTCGCTGCCAGATTCAGATACACGCCGCCGGCGAGACTGGGCGCGCTGTTGTCCCGCACGGTCATATTGTAGAGATAGAGGGGTTGGTTTGTGTAGATTCCGCCACCGTAGATGCCGCCAGCCGTATTCCCCCCAATTGTTCCATTGGTGATGGTGATCGCGCCCTGGATGAAATTATAAATACCGCCGCCAGGCCCATCGGCCGTGTTGCTGAGAACATCTGTATTTTCCAGGATAAGCGTGCCGTTGTTGAAGATGGCCCCTCCAGTACCCACCGTTGAATTGCTGATGACGCGGCTGTTGCGCAACGTGAAGACGACAAATGTGCCCACCTGAATGGCCCCGCCCCCTACCTCGAAGGTATTCGTCGAGGAAGTGACAATCCGGCTGTTCTGAATGGAGACGCCAGAGATGACGGTAGTGGATTGGATGGTGAAAATGCGCCCGTTTCCACCGCCGTCCAGGATGGTGTTGCCAGCTCCCGCGCCGGTCAAAGTTAGCTCTTTGCTGGAAATCGTAATGCCATATTCTACGTAGGTCCCGGCGGCAATTTGGATACTATCGCCGCTGGCTGCTTTGCCGACGGCCGCGCCCACCGTGCGGCAGGCTGTTCCTGCAGAGAGGCAGTCGTTGGCATCGTTCCCCGTAGCTGCATTCACATACAAGGTAGCCGTAGGTGCTGCCTCCAGCTTTCCAGCCAGGGAAAATAGGAGCACGGCCGTTAACCCTGCGCCTGCTACCCATGCCGATACCAGAGAAAAAATATGTACTTTACGTATATTCATCTAAAAATCCCTCCACAGTGTGATTCAAATTTGGGCTTGGCCGTCTCGAGCTTTCGCTCTTTATTCTTACGGCTTGCTTACGGGTGAGGTGAGCAAAACAGTGTAGGTAGATTAATTGGGAAGCGATCAGAGAACGATCAAAAGGAAAAATTGTAACGCGGCAGTCAATTACAAACAAATTGGGGTTGCTGAGACACGCTTAGCCGGCATGCAAAATGGCCTGCGCCTGAACGACGGCCGTTTCCAGGTTCATTGTTTTCCCATCCGCCTCGGCGGCCTGGATGGATTCCCCATTTTGTGCTGCCTGATCGCGCATCTGCGCCAGCAGCCCAATACCCCAATCCAGAATTTCTTGCGATGCTGCTTTATGGTTTTGGGCAAAGACCAGCAGCCGGGCGGCCGTCTCCCAACTTTCTTGTTTCATTGCCAGCGCACCCACGCCCATCAACACTTCCAGCATCAGCTTGATATCCCCCGATTGTTGGGATAATTCAAACGCCTGCGCCAGTTGTTCTCGCATCTGCCCATATTTGCCAGTCGCCAGCGACACTTCCGCCAAGCTGACCAGGGCCACGGCCGTGCCTCGTTGGTCGTGAATCTCCTGTTTCAGGGCCAGGCTTTCCGTGAGCAGTTCCTTGGCCTTGTCACGGTCTCCCATTTTCAAAGCCAACTGACCCGCATTGGCCAGCGTCGTCGCTGCGCCGTGAATGTGATCGTTTGCTTTAAAGAGGTCGCTGCATTCCCGGTAATGTTTTTGGGCTGCGGCAAAATCCCCTGTAGCCTGAGCCAGATTGCCCAGATTATTGAGGGCCATCGCTGCTCCTATGCCATCCTCCAGCCGATGAAAAGCTTGAACGGCCGCTTCAAAACGGCGACGCGCCTTGTCATAGTCCCCCTGGGCTTTGGCACAGCTGCCCAGGAAATTCAGGGCGAAAGCGATGCCGTTCTGGTCGTCCATCTCCTGGGATAGGCGCAGGCTCTCAGTAGCCAATTCAGCCGCCCGTGTATACTCCCCGGCGTAATAGGTGGTGATTGCCAGATAGCCCAGCATGGTTGATCGTCGTGCCGCGCTGTCTACCTGTTTCAGGTACGTTGTCGCTATTGCCAAAATTGACCGGGCCGTTTTAATCTGGCCGATAAAGATGTGCATTCGCGCCTTGCGCCCTAATAGATCGCACAGGAGCGCCGCCTGTTCTGGCTTGAAATCATCATCGCCGCTGAATTGCTCAATGGCAAATTGAAAGGCGACAACCCCTTCCTGGAACCAGCTTTGAGCGGTGTAGAAATTGTGAAGGATGGGCGCAGCTTGCGCCACCATCTCAACGTCTTGCCGGCGGGCCGCCCAGCGCAAGGCGGCCCGAATATTGGCTACTTCCGCCCGAATGGCAGCGCGCTCCTCTGTTTCTTCTCCACTTCCTTGTTTGGTCAAAAAATTCATATAAAAGGCTGCATGACGATGGAAGACAGCCTCGGAAACGGCCGCATCTGCAGCCAGCTTCTCATCCAGGAAATGGCGTGTTAATGGGTGTAGCTCGTAACGTCCTGCTTCTAAAACCTGCAAAAAAGATTTATTGACTAACTGTTGTAATTGGCGAGGTGTGGCCCCGGTGATATCGGCGGCCGCCTGTTTTTGAAAGGAGCCGGTAAATACGGCGAATTTTCGCAATATCTCCTGTTCGGCGGCCGGGAGCAACCGCCAGGATTGCTCCATAACGGCGCGCAAACTCCTGTGCCGCTCCGGCACATCTCGTAAGGGGGACGCCAGAAAATCTAAGCTGGTTTCGATTTCGTCAGCAATAACGCTGCAGGGGTATAAATCTGCCAGGCCGGCGGCCAGCTCGATTCCCAACGGAATTCCGCGCAGTGAGCAGCAAATGCGGGCGATATGGTGGTACTCATCTCCAGAAGGTGCAAATCCAGCAGCTACTTGCCTGGCCCGTCCAACGAACAGCTGGATAGCTTTGAATCCGGGCAGATGGTTGGGCGCAACGGCCGTTACATCGGGTGGGTGAGACAATCCTTCCAGCCGAACGACCCATTCTGCTTGTAAATTCAGCCGTTCCCGCGAAGTGACCAGCAGCTTCAGGTGAGGCGCAGCATGCAAGATGCGGGTGATCCAACTAACTCCGCCCAGCAAATGTTCGAAGTTGTCCATTACAAGCAAAATTTCCTTTTCACGCAGGTGGTCGAGTAGTTGGGTCTGCACATCTGATTGCCGTTTGAGCGGGCAATGAACAGCTTCGGCGATGGCAGTGCCCAGAATATCGGGAGAGTCAACGGCCGCCAGGGGGACGAAAAAGACGCCATGGAGAAACAACCCGATTTGTTCTGCGGCCGTTTGCAGCGCCAGCCTCGTCTTGCCGATGCCGCCAGGACCTGTCAGGGTGATCAGGTGGCAGTCAGGGTTAGCCAGTCGCTCGCCCACTGTGTGTAATTCCTTCTCCCGGCCGATGAGCGGGGGAAGTGGCGATGGCAGGTTGTGAGGACGCGCTTCCCCTGCTGACCGGATTCGCTGGTATAAAGCCTGCGTCTGCGGGGTTGGTTCTACGCCTAGTTCTTCGCTCAGGATGCGGCGACAGGCTTCATATTGGGCGAGAGCTGCGCTGCGCTGGCCGCTGCGAGCCAGAATGTTCATCAGCGCCCGGTGGGCTTCCTCACGGTACGGCTCTAATTCTACCTGCCGTTGGGCGTAGGCTAAGGCGCGGCCATAAATTCCCCGGTGGGCGTAATAGCGGGTCAGGTGATGAAAGGCCATGAGCGCGCGCCGCTGGTACCGTTCGTAGTTGAGCAGCCGCCACTCTTCATAGCCGGCGCTGTCGCCGACGATGAACCCTTCCAAAAAGCGGCCGCGATACAGGTCCACGGCGGTTTCCAGACGGTGGATGCATGCTTCGCACTCTTCCAGGTTCAGGTGGGGGTGAGCTTCGCTGGCGTCTAGAGCGGCCGTAAACGCATGCACATCCAGCCAAACGTCGCTTTCATGGTTGAAGGATACTGTCTGCCGGGTGACGGCAAGGTAAGGGTCAAGCTGGCGGCGCAGGTTGGAGAGAATGGAGCGCAGATTGGCCAGCGCCTGTTTTTTGGGGCGATCATCCCATAGCAAATCAGCCAGCGCTTCACGGGAAAACGGCCGTTGCTGGCACGCCAGGAAAATGAACAGCGCCTCAGCCTTGCGCGAGGATAGCTCTGTGACTGGTTTCCCGGCCAATTCAATCTGGACACTTCCAAGAAGCCGGATGGTTAAATGTTCTGTCATGTTGCGGCTTCAGTTTAAGGTTCCCTGATCGATTTCCGATCGTTTGTCACTTAAACTTACCAAGTGGGTCAGAGTAGATTGCTTACATTATAGCATAGCCCACCATTGCAGTTTACAAGGGGAAAGTATCAAATCATATTAAAAGGGGATATTATGAGGCACGAACAGTTTCCTAAAAGCTTGGTAATTTCTTTGGGTAAAGTAGCTCTTTTTTGGGGATTGGCTGTGATTTCCGTGGCGAATATTTTGCCTGTTGCGGCCGCGCCGGCAGCAACCATTTCCATCTCTGTGGACACGCTCGCCGACTCAAACGCATCAGGCTACCAGGCGTGTACCGCCGCCGCCAACGATTGCAGCCTGCGCGGCGCCATCAGCAAAGCCAACGGCGACGCCGCCAATGATTACGTCATCACCTTGCCCGCCGGAACCTACCAGTTGACGCTGGCCGGCAGCGGCGAGGACCTTAACGCCACCGGCGACCTGGACTTCACCGCCGACCACAGCGTGCAAATCAATGGGGCCGGGGCAGGCTCGACCTTCATCCAGGCGGGCAACAATGCCAGCAACGGCATTGACCGCGTCATTGACGTGATGGCCGGGACGCTGACGCTGCAAGACGTAACCGTCCGCTACGGCCAAAGCAGCAATGACGGCGGCGGCATCCTCAATGACGCCACGCTTTTCATCCAGAACAGCGCTGTGGTCACCAACACGGCTACTGACGGCGGCGGCGGCATTACCAATTGGGGCTACCTCACCGTTGATAACAGCCGCATCAGTGGCAATACGGCGGTCGACAGTTCTTGGGGCTATGGCGGCGGGATTGATAGCGATTATTGGGGCAGTTTTTGGGATCCGGTAATCACGGTAACGCAGAGCATCGTCTCCAACAATACGGCCGGAACCGCTGGCGGCGGC
>JBHHTQ010000013.1:0-95380 GCA_046753445.1 Anaerolineae bacterium | reverse complement strand
TAGGTTATTCTCTTTCTAAATGAAGGCCGTGTCCATTTTCATCTGAACTATAACAGCTATAAATCAATAGTTGCATCCTGAGGAGATTACAAGACATGGTACGTTATAAAAGATTTTTCCCAATTATTCTTCTATTAATTTCAAGCTGCCTACCACAGGGGACTAACAATACATCGAATCCTTTAGCTACTTTTGAGCCAAGACCAAAGTACATATTAGAGATTTCTCCCTCAGAATCCGAGGTGATACCCATACAAATGTTTGAAGCAAAAAGCAATGAACCTGGTGTAGCGGCTGACATTTGGGATGATATTGACGCGTATGGCTCAAATATTTGTTTAAAAGTAGAAACAAGCATCCTCGCACAAGAAGGCGATAATTTCATACAGGACTCTACAGTTAGAGATAGAGTCACAATAGCTATTGATGGCCGGGAAATAAAAGATATATTTGTAAATAGCACCTTGCTCCAAGGGATTCATGTAATAGATGCGGATGGACAATATATAAAAATGGGGGTTGAACCAAAGTTGATCTGTGGTTATGCAGATATTGGGGTTGGGGCACATGAAGTTTTGTTTCAATTTCGTCAAACCTCAGGGAATATTTTGGAATACCGATGGCCGTTTACACTTGAAGAGTGATTCCCCCGCTGCGGCGTGGTCTTCCTTCTGGGGCTGAGGTCGGCATCCCCGCTGTGCCCCTCCCCGCCAGGCGATGTTAGCCCAAAAGATATCATTCCTTGGTGCTGGGGCCGCATCTCTATGCTTTCCAACCGTGCCCCTTCGTTTCCATTCGTCTCTCACGGGAACGGCCGTTAGAATTGTGAATGGTGAAGAGGACGGCCGTGCTGCTGCCGCCTTGTCTAGCGATACTCTCTCTGTGTCATATACACATAATCGGGGGGAGACGGCCGTGCGCTTCAGCGGCGACCCGGACCTTGCTGGGGCGAGGTTTTCTGAGGGGCTGTGGCCGGTCTCCTGACCGTGCCACCGCTCCTTACCCGACAAATCTTGTTTGTTGCACTACTAGGACTCTGCTGTGATCTTGTCTTCGTTTTCAGAGGCGGAGAGCAGGCAATTATCGGAGCCAAAATCGTTGGGGATGTAATTATCGGCTTCCCAGGCATTAAACCAATGCTCACCATTGGCCAGATACCGGAACTGGGTATCCTGACCCGGCTGAAGCTCAATTGTGGCCTTGTAAATGCCTTTCTTACTTCGCTTCAGTGGCGTCGCCGTTTTGTCCCAGTCGTTGAAATCGCCCACAACAGAAAGTGTGGCAATATCAAGACCCTCTGGTAACTCAGCCTCCGAAATGGCAAAAGTTACCTTATAAACCTGTCGTGATTTGATGAATTGTTTTTGGATCATCAAAACCCCCTCAAAGATGATTTTTCATTGGGGAACCTTATACTGTCCAGTGTAAAGTCATTCTTGGCACTAGATAGACACTTGCAACGGCTCGTCGGCCCCGTCAAGCGTGCCGCCGCCATCTAGGTGAGCCAGAGTCTCCGTCACGTGGGCCAGGGGAACGGCCGCATTCCACCAGCTATTCGCAACCCGTTTTATGCTATACTTTGCTGGCGTATGCACCTGGCAGAGATTTTAGAATCGGTTCAGAAGTTGAGATGACAAAAATGGAGTCGAGACATTCGACAAGCCGTGCGAGAAAAATCATACGATTCCCCCTGGTTCGAGGGATGATCGCAGTTGTGTTTGTCGTGGGAGCCACGGCCGTGGTTCAGGTCGCGATGTACTTGCTCGGCGCCACGCTATTCGTCACAGACGAGCTGCCCATGCTCTGGTCGGCGCTAACAATACTATTCTCAGCCTCTTGTGCCGGACTCGCCTACATTGCTTACGTTCGCGTCATTGAGAAGCGTCCCGTTACGGAGGTAGGCCGGTCAGGCGCTTTGTCAGAACTAGGCATTGGCACTACCCTGGGCGCAGGGTTGTTTGTGAGCGTCATCGTTATTCTCTGGGGGCTGGGCTATTATCGGGTGATTGGCGTGAACGGGCTGACGATACTCTTTTTACCTTTTATTGAATCTATTTTCGCCGGTGTGGTGGAGGAGCTAGTTTTCCGGGGGATCGTCTTCAGATTAATGGAAGAAAGTTTGGGGACGTGGGTAGCCCTGGCATTTTCGGCTTTCTTCTTCGGCTTTGCCCACGCCGCCAATCCGAATGCGACCTTATTCAGCAGCCTGGCCATCGCCCTGGAAGCGGGGATCCTCCTGGGAGCGGCTTATTTATTCACCCGGAGATTGTGGATCGCCATCGGCCTGCATTTTGCCTGGAACTTCACCCAGGGCGGGATATTCGGGATTGCCGTATCGGGCCATCAGAGAAGCGGATTATTGCAACCGCAAATCACCGGGCCAGATTTTCTAACAGGCGGGGAATTCGGGGCGGAGGCGTCGATTTTTGCTGTGCTCATCTGCCTGACCGCGGGCGTATACCTTCTGTGGCGCGCCAAAGGAATGGGGCATTGGACGGCCCCTTTTTGGAAGCGCGCTTAACGACGCCGTTGCATCATTCCCCTACCCGTACCCGTGTTCGGCGCAGCTGTACCGCCATTTACGGCCGTCACGGGCCAGAAGTGCATCAGCCGCCGCCGGCCCCCAACTGCCCGGCTCATAGGTCGCCAGCGGCGCGGCGGCCGTCTCCCACGCCTGCAAAATGGGATCAATGGTGCGCCAGGCTGCTTCAATCCCGTCACTGCGCGTGAACAACGTCGCGTCCCCTTCCAACGCGTTCAGCAGCAGCCGCTCGTACGCTTCCGGAATCGCACATTCACCAAACGCCTCATCGTAGTGAAAGTTCATATTGACCGAGCGCATCTCGGCTGCGGTGTCGGGCACTTTCGCCTCAAAACGCTGGTGAATGCCTTCGTGCGGCTGGATACAAAGCGCCAGGTAGTTTGAGCGCAGCCGCTGTTCCGGTAGCCGCATTCGCTGTTCCAGCGGCTGTTTACGTTTTGACGGCGACGTGAACATCATGTGGGGCGGCCGTTTGAACTGAATGAGAATTTCGGTCGCCTTCTTT
Source organism: Anaerolineae bacterium (assembly GCA_046753445.1). Classification (GTDB taxonomy): domain Bacteria; phylum Chloroflexota; class Anaerolineae; order Promineifilales; family Promineifilaceae; genus JAHEEY01. Next base: position 92,333 of record JBHHTQ010000013.1, on the reverse strand, counting down.
GCCAGCGCCTTGCCCGACCGCAAATAAAAAGGTACATCCTGCCAGCGCCAGTTGTCAATGTAAAGTTGTAACGCGGCGTAAGTGGATGTATTCGAGTCGGGCGCTACGCCGGGCGCGTCCCGGTACCCCTGGTACTGCGCCTGCACAGTCTGCGCCGCTATCTCATCCGGGGTCATGGGTCGAATCGCGGAGAGCGCCTTCACTTTTTCATTGCGTACCGCATCGGCTTCAAAAGAAGCCGGCGGCTCCATGCTGACCAACGCCAGGAGTTGCATCAGATGATTCTGGAACATATCCCGCAACACGCCTGCCTGATCGTAATAGCCGGCGCGGTGCCCCACGTCCACCGATTCAGCGACTGTGATTTGCACGTGGTCAATATAGTTACGGTTCCACAGCGGTTCGAACATGGTGTTGCCGAAGCGGAAGAAGAGGATGTTTTGCACCGTCTCTTTGGCCAGGTAATGATCAATGCGATAAATCTGGTGTTCGGCTAAATCGGCATGAACGGCGCGGTTGAGCGCCTGCGCTGAGGCCAGGTCGTGTCCAAATGGCTTCTCGATGATGACGCGCCGCCTGGCGGCCGTTGCTCCCCCTTCGCCGGCCGCATTCTCTTGAACCATCTTGGCCACGCCCAGCTGGGCCACAATTTCCGCAAAAAAGCGGGGCGGCGTCGCCAGGTAATAGAGGTGGCTGGCTGTTTTCCCTTCGATTTCGCGTAAGGCTGCCTGCAATGCGGCGTAATCGGCCGCTTCCGTAAACCCGCCGGAAACATAATGCAGATGGTCAGCAAACGTCTTCCACTCCGCCGGCGTGAAGGATTCTGCGACAAATTCATCCACCCCGGCCCGCATCTGGCGGCGGAATTCGGCCGTGTCCCATTGAGAAAAGGCGAACCCGACGATGTTGTATCCGGTCGGCAGCCGGTTCTTACGGCACAGACTGAATAGCGCCGGCACCAGTTTGCGGCGTGTCAAATCGCCGGACGCACCAAAGATGACGAGGGTGGTTGGAGGTAATGGATCAGGCATCTTACTGCGCTCCTCGGTTCCGCGGCTAAGTACCATTATGCGCGCTTGATTGCGTGGCCACCGAACTGGTTCCGCATCGCTGCCAGTAGCCGGGCGGCATAATGATCCTCTTCCCGGCTCACCAGGCGAGCCTGCAAAGCCAGGGTAATCACCGGCGCCGGCACGTCCAGATCAACTGCTTCGAACACCGTCCAGCGTCCCTCTCCGCTGTCAGCAACCCACGGCTTGATGTCAGTCAGTTCCTGATCCTCTTTCAGAGCAGCGGCCGTTAAATCCAACAGCCAGGAACGTACCACACTGCCAAAGCGCCAGATTTCGGCGATCTGGTGTAAATCCAGACCAAACAGCTCTTTGGCCTTCAATATTTCAAAGCCCTCTGCGTAAGCCTGCATCAACCCGTATTCGATGCCGTTATGAATCATTTTGACAAAGTGGCCGGACCCGCTGGGGCCAACGTGTCCCCACCCTTTATCGGGGGCCGGAGCTAACGTTTCCAGGATCGGCCGCAGGTGCGCCAATGCCCCGTCGCTGCCGCCGATCATCATACTGTACCCTTCGGCCAACCCCCATACGCCGCCGCTTGTGCCCACATCCACAAGGGAGATGCCCTTTTCGGGCAGCATCTCGCCGCGGCGCATTGTGTCTTTGTAATTGCTGTTGCCGCCGTCAATCACGATATCCCCTTCATCCAGAATATCAGCCAACGCCGTGATCACCCCTTCGGTTGGCTTGCCCGACGGCACCATCACCCAAACAGCGCGCGGCGCACTGAGTTTGTGGGGTAGATCGGCCATAGATTCAGCAGCAACGGCCCCCGCGGACACGGCCGCTTCCACCGCCGCCTTGTTCAAATCCGACACCACCACCCGGTGCCCCCCTTGCAACAGGCGCTTGGCCATATTTGCGCCCATTTTGCCCAACCCAATCATCCCTATTTCCATCTTGTTATCTCCTCGTATAATATGAATATCAAAGGGGCCATCCCTTTGACTTAAATTCAATCTCTGGCAAGCTGTAAAAAACACATCAGCACAAGAGGGCATCTCGTTTTCTCCTTGCCGCTTGACGGCTGTTTTAGCGTGTGACCCTCGTCCCGTTGGGTGCTTCTGACGCGCATCTTGTTCCCGCCTGTTTCAGCTGCGAGCAGCAGACCGCAGGGTGTAATCCTGATCCAGGTTGCGTTCTGATCTCGCGCGAGGTTGTCGGTCTCAACGGGGAGCCAGGGATTCCCCTCTTGTCCCAAACCTAGTAAAGGAGGTACCATGTTTTCAGATACAACCTTAATCGTCGGCGTAGATGTACACGGCCGTACCAACGTGACATTGGCGATGGATGGTCAGGGCGATGTCCTCGACAAACATCAGCGCTTTCCCAATCACGGGACAGGTACAGAGCAATTGGCTCGTTATCTGGCTCAACTGGCGCAAGGGGGCGGGTTTGACACCATCCATCTGGCCGCTGAAGCGACCAACAATTTCTGGCTGCCTTTCTTCTGTCAGTTGGGTCAGTCGCCGCAGCTATCACCCTGGACGCTCACCCTCTATCCCTTCAATCCGCGCCTGGTTCGCAATTTCAAGAAAGCGTTGGCGAAGATGAGAAAACAGACCTGCGGGATGCCGGTGTCATCGCTGAACGTCTACGCTTTGGCAAAAAACTGCCTCGTCCCTTTCTTATGGAAGAACTATACTTGCCGTTGCGTACCCTGACCCGCTATCGTTACCATCTGATTGGGGAACTGGCGCGTGTCAAGAGTTATTGCCTCTCTCTGGTCTATCTCAAAGCGACCGGCTATGCCGACAAAGAGACCAAACCGTTCAGTAATCCTTTTGGCGCCACCAGCCAGACGGTCTTGCGTGAATTTGCCACTTTGGACGAAATCGCCAACATGCCTTTGGATGAGTTGGTCGAATGGCTCGATGTCAAAGGCAAACGCCGTTTCCCCAATCCTGAAACCAACGCCCGCAAACTGCAACAGGTAGCAGCCGATGCTTACCGTCTTCCAGAGGCGTGGGCGGCGGTCATTCACGATGTCATTTCCCTTAACCTGCGCCATATCGCCTTGCTGGAGAACCTCATTGGTCGCGTGGAAACGGCTATCGAGCAGCAGATGGCACCGATCCCTCATACGCTCAACACCATTCCCGGTATCGGCCCCGTCTTTGCTGCCGGCATTATTGCTGAAATTGGTGGCCTGGCTCGCTTTGATTTCAATGAAGCCAGGGTCGCCAGTTATGCCGGCCTGCGCTGGCCTCGCTCCCAATCCGACGAGTTCGAGGCCGAAGACCGGCGTCTCTCTCGTTCTGGCAATCACTTTCTTCGTTACTATTTCTGCGAAGCGGCTCAGTTGGTTCGATTGCACGCCCCTGAGTACCGTGATTACTACAACCGTAAATACAAGGAAGCCCGTACACACCAGCACAAACGTGCCGTGGTGTTGACCGCCCGTAAGTTGGTTCGGCTCGTTGTTCGGCTAAAGTTGAATTTGTCATGCGATCAGTTTCAAATCATCCAAAATCCAGGGCATCAGCTCCGCAACGGTGGGGTGTGTCAGAACTGCTTTGCGGAACAATTTGTAGGACTGTTTTGTGTACATGAACGGGGTAAACATGTTGATGATCTCATCGCCGCCGACGCCAAGAATGGCTGCGCCTAAGAACTCCTCTGTGTCCGCATCAACCAGGATTTTGACCAGCCCCGCCTTCTCGTCCTTTTCCCTGGCCCGCGAGATGTGATTCATCGGCCGGGTGGCCATCAACACACGACGGTCGCTGGCCCGCGCTTCTTTCTCGTTCATCCCGACTCGCCCCAATGGCGGATCGATAAACACAGCATACGTCGAAACCCGCTGCGACAAGGCACGATCGCCGCTGCTAGCGTAGAAATCCCAAAAAATTTCCCCATCATTGACTGATGTGTGAGTGAACGCTCCTTCGCCGTTGATGTCGCCGACGGCAAAAATGTGGGGCACGTTTGTCCGCATCACGTCATTGACCTGGATGTAGCCCTGCTCATTGACGGCAACACCCGCGGCTTCCAAATTCAGGCGGCCGCTGTTGGGAATGCGGCCAACGGCCAACAACAAATGGGTTCCCCGTACTTGCCGCGCACGGCCGTCTTGCTCAAAGAAAACGTCAATTTGCTGCGGAGCCGCCTGGGCCAACCGTTTCACTGAGGCCCCCAGGTGAATGGCAATCTCCTCGTTTTCGAGGATCTCCTGAGCGGCCGCGGCGATGTCGGCATCCTCGCGTAACATCAGCTGAGATTCGCCCTCAATCACCGTCACTTCACTGCCCAGGCGGCGAAATATCTGGGCGAATTCCAGGCCGATATAGCTGCCGCCGATGATGACGAGATGGGAGGGGAGGGCTTCCAGGTCCAGAAGACGGACGTTATCCAGCCAATCCACCTCGTCGATCCCGGGGATGGAGGGGATGCGCGCCCGGCCACCGGCGTTAATCACAATCGCGTCTCCCTCAATCAATTCACCCCCAACACGCACTGTATGCGGCCCGGCAAAGGCGGCGTAGCCGGCATACACCGTCACGTTATCCATGCCCCGCAGCCAGCTCTCCATCCCTTGACTGGCCCCGTGCCGTATCTCATTCTGGCGCGCCATCACTTTGGCAAAATCAATCTCGATTTCGCCGGTGATGACTCCAAAATCTGCTCCGCGCCGGGCCATATGGGCGACGCGGGCGCTGGCCACAATGGTTTTGGTGGGTGTACAGCCGTAATTTACACAACTGCCGCCAAAACGGCCGCCTTCCACAATCGCTACCTTTTTACCCGCCTTCACCAGCCGGGGGACCACGGTGCCTGTCGCCTGGCCTGTGCCTATCCAAATCAGATCATACTTTTCCATAGTTTGTCTTCCTCCTGAATGTGTTCCTTTTTTATTGATTTAATTGCTCCTTCGCCGCCGCAGTCACCCGATCCGGCGTGAAACCAAATTTTTCCTGCAGCATCCCTCTCAGCCAGCATCCCTCTCAGCCAAAGCGCATACGGCCGTTAAGGCACTCTGTAATGACGTGCTCTGTTAGCCATTGTCTTACGCGGTATCGGGAATGTCGCTTAAATCTGATTGGGACCCCCCTACCTCTACACGACCGGTTGACGAAGATCGAGCCGGGTGCGCAGGCTAATGAACAGGTTAAGCGCCTGGTGGAATTCACCGCCCTGCTGTTGCCACACAATTTCAGGGGGGAGGAAGCAAGCCATGAGGTCGGGATCGGTCGGGGAGGCTGCGGCGCGGGGAGCGGGGCGAAGATAGGGTTGCAGCCGGATTGCGAAATTCCTTCGGCTATTCATATTAGCTTGCCAAGCAACCGGTGAAGATATACCATTATTCGCCATAACAATCGCCCATGAACTGGGGAGCGGCCGCGTCAACCCCACAATCCCGTACGCACCGCAGCGTGGCCAATGCCCCCTCCAGGTCCCTGAGGAATGAAATCATGCAGATTTGGCGCGTGAATGTACGAGAGCAGACGCTTAGCCGTGAGCCGGCGCCGGAGAACTGGTCTCATCTCGGCGGCCGCGGCCTCCTAGCCCGTATTTTGGTAGATGAAGTCAACGCAACCTGCGACCCGTTAGGCCCCAACAACAAGCTCATTTTCGCGCCCGGCCTATTGGTCGGCCACCGGCTCTCCAGTTGCGACCGCATCTCCATCGGCGCGAAAAGCCCCCTCACCGGCGGCGTCAAAGAAAGCAACGCCGGCGGCCGTACCGGTCTGCATCTCACTCACCTGGGTATCAAGGCGCTGATCATCGAAGACCATCCGGCACAACCCGGCTGCTGGACGCTCCACCTCAGCATGGACGGCGCGCGCTTCGAGGCGGCGAACGACCTGACCGGGCTGGGCGTGTACAAGGTGGCCCCCAGGTTGCTGGAACGGTACGGCGACAAAGTGGCCATCTCCCTCATCGGACCTGGCGGTGAGATGATGATGGCCGGGGCCGGCATCCAGAACATTGACAAAGACGGCGTACCTTCTCGCATTAACGCTCGCGGCGGTCTAGGCGCTGTGATGGGGGCTAAGGGGTTGAAGGCGATTGTGATTGACCACGCCGGCGGCGAGATGCCCCCCATCGCCGACAAAGAGGCATTCCGCCAGGCGCAAAAGGTATTCAACGAGGCGCTGATGGCCCACCCACAAACGCAAGTGTATGCGGACTACGGCACGGCCGCGATGACGAAGATGTGCGACGGTTTTGGCGCACTGCCTACCCGCAACTTTTCCAGCGGCCAGTTCGAGGGCGCCGGGCAGATCAGCGGCGAATACATGCGCCAGGTGCTGCTCAGGCGCGGCGGCGCCAGCAACACCACCCACGCCTGCATGGCCGGCTGCACCATCCGTTGCTCCAACATCTTCGGCGGCGAAGACGGCAAGAGCATCGTCTCCCCACTTGAATACGAAACAATCGGCCTGATGGGCTCCAATTTAGGTATTGATTCCCTGGACGCTATCGCTCGCCTGAACTGGGAGGTCAACGACCTGGGCCTGGATTCGATCGAAATCGGAGCCGCCCTGGGCGTGGCCGCCGACGCCGGCCTGCTGGAGTTCGGCGATGGCGAGCGGGCGTTGGCGCTTGTCGCTGAGATTCGTGCCGGGACGCCGCTGGGACGCCTACTGGGCAACGGCGCGGCCGTCACCGGGCGCGTACTCGGCGTGCAGCGCGTGCCGGTTGTCAAGGGGCAGGCCATTTCCGCCTACGACCCTCGCGCCATTAAAGGCACCGGCGTCACCTACGCCACTTCTCCTCAAGGCGCGGACCACACCAGCGGCCTGACCATCCGCGCCAAAGTAGACCACCTGAACCCCGAAGGGCAGGCAAAGCTATCCCGCAATGCGCAAATCAGCATGGCCGGATACGACACGCTGGGCGCATGCGTCTTCGCCGGGTTCGGCTTCGCCGCCGCCCCGGAAACTATCCGCGATCTATTGAACGCCCGCTACGGCTGGCAGGTAGGCGCGGGTATTTTGAAGGAACTCGGCCGCGAGTCATTGTTGCTGGAACGCGAGTTCAACCGCCGCGCCGGGTTCACTCCGGCCGACGACCGCCTGCCGGAATGGATGACCCGCGAAGCGCTGCCGCCGCACAACGCCGTCTTCGACGTGCCCGACGCCGACCTGGACGGGGTCTTCAATTGGTCGTAACCGTCCATCTGCACACCATCCTGCAACAGCAGACCCCCGATGGCGTGATAGGGCAGTTGACGATTGAACTGCCGGCGGGCTGCACCGTGGCAGAGTTATTGCAGCGCCTGGAGGTCCCCCTCGACCCGAATGCGCTGCTGCTCGTAGTCAACGGCCGTGTGGTCGAACCAGATCACGTACTGGCCCAACATGACAAAGTGAACTTGATGCCCGCCATCTCCGGCGGCTAGAAGGAGGGTCTCAAAATGACAATTGCAACCGGTTCCTTGCTGTCCACGCGCAAAGAGCGCATGGCCTGGTACCTGTACGATTTCGGCAACTCGGCATATGCGGCCGTGGTGCTGCTGGCTGTCTTCTCTGCCTATTTTCAGGGCGAGGTCGTGGGCGGCGCGGAAGGATCGCGGTTGTGGGGGCTGGCGGTCGGCATCGCCATGCTCGTCGTGGCCGTCACTTCCCCCGTGCTGGGAGCCATCGCCGACTACTCCGGCGCGAAAAAGCGGTTCCTGCTATTCTACACTACGCTGTCATGCCTGTTCACGGCCGCCCTCTTCTTCGCCGAACCGGGCCGGGTTGCGCTCAGCATGACCTTCTTCATCCTGGCGGAAATCGGTTACCGCAGCTCGCAGGTCTTCTATAACGGGCTGCTGCCGGAAATCGCCGCGCCGGAAGAGATGGGGCGCGTTTCGGGCAACGGCTGGGCCATCGGCACGGTGGGGGGCGTCCTCTGCTTGCTCGTGATCCTGTCATTGATCATCTCCATCGGAGGCACGCTTATTGTGCGAGTGTCGCTGGTGATCACGGCCGTCTTCTATGCGCTCTCCGCCATCCCCATCTTCCTCTGGCTGCCGGAGCGCGCCCAACCCAAACCTCTGCCCCCCGGCGAGAACTACATCAGCGTCGCCTTCAAGCAGCTGCGCCACACGATCCGCACCGCCAGCCGGTTCCGGGAGTTCCTCAAATTCATGCTCGCCTTCCTCATTTACAACGACGGCGTCATCATGGCCCTCGATTTCGCCGCCATCATCGGCGCAGTGCTGTTTGGGCTGGACCAACAAGGGTTGATCATTTTCATCATCATCGTACACATCACCAACGTATTTGGGGCATACGGCTTCGGCATTTTGATGGACCGGTACGGGGGGAAGCCGTCGCTGATGATCTCTATCCTGGCCATGATCGGCATGGTCATCTGGCTGTACTTTAACCAGACGCAGCTCGGCTTCTTCATGATCGGCGTCCTGGCCGGGGTGGCGATGGCCGGGGTGCAATCCTTAAGCCGCTCGATGGTGGCGACGTTCGCCCCACCCGGACAAAGCGCGGAGTTTTACGGCTTCTTTGCCGTGGCCGGGCGCACCTCGTCCTTCATCGGCCCCACGATCTACGGCATCCTGGCGGCCGAAGCCGCGCAATGGTATCAGGCCCACGGGCAATCGGCCGTCCTGGCCGAGCAATCCGGCCAGCGGCTGGCTATCCTCTCCATCGGCGTCTTTTTCGTCGTGGGGCTGATCCTGCTCTCCTTTGTCAATGAGCAGCGTGCCCGCCAGACCGCCCAGGCGTTGCAGCGGGCGTGATGCGTCCGGCGGGCGTGATGCGTCCGGCGGGCGTGATGCGCCCAGGTTGAGGCAGTTGAGGGTTCGTCATTAACTCTACAGTTTATTGGTCATTTGAAATAGGGTAATTAAGGATGGTTCCTTGTGAGTAATTCCCATATCCGAACCCATTATCGGACCTGCAACCTGTGCGAAGCGATGTGCGGGCTGGAAATAAAAGTGGATGGCGGCCGTATCTTGTCTATTCGCGGCGACAAACATGATCCGTTGAGCCAGGGACATATTTGTCCGAAGGCAACGGCATTGGAAGACATTTACCATGACCCCGACCGGCTCAAACGGCCGGTGCGGCGCACGGCCGCCGGCTGGGAAGAAATCAGTTGGGAGGAAGCGTTCGACGAGGTTGTGGGCCACATCAAACGTATTCAGTCGGAACACGGCCGCAACGCGATTGGCGTCTATTTGGGCAATCCCAACGTCCATAATGTGGGCCTGATGCTCTACAATGCCCCCTTCGTCCGCACACTGCGGACCAGGAACCGTTTTTCCGCCACTTCGGTGGATCAACTGCCCCATCACGTGGCCGCCTACACCATGTTCGGCCACCAATTGCTGCTGCCCGTTCCCGATGTAGATCGCACCCAATTCATGCTCATGTTGGGCGCGAATCCGGCCGTTTCCAATGGGAGCCTGCTGACTGCGCCGGGGTTGATGAAGCGTTTGAAGAAGCTGCAGCAGCGTGGAGGGAAGCTGGTAGTCGTTGATCCCCGCCGCACCGAAACGGCCGTGCTCGCCGACCAGCATTTTTTCATCCATCCGGGGATGGATGCCCTGCTGCTGCTGGCGCTCATCCACACCATTTATGCGGAAGGGCTGGTCAATCCGGGCCGTTTAGCCGAGTTTACCGACGGGTTTGACGTGATCGAGGAAGTAGTCGCTGACTTCACGCCCGAAACGGCCGCGGACAAAATCGGCATTCCCGCCGAAGCCATCCGGCAGTTGGCGCGGGAATTCGCCGGAGCTGAACGCGCTGTCTGTTACGGCCGTATGGGCCTCTCTACCCAAACTTTCGGCGGCGTCTGCCAATGGCTCATCAACGTCCTCAACATCATCACCGGCAATTTGGATCAACCAGGCGGCGCGATGTTCACCCTGCCCGCCATTGACGTGGTGGGCATCACCACGCTTACCGGGCAGACAGGCCGGTTCGGCCACCGCCAGAGCCGCGTCCGCGGCCTGCCCGCGTTTGGCGGTGAGTTCCCTGTTGCTGCCCTGGCCGAAGAAATCCTCACGCCGGGAAAAGGGCAAATTCGGGGCATGGTCGCGATTGCCGGCAATCCGGTGCTGTCCACGCCAAACGGCGACCAATTGGACAAAGCGCTGGCGCAGTTGGAGTTCATGGTTGCCATTGACATCTACATCAACGAGACAACGCGCCACGCCCACATCATCCTGCCGCCGACAACAGGGTTGGAAACGGAACAATACGACCTCATATTTCACTTGTTTGCCGTACAAACGACGGCCAAATATTCGCCGGCGCTATTTGAGCCGGAAGCAGGCATGCTGCACGACTGGCAAATCCTGCGTGAACTGCGCAATCGCATGGAAGGCACAGAGTCCGTAGACCGGACAACGCTCCCCGGTAAATTCGATTTTCCTAAGCGGCTGCCTCCGCACAAAATATTGGACCTGGGCTTGCGGTTCGGGCCTTACGGGGCCAATGGCGTCAACCGGAATAGACTGACCGGTGAAGGATTGAAGCTACGCATGCTCAAGCAGGCGCCGCATGGCATCGACCTGGGACCGATGCGCCCCATTTTGCGGCGCCGGCTTTGCACCCCCTCGCGGCGGATTGTGCTGGCTCCGGAAGCGATTGTGGCGGATATGGCGCGGGTGCGCGCGCAGTTATTGAATGGCGACCGTGCAGACAACGGCCGTTTCGATTTATCGCTCATCGGCCGCCGCCAACTACGCAGCAACAACTCCTGGATGCACAATAGTCAGCGATTGGTGAAAGGAAAAGTGAGATGCACCCTGCTTATGCACCCGCAGGACGCGGCCGCGCGCCACATCGAATCGGGTCAGCTGGTGGAGGTGCGCTCGCGCGTGGGGCAAATCCGGCTGCCGGTCGAAATCAGCGATGAAATAATGTCGGGTGTTGTCAGCATTCCGCACGGATGGGGGCATGACAAGCCCGGCATCCAGATGCGAACGGCGCAGGCTCACCCCGGCGCGTCCATCAATGACCTGACGGATGAGCGCCATTTGGACGTCCTCACCGGGAATAGTGCGTTTAGCGGGGTTCGAGTGCAGGTTTCTGCGGCCGTTTAGGGGAAGGACTGCTGGGTAAACTCGTGCATTTCACAATTGAGGGTGGACGAAACATCCAGCTGTGTTAGAGCCTATAATGTCTATGCGAAGTTTTAGCCCGCCCGGAATTCCCGAAAGAGGCGCCGCCAATTAAATGCCGCAGTGGACAACAGCGTGTCTGCGCGGAAAAAGCGTGCTGACAGCAGCACAAATAGATAGGTCGTGACGGCCAGGCCGGCCAGGCTCGCAGCCGGCTGCCACAGGGGCACGCCGCCATGCGCCAGCCGGGTCATCATCGAGGTAGGCGCGGTCAGCGGAAATAAACTAAGGGCCGTCGCCAGCACGCCGTTGGGCGCGCTGATGAAGACGGGGTTGATCCACACCGGGATTAACAAGGGGAGCAGTGCCACAAAGGTGAACTGCCCCCCCTCGCGGGCATTGGGGGCTAGCGCGCCCAGCGCCCCCATCAGGGAAGCGTACAGCAAATAGCCTAACAGGAAGTAGAGCACAGCCCACACCAAAAATCCAGGCGGCAGGACAAAAGCGGCCGCCGTTTCCAACAACTGCCGGCTCCGATCCAGCGCAGCCAACCCGCCCCCCATCCAGACCGTCATTTGTAACAAAGCCACAACGCTTAACCCCAGCACTTTCCCCAGCATCAGTTCGCGCGGACGGAGGCTGAGCAGCAGAATTTCTACCGTGCGGTTCTCCTTTTCCCTGGACACACTCTGCAGCATGAAGCCGCTGCTCGTGGTGATCAGGATGAAAAAGATAAACATCGTAGCAAAGGGAACAATGAAGGTGAACGGATTGTCAAGATCGTTCCCTCCCTGCGGGGCCAGCGCATGATCGTCTACGGCCGCAATGGGGTCCAGCGCGGCCGCGGCCGTGGCACTGTCTCCTGTCAGATTCACCAGAAGAATATAGCGGAACAACCGCTCGCCAGGATTGTTGATCGGGCGAAATTCCTTGCCCACGAGGATGAGGTCGCCCGTCTCCACAAAATCGGCCGGAACCAGGAAATATTGGTCTAGTTCACCCGTCTCCAGGGCCGTTCGGGCAGCCGCTTCATCAGGAAAAGATTGCACCAGGCCGGGAGGAAATCCCTCCGGCAAACGGGAGATGAGGCGCGCCTCATCCACATAACCGATGGGGGATAATTCAGCCCCATCACCGAACAGGAAGGCTTCACTCTGCTCAAAAGCATCGGCCGCAATCGCCTGGGCGCCCACGTTGAGGACAATGATAACGGCAGGAAAGATGAAGGTCATGATCCAAAAAGAACGCTTTCCCAGCGTGGTCACGATTTCGTGCCTGATCACCAGAAAGATATTGCGCATCTTTTCTCCCTCTCAGGCTCGCCTGGGCCGCACGGCCGTGATAATGTCATGCAGCTTCAGATCTTTGCCATACATCAACATACCCATACGCAGCACGCGCGCCGCCGCCCACACGCTGAACGCGGCCGTCAGCACCAGCAGCGTCCAGCCCACCGCCAACTGCCAAAAGGGGATGATGCTCGCTCCCCAGCGCAGCGTCACTGTGATAAAAGCCGTGGTCGGAAACAGAGTTAAAGCCACCAAAATCGGACTGTCCGGCTGAGCGAAAATCAAAGCGATGAAAAAGAAGGGGAAGAGGAAAAACAAGTTCAACACGCTGGCGATCTGCTGCCCATGGCGCACATCGGACACGGCGCTGCCGATGGTCGTCATCAAGCCGGCAACGAGGGCATACGCGGGGAAGAAAAAGGCGGCCGACACTCGCAAATGATCCCAGGGAATCTTGACATTTTGTAACATGTCAATGCGCCCGCCGCCGATGAACAGCCCGGCAGCAATGGTCACGACCCAAATGAGCACCTGTGTCAGCGATACCGCCATCAAGCCCAGCGCCTTACCGCTGACCAACTGTATCGGGCTCAAGGAGGTAATCATCAACTCCATCGTCCGGTTCTCTTTCTCGTCGGCCACTATCTGCAAATGGTAACCGGCCGAGGACATGACGACGAAGTAAAAGAAAAAGCTGATGGCAAAGGGGAAGATGAAGCTAATGAAGCTGTTGCTGTCGAACTCCCGCCGGTCGTCCAGGGAACGAACAATCAGGTCCGGCCGTTCAACCACCCGTTGGCGTATCTCCGCCGGCAGATCGGCCGCCAGGTTCGCGCGCAGGAAATCTTGAAAATCTTCGCGCGCCGACCCTCCCGGCACTTCGTCCCAATAATAAAAGGAAATTCGGCGGGTTTGCAGGTAGTCAGCGGGCAGGACGTAGTACGCCTGGATCTCCCCGTTCTCCAGCGCTGCACGCGCGGCCGCTTCGTCGGCAAAGGGACGCATCTCCACGAAGAGAGACTCCTCATCCCGCTCCGGGTACACGGCCGCGCTTAACACGCCGGCATGGTCTACATACCCCAGCGGTTTATCCCAATCCCCACCTACCGAGACAATGATGCTGATAGCCATGATCACTACGACGAGGGTGGGAATCCCCAACGTGGCCAGTAGAAAGCTACGCTTTCGCACCCTTTTGCCGTACTCATGCCAGGCCACAAGCCAGAAATTACGCATCGGCCGCCTCCCGGCTCCCCTCCCCTTGCTGTACGACCGCGATGAAGATGTCATCTAGAGAAGGTTCAGCGATCTCAAAGCGCTCGATCCTGATCTCGTCAGCGGCCGCCAGGGCGCGGAACAGTTGCTGCGGATCTGTGCCCGGTTCTAGGGCCAGACGCCACGCCCCGTTCTCGCGGCGAATTTCCAACACGCCGGGGAAATCCCCGAACTCACCTCGACCCTCGACGATCACGGCGTTGCCGGAGAATTCCTGCTTAATCCGGTCAACCTCGCCGTAAAGGACAGTACGGCCGTTGCTGATGAGCACGATCCGGTTGCACAACGCTTCCACCTGGTACATCTGATGGGTGGACATGACAATCGTCTTTCCCGCCTGGCGCTGCTCCTCGATGATCTCCTTCACCAGACGAGTATTGACCGGATCCAGGCCGGCAAACGGCTCATCTACCACGATGAGGTCCGGGTCATGGAGCAGCGTCGCAATGAGCTGCGCTTTTTGCTGCATCCCCCGGCTCAATTCTTGAATCTTCTTCTGGCGATGCTCATACAGATCCAGGCGTTTCAGCCACTCAGCCAGCTTCCGGCGCGCCTCACCCTGGCTCATCCCCTTCAGCATCCCCAAAAAAATCAAGGTCGGCTCCAATTTCAGATCTTTGTACAAGCCGCGCTCTTCAGGCATATAGCCGATACGGCACTTCTTCGCCTGGTCGAGCGCCCCGCCAAAAACGGCGATCTCCCCTGCGTCCGGCTGGAAAATGTCCAACATCATGCGAATGGTTGTCGTCTTACCCGCCCCGTTCGGCCCCAACAACCCAAAAATTTCACCTGGGAACACTTCAAAAGAGACGTCTCGAACAGCCTTGACCTCACCGAAGCTCTTGCTCACCGAAGATACAGTGACGGTTGGCATATCTCTCCCTCGAAAAATAATCGCGATCTACGAATCAGAAGACCAGAAAACGATGCGCTGCCTTTTGGCGCGCTCGTAGATGGCGTGCGCGCCTTTCGTCTCTCGCTTCACTTTCAATACGGCCTATTCGGCCGCAGGTTTTACGTCCCGCTTAGAACCCCAGCTGAAACCAATCTGTTCCGGTCAGAACGGTACAGGCAAAGAACAAGAACAAAACCAGCAAGACCATGCCGCAGCCGCAGCCGGTGCATGACAGCCCCTTGCCGAAACCGAAATTGTCCTGCAGCCAGTCAAACAACCAGCTTAACAACAGAAGCCGCAGCAATCCTGAAAGACAGCCCGGACGATCATTCATCTTTTCCTCCTGATCAACTCATCTCAAATGCCAGGCACTTACAAAACGGGATTTGGGAACAGCCCTGCCATCACGTGCAGGAGTTCTTCAACGGTGAACGGACCGGTAATCACTTCATTCGCCCCGGCGGCCGTCAGTTTGGGTATGTCTGTTGCCCGCATGGTGATGGCGCAAACGGGGGTTGCCGCCCGCTGCTTATCGGCCCGGACCCACTTCAAGATGGGCACACTGTCTACTGCGCCGTCAGCGTGACCGACGACAAGCCCGTCAACAGCCGCCTCTTCCAACGCCTGCAACCCGTCCCCCTCAGCAGCGGCCGTGAGCACCTGATAGCCCGCTTCCGTGAGCGTTTTGGCTACTACGCCCCGTATAAACTCATCGCTTTCAATCACCAGGATTGTCCTCATTGCTCACCTCCAGATGCGGCCGTTGCGCGTCTACCCACCCTATCACATGCTGGGGTCGGGAACCCAATACGGCCGTGCCCACCTTGACTCCCATGTTTCTGACCTCACGCCAAACCGCAGAATAGACCCAAACAGTACACGCACAATGTGTGCCCGCACGTTGTGCGCGCATATTGTGCGCCACATTGTGACAGAGCAAGTCACCAGTGTCAAGGAACTAGCAATGCTTGACGCTGCCCGGAATTTAGATAGAATTCTATTTAGATATCCATCTAATTGCATACTCATCAATACAGAAGGGTGACCATGACTCAACAACAGTTCAACCACCTGCTCCAGTTCTTCAAGGTCCTGGGCAACGAAAGCCGGCTAAAAATCCTGGGTCTGCTCGCCAACGAAGAGCGCAGTGTGGGTGAATTGGCTGAGTTGCTCGGCGTCAGAGAACCCACCATCTCCCACCACCTGGCCATGATGAAGCAGTTGGGCCTGGTACAGGTTCGCCCCGAAGGAAACAATCGCATTTACCGGCTGGATACGGCCGCCCTGGAAGAGATGAGCAAAGATGTTTTTTCCCAGGACAGCCTGGCCACGCTCGTTGCAGACACGGCCGAAAACGCCTGGGAGCAAAAGGTGCTGCGATCTTTTCTGGAGGGAGATCGCATTAAGGAAATCCCCGCCCGCTTCAAAAAGCGCCTTGTAATCCTGAAATGGTTGGTGAATAAGTTTGAACCTGGCAAGCGCTATTCCGAGGTAGAAGTCAGCGAGCGGATCAAGCATCATCACGAGGATTATGCTGCGCTGCGCCGCTACCTGGTGGAAAACAGGCTTATGGAGCGCGACAAAGGCGTCTACTGGCGCACCAACGACGGCCGTTAATCCGCTTTCTTCCCCCGACCCCATCAGGTTCAGGCTGGCATCTGGTCGCTGATCGTCGGCTTGTATTCGTACGGCCGTCTCCTCCCCTCAAGGCGAGCCGCTCATTAAGGCTGCGCCGCCCTGCTCTTCCCCTGTGTAAGAAACAGACAAATCTCCGCACGGCCGCTTTTTTTCCTGTTCTTGTGAACAGTCCTGTTCTTGCGAACCGACCCAAGAAGGATTATCCTATCCATGGACGCTGCATCGCATCTGACGGCCGTTGCGGCCGCATCGGGGTATTCACGAACAGGAGAGCTACCATGTCAATCCTATTTGCCGGTAAAAAACCGAACACGAGCGACGTACCCGTTGAAGCCACAGATGAGGAGCGAATGCGCGCCCTCATCGAGACGTTGAGCGCCTACATCGAGCATTTTCACGGCGGCGCTGTGGAGATGGTTTCCTTTGACGGAGACACGCTGAAAGTTCGCATGTCAGGCGCGTGCCACGGCTGTGACCTAGCCCCCGTGACGCTTCACGGCTGGGTGGAGGGCACGGTTAAGCAATTCTTCCCGGAGTTGAAACGGGTGCGTTCTGTGTAAGCACACGCGCGCCGCCGGCCAACGCACAGATCAACCAGCGGCGCTTTCCGTTGCCGCTGCTTTCTGTACCGCCTCCACCACCATATCCCCGATTTGCGTCGTGCTCAGGCCGCTGCGCGCATCCACAGACGGGATGGCGCCGCTCGCCAACAAATGACCGATGGCGTTCTCAATGCGCTGGGCGGCCGTCTTCTCCCTCAGGTAATCGAGCATCATACTCACGGCCGAGATGGCCCCCAATGGGCAGGCCACATTTTTGCCCGCGTATTTGGGCGCAGAGCCATGAATCGGTTCAAACATAGAGGTTTTGCCGGGATGCAGGTTCCCTGAAGCGGCAATCCCCATTCCTCCTTGCAGCATGGATCCCAGATCAGTGATGATGTCGCCAAACAAATTTGTGGTCACAATCACTTCAAACCATTCCGGATTCTTCACCATCCACATGGTGCAGGCGTCCACGTAAGCATGATCCTGCTCCACGTCAGGATATTCTTCTCCTACCTCGGCAAAGGCGCGCGTCCAGATGTCGTGCGGCCGTACCGCATTCGCCTTGTCCACCAGCGTCAGCCGCGCCGCTTTGCCCAATTCGGCCGCCCGCTGCTGCGCCAGTTCATACCCGTAGCGAATGGCTCGCTCCACCCCCTGGCGCGTGTACACCCCCGTCACCGTCGCCACCTCATCCGGCGTCCCTTTCTTGAGGATGCCGCCGATTTGCGCGTACAACCCCTCCGTATTCTCGCGCACGACCACAAAATCAATATCCTCCGGCCCCTTATCCTTCAGCGGGCACAGATGAGCGGCGTACAGCTTGATGGGACGCAAATTGATGTACAAATCCAGGCCAAAGCGCAGCCCCAGGATGACCGACCGTTCCACCAGCCCTGGCTCCACGTCCGGGTGACCAATGGCCCCCAGGTAAACGGCGTCTAGCGTGCGCCATTCGTCAATCACGCTTTCCGGCACAAGCTCCTTTGTCTTTAAGTAATACTCGCCCGAGTAAGGGTACTCGACCAGGTTACAGTCAAACCCTTCATCCCGCATGACGGCGCGCAATACTTTTAGCCCTTCAGCCGCTACTTCCGGACCTATGCCGTCACCACCCAATACGCCGATGTTGTAGGTTGTCATGATGCTCCCGTTCTCCTGTTATTAGAAATGAGTTTATAAGCCGCAAATCGTGGTCCGTAACCCGTGAACCGCGAACCGTGAACCGTAATCCGTCTGATTACAGAACACGGAACACGAATTACGTCAACTGCCGGGCAATGATCAATCTTTGAATCTGCGCCGTCCCCTCGTAAATTTGCAGAATTTTGGCGTCGCGCATCCACTTCTCCACCGGATAATCCCGGATGAAGCCGTAGCCGCCCAACACCTGCACCGCGTCTGTCGTCACTTTCATCGCCATGTCGGCGGCGAACAGCTTGGCCATACTGGCCTCTTTGGTGCAGGGCTTCCCCATATCGGCCAGACGGGCGGCGCGCCAGGTAAGGAAGCGGGCGGCGTCAATCTGCGTCGCCATGTCCGCCAGCATGAAGGCGATGGCCTGATGCTGGATAATTGGCTTGCCGAACTGCACTCGCTCCTGCGCATACTGCAAGGCGTACTCGTAGGCGGCGCGGGCCAGTCCCACCCCGGCGGCGGCGATGTGCGTCCGGGTGATCTCGAACGTCTTCATGGCGATTTTGAATCCTTCCCCTTCCTCGCCCAGCCGGTTGGCAACGGGGACGCGCATATCCTCAAAGGCCAGCGTCGCCGTGGGCGAAGCGCGGATGCCCAGCTTTTTCTCCTTCTGGCCGATGACCAGGCCGGGCGTGTCTTTCTCCACGATGAAGGCGGTGATGCCCCGGTGTCCCCGGCTGATGTCCACGGTGGCGAAGACGACGAAGATGTCGGCGATGGGGGCGTTGCTGATGAAATGTTTGTAGCCGTTGAGGATGTAGTGGCTCCCGTCCCGCCACGCTTCCGTCGCCAGGCCGGCCGCATCCGACCCGGCCGATGGTTCCGTCAGGGCAAAGGCGCCGATGGCCGGTTTACGGCCGTAGCTGAACTCGGACAGGTACTTAAATTTCTGGTCGTCCGTGCCGGCCAGGATGATGGGCGTAGCCGCCAGCGCGGTGGCGCTGAGGATGGAGCGGATGCCGGTGCAGCCCCAGGCCAGCTCCTCGTTGACGATGGCCTGTGTCACCTTGTCGGTGATGTCGCCGCCACCGTACCGTTTGGGGATGTAATAGGAGAAGAAGCCGGCTTCGGCCGCTTTTTTGATCACTTCCCAGGGCACTTCTTCCCGCTCATCGTACTCGGCCGCGGCAGGCCGGATTTCCTTCTCGGCAAAACGGCGGGCCATGTCCCGCATTTCACGCTGTTCGTCTGTCAGTTCAAAGTCAATCATACTCTCTCGCTTACTCGTTCCCACGCTCTGCGTTCCGCTTGATGCAGAGCGTCTGGTTATTTCGTTCCACGTTCTGCGTGGAACGAGAGAGTTGAAATCTGTCGGGCTGCGGAATGGGGTTGACGAAAAAATATCCGTCCTTTCCTTGCAAGTAACAGTCGTCGCCTGTTTGGTACAGCCAGACCGCTTCTTTTTGTTCGGGCGACAGAGTGATTAACCGGCCACCGCCGGTGCCGGTGATGAGATGGCGCACGGCCGTCAACTCCGCATCATTCCGCGCTTCAACGCGCTTCAATCCGCATCTCCAATACCACCCCATTCGCCAACTCCAACACAAACCCCAAAAGCCCATGCTCACTGCCCAAATCCCACACCGTCGGCGTCGGTATCGCGCGTTCTTCGGGATATTCCCAATCAATCACACTCGCTAAAATCTTCACTCATTCACTCGTTTCCAAGCTCTGTGCGGGAATGCCCACCGAAACGCTCTGCATTCTATTCGACGCAGAGCGTCTAATCGCTCATTCCACGCTCCGCGTGGAATGAGCGGGTTCAGGTTATACCGCTTCCTGCGCTAACCGCTCCTCGACGTAGGCCAGCCGGCCGCCGCGGTCTATGACGCGGCGCAGGAAGTCGGGGAAGGGCTGGGCCTAGTAGGTCTCGCCGCGCGTCAGGTTGCAAACAAATAGACGGACTAAATCATTCCTCTTGTAACCAGTTTGCCAGACGCTTTCTGATTTGTCGCAATCTGCCCAATGAAATAGCGCCGAGGCGGGCATTAATAACAGTGGGCTCGACGCTGACCAATCGCGCTAACCGGACGACCGAGGGCGCTTTTAGTCCTGTGCCTTCATAATCGGAGTCTGATGGGTCAATGATCTGGTCGAATCCTGGAACCGCCTGATAAGTGCGCGAGGATATCAGCGCCAGCAGCAAATCGGCATGACGGCCAGGCGCAACAGCAACGACCAAAGCGGGTCGCAACTTCCCTGCTTCCAAATCTGCTTGCGGAAAACGTATGAGAACAATGTCACCGGGTTTCATGGATGATAGATCTCTTGAGCGTCTTTTAAGGTGTATTCGACTTCATCGTCGTCGCGAAAAAACTGTTCCAGGGCAAACTCCTGCCACTGGTTTTTATCCCAATCATCATAAGCGGGAGTTATTTTCCGCCTTGTCATCACAAACAGCGTAAAGTCGGCGATTTGCTCAACGATATCATCCGGTAAAATTTCAATTTGCTTTTGCAGTTTCTCACGAATACTTGTTGTCGTCATAATGCTGCCTTCACAAGATGTTAAACGGCTAAATTCACCAGCATTGTATCATATTCATTCGTGCCTGTTGTTGCTCACCAAAGGCCAGGTGATGGCCATGTGAATTTCCCGGCCGTCGTGGCGCAATTTTGTTAAATTGCGCGGTCAAATTACCAATTTGACCTACGATTCCTGCACCAGCCGTTCCTCGACGTAGGCCAGCAGGCCGCCCCGGTCAATGATGCGCTGGAGGAAATCGGGGAAGGGCTGGGCGCGGTAGGTTTCGTTCCGCGTCAGGTTGCGGATGACGCCGGCGGCCGGTTCCACTTCCACGCGGTCGCCTTCGCGGATGCCATCTACCGCTTCCGGGCATTCCAGGATGGGCAGGCCGATGTTGATGGCGTTGCGGAAGAAGATGCGGGCAAAGGATTTAGCGATGACAGCCGATACGCCAGCCGCCTTAATCGTCAATGGAGCCACTTCCCGCGAGGAGCCGCAGCCGAAGTTGTCGTCGGCGACGATGAGGTCGCCGCGGGTCATCTTGTCGACGAAGGCGGCGTCGGCGTCTTCCATGCAGTGCAGCGCCAGTTCGCGCGGGTCGGCGGTGTTACAGTGGCGGGCGGGGATGATGGCGTCGGTGTCTATGTTGGCGCCGAATTTCCAGGCTGTGCCGTGGATGCGCACCCGTTCCCGCAGGTATTCTTTCCACACGGGGCCGCCGCCGCGCCGGGGTAACTGGTCGAAGAAGAGGGTGCGGTCGGGGCGGGCATAATCGGCCAGCCGTTCGGCGGCGAAGTCGCGCAAATCCTGCTCGGTTAGGTCGGCGGACGGCCGTTTCACCACACAAGCACAAGAAATCTCACCGTAAATCAGGTCGGGGATGCTGACGACGGCCGCTTCCTTGACGGCCGGGTGGGAGCGCAAGACCATCTCCACCGTGCCGGGGTACACCTTGAAGCCGCCGCGATTGATCACCTCATCCTTGCGGCCGACGATGCGCACCGGGCCGTCGGGGTCAATCACGGCCAGGTCGCCGGTGTGCAGCCAGCCGTCGCTGTCAATCGCCTGGGCGGTGGCTTCCGGGTCGTCCCAGTACCCTTTCATCACGTTGTAGCCGCGGACGCACAGTTCCCCTTCTGCACCGGCGGGCAAATCGCGCCCCTGTTCGTCCACCACTTTCAGTTCAATGCCTTCGTGTGGACGGCCGACGGTTTCCACGGCCGTTACCGGGCCATCGTCAAAGCGGGTGATGGTGACGCCGGGGGAGGCTTCCGTCAGCCCGTAGGCGAGCAGAAGCTGGCAGCCAGTCTCTTCGCGGAAGCGGCGCACCAGTTCCGGCGGGCAGGGGGCGCCGGACATAATGCCGGTGCGTAGCTGGCAGGCGGCGGGGTCGAAGTCGGGATGGTTCAATTCCAGGGCGAACATGGTAGGCACGCCGTGATGGATGGTGACGCCCGCTTCCCGGATGAGGCGCAGGGCGTCGCCGGGGCGGTAGCGGGGCAGGCAGACGAGTTCGCCCCCGGCGATGGCGCAGGCCAGAATGGTGGGAGTGATGCCGAAGGCATTAGAGAAGGGGACGGCCCCCAAGAAGACGTCGTCGGGAGCGGCAGCCAACGCTTCAACGACGGCCGTCGCGTTGCGTACCAGTCCGTTGTGGGTAAGCATGGCTCCGCGTGGACGGCCGGAGCTGCCCAGGGTGTGGGCGATGACGGCCGTATCGTCTGGCTGCGCGGTTGGGGTGGGGGGAACGGCCGTGCCCGCCAGAATATCCGCCCAGGCCTCACTCTTGATGTCCAGCACATGCGCCAAACCGGCCATTTGGTCTTGTAACCGGTACGCCAGCGCCAGGTGATCCACGCCGTGGAACGTGTCTGGGTCGGAGAAGGTGACGAGGGTGCGGGGGCGGGTTTTTTCCATCCGGGCGGCCACTTCCGTCTCGTGGCGGCGGACGTTGATGGGGACGAGGATCAGCCCCGCTTTGGCGGCGGCAAACAGGGTGAGGACGTATTCGGGCAGGTTGGGCAAGATGACGGCCAGCCGGTCGCCCGGTTCCAGCCCCAGCCCGCGCAGCCCGGCGGCCAGGGCGTTGGCCTGCCGCTCCGCTGCGGCGTAGGTGATGCGGGTATCGTTCAGGCGCAGGAACGGCCGTTCGCCATGCTGCGCCGCTTGTTGGGTGAGTAGGTCGCCAATGGTCATTTTTCTCTCCAAATTTATGGGACACAGAGAGCACTGAGGATGCACGGAGAACACGGAGAGATCACGGAGATTTTTAATTTTTTCTCCGAGTTCTCCGTGTCTACTCCGTGCCTTCTGTGTCCAAAAAATTCTCTCCTTTCCGGTAAGCCATGCCGTGCAATTCGGCAATCAAATTCTCTTCGTCATCGGTCACTGTCATGCGGCAGAGGGCGGTGCGGCTGCCGCGACGGATTTCACGGGCGACGGCCGTTAACACCGCGTCCGGCCTGGGCGTGGCCACAAAATGGATGTCCATGCTCAACGCCAGCGCCGTTTGTCCCGACGAATTGCAGGCGGCGGCGAAAGCGACGTCGGCCAGGGCAAAAACGGCCGCGCCGTGCAGCAAGCCGTGCCCATTCAGTAAATGCGGGGCCATCGTCATCGTTGTCCGGCAGTAGCCGGGCCGCACCTCTACCAGTTCAATACCCAGATGTTGGGCCAACCGGTCTCGTTCGGACATAAAGCGGTGGACGGCAACGGCCGTTTGTTCATCGTTCATCAATTACTACACAGAGCGCACGGAGGAGACACAGAGATTTACAGAGAGAACACAAAGTATTTCCTCTCTTTTTCTCTGTGTTCTCTGTGTCATCTCTGTGCCCTCTGTGTCCCTCTTATCACATCACGAAGCGTCGTATTCCACCTTTGAGCAATTTGACCTGGAAGTTGAGCAGCAAGCCAACTTTGCAGCCAGACAATTTCAGATAGGATAAAACTTGCGCCTCATGAACGGGCAAAATATGTTCAACAACTTTTAGTTCAACAACAATCTTGTCTTCAACCAATAAATCAATTCGGTATCCCTGCTCCAAACGAATTTCCTTGTAAACCAGTGGCAGCGCCTTTTGCCGTTCAACTTTTAGTCCCAGTTTCTCCAATTCATAAACCAGGCAGGTTTCGTAAGCAGATTCGAGCAGTCCTGGCCCCAAATGCCGGTGCACCTCAATCGCCGCGCCAATAATTTGCTCCGTCAACTTATTCATTACAATTCCTGAAGAATTACACAGAGCACACAGAGAGGGGACACAGAGAATCACGGAGAGAACACAAAGATTTTTTCTCTTTTTTTCCTCTTTCTCTGAGTTCTCTGTGTCTTCTCCGTGCCCTCTGTGTCCTATCCCATCACCTCGGCCGGTGGCGTAATCGCGCCTGTGATCGCCGAAGCCGCCGCCACGTAGGGGTTCACCAGGTAGACCTCGCTCTCCACGTGCCCCATACGGCCGCGGAAATTGCGGTTGCTGGTGGAGACGCAGCGTTCCCCTTCGGCCAGGACGCCCATGTGGCCGCCCAGGCAGGGGCCGCAGGTCGGCGTCGTCACCGAGCAGTTGGCGTCCACGAAAATCTCGATCAGCCCTTCGCGCAGGGCGTCCAGGTATACCTTTTGTGTGCCGGGGACAATGACGGCGCGTACTTCGGGATGAATTTTACGCCCTTTCAACACTTCGGCAGCGGCGCGCAAATCAGCCAGGTTGCCGTTGGTACACATGCCGATAACCACCTGGTCAATTTCCAGCCCGGCCAGTTCTGACACCGGCTTAACGTTGGAGGGAAGAAAGGGGGCGGCCACAAACGGTTCCATCTGGGTCACGTCGTATTCATGGACGGCCGCATATTCCGCATCCGGGTCGCTCTCAAAATACAGCCCTTCCCGCTTGCTGCGACGGCGCACAAATTCTCGCGTCTTCTCGTCGGCGGCAAACAGCCCGGCCATCGCCCCCGCCTCAATGGCCATGTTGGCCATGGAGAAGCGGGAGGCCATGCTCAGGTAAGGGACGGCGTCGCCGGTGAATTCCATCGCCTGGTAGCGCGCCCCGGCCACGCCGATGTCGCCGATGGTGTGCAGGATCAAATCTTTGCCGCCAACCCATTTTGGGGGACGGCCGTGATAGACGAACTTGATGCTCTCCGGCACTTTTAGCCACACTTCCCCCAGCGCCATCGCCGCTGCCGCGTCGGTAGAGCCGATGCCGGTGCCGAACGCGCCCAGGAAGCCGTAGGTGCAAGTGTGCGAGTCGGCCCCCGCCACCAGGTCGCCGGGGGCGACGATCCCCTGCTCTGGCAGCAGCACATGCTGGATACCCGCCCGGCCCACATCGTAAAAACGGATGCCATGTTCGCGGGCGAAGTCGCGGCAGCGCTTGACGATTTGGGCGCTTTTGATGTCTTTGGCCGGGGTGAAATGGTCCATGACGAAGACCACTTTCTCCGGCTCGCGCACCCGCGCCCCTTTGATCTTCTCAAATTCCTCAATCGCCAGGACGCCGGACAGTTCCGAAGCCAGCACCACGTCTACACGGGCGTTGATGAATTGGCCGGGAAAAACTTCGCCCTGGTCGCATTTAGCAGCCAATATCTTTTCGGCAAGCGTGTGGCCCATTGATCATTCTCCTTTGATGGTATCAGGTGTCAGGTGTCATGAGACGTGATACCTGGCACATGACACAGTTAAGTCACAAACTCCGGCCGATCTCGCAGCGGCGGCGGGGTCGTCGGTAGTAATTCGCCAGTGCCGTTCATGACGGCGATGTCGTGGACGTTTTGCTTGCGGTGCAGCCAGGCGGCCCACAGGCTGGGCGGCTCGTCCTCGGTGACGGTCAGCTCGGAGCAGTAAAAAACCGAGGGTTGGGGTGAACCAGTCGTAGGCGGCCTGCACCTGGGGAAGCTGTCGGCCAGCCGCAGGGAGAGGCCGTGATGTTCCCGCTCTTCCAACCCGCCCAGGTAGAGATGAGTGGCGTCACGGCCGTTTTCTAAAAAGCCCAGCGCATCCACGTAAAAATGGCGCGCCTGCTCCAGGTCGGTGACCCGGAACTCGATGTGTCCGGCGCGGGTGATGGAGAATGTCATGGTTGCCTCCGTTTTTCGGTAATCGGTGATCAGTTATCGGTAATCGGTAGAAAACTGATTACTGCTTACCGATTACTGTTTACTGCCTTTGCCACGGATCGTAGAAGACCTGCACCGGCTCCGCCTGCCAGCCCAGGCCGGGGGCGGAGGGGGAGCCGGTTGTGTCGAGACGGCCGTAACGACCGCTGTAGAAGAGGAGCTGCCGTCGCGGTTCAATCCCCTGGTGCAGCGCCACGACCTGGCCAGTGACGATCCAGTGGTCGCCGCCGTCCAAAATCTGGTGGCGGGCGCAGCCCAGCGCCGCCAGGCAGCCCTCCAGCCGCGGCCCGCCCTCCCAGGCCACAAAGCGAAACGGCGGCGGCGTTTCTTCCTGCCACATCCCGGCGAAATAATTGGACAGCGCCTGCTGTTCCTGGCGCAGGATATTGATGGAAAAGCCATCTGCCTGCTCCAGCAGCGCCGCCATTTTGGCCCGCTTGCCGATGGCTGCCAATACCAGCGTTGGCTCCAGCGACAGCGACGACACCGCATTGGCCGTCATCGCATGCACCTCGCCGCCCACGTCGGTGGCAATCACCGTCACGCCGGTGGCAAACAAGCCAATCGTCTGCCGAAACTGTCGCGGGTCAATCAAATCACTCATTGTTGTTTACCTACTCAAATCTTGACAGACTCTCTATGATCTACCTTTCATTATTACTGTGTCGCCTATGGCGTTTGCTTTCACTTTATGGGGATCAAATTCGGCAATGTTCTTATTGCGAAAACCGATCTGATATTCAATGCCGCCACGATGTTGTTTGCTAAGATAAGGGTTCTTTTTAACTTCCTCGTTTGAAAGCACCCAATATTCAATCTGATTCACCCAAACCACTATGAAGACAAAAACATCGCATAAGTCGAGCTTTAACTGCTGGAAATTCATCCAGAACGGTTCGTTACTGTTTTGGCGAAGGGCCTTCGAGGATAAAGGCCCTTTCTTTTTTGTGTTGATTGCTCTTGACGCTTTGACTTCCACACGGATGCCTTCTATCCACAGGTCATACTGACCGTCATAATCGGGATCAAGCGATTTGGTGGGTTTTGTAAAACGATTATCCAGGTCTATTAAATGCTTTTCTCCCCAAACCTGACCAAAAATTCGCGGCGCCAGACCAAACAGATCCAGGTAGCGGTTTTCATTGACATAGTTCGTTCGTAACCGCTCGTACTCGTCAAAAGTAATTACACCTTCATTGATCAGGAAGGTGAGAATATACTCAAACTCATTGAAAGGATAAGCCGAAGTAAGCGCGTCTAATCTCGCTGTTAGAAGGTCCTTTTGCTCATCCCTAAGCGACTCTGCTAACTGGTCAAGAGTGGATTTCAATTCATCCAGATTCATACGTTATACTCCGGGAACGGGTTGTACCATTGCCAACCGGTTTTCCCGGTGTTACGGTAATTCTCAAGCCGACGGATAGTGATCTCGGCAAAAATTGGGTCAATATCACATGTGAAGATCCTTCGATGCAATCGTTCCCCGGCAATTAAGGTAGTGCCTGAGTGAGCAAACAGGTCAAGGACACAGTCGCCTTCTTCACTGCTGGTCTCAACGATTCTTTCTATCGCTTTGAGGGGTTTTTGGGCATAACAACCGGGCACATTTTCTTCCATCCGGTAAAATACTTGTTGAATGTCTACCCACACATTTCCCGGTCTAATCGTCGTGGATTTACTGCGCTCCAGGTTCTCAGTGACCTTGCCATTCACTTCTTTGTAATAGCCGCGCAGAATTTTCGGTATATCTGTGTAAACAACGCTAAACGGAGGGTTCCCTGAAACGTAATGCAATAGCTCCTGACGAACCCACATCCAGTTCTTCTGCGTGCCGTATCCCCGCTGGTTCCTGAGCGTGATGAAATTACGAGGCTGTAGCGCCTGGAAATCCCGCATCATCATCATAAAATCGGGCAAAGGTTGAAAATTATCCCTGTAATCCGCCCCCAGCCAGACGTAAAAATGAGCATCATTCTGCAAAACGTCCACAGTGTTTTGCACCCATTTTTGAGAGAATTTGATGTAATCATTTATGTTAACTTTAGAGAGGCTTCGAGTATTGGCATTTCCGACGGCAACGTTGTATGGTGGATCGTTCACGGCTAAAGACGCTCTTTCGCTTTCAACCAGCTTGATCACATCGTTGGATTTAGTGGCGTCCAGCACCCCCACGCGATGACCGCTCAATGGGTCTTCCCATATCTCGCCGTATCGCAATCTACAGAATTGCAATAAACACTCCCGAATTTCAGGGTTTGTATCCAGGCGGGGCAATCGTTCAGACTGTTTTGCTTTCCTGGTTTTTGATTCAGTTTTCTCACTTGCGGGGGAGAATAAAGAAGTCTGTTTATAATTCACATTTCCTCTCCTTGTTTCGATGACGTCATCTGCCGGTTCTAAATGCTCCAGATAATCCATTGTGCTGTGAGCATCCCAAAACTCCCCGGCTTCTTCTTCGGAAGCAAATGAATCTGGTAGTGGGTCAACAGCTTTATTTTTGTTTTCCATAATTTATGCCCCTAACGCTTCCCTGACCG
This sequence comes from Anaerolineae bacterium, assembly GCA_046753445.1. GTDB lineage: Bacteria > Chloroflexota > Anaerolineae > Promineifilales > Promineifilaceae > JAHEEY01. Next base: position 64,282 of record JBHHTQ010000013.1, on the reverse strand, counting down.
CTTCGGGATTCTCAGAGGCTATTTTCAATAAGGCTCTGGCCGGGCCTTCTGGCTTGCGCCGGCCTTGTTCCCAGTTCTGCAAAGTCGCCACGCTGACGCCGATCATCAGGGCAAACTCCCTTTGTGACTGGTTGAGTTGACGACGTATTTCCTTGATGTCGAGAGGCGAGAACTCAAAGGTACGGCCTGGTTCACGCACGCCCTTCTTGATTTCTCCGGCTTGTTGAATGCTTTCGACTAACTCGGCCAAGTCATCATCATTCATTTGAGTCATTCCTTACAAATCAAAGCAAACTATACGTCAGTGGCGCATAAATAACAAGAGGCTCCGCCTTTTTATGCTTCCTCCTGTGTCCGTTTCAAGAAATCGCGCACGATGTCCATGTAGGGCGTCATGTCATGGGAGCGCACCAGGACGCCGGCCATGCGCACCGGGTCGCCGAAGAAGTAACGCTCGTACAATGCCTGGCGGGAGGCGAAAGCGGAAACGGCCGTATCCCACGCCAGCCGGAAAATAGGAATGCGCTCCAAAGCATCGGCGCGGGCAGCCTGGAAGAAACGCTGGATCTCCGCGCGCATCGGCCCGTTGACGTCCGCTTCTGTGGGGGCGGCGACCAGCCCGCTGGCTCCCAACTGCTGGATGATTTCCACCATGCGCGGGTAGAGGTGGGGGTAGAGGTTGCGGGCGGCGTCCAGCCAAATCGTCGCTGAAAAAGCGGCCATTACGGACAACGGCCACAGCCAGACATTCCGCCTCGCCGCGATCCAGCACATCCCGATATTGGGCAAAACGAGTCTGCTCCGCCTTCGTCAGGTTAACGACCGGAAGCCAGCGCCAATCTACATGGGGCACGAATCCCAATGTTTCCCCCCGGCGCAGCTCGGCCATGACTGCCGGTGTCGTCGCCGCCTGGCTGCCCAGCGCCAACCGCACCCAATCCGGCCGTTGGGCATGGGCAAAGTTACTGAGGATGGTGGTATCCAACAGTGACAACGTCATGGCGTCCCCTGGCAAGATGGGTTCAATCTCAGCGCGTGTATCCGCCGGACGCAGCGCATTTGCTATTCATGTGACTCACCGGCCAGCGTCTGGACATCGGCTTGCGCGGCAGCGGGTGATTCGGTTCCCAGGCGCAGGGGAATGCCCAGGCGGTTGAAGCGAGCTTGCAGCTCAAAGCGGGATTGGTTGAGCAGCTCCGCCGCCCGGCCCAGGCTGATGTGGCCGTCCAGGTAGGCGGCGATGACCAGGCCCCAGGCCGCCTGCGGGTCTCCGCCGGCAGTTACCCGGGCGTTGGTCACGGCTTCGTTTGGCAACCCTTGCGGCCGTGCCATTTCATCCTGAGCCGGGGCATCGAGGCGAGCGCGGTATACGCCCACTGCCCGCAGCAGCCGGTAATCCATCGCATCCATGATAGCCACCTGTTCTTCGCCATAACTTTCCACCAGCACCGTTTGCCCCCGCCGCGCCTGTTCTAGCGTCTGGCGGGTGCTGCGGGCCAACTCGGTGCGACTGATTGTGGTGTGGGGAAACATAATTTACCTCCGTGCGGCTTAACTTGTATGTAGCCTACAAAATATGCGTAAATTACACAAGTCGTTTTTGGCGGCAATGCTGACATAAATCGGGCAGTTGGCTATGGCGCGGGCTGTATTGGGCGAGGGGTTGTACTTTAGCAAGGCGGGTACCGCCGGGCAGGTTTTCGTATTCGATGGACAGGCCAAAACAAAGCTGGCGCAGTTCTTCGGCGGAAAAGTGTTGGTTTATCAGGTCACGCAGCGCTGGTAAGGACACGGCTTTTTCCCTGGAAACTATGGGGAACATGATACCAGAAAAAAAGGGGGGGTGAATGCATTTCAGGCAGAGAAATGCCGCCTTTGCTGCCTGCACTGACACGGCCGTCCGGCGCAGCCAGCCCCATCTTCACGTTATTTTTATGAGCCAGCATCGAGCCTGTGTTAGAATCATGGCCAGAAGTGTTAGAACGTACGTTCTGTGACCATCCTGCATCAGCCATGTCTATCCACATCAAACTTCGTGAAATCCTGGGAGTCACTCAAAACCCGTCCGCTTTGGTCCAACTGCGCCCGGACCTGCTCACGGCCGTGGAAGAGATCGCCGCGCAGCACGGCCGACCCATCGGGGAAGTGGCCAATGATCTCATCAGCCACGCATTATACTATCACGAATTAGCGGAAAGCAGCATGCAAATCTGGCGGCAGCTGACCCGGCGGGAGCGGGAAGTCACCGCCCTCATCTGGCTGGGCCTGACCAATCCCCAAATCGCCCAACGCCTCTCCATTTCCCCCAACACCGTCAAAACCCACATCAAAAGCATTTTGACCAAGTTCAACGTCCACAGCAAACAAAGCCTCTCCGACCTGTTGGCCGGGCTGGATTTGAGCGACTGGGTAGGGGACGGCGAGCCGCCTTCCCCCACCACCGCCGGTTCACCCGGCGGGGTTAGCCCGTAAAATACCCTGATCATTCCTCCACCGGGGTGATTGTTTGCGGGGGGCAGGTTCGCTATCCTGGCCTTATGCTGCCCTTACCCGCCTGGAAAGAACACGGCATGACGGTTATCGCCGGCCTGCCGGACAGACAACCCATTCTGGAAGTCGTCGCCCGATTGGCCTTACACAACCCGGTGCAGGTCATCGTGGGGGGAAACCGTTTTGACGTCCACCAACTGGCCCGCATCATTCGCCCGTATACCATTCATCTGGACCAGGTGTTAGCCCGTATCCGGCAGGCACGGCCGTTCACCTGCTATCAAGCCGTTAAACTACTGGCAGAAACAGAACCCACAACTCCCTTGGTGGTCATCGACATGCTGACCACCTTCTATGATGAAAACATCTCTGACGGGGAAAGCGTCCGGTTGGTCGGCATGGCTGTGGCCCAGTTGCAGCGACTGGGCCGGCAGGCCCCCGTCCTGGTCGCATTACGGCCGTCGGCCGCGGCGACGCGCCCCGGCCTGATGAAGCTAATCCAGGACAAAGCCGACCGGCTCTACCTTTACCATTCCCCCGCAGAATCGGTTCAACCCCCACTTTTTTAGAGGTCATCCCATGGGCCGTACCTTACAAACAACCAATCAACTCATCCTCAACGAAATCGCCAATTTTCGGAATTTCCGGCGGGCACTGCGCGCAGATGACCAGAAGCGGTTCGACGCCCTCTTTGCCGCCGCCCGGCGGCATACGGCCGCCATCAGCATGGCCGACCATGCCCTCCCGTTTGAAAGCGTCCTGTTCGCCATCCTGCTCGAGCAGCAGCGCCGCATTGAGCAGTTAGAAGCCAGGCTCAACGGCCGTTGACCATGGCCGATAAACTTTCCGGCTGGCTGCTGGATGTGTATGCCGGCGCCGGCCATGGGGTCGGCGACCATGGGGTCGTGTTGTGGCTGTTGGGGGATGACGGCGAGCGGCATCAATTCCGGCAGCCGTTGACCACCACCTTTTACGCCGCCGGCCCCTTTCCTCGTTTGCGAGCATTATGGCGGTATCTGCGAAGGAGCGGGGCTCCCGTCCGATTATCGCGCACGCGGCGGGAAGATTTATTTGATGGTTTGTTAGATGTCCTGGCCGTTGAGGTGGATACGGCCGTGCAGCCCCGGTTATTCCGCCGCGTCCGCGAGCGGTTTCCCGATCTGGAGTATTACGACGCCGACATCCCTGTTTCTGTGCAATACGCCGCCCGGTTTGACGTCTTTCCCACGCTTAGATGCCGGGTGACGGCGGACGGCGACACGGCCCTCCACATCGCCCCTCTCGATTCCCGCTGGCGGATTGACGCCCCGCCGCCGCCCATCCGTGTGCTGACCCTTGCCCCCGATGTCCCCCCGGCCCATCGCCCTCCCACTTGTTTGCACATCGGGGTTGAGGGCAAGGTGCGCGCGTATTCATTGCGTAACGGCCGTTTGCTGCTCATCAGCCTGCAAGCCGCCATCAGGCGGCATGACCCGGACCTGATATTGACTCAATTCGGCGATACCTGGCTGTTCCCTTACCTGCGGCGGCAGGCTGCTGAAACCGGCATCCCCTTCAACCCCAGCCGCGATGGGCAGCGGCCGTATCTGGTCAAAAAAGCGGGCAGTTACTTCACCTACGGCATGGTCTTGCATCGGGGGGAACAGACCTATTTGCACGGCCGTTGGCACATCGACATCAAAAACGCCCTCATGTTCAACGAATATGACGTGAGCGGCGTCTTGGAGCAGGCGCTGGTGACCGGAATGCCGGTGCAGGAGATGGCCCGGCGCAGCCCCGGCGCGGGCATCACGGCCATGCAGATGATTACCGCGCTCAGGCGCGGCGTCATGGTCCCCTACACCAAACAGCAAGCGGAGTATTACAAAAGCGCCCGCTCCCTGCTGCGTTCGGATAGGGGCGGGCTGGTCTTCCAACCGCAAATCGGCTTGCACACCGATGTGGTGGAAATTGATTTCGTGTCCATGTATCCCTCCATCATTTCCTTGTTTAACATCTCCCCGGAAACGGTGAAGGTAACCAGCCCCAATGTGGCCCTGGTGCCTGAACTTAACATGCCCATAGACCAGCGTAAACGGGGGCTGCTGCCGGAAACCTTGCAGCCGATTCTGGAAAAGCGTATCGCCATCAAAGCCCGGTTAGCCGGCCTGGCCCGATGGGATTGCCGCCGCCCATCGCTCCAATCCCGCTCCACCGCCTTAAAGTGGCTGCTGGTCGTCGCCTTTGGCTACGCCGGGTACAAACGGGCCCGCTTCGGCCGTATTGAGGCGCATGAAGCCATCACCGCCTACAGCCGGGAAGCTTTGCTGCGCGCCAAGGAAACGGCCGAAGCGCTGGGGTATGAGGTCGTGCATCTGTATGTGGATGGGTTGTGGGTCAAGCGGACGGGAGTCAAGAGCAAAGCGGCCGTCCAGCCGCTGCTTGACAGCATCGAACGCTGTACCGGCCTACCCATTGTGGTGGAGGGGTTTTATAAATGGATCGCTTTTTTGCCGTCCAGGCTGGACGAGCGGGTGCCCGTCCCCAACCGGTATTTTGGCGCATTTGAAACGGGCGAATTGAAGGTCAGGGGCATCGAGCTGCGGCGGCATGATACGCCCCCCTTTGTCGCCGATGTGCAGCGCCGCATCTTGGAGCGGCTGGCCCGAACGCCCAACCTCAACGACTGCTTGACCCAGATCGTTGATGACGTCCGCCGCCAGTTGGAAGCGCTCCGCTCCGGGCAAGTGCCCCCTCAACGGCTGTTGGTCTCCCAAACATTGAGCCGTCCTTTAGAAGAGTACAAAGTGCGGTCGCCGGCGGCGCGCGCCGCGGCCCAGCTGCAAGCCGCCCATAAACTGCGGTTCCCGGGTCAACGGATTCGCTTTGTGTTGACGGTGGGGGAACCGGGGGTGTTTGCCTGGGACTCACCGGAACCGCTTGACCCGGCTGCAATTGATGTGGCGCGGTACATTGAATTGACGCTGCGGGCGGTGGCGGCCGTTTTGCAGCCCTGGGGGGTAAAGAAGGCGTGGTTGGATGAGTGGGTTTTACATGATTGGCAGCAGGTGCATATTTATCTGGCGCGGGCACGGTAGAGACGCTGCATTTTCCCCATGCCTGGAACCATCTTGCGCTCCTACCCCAACGCGGCCCAAAATGGCAGCGGCGGCAACGCCGGCTGCCCCATCACCGACCGGGACGGCTGGGTACTGCGCCCCGTTGACGGGAACAATGACGGAACCGCTGCCTGCGACATGGGCGCTTACGAGTTCTACCCGCCCGGCTACAAAATTTACAAAGCCTATCTGCCCAGCGTCATCAGGTGAAGAGCGCCCAATGATCCTGTTGACAGTGAAGAACCCGCCAGGGATAATGCGCCGGCGAGGTGATCATGAGCCAGAAAATAGGATTCATCGGGTTAGGTATTATGGGCCGAGGGATGGCCCACAATTTGCTCAAGGCAGGCTTCGACCTCTGTGTGTGGAACCGCACGGCCGCGCGCATGGCGCCGCTGGTAGAAGCCGGAGCCGGCGCGGGAGACAGCCCGGCTGATGTGGCGGGGCGCAGCGACATCACCATCACCTGCGTCAGCGACACGCCGGACGTTGAGGCGGTCATCCTGGGCGAGGACGGGGTGATTCACGGATCCAGGGCGGGATCACTGCTCATTGATTGCAGCACCATCAGCCCCCAGGCAACGCAGGCGCTCGCCGCCGCTCTGGCTGAGAAAGGGGTGCACATGCTGGATGCCCCCATCAGCGGCGGCAGCGAAGGGGCGGCCAACGGCACGTTGAGCATCATGGTGGGCGGAGAGGCGGCCCAATTTGAACGAGCGCTGCCCGTCTTCAAGGCGATGGGCAAGACCATCACCCATGTGGGGGGCACGGCCGCAGGCCAGACGGTGAAGCTGGTGAACCAGATTTTGGTGGTGGGGACAATGCAAGCCGTGAGCGAGGCGCTGCTATTTGCCCAGGCGGGCGGGCTGGATTTGCAAAAGGCGTTGGCGGCCGTGTCCGACGGCGCGGCGGGGAGCTGGATGTTGAGCAATCGCGGCCCCCAGGTGATTGAGCGGGATTGGCGGCCCGGCTTCACCATCGATTTGCAGCAAAAGGATTTGCGGCTGGTGCTGGAAGCGGCCGATCAGATGGGCGTCCCCTTGCCCGGCGCCAGCCTGGTGTTCCAGCTGTACCGCGCCCTGCAGCAACGGGGATTAGGAAGCGAAGGGAACCACGCATTGGTCAAGGCGTTGGAGCACCTGGCCGGATTCAAAATCAACGGTTGACGCCGGTTGTCCATTATCCGTTACCCGTTGTCCGTGACCCGTTATCCGTTGTCCGTTGATTGTTGATTGTTAGATGCGCCCGGCTCCCGGCGCAGCGGTCACAGGGTACACGTCCGGCTCGATGCCGGCGTCGGCGCGGTACCGCTCGCGCACATGCTGTGTGAACCGGGGAACCTGGCCGGTGCGCACGAAAGCGACCATACATCCTCCAAACCCTGCCCCCGCCTGGCGCGCGCCGATGACGCCAGGCCCGCTCCGCATCGCTTCCATCATTGCCTCCATCTCAGGCGAACTGATTTCGTAAAGGTCGCGCGCGCCCGCATAGGAAGCGGCCGTCAGTGAGTCTACCTGGGCCAGATTCCCCTCGGCCAGCGCATCCGCCATATCGAACACCCGCCGGTTTTCTTCGATGACAAAACGGCAGCGCCGGGCGACCACCGGAGGCAGGTCGGCCTCATGCCGCGCCAACTGCTCCAGGGAAACGTCTCGCAAGGCGTGAATCTCGGGGGCGAACCGGGCAAACAGGCGCACACCGGCCTCGCATTGGGCGCGCCGCTGTGCGTATTCCGAGCCGGTCAGCTCCCGTCTGGCGCGCGTGTCACAGATCACGACCTGGATGGCGGACGCCACCGGCACACTCCGGCTGCTGATGGCGCGGCAGTCCAGCAGCAAAGCCCGGCCTGCCTGCCCCATGACCGAGGTGTACTGGTCGAGGATGCCGCAGTTCAGGCCGACGAACTCGTTTTCCGCGCGCTGGCACAACAAAGCCATCTGAAGGGGGTCAATCTGCAGCTCCCCCAGCGCATCGAAGAGCACGGCCGTGGCCACTTCTAACGCGGCCGAGGAACTCAACCCGCTGCTCAAAGGCACAGTACTGTGCACCAGGCCGTCAAAACCGCGCAGCGGATACCCCGCCTCCTGAAAGACGGCCGCTACGCCGCGCACGTAGTTGCTCCAGGGCACGGCCGTATCGTATTCAATCTGATCCAGGTCGAAGCGGCCGCAGCCGTCCACATTCAGGGAACACACCACAACCTTCCCGTCGTCGCGGGGCCGGGCAGCGATCCAGGTATTCCGGTCGATGGTCTGGGTCAGCACGAAGCCCAAATTGTAATCCGTGTGACTGCCCATCAGGTCTACGCGGCCGGGGGCCTGCACCCACACAGTGGGAGGCCCGTCATATATCCCCGCAAATTTGCGCGCGAACTCGCGCGCGAGCAACGTGCTTCGCTCTTGTGCGTTCATTGCCCATAATCGTATCACGAATTTGAGCGGTTGCGGTTGCGTTGTTACAATCCGCCCCCATGAACATCAAATTCCTCTTGCTCCAGGCCCGTCACGCCGATGACACAGCCCGTCTGGAAGAGCGGCAATCCTTTGCCGAACTGACGGGCGTCTCTTTTGAAAATGTCATCCCCCACGATTTATTGAGCAGCGCTCCTACTCTGGCCCAGGTGCGCCGGTATGACGCCCTGATGGTCGGCGGCAGCGGGGAGTATTACGTCTCTAAGGCGAACCTACCCCGCTTTCCCGCTGTTCTGGAACTGCTGGCCGAGGTCGCCGCCGTCGGCCACCCCCTATTTGCCTCGTGCTTTGGCTTCCAACTGCTGGTGAAGGCGTTGGGCGGCGAAATTGTGTACGACCCGGATGGGATCGAGGTCGGCACTTTTGAACTCGCCTTGACGGACGACGGCCGTGCCGATGAGCTATTTAGCACCCTGCCTGACCGCTTTCGCGCGCAATTGGGCCGCAAGGACCGGGCCAGCCGCCTGCCGCCCGGCGTATTGCATCTGGCCTCTAGCCGGTTCGCTCCTTACCAGGCGCTGCGCGTGCCCGGCCAGCCTATCTGGGCCACGCAGTTCCACCCTGAGCTGACGAAAGAGGAGAATTTGAAGCGTTTCCGCCGCTACCTTGATGGGTACGCCTCGACGATGAGTCCGGAGGAACTGCAAGAAACGTTAGATCGCTTCGACCACAGCCCGGAAGCGAATGAGCTACTCCGTCGCTTCGTGAAGATTGTCTTTGAGTAAGGGTCAGCTAGTCTCTAGTCGCTGGTCTTTAGTCTCTGGTCTCCAAAATCTCGGCCGATCACGTCACGCGCAATGACAATGCGTTGAATATGTGACGAGCCTTCGTAAATCTGCAACCCCTTGATGTCCCGGTAAAGGCGCTCCACCGGATACACGTTGCTGTAGCCGCGACCGCCATGCAGCAGCACCGCCTCAGACGCAGCCCGCGCCGCAATCTCCGTGGCAAACAGCTTGGCAGTGGACGTAAAACGCGTCGTGGGAAGCCCCTGCTCTTTCATCCACGCCGCCTTGTACACCAACAATCGCGCCGCTTCAATATCCGCTACCATGTCGGCAATCGCCGCCTGGATCATCTGAAAATCGCCAATCCGCTGGCCGAACTGCCGCCGCTTGCGCGCAAAATCCACCGAGGCATCCAGGCATGCCTGGGCAATGCCCACTGCGCCGGCCGCCACCCCCAGCCGTCCATGATCCAGGGCCGACATGGCCACCTTGAACCCGCCGCCAATTTCGCCCAACAACGCCTCTTTGGGAACGTGACACTCATCAAAGGTGATATGGGCGTGGCTTGAGGATCGGTGTCCCAACTCCTTGCCCGGCATCGGCTCCCGGTGAAAGCCCGGCGTGCCCGTTTCCACGATAAAGGCACAGATGCCCCGGTGCCGTTTGCTGCGGTCAATGCTGGCAAAGACAAGGGCAACGTCGGCAATGCCCCCGTTGGTGATCCAGATTTTTTCCCCGTTAATGACGTAGCCGTCTGCTGCCTCGCGCACAGTGGATTCCATGCTGGCCACATCAGAGCCGGCGTTAGGCTCGGTGAGGCAGTAACAGCCGATAAATTCACCCGTGGCCAGGCGCGGCAGGTATTTCCGCTTTTGCGCCTCTGTGCCCCAGTCACGGATGCAGAGGGATACCAGGCTGGCATGAACGGCGAGGAAGCCGCGCACGGAGGAGTCGGCACGGCCGAGTTCCTCGGAAATAAGCGTAAAGCTCACATAATCCATCTCGGAGCCACCGTATCGGGTTTCTACCGGCCCGGCCAGGAAGCCAAGTTCCCCCATGCGCCGCACCAGATGCAAAGGGAATTCACCTGTTTCATCCGTTTCGCGGGCTAAGGGAGCCACTTCTTCCTGGGCAAACCGGCGCGCTCTCGCCTGTACCTCTTTTTGTTGGGGGGTCAGCTCGAAATTCATACAGTTCCTACTCTAAATAAGCAAAGCCTTCTAGCTCGACCAGGTTTTCTTCCTGGAAAAACCCGGTTACCTCAAAAAGAGCCATCGTCGGATAATACTCGCCGAAATATCGCTTATGGATACGCCCTAACTCGCGCAGTTTGGCCACATACTCGTCGCGGTCTTTGACGAAAATGTTGAGCTTGACGATATCGCGCATGGCGCCGCCCGCTTCTTCGACGACGGCCTGCAAATTATGCAAGACTTGTTCGTACTGGGCCACCAGATCGCCGGGAGAGACGATACGGCCGTTGCTGTCGCTGGCGTCCTGTCCGGCAAGGAATAACACCCGCCCGCCGCTGGCGAGGATGCCATGATTGAAGCCGCGCGGAGGAACTAACTGAGGGGGATTGATAATTTGTTTGGGCATCAGGCGCTATCTCCCAACGAACTCCGGCCGTTTTTTCTCCTTAAACGCCTCAAAGAAAATACGGTGGTCTTCTCCCATCAACATGAGCGCCTGCGCCTGGGCTTCCGACTCCAGGGCTGAGGTCAGATCCATGTTCCACTCATTGTTGAGCAGGCGCTTGGTCATGCTCAAGGCCAATGTCGGGCCGTTCGCTAGCCGCGCCGCCCACTCCTGCGCCGTGGGCAGTAATTCTTCAGGGGGCACAACCCGGTTCACCAGCCCAATGCGTTCCGCCTGCGCGGCCGTGATTTTGCCGCCGAAAAACAGGATTTCAGTCGCGCGCCCCATGCCCACAACGCGAGGCAGCAAGTACGCTGCCCCCATATCGGCTCCGGTAAGGCCGACGCCGGTGAAGAGGAACCGGAACGACGCCTTTTCCGAAGCTATACGCAGATCTGACGCCAGGGCAATGACCGCGCCGGCGCCGGCGGTGGTACCGTTCAGCGCCGCGATAATGGGTTTGTCCAACTGACGCATGTTGAACACAGTGGCCCCGGTCATACGGGTGAAATCCAGGTGTCCTTTCACATCCTGCTCCAGCAACTCACCAATAATGTCGTATACGTCGCCGCCGGAGCAAAAAGCGCGGCCTGCGCCGGTAAGCACTACCACTTTGACGGCATCATCGTAGCGCAAGGTTTCCATCAGGTCGCGGAATTGGGCGTAAATCTCAAAAGTGAGGGCATTGAGGACATCGGGGCGGTTGAAGGTAATGGTAGCCACTCCTTCAGATACATCGTAGAGAAAATCGTAGGACATAAAACCTCCTTAATCGGCGATCGGGTTCAGCGACGTCGTTGAACGTAAAACGACTCAAGCATCACTGCCGTATACTATTGTATCCATAAAGCGCCCCATCCCCTGGCTTAAGAGCTGGCGGTAATCCATAAACAGCCGGCGCGCCTTAAAACCAGCCCAATCTTCAGGCAGCAGCACCACTGGCAGGTTCGGGTCCTTGCGGGGGAACCGTTGGAAGTCGTAGGTCAACCAAAATCGGGTGACGAAACATGCTTCGGGGGTTAATGTGCCGGGTTCGCCATCCGTGAACTGCGCCAGCAATGCCTCATAAGCGGGCTGGTGGCGCTGTATAAAGGCTTCATATTCCGCTTGCAGTTCAGAAATAGCCCAACATCGCTGCACAATTTCCAGATTGGCGACGGTGCTGCCGGTGAAGAGCATGACATGCTCCAGCACCCCCAGTTTTGTCAGAATCGCCCTCACTTCCGGGTGACGATCGTGAGGAGAAATCCAGGTTCCAGGGGCGAGATTGCCAAACCCAAACCAGATCAGTTTTTTGCGCAACTCGTTTCTTAATTTGCGCTTTTCCTCTGGCAGCGAGTAAACAACCAGACGCCATGCGCCGTCCCAGTCGGTGAGGGGGTTCTCAAAGATGCGCTTATCCCCTTCTTCCAGAACGGCCTGCCCCCGCTCCGTCAGGCTGTATTGGCTTTGACGGCCGTGTTTTTGCGGAACAAGCCACCCCCGCTTTTTCATGCGGGAGAGGGTAGACCGCGCGGCCCGTTCGCCAACGCCCAGCAGGTTGAGGAGATATAATAGGTCGTTGGTCCAGATACGGCCGCCGCGCGGCACAATGTAGTCTGCAAACAGGTTGAACAGGTAAAACTGCGTGCTATGGGTTGGCCTGGTCACCAACTCCAGGTTTTGATCCAGATCCATGAGGACAACGCACTCATACGGCCGTGCAGGATGGCTAAATCCTGTAACGCCCCGCAGCAAACGCAAGTTGACACATTTATAGATGCATGTAAAAATATAACACACTTCAATGACGCCCGTCCAATAATTGCACTATGTTTCACAAATAAACTGACCTAGTCAGGCCCAAAAAGCAAACTTTTCGGGAAAGAGGACACACAACCAACCATGAAAATAACGATCATTGGGGGCGGTCCCGGTGGTTTATATTTCGCTCTTCTTGCCAAAAAAGAATGGCCGGAATACGAGATCGTCGTCTATGAGCGAAACAGGGCCGATGACACCTTCGGTTTCGGCGTTGTTTTCTCTGATGAGACGTTGGGCATCTTCCGCGATTACGACGAACCTTCCTACGAGATGATTCGACGCCACTTCGCCTATTGGGACGATGTGGACATCCATTACAAAGGGCACACGCTGCGCTGCGGCGGGAACGGGTTCTGCGGCTGCTCTCGCAGAACATTGCTCTTGCTGCTGCAAACACGCTGCCGCGAACTCGGCGTCACGATGCACTTTGAACATGAAGTGGAACCAGCGCATTTAGCCCAATTCGGGGACAGTGACCTCATCGTGGCCGCCGACGGCATCAACAGCAAAATCCGGGAAGCGTTCAAAGATCATTTCGGTACCACAGTAGATTGGCGGCTCAATCAATTTTGCTGGCTCGGCTCCACCAAGCCGATGGATGCCTTCAAGTATTACTTTCACAAGACGGATCACGGCATTGTCACCGCTCACTGCTATCAATATGAGCCGGACCAAAGCACCTGGGTTATTGAGATGCCCCAGGAAGTATGGGAAGGGCTTGGTTTTGGGGAAATGAGCGAGGCGGAGTATAAGGCCGAAATCGAGAAAATCTTTACCGAGGAATTAGACGGGCACAAGCTCATCACCAATCGCTCCCTCTGGCGGCGGTTCCCCACTATTCGTAATGAACGGTGGGTGAAGGACAATATCGTGCTGATCGGTGACGCCAAGGCCACCGCCCATTACACCATCGGCTCCGGCACCAAGCTGGCGATGGAAGACGCCATCGCCCTGTTTGAGGCCCTCCGCTCGAACGCGGCCGTTTCCGGGGCGCTGGCCGCCTTCGAGCGAGACCGCCGTGATGAAGTAGGCAAAACACAACATGCGGCCGAAGTGTCCCTCGTCTGGTTTGAAAACATCGGCCGTTACTGGCATCTCTCCCCGGAGCAATTCGCCTTCGGATTGATGTCCCGCTCCAAGCAAATCACCTACGAAAACCTCCTCTTGCGCGACGAGCGCTTCGTGGAAAAGGTGCAGGGCTGGTTCCTGGACGAAGTACGGCGAAACGGCTTTGATGTGGCTGATGATACCCCGCCCATGTTCACCCCCTTCAGATTACGAGACATGGTGGTGGAAAACCGGGTGGTCGTCTCTCCCATGGCCCAATATTCCGCCCAGGACGGCGTGCCCAACGAGTGGCACTTCGTCCATTACGGCAGCCGGGCAATTGGGGGCGCAGGACTTGTCTTTGTCGAGATGACCTGTCCTGCTCCTGATGCACGCATCACCCCCGGCTGCACGGGTTTGTGGAATGAGGAACAATGCCTGGCGTGGAAGCGGATTGTGAACTTCGTCCATGAGAACAGCCGCGCCAAAATCTGCATGCAGCTCGGGCACGCTGGCCGCAAAGGTTCGACGCAGTTAGGTTGGGAGGAGATTGATCACCCTCTGCCTGACGGGAACTGGCCTCTTTTCTCCGCCTCCCCTATTCCCTACCTGCCGGAGAGCCAGGTGCCGCGCGAAATGACCCGCGCCGATATGGATCGCATTGTGGCCCAGTTTGTCCGGGGGGCGCATTATGCGGATGAAGCCGGCTTCGACATGCTGGAAGTCCATATGGCGCACGGCTATCTGCTGGCCAGCTTCATCTCCCCGCTCACCAACCGGCGCACGGACGAGTATGGCGGCCCGATTAAAAACCGGATGCGCTTCCCACTGGAGGTGTTCAAGGCAATGCGCGCGGCCTGGCCGGACCATAAGCCGATGTCGGTGCGAATTTCAGCCACGGACTGGTATCCGGGCGGGCTATCCGGCGATGATTTGATTGCGCTGGCCGCGATGCTGAAGGAAGCGGGGGCGGATTTGATTGATGTCTCCACAGGGCAGACGGTACCGGATCAGGACCCGGTGTACGGCCGTATGTATCAGACTCCATTCGCGGACAAAGTACGGCATGAAGTGGGCATTGCCACCATGGCCGTCGGTAATATCACCACGCCCGATCAGGTCAACACCATTCTGCTGCAGGGACGGGCGGATTTAGTGGCCCTGGCGCGGCCGCATTTGACCAATCCCTACTTTACTTTACACGCATCTGCCCAGTACAATTACGAAAAACAATTCTGGCCCGATCCCTACTTGAATGGCAAGGAACAGGCATTCCGCCTGGAAGAACGCAACCAGGCTGAGCTAAAAGAAATGCGCCTGGCGTTAAAGCCGCCGACGCATGAAATTAGAGAATAAGGGACTGAGAGATAACTCCCCAGTCGCCTGATCTCGGTTATTTTCGAAGGAGCAAGAGAATGAGAGCGTCAGATATTCCCCTCTATTACAATGCTGTCGAAATCCTGGAACACAACCTGCCTGACCGGGCTGATAAAGTGGCCTTGTTCACCCCAGCCTGCAACATGACCTTCCAGGAAGTGGCTGATGAAGTGAACCAGGTCGGTAATGCCCTCAAAAAGCTCGATGTTCGGGTAGGCGACATCGTCGGCATTCTATCGCTGGATGTGGCCGAATGGGTCACGGCATATTTCGGCATCATCAAGATCGGCGCGGCCGCTTTGGGCATGAACACCCTGCTGACGGCGGACGAGTACGACTATATCCTGCGAGACAGCCGGGCGCGCGTTCTGTTCGTCCATGAGTCATTGCTGCCCAAGATCGAAGAGATCCGGGACAAACAACAATTCCTGGAACATGTCATCGTATTCGGCCAGGGGAACGAGCGGAGCACAGCATTCACGGATTGGATCGCCGGCGAATCAACCGAGTTGACGGCCGCGCCCACCCACCGTGATGATTTCGCCACACTCAACTATTCCAGCGGTACCACCGGCCAGCCGAAGGGGATTCTCCACGCCCATAAAGATTTGCCCCTAACGGCCCACTATTGGGGTAAAAATGTCCTCGGCCTGCGGGAAGATGACCGCACCTTCTCCGTGGCAAAAATGTTCTTCGCCTTTGGTCAGGGAGGAAACCTTATCTTCCCCTGGAGCGTCGGCGCCAGCATCGTCCTGTATCCCGGCTCGCCCCGCGTTGCCACCAACATCCTGGAAATGATTGACCGGTTTAAGCCCACCATCCTGTACAACGCTCCCACCGGCTATGCCATGGCCCTGGCCACCCCCGACTTCACCAAGAAGTATGATTTATCCTCCCTGCGGCTGTGTGTTTCCGCCGGAGAAGCGTTACCTGCCCCTATCTGGCATGCCTGGAAAGAAGCGACCGGTTTAGACACCATTGACGGCATTGGCTCGACAGAGGCTTACCATATTTTCCTCTCCAACCGCCCCGGCGACATCCGCCCCGGAAGCAGCGGCAAGCCGTTCGACGGGTATAAGCTGCGCATTGTGGATGAAGAAGGAAACGATGTGCCGCAGGGCGAAATCGGTAATTTACTGGTTAACGGGGATACGGTGGCGCTGTCATACCTGCACCAATATGAACGGAGCCGGCAAACGTTCCAGGGAGAATGGCTCTTCACCGGCGACAAGTATTATGTGGATGAGGACGGATATTATTGGCACGCAGGCCGCGCAGATGATATGCTCAAAGTTGGCGGCATCTGGGTCTCCCCCATGGAGGTAGAGAGCACCCTGATCAGCCATCCGGCCGTGCTGGAGTGCGCCGTGGTCGGGAAGGTAGACCAGTCAAATCTGGTGAAGCCGCAGGCATTTGTCGTCTTGAATGAAGGATATGCGCCCTCGGCCGAGCTGGAGCAGGAACTGATCGGACATTGCCGGGAAAATATGGCTGCATATAAACGGCCGCGCTGGATCGAGTTCCTGGACGAGCTGCCCAAAACAGCCACGGGTAAAATCCAGCGTTTCAGACTCCGGGCGTAACGGGACATCACTTGTAACCGTGAATTGTTTGCCGGGCGGCGTCTTCGCGCCCACGGATATGCTCGTTTGACAAGCTTTCTGGTGAATGCTACACTAAAACATACCAGCTAGTCGGTATCTATTTCGGGAGAGGTGGCGATCCCTCGATATGCTTAAGAAGCGATGATTGGCCTCAACTATCTGGCAGAAATGGCATGGCCTGACGTAGCTACTCTGGCAGGACGCACTCCGGTTGTGCTGATTCCTACCGGCGCGACGGAAGCGCATGGGCCACATCTTCCCCTGGAAACAGATGTGATCATTGCCCAGGGATCGTGTCGGCGCGCGGCCGAGTTGCTGGCTGACGACGGTATTGAATGCGCCATCGCTCCCCCCTTCTATTACGGCGTCACCAACTTTGGCATGCCTTTTGCCGGCACAGTGACCATCCCCGCAGAAACCCTGACACAACTGGTCACGGCCGTGTGCCAATCCTTCGCGGCGCACGGCTTCACCCGCATTGTTTTCTCCAACCACCATTTAGAACCCGCCCACTTCGCCTCCATCAAAGCGGGCGCGCGCCAGGTGACTGAAGCCAATATCGCCAAGGTCGCTGTGCCTGATGTGCGGGATGATCGCTGGGCGGCCACACTGACCGAGGAATTCCGCGCCGGCGCGCGCCACGCCGGGTCTTATGAAACCTCCCTGGTCATGGCAGCCCGGCCTGATCTGGTGCGCGAAAGCAAACGGCAGGGCCTGACCCCCATCTGGATTGATTTGCCGCACCGCATTCGCAACCACGGCGCGCGCACATTCAAGGAAGCGGGCAGCGAATGGGCTTATTTTGGTGATCCGGCTAAAGCGTCTGTCGCGGAAGGGGAAATGATTTTTAATGCCCTAGGACAAATGCTTGCAACCACCGTCAAGGAACTGTTACCCTGAAACGTGAGACGTGAAATGCGGGGCAACTCTGTGTTTCGCGCTTTCTCGTCCGCCCCAACCCACTCAACTTGCTCAGAAGCCAATCCGTTGGGCGGCCTTTCGACCATTTTTTGTTCGTTTTATACAGAGGAGGAAACATGTATTACAAGAACAAATCAACAGTGACACGCCGACAGTTTTTGAAAGCTGCCGGTGGGACGGCCGCAGCCCTGGCAATGCCGGCCATCCTGAGCGCCTGTGGTGGCGGCGCATCCGGTCCGGTCAAGATTGGGGTACTGTTGCCTTATTCAGACATTTACGCTGTCTTAGGCGAGAGTATCACCGATGCCATGAAGATGTACTTTGATGAGGTGGGTAACGAAGCAGGCGGCCGCCAGATCGAATTGATCACGGAAGACACCGAGATTAAGCCGGATGTTGCCCAGCAAAAGGTGCGCAAACTGGTTGAGCAGGACGAAGTGGATTTTGTCGCCGGCATCGTCAGTTCTGGCGTCTTGATGGGCCTGCGCGACTTTTTCCACGACAACCAGAAGTTGCTCGTTTGCGCCAACGCCGGAGCCAACCCCATCAGCCGTGGGGCAAAAACGCCCTACATCTGGCGTACGTCGTTCACCAACTGGATGGCGCCGTGGAGCATGGGCGGCTGGGCCGCCAACAATGTGGGCAAAAAGGCGGCCATCAGCGTGCCCGACTACGCCGCCGGCGAAAACAACATCACTGGTTTCACCAACAGCTTCGAGGCGGCCGGCGGCCAGGTAGTGATGGTGCAGCGCACCCCCTTCCCCAACATGGGCGACCCGGCTCCGTTCATGGCCGAGTTGGCTGATTCCGGCGCTGACCTGGTGTACTCCTTCTACAGCGGCGGCGCGGCCGTGACCTTTGTGAAAGCATATGGCGACTTCGGCCTGTCGGGGCAGCTCCCCCTCTTGAGCGCTGGTTTCATGGTGGAAGAAGATGTGCTTCCGGGCGAGGGAGATGCCGCCAAGGGTGTTCGCAGCACCCTGCATTGGGCGTTCCTGCTGGACAATCCGGAAAACAAGACATTTACGGCCGCTTACAAGGAAAAAACCGGCCGTGAAGCCAACGTCTTCTCTGTGCAAGGGTATGACACCGCCCGTGTGATCGTTGAGATGCTCAACCGGACAGAAGGCGACACCAACGTGGACAAAATGATTGAGGCCATGGACGGCATCAGCTTCAACAGCCCGCGCGGCCCCTTCACCCTGGACGCCAACTCGCAAACGCCGAAGCACAATGAATATCTGCGCGAGGTCCAGGATGTCGGCGGTACGCTGCACAACGTCGTCATCGAAAACTTTGGCGAGATCGTAGACCCCGGCGACGATTCAAAAGGATAAAAATCTGTTGATTGCGGATGTTTCAAGTGAATTGTGAATGGGTCGCAGGCTCATTCACAATTCACCGTTCGCAATTCACCATTTATAATGGAAAACTTCATCATCCAACTCCTCAACGGCCTGGTTTCCAGCATGCTCCTGTTCATTATGGCCGCTGGACTCTCCCTCATCTTCGGCCAGATGAATGTGATCAACCTCAGCCATGGAGCCTACTATTTACTTGGTGGATATATCGGCTTAAGCATGGTGCGTCAGTTCGATAATTTCTGGCTGGCGCTCATCATTGCCCCTGTGCTGGTAGGCATCATCGGCCTGGGGGTGGAGCGGTTTTTGCTGCGCCGGTTATATGGGGGGCATCGCCACTTGGAGCAAGTGCTACTCACGTTCGGGCTTGCTTTAGTAGCCTCCGATCTTATCCAGTGGAATTGGGGAGCCTACGTTGAGTCTGTCTCTCCACCGTCGCTGCTTTCCGGGCAAATCCCTTTTTTCGGCATCCGCTTTCCCATCTATCGCCTGTCGCTCATTTTATTTGGGCTGATGTTGGCAGTAGTGCTCTGGCTGTTCCTGGAAAAAACACGTCTGGGGGCGATTGTGCGCGCCGGCGTCTCCGACGCCGAGATGGTAGGCGGGCTAGGCATCAACATCCATCTGGTCTTCGCCGGCGTATTTGCTGCCGGCACGGCTTTGGCCGCATTGGCCGGGGTGATTGGCGCTCCGGTACGCACATTGTACCCTGGGCTGGACTTTGAGATTTTGATTTTGACCATTGTCGTGGTGGTCATCGGCGGCCTGGGCACGTTGAAGGGGGCGTTTTGGGGCGCGCTCCTCATTGGCATGGCGGATACGTTCGGCAAGGCGTTGATCCCTGAATTCTCGCTCTTCCTCATTTTTGCCGTGATGGCGGTGGTGCTGCTCATCCGGCCGTCTGGTTTGTTCGGGCTAGAGGAGATTGAGGTATGACGGCCGTGGCTGCGCAGCTCACCAAAGTCCGCAGTTGGGTCGGCCAGCGGCGGCAAGGGGTAAAGGTGGTTTTAGCCATCATCGCCCTGGCCTATCCTTACATCATCAAATCTTACTACCTCAGCCTCAGCATCGAGGTGCTCGTTTTTGCCATTTTCGCGTTAAGCTTGGACCTCTTATTAGGCTACACAGGGCTCCCCTCATTTGGTCACGCCGCCTACTTTGGCCTGGGCGGGTATCTGGTGGCCTACATCGCCAGCTCCAGCGACCTGGCCCTCGGCTTGACCAGCAACCTGCTGTTCACGCTGCCGGTGATCATGAGCGTTACGGCCGTGGTGGCCCTGATCATCGGTTTTTTCGCCTTACGCACCAGTGGTATCTACTTTTTGATGATCACCCTCGCCTTCGCCCAGATGCTGTTCAGCATCGCTATCCGCTGGTCAGGCGTGACCGGTGGTTCTGACGGGCTGCCCGGCGTGGCCCGCCCCACTATCGGCATTGGCCCCCTGAGTTACTCATTCACCTCCCGCGAGAGCTATTATTACCTGGTTTTACTCTTTTTCCTGCTGTCCTGGTGGCTGATGCGGAAGATTGTGAACAGCCCCTTCGGCTGGACCTTACGCGGCATCCGCGAAAACGAACAGCGCATGCGCGCCCTGGGGTACAACACCTTCCGCTACAAGATGGCTGCCTTCGCCATTTCAGGGGCGATGGCCAGTGTGGCCGGTATGCTGCTGGTGCATTTCTTCCGTCACGCCTCGCCCGACTCCCTGCATTGGACAACCTCAGGGGAAGTGATGGTGATGCTCATCATCGGCGGGGCAGGAACACTGATTGGCCCCATCATGGGAGCCGCCCTGATCCGCCTGTTCCCCTTGCTTGTGAGCAGTTATACCGACCGCTGGAAATCGTTAGAGGGGCTGCTTTTCATCGCCTTCGTCCTGTATGCACCGCAAGGGATTCTGGGCTTACTGCGGGGCAAACGAGAGCAGGAGGGAACATGAGCCAGGTTGAAGTCACCAATCTGAGTAAGCATTTTGGCGGCATCCAGGCAGTACACGAGGTTACCCTGGCGGTTGAGGCGGGGGAGCGGCATGCGATTATCGGCCCCAACGGGGCAGGTAAAAGCACGCTCTTCAACCTGATCGCAGGCGAGTTAATGCCCACCAAGGGCCAGGTGTTTCTGGACGGGCAGGACGTCACCCACCTCCCTGTGTATGATCGGGCCAACCTGGGCCTGGGGCATACCTTTCAACGCAACAATCTGTTCATGGGGCTGACCGTGTTTGAAAATGTGCGTCTGGCTGTGCAGCACCGGCATCGGGTCAACCGGCATTGGCTTAAGGCGATCACCTCTTTCACCGAGGTGTGCGAGACGGCCGAAGCGATTCTGGAACGGGTAGGCCTGCTGCCCCAAAAGGACGGCCTTGTCAGTGCGCTGGCTTATGGGCAGCAACGCGCCCTGGAGATTGCGCTGGCCCTGGCCACCGAGCCGAAGGTGCTGCTGCTGGACGAACCGACGGCGGGGATGTCGCCGGCAGAAACGGCCGAAATGACCCGGCTGATCCAGGAGTTACCCCGCTCGCTCACGATGATGATCGTTGAGCACGATATGGACGTCATCTTCAGCCTGACCGATCGCATGACTGTGCTCCATTACGGGCAGGTAATCAGCCAGGGCGCGCCGGAAGAGGTGCGGGCCGATCCGATGGTGCAGGAAATTTATTTGGGGGCCGCATCAAGAAATGCTAACGGTCAATAACATTCACACCTACTACGGCGACAGCCATATCCTGCAAGGGGTCTCCCTGACTGTAGCCAAAGGGGAAGCGGTCGCTTTGCTGGGGCGCAACGGCGTGGGGAAAACCACGACGATCAAGTCCATCATCGGGTTCACGCCGCCGCGAAGGGGGCAGATCTTGTTACACGACGTGGATGTCACCGCGTTCCCTTCTTACCGGACGGCGCAGCTGGGCGTGGGGCTAGTTCCCCAGGGGCGGGGTATCTTCCCCACCCTGACGGTGCGGGAAAATATTATGCTGGCAGCCAGAGGTGCACAAAATGGGGGCTGGACGTTAGACCGCGTCCTGGAAACATTCCCCCATCTGGCCGCCCGCCTCAAGAATCGTGGCTCTCAACTGAGCGGCGGCGAGCAGCAGATGCTGGCCATCGCCCGCGCGTTGATGACCAACCCGCAACTGTTGTTGCTGGATGAACCATCCGAAGGATTGGCGCCGCTTATCGTGGCTGAGATCGGCCGTATCATCAGCCGGCTGCGGGAAGAGGGGTTGTCCATCCTGGTGGTGGAGCAGAACCTGGCGCTGGCATTGGGGATCGCGGATCGCGTGTATGTGATGAACAAGGGGCGTATTGTGTTTGAGGGCACCCCGGCTGACTTACAGGCGCAGGAAGATGTGATGCACCAATACCTGGGCGTTTGAGGTTGTCGTATTCAGAGAGTGGCTATTTGGAGACTAGTAATCTCCAATCTCCAGTCTCTCACCTCCAGCCGCTTTATTAAGAGAACAGCTTCGCGGCCGTTTCCCGCAATACCTTCCGCTTCGTCTCATCTGAGAGGGGTAAAGCGTAAAAATCCTCGATGTTCCGGCGCAAATCGGGCACGCCGGGGCCAGGCCAGTCTGAGCCAAACATCGTCTGATCAGCCACGCGCTCAATCCAGGGGAAGTAGTTCATTAAGTTCTTTGGAGGGATACTGGAGATGTCCAGGTAGGCGTTTTTCGAGCGGCGCAGAATGAAGAACGCTTCGTCCATCCAAAGCGGCCGTCCGCCGTGAGCGATGATCACCTTCAGTTCGGGGAAGTCAACCAGCACGTCATCAATATCCAGAGGACGGCCGTACTTGTTCCGCGCCCTGGGGAAAACGGAAGTGCCCGTATGCACCATCACCGGCACATTGTACGCAATGCACTTCTCGTACACCGTCGCCAGACCGCGCAGGCTCTCCCCATTCAGGTAATCGTTGACGCGGAACAGTTGGTGCGGGGGATGCAGCTTGATACCGCGCAATCGTAACTCCCCCAAAAGATAATCCATTTCAGCCGCCACATCCGCCACGCGGCGGGGGTCAATGCCGCCAAAGGGGATGAGGCGGTCGGGATAGGGTCGGGCCATTTCCGCCGAAAAGCGGTTCGCCCCTTCCGTGAAGCCCACCACCGTTGGCGTGATGTAGTTGATCATCGCCAGTTTTTCCACATTGCGCTCGTCCATGTAAGCGATCAGGCGATGCGGGTCGCTGGAGATGGCGTAAATCTCGTCCATGTCAGGACGTTGGTTCATTTTGGAGGCGGCATCAGGATGCACCTGATCCCAGGGCATGATGTGGACGTGGGCGTCAATGACAGGGTAAGGTGGGAGCATAGGGTGTAAATGGTGCATTGTGATGGTTAATCGCCGATTGGTGACTGATTGATGCCTTGTACCCGGTAGCGCGCCTGCATACGTTGATAATCTTTAGCCGCTTTCCCCACCCAGCCGAGCGCGGGGCCGTTCAACTCCTTTTTCACTTTGGCGGGGACCCCGGCGACCAACACCCGGGAGGGAACGATAGCGCCTTCCATGATCACGCTGCCAGCCGCCACCATCACCTGCCGGCCCACAGTGGCGTGAGGCAGAACAACTGCGTTCATGCCAATAACCGTTTCTGCGCCGACAGTGCATCCTTCCAGAACCGCACCGTGTCCCACCGTCACATTCTCTTCCAATACGGTGTCTACATCGTCGTAGACGTGGATGGTGACGTTGTCTTGCACGCTGCAACCAGGGCCAATCACGATACGGCCGCCAAAATCCCCCCGCAGCACAGCGCCAAACCAGATGCTGGCATTGTCCCCGACGACGACATCACCGATGAGCACGGCCGTTGGCGCAATAAACACATCTTTTCCTATTTGCGGGGTCTTTCCCTCAAATTCAATGAGCATATCAGGTTTAAGAAGAAATAGATTGCGCAGGAACGAATCTCCCTGGGGATCAACCCTACTGGTGGATCCAAGGAGCTTTATTGCGTACGCCGCCTAAAACAGTTGTTTGAGCAACTCCTCCTTGCTCATTCTCAGAAACTTCGCGACATCGTTGAGGATACCACTTAGCGTGCCCACACGTAAGGCCATATGGCGGGGGATGGTAATATGATGCACCCTTTCCTCAAGGTGACAAGTCAAACGAACATGGCTTCCCGTCTGGCGAACAGACTCATAGCCAAACTTCTTCAGCCGCTTAATGAGGTCGTCTCCGCTTACATCTCTTGGCAACCTCATGCAACAGCTAAGACCTCCTCCTTGATGAAGTGCAGCCGAATGACTTTGGGCCTTTCCTGCTCATCAAAGTGACACTGCACGGCATCTTGAACCATTAGGCGCAATTCTTCAAGTGAGTCAGCTTCCGTATAGACCGACTCTCCTAATGCCTGAGCTTCGTACCCCCCCTCTGATGATTCTCGAACAAGAAAAATAATTTCGCTGTTCATAGCAGTCCTCCACTTGCTCTTATGAGCAACTCATGGGCATATAGCATCTATCTGCCGATTATGCCATGGAAGCAATCATCAAGGATTTCAGAACGCCTGTCAAGTTCGCATCCAACAATCAATAATCAGCGCCCTTTATAAACCGGCTTCCGCTTTTCACGGAAGGCGCGCACGCCCTCTTTATGGTCTTCCGTCTTGATGAGGATACTTTGCGCCAGCCCTTCAACCACAATGCCAGAAGTCTGGTCCATATTGGCGATGGTGTTGAGCAGTTTCTTGGCCAGGCCAATAGATTGGGGCGCACGTTTGAGCAGTGTGCGGGCGTAATTGTACGTCTCCTCCATCAATTGCTCGTGCGCCACCACCTTATTAAGCATGCCCATCTCATACGCTTCTTGCGCAGAGTACATCGTCCCCATCCAGATCAGTTCCTTAGCCCGGTGCACGCCAATGGTGCGAATCAGGCGGGCGCAGCCGCCCACGCCGGGGATCAAGCCAATGTAGTTCTCCCTGAACCCAAGGGTGGCTTTGTCCGAGGCGATGCGAATGTCGCAGGCCAGGGCCAGTTCCAGCCCTGCGCCCGTCGTCGGGCCGTTGATTGCGGCGATGACCGGCTTCTCCAACGCTTCCAGGTCATCGAAGAACTTGATGAGGCGGCGGCTGTTAGCGCGGAAGCTGGGCGTCAACCAATCTTTCTCGAAATGGCCCATATCACCGCCAGCCGAAAAGCCTCGCCCTGCCCCAGTGAAAATGACGAGTTTTACTTCCTCGTTGAAGAACAGCTCATCCATCAACGCCGTGAAATCCAGACGCATCTCCATGTTCACAGCGTTCAAGACATCGGGCCGGTTTAAGGTGACGGTGGCGATGCCGTCCTCCAATTGGTAGAGCAGCGTTTTATATTTCATTCGTTTCCGTGTCCTCTTCGTTTGATTGGGAATCGCCCCAGCGTACTGCCTCAAAAACAGTGTGGCAGTTGTTGCAGTAATATTGGGAACCGATCAGGGATTGACCAAAAAGGGAAAACAATTCGTTGTCCGTCGCGTCGCAAAAGGGACAGGCGACGCGGCCGGCTCTGTTTGGGGGTAGGTCTTTCTCTGATGACATGTTGGGTGGTTGCTATTTGCTAATTGTTCATGCAGTGTCCCGGTGGGCGGGGTGCCAGTTCGACCAGTCCGGTTTCATATCAGGCGGGGTCAGATTATTCTTGCTGAGTAGCGCCGTGACCTGATCTTCCCAGCGGGCGCGCATTTGGGCCGGCGTAGCGTTCAGGATGCCGGCGTCATAGAGCCTGGCAGAAATGGCGTCATCGGAGATGGCGTCATCGGGCGGGCCAAACCAGGCCACGGCCGTGCCCCAGAACCGGTTCAACGAATCCTGCAAACGCTGGGGGAGAGCATCTTCACGGGCAGCCAGGCGGGCCAGCCAGCTATCGCCAAAAATACGATGATAATCCTCTTCCTGCACCACCTTGGCCGCGCGTTGCCGCAATGGCGCATAAGTGGAGGTGCTGGTGGCGGCCACAGCGATATGAAGCGCGCGATCGAGCAGCACATTGACGGCAATCACATCCAGCCAGGAGGCCCAAGGGGTGTTTAACACGCGCGGATTATAATACACATCGCGCGCAGCCAGATCATTCTCAAAGCCGATGGCCTCCGGCGCGCCGGGAAACTGGCGCAGCATGGAAAAGTAGCTGCGAGCGTGACCCAGCTCATCCTGTGTGAGCGCAGATGCACCCACGGCCGCTTCCAGCGCCGGCGTGCCGTTGACCCATTCCGATGTCCTCATGCCAATCCGGTGCTTGGTATCGGCCAGCGCCAATCCCCAACGCAGCAGCGCGTCAGCCGTCGCTGCATCCAGGTCTTCAACGTGCTGCACACTCAGCGTTGCGTCACTCATTGTGCTCATCACTCTTTCCTCGCGGGATGACATGGGTGACTGCCGTTTCCGGAAAGGCCACCAACTCCAACCATTCCCCCTGCTCCTCCGCCAGCCGGTTCATCTCCACCTCGGAGGCAGATTTCACAAACGCCAGGGGCTGCGGGTATGCCTTACGGCCGTAAATATGATAGGTCGTTGTTTCACTCCTGCTCATCATGAATCATTCACCATTGACAAAGACTCAGGCCGGCGCCACCAGCGTCACCATCTCTCGTCTGGGCACGATGATCATCTCGCGCCAGCCCCACTCATCATACATTGTGTAAGCGTACATGCTGGCCAGGTCCGGTGTGACGGCTATCACATTGCCGATATGGTGCAGCGGCTCGTCCGCCTTAAACCGGGCAAACACCTCATACACATCCCCTTCCTGCGTACGAACGGGTTGCAAATTCATACCGCCACTCCCCAGGATTTCAACTTCTCAATCGCCCTGGCTGTCAATCGCTTGCGCGTCCAGGGGGGATCCCACACGATTTCCAGGTCCACTTCGTCAACATCCGGTTCTTGCAGCAAACGCTGGCGGATGTCTCCGATGATGAACTCCATGCAAGGGCAGCCCATAGAGGTGAACGTCAGTTGCACGGCCGCCCGTTGGCCGTGATGCTGCAAGCCGTAAATCAGGCCCATGTCCACCACACTGACCGGATATTCCGGGTCCTGCACCGATTCCAACGCCTGCCAGAGGCGTAACTCTACCGGGGAAGCTTTGGCTTTGGCTGGGGCAATCCAGCCGGGCTGCGGCCGTTCAACCTGCGCCATCATCCCACAATCTCCCGCCACGTGCGCTTTTCGCGGCCGTCTCCGTACAGTTCGTCATACCCGCGCTGAACGCTGTCCACAAATTCCTTGTTCTTAGGCCCCCTCGCCTTCCACCGTACCATGACCTCATCCCAAGAAATTCGCCCTTCCTCGAAAAGCCACCGCTTTTCCCCGGCGATGAAGCGGCTGGGAAAGGGAAAGTCGAGTTCGTATTTGCCTGTCCGGGCGTCATAATGGGCTGGGAAATCCAACCCAAGCGAATCCAGAAAAGGAACGGCCGTGCTCATCCACGTCTGCCGCAGTTCATCGTTGGTACTCCCCTTGAAACCGTACTCGATCTGCTCCGTATGCCGCTTCAACTCGTCCGGCAAGCCAAACCACTCTACCGTGAGGGGGAACATCCAATCTATCGCCCGCTGTAATTTCTCGTGGCCGCCGGGCTGCTCGTTGATCTTCCGCATCCATGTTTCGCCGTGACGCAGGTGGAAGTTTTCTTCCTTGTCCACCTTGGCTAATGCCCGCTTCCACGGCCCATAACTGCCATGCTTAAACACATCCCCCAGGAGGACAAACCCGGCCCGATCATAAAGCGCGTTGGCCACCGCCAGTTCCGTCCACGTTTCCAGGGGGACGTCAAACGCATAAGGATATTTGAATTCCTCAGGTTTTCGCTGGTAAACCAGTTGCTCCTTGCTCACGCCCAGGTCTTCCAACATGCGGTAAGCGATGTGGGCGTGGCCCAATTCATCCTGGATGATGCTCATAGCAGAGATGTAGGCGTTGGTGGAGGGGGCGTCTTGCGCGGCCAGGTAGTAAGCGGGTGCGCTGATCAGCTCGGTATCGGCCGAGACGGTCAAAATACGCTTCATACCTGCAATGTAGGCCGGGCTCATCTGGTCAATGCTTTCAATCAGCTTGCCCTCATGCAATCGCTCAAGCAGTTGCTCTTCAGTGACTGTGGTCATCTTGCACCTTTACCGTAATCAGCAATCAGTCGATGGATTATCTTCCTTTATATATAGGCGGCCGCTTATCGGCGAAGGCCGCGAACCCTTCGGTCGCGTCCTCCGTGTCGAAGAGCGGGGCGATCAATTCCCGTTCCAGCGCCAGCGCCTCATTCAAGGGCAGCGCGCCACCCTGGTAGACGCACTGCTTGATAGCGGCAATCGCCAGCGTCGCCCCGGAAGCCAGCTTGCTGGCATACGCCTCCGTTTCAGCCAACAATTGGTCTGCGGGGAACACCTTATTCACCAGGCCCAGGCGGTGCGCCTCCTCCGGCTCCACCGTCTCGCCGGTGATCATCATTTCCAGCGCCTTGTTGTCGCCAATCAGGCGGGGCAGCCGCTGCGTGCCCCCATTGCCGGGCAGCAGCCCGAGCGTGACCTCAGGCAAGCCTAACCGGTACCTGCCTTCGGCGGCAAAGCGCAAGTCACAAGCCAGAGCCATCTCCAACCCGCCGCCCAGGGCGTGCCCGTTAATGGCAGCGATAAAGACCTTGGGACTGGCGGCCATTTTGGAGAGCGCGGCATGCGCGAAGTGGATCATCTCCATATTCTCGGCCGCGTCATTGGCCATAAACGCTTTGATGTCCGCCCCAGCCGAAAAGAATTTGGAGGACGCGCTGCGCAAGATCACGGCTTTGACGGCCGTGTCCCCATTGGCCGCCTCAATCGCCGCATCCAAATCGCGCATAAAATTAATTTCGTAGCTGTTGGCCGGCGGCCGATCCAGGGTGATCGTGCCCACCGCGCCAGATTTCGAGAATGTCACAAATAAATCAGCCATCACTTACTCCAATGAACAATGAGCAATTGTTTACTCCCAATCCAGGCCGCCGAAGACAGCCCCTTTGTTCTCCAAATAGTAATCCACTGCTTCCGGCCCATGTTCGTGCCCAATGCCGGATGCTTTCACGCCGCCAAACGGCAGCTCATCGTAGCCGTAATGGATCTGATTCACCCAGGTGACCCCCGCTTCAATCTCGCGGATGGCGCGGTTGGCCCAGGCCATATTTTGCGTCCAAATGGAGGAGCCTAAACCCCAGGCGGTGTTGTTCGCCTTTTCGATGGCCTCGTCCAGGCTGCTTACCTTCCATACGGGCAGCACTGGCCCAAACACTTCCTCTGTCGCCAGCTTGCTGTCCTCCGGCACATTCACGACGATGGCAGGTTCAAAGAAATTCCCTTTCTCAAACTCCGGGCCTTCGGGACGTTTGCCGCCAAGCAACACCTCCGCGCCTTTATCTACCGCGTCGGCCAGTTGTTCCTCAATTTCCTGGCGCTGGTATGCGGTATGCAGCGGCCCCATGCGGATGAAGGGCTTATCTGGCCGCGTGCTAGGGTCTCCCACGCGATAGTTGCCCACCTTCTTCATTAACCCTTCCATGAACTCATCGTAGATTTCTTCAAACAGGTAGAGCCGCTTGACAGCCAGGCATTGCTGACCCGCATTCCAGTAACGGCCGATCACGGCCCCACTGACCGCCTTCCGGATATTGGCATCAGGACAAACGATCATCGGGTCCGATCCTCCCAGCTCCAGGGTGATGCGTTTGAAGTCGGGGCCGGCCAGCGCCATGACCCGCTTTCCCGTCTCCGATGAGCCTGTCAGAGCCACCCGGCGCACCGCGGGATCACAAATCAACTGCTCGCCAACCGTGCCACCCGACCCGGTCACGCATTGCAAAACGCCGGGGGGCAGCCCCGCTTCATTGAGCAGGCCGATGATTTTGAGCGTCGCCAGGGGGGTTGTGCGCGCCGGTTTAATGATGATAGGGCAGCCGGCAATCAGTGCAGGGCCGACCTTCGTGCCCATCAACGTGAGCGGGAAATTCCAGGGAACGATGCCCACGGATACGCCCACCGGTTGCTTAATGACAAGCCCGTAAGCGCCCTTATTGAGCGTGGGCGGCAGAGGAACCTGTGCGCCGCGAATCTTGCTCGACAGGCCGGCATAAAATTCCATACCGTGCAGAAAATGGTGTAGTTCGCCGCTGGCTTCAAAAAGGGGTTTCCCCTGTTCGGCCGTAAGCAAGGCCGCGATTTCTTTGGCGTGCTCCTCCACGAGCGAGATCCCCTTGCGGAGGAGGCTGGCGCGATCATCGGGCGACATGGCCGCCCAGCCAGAGAAAGCAGCCTGCGCAGCCTGCACGGCCGCATTCACATCCGCTGCGCCCGCAAACGGGACCGTATCAACCAGTTCCCCATTCGCCGGATTTTTTACCTCGTAGGTTTCGCCACTGGCGGCTCCCACCCACTCGCCATTGATAAACATTTGTGCCATTTGTTTATGTCCTTTTGTGTTAAACGTAATACGTGAAACTTGGTGTGTGACACAGGCTGACCGTGCCCACTCTTTAGCCGGCCGCCGCCCCTTCAAAAAACAAACGCGTCACATAATCGGCCGTTTCTGCCGGGCTGCTAAGAACAGTGCGCGCATACGAACTCAAAACCACTTCCACCATCGCCACATGCTCCCACGCCAGCAGCCGGGCGTCATAGGGGCTTATCTCGCCGTCCCGAATCCCGTCCCGGATAATGATCTCCGCCTGTTCAGGAAGCGCAGCCTGATAAGCGCGAACCAAAGATTCGCGGACCGCTTCGCTGAAAATATTGATGTCGCGGCGCACCAGCCGCACCAACGCCTGCCGCTGCACCGGCAGTTCTAGAAATGAAAGGGTCAGGCGGCGCAACCGCTCCCGGCTGGTACCTTCGCTTTTCACGGCCGCCTGTGCCAGCGATTGAATATCGGCCAGGTAATCGTGCATCATCTTCAAGTACAACTCTTCTTTGCTGGAGAAATGATGGTAGAGCGCGCCTTTTGTGACCTCGGCCGCCTCGGCAATTTCCGACATGGTGACATCGGCGAAGTTCTTGGCCGTAAAAAGCACTTGTGCAGCATCTAGGATATTGGCAATGGTGATGGCGGACTTGGCGTACATAGGAGCGGTGCCTGTTTTGAACGGCCGCGTGCGGCCGCCCCTGTTCAGCACAATAAATACCTACCGGTTAGTATTTTTTGTAGTTTAGCATCCCCTGAAATGACTGTCAAGACAGATTAGAGGGGTCTCAGAAACCCGCCCGCTTCCCATTCGCGCCATCTTGACGGCGTATTGTGGAGATGCTATAGTAATACATACCTACCAGTTAGTATGTATTAAGGCTCAGACTTTTGCCGCACAAAACGGAAAAGGTCTGTCGTGGAGCATCACGCGATGGGGTACTTCGACCAGGCTATCGAAACGATGCCGCGCGAGCAGCTGCGGATGATACAGCTAGAAAAGCTGCAGCGCCTGGTTAACGACATCTATTCCAGTAACCGGTTCTATTCTAAAAAGATGCAGGCGGCCGGGATCACCCCCAGAGACATCCTGTCCCTGGACGATTTAGCCCACTTCCCGCTGACGACCAAGCAAGAGCTAATCCAGGATCAGATTGAGAACCCGCCCTTTGGCGCCAACGCATCCTTCCCCGAACGGGCTTACACGCGCTTTCACCAGACATCCGGCACCACGGGAAAACCTTTGCGCGTGGTGGACACGGCCGACAGTTGGGAATGGTGGAGCCGGTGCTGGGGGTTTGTGCTGGCCGGGGCAGGATTGACGGCCGAAGACCGCCTCTTCGTTCCCTTCTCCTTCGGCCCTTTCATCGGCTTTTGGGCCGCGTTGGGCGGCGCTGAGAAAATCGGGGCGATGATGATCCCCGGCGGCGGGCGGGACTCCTTGCAACGGCTGCACCTGATGCGGGAAATGGGCGCGACGGCCATGTGCTGCACACCGACTTATGCTTTGCGTCTGGCAGAAGTAGCCCGTGAAAATAACTTCGATCTGCGCAGTATCCCAATGCGTCTCACCATTCATGCCGGGGAACCGGGGGCCAATGTCCCCGCCACCAAAGCGCGCATTGAAGCAGCATGGGGCGCGAAATGTTTTGACCATGCGGGCGCTTCGGAAGTGGGTGCGCACAGCTTCGAGTGCGAAGTCCAGCCGGGGGGCACGCACGTGATTGAAAGCGAGTTCATCGTTGAGGTCATCAACCCGGAAACGGGCGCGGCCGTTCCTCCGGGCGAAACGGGCGAACTGATCATCACCAACCTGGGGCGGCCCGGTTATCCCGTTATCCGCTACCGCACAGGCGATCTAGTGCGCTTTACTGATGAACCGTGCGAATGCGGCCGCACCTTTGGCCGGTTTATCGGCGGCGTGATTGGGCGGGCTGACGACATGGTGATCGTGCGCGGGGTGAACGTGTTCCCCAGCGCCGTGGAGAACCTGGTGCGTCAATTCGAGGCTGTGGACGAATTCCGCGCCCAGGTCGCCCGGCGGCGGCAGATGGCAGAACTAGCCATCGAAGTGGAACTGGCCGGCGGAGTCGAGGCGGAAGAAACGCGTCAGGCCATTGCCCACGCTTTCTCCCATGCGCTGGGACTACGGCCGTCCGTCACTGTTGTCCCACGCGGCAGCCTACCCCGTTTTGAATTGAAGGCAAAACGATTTTACGTGACTGAAGATTAAGTGCGTCACGGTTTATCATTTAAGAAAGGAAAACCGTGACACCGCGAGGTTTGGCGGTTTATTCCGCTGATTTTATTTGGAGAATATAACGCCAAACACTTAGTGGGCTGCATACGGCCTGGCAGAAGACGCAATACCGCAACGGACTATGAAACAACTTATCACTCTAAATATCAATGGTGAAACGCACGAAGTGTGGACGGCCGTTCACAAGACTTTGCTGGAACTGCTGCGCGAAGAATTGCATCTGACCGGGACCAAGCATGGCTGCGAGCTGGGCGAGTGCGGCACGTGCGCCGTTGTGATTGACGGCCAACCCGTCCTGTCCTGCCTGGTCCTACCCATTGAGGTGCAAGGTAAAGAAATCGTCACGGTCGAAGGCCTGGCCCGGAATGGGCAGCCGCATCCTCTGCAGACAGCCTTTGCTGAACTGGGCGCCGCTCAATGCGGCTACTGCACGCCGGGCATGCTGGTCACGGCCGATGCGTTGCTCGACAAAGATCCCTACCCCGACCGGCAAACGATCCGGGAAGCGTTGGCCGGCAATTTGTGCCGCTGCACCGGGTACGCCAAGATTTACGAGGCGATTGAACTGGCGGCCGCACGAATGAACCATCCAGAAACATCCGGCTCATAATGACCGTTTCCCGTGTTCCGTTTTCCGTGTTTCGTTGATTGTTAGATATTGACTGTTGATTGTTAAACCGCTATGGCAACAAAAGACAACTCCCATGAACTGAATATCGTGGGCAAGCCGTGGATGAAAGTGGACGCCATGGGCAAAGTCACCGGCGAGACGCTGTACGCCGACGACATCTTCCTGCCGCGCATGGCTTACGGCAAGATATTGCGCAGCCCCCACCCCCACGCGCGGATCAAATATATTGACCCGACCCCGGCGCTGGAACGGCCGGGCGTGCTAGCTGTCATCACAGGTAAAGACCTGCCCGTCAAATACGGCATCCTTCCCGTCAGCCAGGACGAAGAGGCGCTATGCACGAACAAGGTGCGCATGGTGGGAGACCCGGTCGCGGCCGTGGCGGCCATGGACGAAGAGACGGCCGAAGCCGCCCTGGAAGCAATCATCGTCGAGTATGAACTGCTGCCCGCCATCCTCTCTGTCGAAGAAGCGCTGGAGAATGATGCGGTGCAAATCCACGAGTACGCCGAAAAAGGCAACATCCACAAGCACATCTCCCTCGAATTCGGTGACGTGGCCGCCGGCTTCGCCGCCGCCGACCATATCCGCGAGGACATCTTTTACTACGAAGGCAACACCCACCTGGCGATGGAACAACACGCGGCCGTGGCTCAATACGACGCCGGCTCCCGCTTAACCCTGTGGTCGTCTACCCAAACGCCTCACTATGTTCACCGCGCCCTGGAAAAGGTGCTGGGCCTCCCCCGCAGCCGCATCCGCGTCATCGCCACCCCCAACGGCGGCGGCTTTGGCGGCAAGACGGACCCCTTCCCCCATGAAATCATCGCCTGCAAACTGGCGATGGTGACCGGCCGCCCGGTGAAAATCACGCTCACCCGCGAAGAAGTATTCTACACCCATCGCGGCCGTCATCCGGTGCTCATGTGGGTAAAAACGGGCATGAAAAAGGATGGCGCCATCACCGCCATGCACTTCCGCTCCCATCTTGACGGGGGCGCTTATGGCAGTTACGGTGTCGCCAGCGCCTATTACACGGGGGCGCTGCAAACCGTTACCTATCCCATCGCCAACTACAAGTTTGAAGCCATCCGCGCGTTCACTAACAAGCCCCCCTGCGGCCCTAAACGGGGGCATGGCACACCCCAGCCTCGTTTTGCTGTGGAAGCACAGCTGGATAAATTCGCGGCCGATCTGGGGATCGATCCGGCCGAACTGCGCCTTAACCACATCCACCCGCCGCACAGCAAGACGATCAACCACCTGACCGTGACCACTATCGGCCTGGGAGCGTGCATTGAGAAGGTGGTTGAGGCTTCCCGCTTTCAGGAAAGGCATGGGAAGTTGCCACCGGGCAAAGGGGTGGGACTCGCCGGCAGCGCTTACCTGAGCGGGGCGGGCCTGCCCATTTACTGGAATAAAATGCCCCACTCCGGCGTCCAGATTAAGATTGACCGGGGCGGCGGAGTGACAGTCTTCTGCGGCAGCACCGACATTGGCCAGGGATCCACCTCCATTCTGGCTTACATCGTGGCGGAGGAATTGGGGCTGAAGTTGGATGATGTGGTGGTGTACACGGGTGACACGGACTTGACGCCGGTAGACCTGGGCAGCTATTCCAGCCGGGTGACGCTGATGACGGGTAACGCCGCCATCGCGGCTGCCCGGCCGTTGGTCGAGAAGATTGTGACGGCCGTCTCTGAAAAACTAGACATCCCGGCCGAGTTACTTTCCATCCAAGACAGCATCGTCTACAGCCAGGGGGTGGAGCGTTTGATGACCTTCGCCGAAGCGGCCGAACTGGCCGAAATCAAGTATGGCACCCTCGGTTCTGTGGGCAGCTACAAACCGCCCCGGCGAGGTGGCCGGTACAAGGGAGCCGGCGTGGGGCCTTCCCCCAACTACAGCTACTCCGCCTGCGTGGCCGAAGTCACGGTGAATCCGGACACCGGCTTTTACACCGTAGACAAGCTGTGGCTGGGGCACGACATCGGTAAAGCCATCAATCCCATGCTGGTCATCGGCCAGGTGGAAGGCAGCGCGTATATGGGATTGAGCGAGGCGATGATGGAAGAGCAGGTCTTTCGCCGGGGGCTGCACAAGATTCCCTCCATGCTCGATTATAAGAGCCTGACTGCGCTGGAAATGCCCG
Source organism: Anaerolineae bacterium (assembly GCA_046753445.1). GTDB lineage: Bacteria > Chloroflexota > Anaerolineae > Promineifilales > Promineifilaceae > JAHEEY01. Next base: position 29,294 of record JBHHTQ010000013.1, on the reverse strand, counting down.
AGATCGAAACCTTCTTGATTGAAACCAATGACCCCGAAGGGCCTTATGGGGCCAAAGAAGCGGGACAAGGCCCTTTGCTGCCCATTATGCCTGCTGTGGCCAACGCCATTTATGATGCTGTCGGCGTGCGTGTAGATGAAGTCCCCATCACGCCGGAAAAAGTCCTGAAAGCGCTGGAACGAAAGCGGCGCGGACAGGAGCCGCGCGTGGGGCCGACGCGCATTCCCACGGTTGTCTTCCCCAAACCGGTGCGGGTTGAGCCGCCGGAGGAGATGGCTGTCCCATGATGCGCTTGCCTGGATTCGACTATTTTGCGCCCAAGACGGTGGCAGAAGCGGCCGCCCTCAAAAAGAAGTATGGGGCCAGAGCCATGTACGTGGCGGGCGGCACTGACTTGTTCCCTAAGATGAAACGGCGGCAGATGACGCCTGAGGTGTTGATTGGCCTGGGCCAAGTCGAGGAGCTGCATGCCGGGCTGCGTCCGTTCTCCAACGGCCGTGGCATGACGATTAGCGCCGGGATGACGCTCACGGCCGTGGCCGACGACCCCCAAATCAAGGCGCACTACCCCGCCCTGGCTCACGCTGCCAGCCTCGTTTCCTCGCCGCCGCTGCGCAACGCGGGCACGATTGGCGGCAACCTGTGCGTAGACACCCGCTGCACCTATTATGACCAGACCTTTGCGTGGCGGAAAGCGCTGGGCTTTTGCATGAAAAAGGATGGCGACATCTGCTGGGTGGCCAAGAGCAGCCCAAAATGCGTGGCGGTTTCCTCTTCCGACTGCGCCCCAGTGGTCATTGCCCTGGGCGCATCGGTACATCTGGTAGGGCCGGAGGGGGAACGGACAGTACCAGCGGAGGCATTGTACCGGAATGACGGGCAGCATTACCTGGCCAAATCGCCGGACGAAATTCTGGTGTCCATCCACCTGCCGCCGCGCGACGAGTGGCGAATGGCTTACTGGAAACTGCGGCGGCGCGGCTCGATTGATTTTCCCATTTTGGGCGTGGCAGTGGCGCTGCGCCTGGATGGCGACGGCCGCTGCGCCGAAGCCCGCATCGTCCTGGGGGCAGTTGCCTCACAGCCGGTGGTCGTACCGCAGGAGATTACGGGAATGCTCGTGGGGGAAGCGATAACGCCGGGCCTGATCGACCAGGTGGCGCAAAAAGCATACCGGCCGGCCAAGCCGCTGGACAACACCGATATGCACCTGAGCTACCGGAAGAAGATGGCGCGGGTTTATATCGCCGGGGCGCTGGCAGAAACGGCCGGCCTGCGGGAACAGTAAGCGCCTTCCCCTGCCAGGCTGTTCAAAACGACAAAATCGGAGCCACCACATCGCGGAAGACCAACACGACCATCAACAGTAAAAGCATTCGCCTAATCACCACTATCCGGTACATTCCCATTCGCATCACACAACGGGAAGATACGATACTGTTCGCGTTCCTCGCAGGTAAAATCACGCAGCACCCGATTGTCTCGTATAAATACCAGCACATCGTCTATGGGGATCGCGCCAATGGGACGGACAATAACCAGACCATCTTGTGCTGCTGAATAGGCCAACTTACCATCCGGCGAGAGGGCAACCTTCGTAACCCCAGCGGTATGTTCACTAAACGTGCGCAGCGCTTCACCTGAGGCCACATCCCACAAAATCAGCGTACCATCAGATGAACCAGAAAGTATTTGACTCTCGTCTGGAGTGAAGACGACGCTATTGACTGCACCGGCATGGCCATTAAACGTTCGGATCGCTTCGCCGCTGGCGACATCCCACAGCACAATCGTCTGATCAGTCGAAGCAGACAGAAAGCGCGTTCCATCCTGGCTGAAGAGTAACTCAGTCACAAGACCACCATGGTAATAGCGAGTGATTGGAAAAGGACTCTCTTCATGGGTCGTGCGGTGGTTCCAGAGCGAAATAACACCCACATTATTACCGTACAGGGCGAATTTACCATCAGGGTGGTAAGCAACACTAAAATTCACACCATCCCGATGCGGGGTTCTTTTGATTTGAGTGAGTGATTCAATATCAAATTGATACGTTTCTTCTTCCCCAGGAGCAATCATCAAAGATTTCCCATCGGGGCTAACGCCCATATCCCACGGAAGCACGGATAGACCTGTGTGCTTTCTGCCAATCTCTTCACCGCTTTCAACGTCCCAATGCACCAACAACATTTCCGTACCGTCATCTTCCTGCTCAGTTTCGCTCACAATCCCCCCAGGATAACCGACTGGCCATCGGGCAAGAAGGCGGCCTGGAGATACACGCCGGAAATCTGGTAAATAATCTCAAAGGTGCTTGTATCCCAGAGAATTGCTTTGGCCTCATTTCTGTTTGGTTCACCATTGGTGATTGAGACAGCTTTTGTCCCGTCGGGACTGATAACTACATCAAAGACGTTCTGATGATCGTGCCCCTCAAATTGCCGGATTGTCTCCTGAACTTCTGATGCGCCCCGGCGTGACAGCCCCCAGAATCGCAGAGTGCCATCGCCTGAAACACTGATGATCCCCTGCCCATCCGGGCTGAGTTCAACACCAATAATAGATGCTTCATGGCCAATGAGGCGTTGAATGAGTTCACCTGTGCCGATGTCCCACCAGAACAAGTTGCTATCAAAGCTGCCGCTGATCAGGCTGCTGCCATCAGGCATAAAGAGTGCATATTGGGTGTCAATATCCGTGACATAATTAGTGACAAAATGCCCCTCGGTCTGGCTGCCCAGAAAACGGACTTTATCCCCGGTAACCGCGTCGAATAAAGCGAAGTAGCCATCTATGCCCACCGCGATCTGACTACCATCGGGACTGTAAAGAGCGGGAGGATGCGCTCCTTCATCCAATTCTACCGCGCGAATACCCTCACCCGAAGGCAGGGAAATGAGCACGCCTTTGCTGATATTTGAATTATCTACTTCAGTTATCAGCGCAAACGCTTGATTTCCTGTTGGATTAATGGCCAGAGATTGAATGTAGCTGCTAGTGGGCAATTCATCAATACGCGGCTCGGCCAGAATCTCACCCGTCTTAAGGTCGATAATGAGCAGACGGGCTTCCCCACCTGGCTGGTTTTGTTCATTAAACATCGTCAGGCCGATCATGGCAGTCCGGCCATCAGGCGTTACGGCAACGGCCGTCATCTGTTCATCTTGAGCCTCAAGGCGATACATTTCTTCACCGCTTTCAATATCCCAGGCAATCATCCGCATGCCGATGGGGAGTCTTTGCCCCGTTGGCCCCAATTTTTCGGAATTGGCCATGGCGACAACCAAGCTCCCGTCTGGCCCGGCAATAATTTTTTCTACTCTTTTCTGCAGGCCAACCAGAGTGTGCACCCGTTCGCCTGTCGACAAATCCCATAGCGACACTCTGCCATTGTTATCGCCTAAGGCAAGGTGCGTGCTATCAGGCATGATCGCCAGGGAAGATACGCTAAAAAAGTCGTTTTGAACCGGTTGAGCATCTCGCCGCTCTTGCTGTCCCAAACGATCACCATGATATTTGTTTTCGTGTTATCCCAAAAGGTTGTGACCATGGTCAAACCATCCGGACTCATTTCCACGAGACCCTTCCCGTCATAGCCGCTCTCAGAGATATGGCGCGTTCCTGGAGCATAGGCAACGTCGATCAGGGTGCGTACTACCGCTGCGGGTGGCTGCTCAATGTTGACCGCTTCCACCGCCAGGGCTACTGCCAGGTCGAGATCGCCGCTGGTTTATGCCTGTCGGGCGCTGGTTGTTAAAGCCAGGCTCTGCGCCTGGGCTTCGTTGAAACGGGCGATATCAGCTTGGGCAACAGCTTCAATTTCGGCCGCAATTGCCGCGGCTTCATTCTTTTGGGCGAGGGACCGTTCTGCCTCCGCATTGGCTTCAGCTGTGGCGGCTAGATTGGCGCTTTTTTGTGCCTCTTCGGCCCGGGCGGCCGCGAGTGCTTCTTGCGTAGCGGCGGTGCTGGCATTGGCAACGGCCGTTTGTGCATTGTCAGTCGCTTGAATGCCCGCATAAATGGCGACCAGCGCCAATAGGGCGGCGACAACGAGGGCGGCGCTTAAATAAACGGCACGGCGGCGCAGCTTTCGGGTCGCCCGCACCTGTTCATCCGCTCGTTGCCGTTCGCTTGCCGCCAAATTTCGCGCCGTCGCTAACTCCCGTTGCTGTCGCGCCGCTTCTTCCACTTGACGCTGTTCTTGTGCGGTGCTGCTGGCCGTGAGAAAAGCCTACTCCTCGACCGTCAGCGCCACGGTCGTCGTCATAGCCCATCGTTCATACTGGATTAAACGCGCCCCGCGCAACAGGTACCCTTGATTTTGTTCAGCGCGCTGCCATTCAGAAACGGCCGTGGCTAACGATCGTTGTAAACGAATATCATCTCGGCTCTCATCCAACCAACGACATAACTGACCCCACTCGCGCAGCAATGCTTCGTGGGCCACTTCCACCGTAGGCTGGCGGGTCAGCGGATCGTGGTCAAAGGTAAGCAAGCGAGCCGCTCCAAACCGATTGATAATCTCCCACATTGATACTTGGACAGGGGCGCTTTGTTCATTATCTAGATTTATCGCTTCCAATTCAGAACGGAGGACACGACGACGGGTATCTGGCGATATGTTCACACCGCTTGCCCCTTCGCCCAACGTAATTAAGCGCAAGAAAAACTGGCGTATGGGCTGATATTGTAAGGGCCGATCATAAAAATCGGCCCGTAAGGTGATGATCACGTGCAGCGGGCTGTGCAGGGCCGAGAGCGCGGCCAACAAACTATCGAGAAAGTGCTGGCGGCGATCTTTAGGGGTCAAGCTCCACAACTCTTCAAATTGATCGATCACCAGCAGAAGCTGGGCCTCTTCTTCATTGGGAAAGATGCGGCGGATGGTACGCAGCATGCCGCGTGGATCGCGCTGCATCGGCTCCACCAGGCTGGGCGGCGGATCGACCGCGACCGGCCACAGCGCCAATTCCAACTCCTCCAGGGGGTGCGTGCCGGGAACCATTTCGGCCACAAACCATTTATCCGAGCCGCGAATGACGCCCTGCCGTAATGCCGGAATCATCCCCGCTTTAACAACGCTGGACTTGCCGCTGCCGCTGGGGCCAACTACGGCTAAAAATCGACTACCGCTTAGATGTTTAATCAATTGGTTGATGAGTGTGTCACGGCCGTAAAAATCCAGGGCATCCGCTTCTTGAAAAGCACGCAATCCTTTGTAAGGGTTGGGAATATCGGCATCAATTGGGGCCTGTTCAATGGTAATGGGCGTATCTAATCGGCCTGCAATTGATTAGCGGAAGGCTTCGGCGAGAGTCAGTACATCGGGAAACCGGTCAGACGGCCGTTTGGCTATGGCTTGCTGAATCACCTCGTCAATTTCGGCGGGCAGGTCAGGCCGACTCTCATGGACGAGCGGAAACGGCGCTGACAAATGATTTTGAACGATCGTAACGAGAGGCGCGTCCGGGAAAGGCTTTTCACCCGTCAACATCTCATAGAGCACCGCCCCCATACTGTAAATATCTGATTGCGGGCTGACTGGCGCTTCTTGTAACTGTTCCGGCGAGGCATAATCAGGCATACTTAAAATACCGTCCCCCATCGTAAATTGATGATCGTGCCATACATCTTTGGCAATGCCAAAATCAGACAGGTACGCATTGCCGCTTTCATCAAACAAGATATTGGCCGGTTTAATATCTCGATGGACAATGCCCTGATTATGGGCGGCCGCTAAGGCGAGGGCGATTTGATCTAATAATTTCTGTATCCGATCCAAGGGCCAAGGCCCCTTTGCTAACGCGGTCAACAAATTGCCGCCGCGCAGCAGGCGCATGACCAGATAGGCGCCATCCGGATCGCGCCAGTAATCATAAAGGGGCACAATATGCGGGTGTTCCAGGCGGGCAATCGTTTGTGCTTCGGCCTCAAAGCGACGAATGAAAGCGGGATCATTGGCGTAGCGGCGGCGGATGATCTTGACGGCAACTTCGCGCCCAATAGACGGCTAAATGGCGCGATGGATAACGCCATACGCCCCAGCGCCAATCTCATCTTGCAATTCGTAGCCCCGTACGCCTTGTTCCTGCAATGAATCAAGCCGCAAATCCCCGGCCAATATTTTCTCGTAAATCCCGGTAGTGCGGGCAGATGGGGCCATCCCCATCTCTTCCGTAAAGTGGCGGCGACAGGTCTCATAAACAGCCAACGCTTCATTTCGCTGGCCATTGCGCGCCAAAACTTCCATCAACTGCTGGTAGGCGCTTTCGCGTAAATCATCCAATTCTAGCTGGCGTTCGGCCTGAAGGTGGGCTTCAGCATACGCTTGTTGGCGAATGGCAATCGTTGTCAGGGATTCCAGGGAATCGAGTGTTTTTCGCAGATATTTTTGCCGCCTTATTTCGGCCCATTCTTCAAATTCGTTGCTATCTTCTAAATAAAAGTCCGCCAAAAAGTGCCCTGTGTAGAGCGAAGTGGCCGCACTCAGATCTTCTCGACATGTGTGACAAGTCAACAGGTTAAGGCGATCGTGGGTTTGGGTTCGACTCAAAAGCGAATCAAACTGGATAGTATCAATAGACACAGAGCCGGCAGGGTTCAGTTGGATGGTATGACGGTTGGCGATGAGCAGGGGGACGGAAACTAAGGGCACGACATCAAGTTATCAACCCCATGGAGGATATAATGAACGGTAATTACGATTGGCAAAAGCATCAAGTGAATGAAAGAATACAGGCAAGATTAAATGAGGCTGAAATTCACCGGTCCGTCAATAAGTCCCAGAAAAGCGGTATCCTTCCTCCTCTCTCCTTGTTAGCCATATTGCTAGTCGGCTTCATATTTTTTCTTAACGCCTGCCAATCAAGTGGATTATTGCCGGCCCTGGCGGCGCCAAACTCTGACATTGACGCGGCCGCTACAGCAACCACTCAAATGCATATCCGTGATAGAATTCGCTTCCAGGATCGATTGTTCGAGCAAAGTGTATTGACAAACCCAGAAGTTTCTACCGGAAAAAGTTCGGTAATGGCTGATAGAATTCGCTTCCACGATCAATTACTCGAGCAAAGCACATCGTCAGGTGTGATAATAACGCCAGCGGAGCCAACGTTTGATATGGCTGCAAGAATCCATTTCCAAGATCAACTATCGATGCAGCGTCCTTAGTTTGGAATATATTCTGGCCCGGCAAGCATCTGCAATGAGGTACGGTACGTGATTCTCTACTTCCTTCAGGGTGTGGCTTTAGCCCTACCCTCAACAGTCTCTCCCAGCCCGTTCAAGATATTCCTTATTTCGCACTCGCTGGTGAATGGGTGGCGGGCAACGTTGCCGGCCGTTCTTGCCCCGCTGATTACTGACGGACCAATCATCGTGGTGGCTCTGTTCCTGCTGAACCGGATTCCCCTCTGGTACCTCAATGGCTTACACATTGTGGGCGGGTTATTTATTCTCACCATCGCCGCCCGATTTATCCGGCTCTTGCGGAGCGACCACCCCACGCTCCAGACATCGGATCAGGCAGCGCGGCAGAGTTTTAAACAGGCGGTAGGCATTAATGTCTTGAACCCCAACCCGTACCTGCTGTGGGGTATTGTGGCCGGGCCGATTGTATTGGATGCGTGGCAGCAACAATCTCCAGCCGTGGGGCTTAGTTTTATCGTTGGTTTTTATCTGGCGTTTGTATTGGGGCTGACCGGCCTCGTGCTCGTTTTCGGCACGGCGGGAAAGCTGAACCCCAGGGCCAATAGAATCTTGAACGCGACCGCAACCATAGCCCTTATCGCCCTCGGTGTTTATCAAGTTGTCCTCGGGCTCCAGGGGGTAGCCCGCGGGTAACTCCTCAAATCCCCCTACTCCGTATGACACCGACCAGGTTTACAGCCGCCCGGTTTCCATCGCCTGGAGAAGCGCCAACCGCTGATGAGCCGGATCGGCCGCCACGCGCCGGGCCGCCGCTTCTGCCTGCACCTGGGCCAGACCTGGTTTACCCCCACAACACAAACCAGGAACTTGAGAGAGACAGCCCGTAACAACCCGGCCGATTCTATACGGCCGTTGCCGCGCCAGCAATGAGGACATCATGCCAGTTTTCGAGAGGAAGAGCAAGCGGTGTAGAGGGGTGGAAAATCGAGTTAGAGCAGAGAGGTCAAAAACAAAAGCAAGCGCCTGGGGGCTTCCCTTCTGTGCCCCCAGGCGCTGCCATGATAAGCAAGGCTACGCGGACAAACTACTTAAGCGTGACGATAACGCCTTCCACCGTACCGCCTCCCGTAGACTGCGCGCTGACCATTTGGGTCGCATCAGGCGCAACCTGGAACGTACGCACTCGGATAAACCAGGAGCCGTCTGCACGAACCGGGATACCAGAGGCGATCACCTGTCCACCAACCGTAGCCCCAACGTAAAGCGTAATGGAGTGTCCGGGGATGGAACCGGTACCGATGAAGCGCCACTCACGCTTGGCATCATTGTATTCCGCGCGACTGATGGTGACGACCTCCGGCGGCGGTGTAGCCGAGACCGTGATAGACACAGTACCCACTGAACTTGCAGCGCCATCCGAGGCTGTGTAGATGAACCCATCATTCCCGGTAAACCCAACCGGCGGTGTGTATGTGTAAGTGTCGTCATTGTTATCAACAATGGGGCCGCCATTGGCGCTATTTGTCGATATGAAGGAGATGGTCAGGATATCCCCATCCACATCCATATCATTAGCCAGCAAGTCATTCGCGCTGAAGGTTAACGCCACGTCCTGGTCAGTCGCTAATGTGTCGGCGCCCATGATCGGTGGGTCATTGATCGGAGCCACGACTGCGGTCACTGTACCGACATCAGACCCACCCTGCCCGTCAACGACGGTGTAAGTGAAGGTATCGCTGCCGTTGTAGTTGGCCGCCGGCGAATATGTGTAAGTCCCGTCCAGGTTATCCACGATGGTGCCGCCATTGGCGCTCGTGGGACTCACGGCCGAAACCGTAAGCGTGTTTCCATCTAGATCGGTGTCATTTTGCACCAGGTCAATCCCGGCAATGATGAGCGGGGTATCCTCATTGGTAGCCACTGCATCGGCAACCGCAACCGGAGGATCATTGACATCCACCACAGATATATTCACGATGGCGCTGGCCGTCCCGCCGTTTCCGTCGCTGATCTGATAGCTGAAGGTATCAGGCCCAACGTAGATAGCGTCAATGGGGGTGTAGGTATAAGTGCCATCCCCATTATCAATAATGGGCGGCGGATTCTTGCCTTCGGCAATGGCCTCCAACGCTTGCGCGCTGTATGTGTCAACGGCCGTCACTGTCAGCGTATCGCCGTCCACATCTGTATCATTCGCCAGCAAGGTCGCTGCCGGGATAACCACCGCCGTATTCTGGTTGGTCGCCACGCCGTCGGCCGTTGCCACCGGCAGGTCATTAATCGGAGCCACCGTCACGGTGACTGTGCCGGTGGCTGTGCCGGTGCGGCCGTCGCCCACACGATAAGTAAACGTATCGCTGCCAAAGAAGTTAGTCACCGGCGTGTATGTGTAGGTCCCATCCAGGTTGTCCACGATGACGCCGCCGTTGGCGCTGGCAGTATCCACAGATGCAAGCGAGAGTGTATCGCCGTCCGGATCTGTGTCATTCAATAACCAGTCCGCGCCTGCCATTGTCACCGGAACCTCTTCGTCTGTCGCGGCCGTGTCGCCATTAGCCACCGGCGGGTTATTCGGAGCTGAAGAAACCGCGATGCTCACCGTCGCCTGGTTGGAGGCCACGTTGACATTGTCATTAACCGTGTAGTTGAAGCTGTCAATGCCCAGGAAACCAACATTCGGGGTATAAGTGACAACTCCCGTTGTCGGATCAATAGTGATCGAGCCATTGGCCGGCGATGTCGTCGTGACAACGCTGGTGGGATCGAGGAACCCGTCCGGATCGTAATCATTAGCCAGGATGTCAATCGTGACCGAAATGGGAGTGGCTCCCACAATCAGGAACGCCTCATCATTGACGGCTACCGGCGTTGCATTATTGTATGTAAACGAGAGCAACTCGGTATCAGACCCGCCTGCTGAAGACTCAACAACGATTTCCATCGGCGGGAACGGCACAGGCGAAATCACCAGGCTGCCGTTCGTCAGGGTACCCAGACCCACGGCCGTCAATGTGGGCGGGTTCGCCAGATCACTGGAATGCGCCTCAACGACCAACACATCCGTCGCGGCATCATACTCCGCTCGTGTAATGGTTACCATGTCCACCAGCGGAACAGTTGCTATCGTCGGCGGATTGTCCGATATATTGGTAGCAATGACAGAAGCCGGCGGCACACCCAGGAAGTCTATCCGGGCGTAGTAATTCCCATCCACATCACCCAGCATCGTTGTCAGCCCAGCGCCAGGCCCTTCCAACGTGATCACTTCACCTGAGATGGTATGACCGAAAGCGTCAATTGAACCGGTGCCATCGGGCTTGCGGGAATAGGTCGCCTGCTCCACGGTCACGCCGAGGTTAGTGGCTTCTTTACCCAGAAGTGTGAATAGGCTTGTTTCAATACAGTCTGTCGTAGAGAGCGGGTCCGGCCCAAGCGCAGGATCAGCACACAGGAACGGTGAACCGATCTCGCCGACGCCAACCCCCTCCACGCGGAAGAAGTTCGTATTGAAGGGACTGCCCACCACCTCGTACTCTGTCGTTCCGCCATCGCCGATGAAGCCGGGGGGCGGCAGCACGGCCGAGGCTGGGTCAATTGTCAGGAAGGGGCCAATGCGACTGTATAATGCGCCGGTGAAATCGCCCGGCGCGCCAATGCCGATGTCTTCCACGAAGCTGATGCCGGGGCCGGCGGCCGCGCCGGGGCCAGCATCGGGACCGATAGCGGGGAACACGTCCATTCCGTAGGGGTGCGTTACAGTATAAGTCTCACCCTCAATTAAGTTGTCCACCCGGATGCGTATCCGGCCGAAGACCACCTGATCTCCATCGATTGCCGGCCCGTTGGCAAACGCGCCTTCCAGGGCCAGGGTGATGATGGCCTGCCCGCCGCCAGGCGTCGCGCCGGGCATGATGGCCTCTCCGAGCCAGAAGAAACCCTCTTCAGGGAAATTCCCCGGCATGGAGATGGGGCTGGTCACGTCAGGGATGTCCCCCGGCAAGAAGCCGCAAAGATTGGGGTCCAGACATTGTTCCAAAATAAGCCCATTGGAATCCTTGTACCACATCGGAAACCCGTAATTGGGGTGGATTGGCCCTACCTCTACCAGGTGACTGCCCGCCGGGCCATGTGCGGCAAAGGCGACAAACAAACCGGTCAGCAACAGCAGGGTAGCGATCAGGCTTATTGCCAATACTGTTTTTCTTTGCGTCCCTACGTTCACCTTGGGCCTCGTCTCGTGTACTTGCCCGTTGTTAAAACGCAGGCTTGCGAGTTTTATGTGCTGTAGAATATTTTTGCGCTGCATTTGCTACTCTCCTGAGAGGTTACCTGATGCCAATCCGTACGGCTTCGTGCACACCACCCCCGCTCGAAAGCGCGGAAATGGTGTTGGTCGAGTCCGGCGGCGGTGCGAAGCGTAGTCCGACTTTCCAGTTTCCATTCGCACCAACGGTTACGTTGGTGGTAAGGACAGTGCCCCCCACGGTGGAGCCGACATAGAGCGTGATGGTGTTCCCGGGCACAGAGCCTGTGCCGGTAATACGCCATTGGCTTCCAGACGGCCGATACTGGGCGCGGCTGATGTGTATGGTGTCGGCCACGATGGTGACGGCAATTGATGCTGAGCCGGTCAACCCGCTGCTGTCTGTGGCTGTCGCCGTGATGACATGGTTACCGAGTGACAGCGAGGATGTGGAGATACTCGCTCCGGTGCCAATCTGCCCATCAACATCAGATGTCCAGACCAGGCTGGCGCTTACATTGCCGTCTTCCTGGTCTATGGCCAGACCGGTGAAGGACATCTGCGCGCCGGCCTCAGCCGAAGCGCCGGCGGCAGGCGCGGTGACGGTCACAACCGGCTGCGAGTCCGGTGACAAAATGCTCACCGTGATGCTCTGCACATCCGTTAACCCGCCGCTGTCAGCCACATAAGCAGTGATGGTGTGCGTACCGGCGAAGAGCGAGGAGGTGGATACAGAAGCCCCGCGGCCGATTTCGCCGTTTAGATCAGAAGTCCAGATGAGCCGTGCGCTCAGGTCTCCTTCTTCGGTGTCTGTGACAATGCCGCTGAAGGTGATAGTTGAGCCAATGACCGCGCTGGAACCATCCGCCGGGGCGGTGATCGTCGCTGCTGGCGGAGTGTTCCCCGGCCCAGTCGCGGCCGTCATCAACTTACCCATGAGCGTGAACAAATCGGTCTGAACAAAATCAATGCCAGGCCCACCGATGTTGGCTCCTTCAATACGGAAGAAGTTTGTTCCATAAGGGCTGCCGATGATGGCATGATCCACATTCGGGTCGCCGAGATATCCGGCCGGTGCGTCTGTGATCGGATCCCAGGTCAAGAACGGGCCGGGGAAAGCGTTAAGCGCCGTCGAGAACACACCTGGGAAGTCCACACCGATATCTTGTGTGTAGTTAATCGTACCATTGACATCAGCCATCAGCAGCAACGTGCCATACGGGTGAATAATGGTGTACACACCACCAGGGGTTAATCCGGCAATACTCAATCGCGTACGAGCGAATGCTGCTTGATCTCCATTGATAATAGTGCCATTAGCAAAGCCGGCATCCAGCCCCAGCGTCAATGACGCATCCCCACCGCCCGGGAGCGGCATGAGGGTATCCGCCATCCACCAGAACGCCTCCGCCGGGAAGTTGTTGGGGAACTGCACCGGTAATGCCGGATTAGGCACATCACCAGGCACAAAGCCGCAGAGCGGATCTAGCGCGTCGAGGCACAGCTCCAGACTGGTACCCAACGAATCCTGGTACCAGGTCGGGAACCCATGCACCGGATGCACCGGGCCAAAGGCCACAGGAGAAGATCCGCCAATGATCGTGATTGAAATCGTGGCCGAATCACTAAACCCGCTGGTGTCAGTGACAACAGCAGTAATCTGATGCGTTCCCACGGACAGAGTGTGCAGGGTATATGCCCCGGTACCAACCTGCCCGTCCAGGTCAGAAGTCCAGACTACGTTGGCGCTCAAATCGCCGTCTTCAAAGTCATTGGCTGTCGCGGTGAGGTTAATCGGCCACCCCTGCTGGTAAGTGCTTCCATCAGCAGGAGATACGATATTGAGTACCGGGCCGAAATTGCCGCCTATGATTGATGTAGTGATGGTCACAGTGGCTATGTTAGAAACTGCACCATCATTGTCGCTCACCTGATAGGTGAAACTGTCATTCCCAGTGAAGTTCAGGCCCGGCGTATAAGTCACCGTGCCGTCTCCGTTATTGACCAGCGTGCCATCAGCGGGCTGTGTCAGAATCGTCAGCGAGGATGGAACCAGTGTGCCGTCAATATCTGTATCGTTGGCCAGCAAGTCAAAGGTGTTGGTGCTGGCAACATCATCTACTGCAATCGGGGCATCATTCACGCCGGCGATGCGGATGGACACCGTCGCTCTGCTGGATGTAGCCCCACCGTTATCATTCACGGTATATTGGAAGCTGTCGCCGCCGGCATAATTGGGGTTGGGGGTGTAAGTAACCGTTCCATCCCCATGATTCACCAGAGCGCCGTTTGTCTGCGGGGTAACGATGGTCAAGCTGGACGGGATGATGATCCCGTCGGGATCGCTATCGTTGGCGAGTAAGTCAAGGGTAATGCTGGTGTCTTCATTAATGGTAGCCAGATCGTCGCCAACAATTGGGGAGATGTTGGACAGGCTGGAAACGACGACTACTTGTTCCGTGTCGCTGCCTCCTGCTGAAGAAACCACGGTCACATTACGCGGGGGGATAGTAAACCCGGTAGTTGTGATCAAGCCGGAGACAAGCGGCCCGTGCCCGACCAACGTCAATGTAGGCGTAATTGCTTGATCGCTGGAAGCGGCCGTTACGGTCAGAATGTCCAAATCCCTGTCATATTCCGCCCGGGTGATGTTGACCATATCAACCAGAGCACTGGAGACCACGGTATTGGGGTTATCTGATACGTTGGTGGCAGTAATCACTGTGGGCAAGCTGCCCTGGGGATACGGGGCCTGGGCGAAGTACATGCTCAAGCCGTCTCCCCGCATGGTCACGGGACCAACCGCAGGCGCACTGATTTCAATCGTCTGAGTGATCCCTTCCACGGAGCGCGCATACACATTGATGGCTCCGGGGCCGGCGCTGGTGCGCGAGTAAGTAGCTCTGGAAATCTCAGCGCCAAAGTTCGTGGCCAGTTTACCCATGACTGAGAACAAATCTGTTTCGATACAATCCGTCACAGCCACCGGGTCCGGGCCAAGCGCGGGATCGGCACACAAGTAGGCAGAAGAGGGATCGCCTACATTTCTCCCTTCAACGCGGAAGAAGTTGGTGCCATAAGGGCTTCCGATCACTTTTTGGAGGGTAAGCCCGCCGTCAGCAATGAAGCCGGGCGGAGGTGGGGGAGCGGTGGCCGGGTCCCAGATGAGGAAAGGCCCGATGCGGCTGTCTAACGCGCCGGTGAAATCACCGGGCGCGCCAATGCCGATATCTTCCACGTAACTAATGCCTGGCCCGGCAATTGCGCCCGGCCCGGCATCAGCGCCGATATTGGGGAAGACGTCAACGCCATAGGGATGGGTCACGGTGTAGGTTTCACCTTGAACCAGGTTGTCCACACGGATGCGGATACGGCCGAATACAACCTGATCCCCATCCACAACCGGCCCGTTAGCAAACGCGCCTTCCAAAGCCAGGGTGATGATGGCCCGACCGAGCGTTCCGTTGGCTTTATTTGGATTTGGAGGCGTGGCGTCAACCATCAACGCCTCCGCCGCCCAGTAAAATGCTTCATCAGCAAAGTTGCCAGGGAAGCTGATTGGGCTGGCCGGATCGGGAGGGAAAAAGAAGCAAAGATTCGGATCGGTGCACAGCTCTAGATGCAGGTTATTGGAATCTTTGTACCACATGGGGAACCCGTTCACCGGGTGCACCGGTCCGACATCTACCAGGTGGCTGCCGGCCGGGCCGTGGTTCGCATACGCAAGGAATCCAAAACTGAGAAGAAGCAGGGAAGCGATGACAAATGCCATCGCGGCCGCAACCTTCACTTTTGCTCGTTTGTGTTCCTTGTGGGGAAGGGTGTCTTGTTGTTGTTCCTTCATCATGAACTATCCCTCTAGGTTATCAAAGGCTTTCTGGAAGCCATTCGCCATTACAACATCTCTTCTTCAATACATGGCACTGTCGTCTGAACAGGAACAGTCGCCCGAAATTATGGTACTCGAGTACCGATTTTCTGTGAATCACCCACGTGGGGTGACATTTACTTAGGAAAGGGGTGATATTTCCTAAACCGACTCTGGAGGCAGGGCGTCTACCGGAAGGGGGTTGCTCCGTTGCACGCTTCCACGCCCTGAAACAGAAGGAAGGGAACGGCCGTCACCCCAAAGAAATGACGGCCGCCCAATCATGCGGAGTGCGGACGAGTTTGTCCGCACTCCGCGCATAAACTAAAGCCGATAAGATGATATTACGGCGTGATGATCATCGGTAGATACACGGCCGCGTAGATGTCCACAGACACTGTGCTAGAGCCTGTCACGCCCACGCCGGCCGGTGCATCCGCATTGATCGTCAATGTATGGGCAAAGGGGCCGGGCAGGTCTTGCGCAGTGACAACATGCGTCATGGTGCCGATAAGGCTGGTACCAGGCGCCAGCGTGGTGGACGCCAATGTTTGGTTGGGATCGCCGGTGGTGAGATTGGTCAGGGTCACATCACCGATGTTGGTGATCGTGTAGGTGAACACCACAGTCTCGCCCACTCTTGCATCCGCTACACCAACTTGCTGCACTACCTGGATCCCCGGGTTGAAGGTCAGGTCTACGACCGCGATATCCGAAGCGGTCACAGAATTCCCGAACACGGGAGACGTACCGGTTACCGTGACGGTGTTCACTAGCGGCCCGGGCAAATCGCCCTCAACCACGGTGTGAGCAACCGTTCCCGTAATGGTAGCCCCTGGAGCCAGCAAGGCGCTGTTGGGCAGTGTGATATTGCCCAATTTATCATCAACGGCCGTGATGTTCGCCAGAGGTACATCGCCGGTATTGGTCACAATGTAGGTATAGACGATGGTCTCACCCACATTAGCCGATGTTACGCTCGCCTGCTTCGTTACCTGCAAGGTTGCATTGAAGGGCAGGTTGACCGATGCAGACGCTGTGGCCGTCACCTCGGTGTTCACCGGCGTAGTGCCGGTCACCGTCACCGTATTAACCAGCGGCCCAGGCAGGTCCTCCACTGTTACCGTGTGTGTAGCTGTACCGCTGACAGACACCCCCGGAGCCAGCATTGAAGCAGCCAACGTGACGGCGCCTAGCTTGTCATCGGTGGCTACAACGCCGGTCAGTGTGACATCACCCACGTTGGTCACTGTGTATGTGTAGGTGATGGTCTGGCCGATGTCTGCATTAACCAGACTGGCCTGCTTCGTCACCTGGATGGCCGAGTTGAATGTCAGGTCAACCGACGCACTGGCGCTGCTGCTCACGGCCGCGCCCACGGGCGGCGTGCCGGCGGCCGTCACCGTGTTGGTGATGGGGCCGGGCAGATCACCCTCAACCACTGTATGGCTGGCCGTGCCGGTCGCAGTCGCCCCTGGAGCCAGCGTCGTGGCATCCAGCGTAATGCTGCCTAACTTGTCGTCGGTGGCGCCGACGCTGGTCAGCGTCACATCACCCGAATTGGTCACCGTGTACGTGTACACAATGGTGTCACCCACGTTCGCGCTGGCCACACTGGCCTGCTTCGTCACCTGGATGGCCGGGTTGAACGTCAGGTCAACCGACGCACTGGCGCTGCTGCTCACGGGCGCGCCCGCGGGCGGCGTGCCGGCGGCCGTCACCGTGTTGGTGATGGGGCCGGGCAGATCACCCTCAACCACTGTATGGCTGGCCGTGCCGGTCGCAGTCGCCCCTGGAGCCAGCGTCGTGGCATCCAGCGTAATGCTGCCTAACTTGTCGTCGGTGGCGCCGACGCTGGTCAGCGTCACATCACCCGAATTGGTCACCGTGTACGTGTACACAATGGTGTCACCCACGTTCGCGCTGGCCACACTGGCCTGCTTCGTCACCTGGATGGCTGGGTTGAAGGTCAGGTCAACCGAAAGCGTGTCTGTTGCCGTCGCATCCGGCCCATAGGGGGGCGTGCCGCTGGCGCTGATCATGTTGGTTAGAGGGCCGGGGAGATCGCCCTCGGTGACCGTGTAGCTAGCCGTGCCAGTCGCAGTCGCCCCCGGAGCCAGCGTTGTGGCATCCAGCGTAATGCTGCCTAACTTGTCGTCGGTGGCGCTGACGCCAGTCAATGTGGTATCGCCGGTGTTTGTGATGGTGTACGTGTAAGTCACCGTCTCACCCACATTGATAGAGGGTGCACTTGCCTGCTTTGTTACTTGAAGCGCCGGTTGGATCAGATCCACCGTGATGGTATCTGACCAGTCTACCGTGCCGCCCAACGAGTCGGTACCGGTGACCACCACTGTGTTGGTGACCGTTTGGGTCATGGTCATACTACATGTATACGTCCAGATTTCGGAGATGTCGAGGATATTGTCCCCATTTGTATCTCCACCCTGAAGCGTGATCGGGCTGCACTTATCATCCACAATCTGGATGTTGCTCAACGGGTCATCACCAACGAACATGCTGACTTCGTAGGTGTAGGTGATGGTGTCGCCCGCCTGGGCTACCGGCGTATTGGAGGATTTGAACACATCAATATCCGGGTTGATCACGTTGACAAAAGCGGACGCCTGCCCGGTGAGATCGCCGCCAAGCGGATCGGTGGCAGTGACAACGGCCGTATTGCTGATATCACTAAACGGAACCGACACGCTGCATGTGAAGGACCAGGTATCCCCTGTATCCAACACGTTCGGCGTTCCCCCATCCCCTGTGGGGCCAGCGAGGGTACATCCGGTCAGATCGTCGTTCACGATAATGTTACTCAGGTCTACATCACCGGTATTGTCTACAACGATGGTGTAATCCACCTGCTGCCCGCCGTAGACCATCGTCGGATTCGCTGTTTTACTGACAGTGAACGATGGGCTGATCACATTGACTGTCGTGAAGTCAAACCAATCTACTGTGCCGCCGAGCGAATCGGTACCGGTGGCGGTGGCCGTGTTTGTTGTTGTCTGAGTCAAGACGGTAGCACAGGTGTAGATCCAGGTTTCGTCCAGATCGAGCACACTGTCTCCGTTGGTATCACCGCTCACAAAGGTCACCGGGCTGCACTTGTCATCCACGATGCTGATATTGGTCAGCGGATCATTACCAAAGAATGAACTAACTTCGTAGGTGTAAGTTACCGTCTCGCCAACCCGGATGGTCGGGGAGCTGGCTGTCTTAAAGATGTCGATTACCGGATCAATGACCTCGACAAAGGCTGTGGCCTGGCTGCTGACCGTCCTGGTAAACGCATCTGTACCGGAAACAGTTGCGGTGTTGGTGATACTGGTCGTCAGAGCCACACTGCACGTGTAGGTCCAGATCTCAGTCAGGTCGAGAACATTGTCAAGGTTAGCATCCCCGCTGGTAAAGTTCGCCGGGCTGCACTGGTCGTCGCTCAAGTTAACGCTGTGCAGCGGTTCCTCGCCTGGATTAGATACCGTGTAGGTGTAGCTGACCGTATCGCCGATGTAAACCATCGGGGCAGAGGCCGTCTTGGTGATGGCAATCGCCGGTTGGGTAATGGCTACCAGGTCAGGCTGCAACGTATCGTAGACGCGCAAGATACCCCACAAACCAGCCTCCAGGAACGGCATACGGTGATCCTGGAACAGGTAGTCGCCTGCGGCCTGGATGCCGCCTCCAGCGCCCCCAATGATGCGGCCGTCAAAGCTCTCTCCCGGCCGCAGCGATTTAGTAGCAATCTCAACAGAGCCGATCATCTTAGATTCCAGCGGCCAGCGGTGCCCTTCCATACCAAAGACATGCCCCTGTTCACCCCAGGGCTGGGCAAAGCGGTAGCGCATGGGATCGCCAGTATATGCTTCGAAAACAAGCTGCGGGTCACCGTGAACGGTACTGTCGAATACTTTGGCCGGATCGGGATTATTCGCCAGCCGTTTGCTCAACGGCATGGCCCGATAGTTAATACCGGTGATACCGCTGACACTGGTGGGATAAGGCATTGTGCTTTGCCCAATGGTTGGATCATCATCCTGAATCAGGGCAACGTACTCACGGAATCCACCGCCGTCAGGGGTGAGGATATTGGCATAGGTTCCTGACAAGAGCGGAGCGCCGGTATGGGAATCATAGTAGCTGGCCCCAGCCGGCTCGACAATGAGTGCGCCAAAGGCGCCATCCGCACCCTGCGCCGGGTTGGCCATATCCAGCATAATGCTTGTGCCCAATTCCCGGTCAGCATAGTAACGGTAGACCCATTGCCCGCCGGAAGCGACGGTGGAGTCAAAGTTGTAACCGACGGCCGCACCGTAAGACCCTTGGGGGTCAAACAGCAGCTTGCCCAGGTTTAATCCAGCTCGTTCGCCCAGGTCATTGTGCAGTGTGATTTGCAGGCACTCGCCGTCATTCACACGCAGCACCAGGGGTTCCACCGGTTTGTTGCCCGCGATGATATCCGCTTTGTCGGCCGTCAGTGCATAGATGACCCCATTCCCATCCTCAATATTATTGAGCGGGTTAACTGGATCCTCAAAGAAGAGGATCGGCGTCTTGAATATGGAGACATCATACGCCCGGACCGGAGTGCCCGCCGGGCATACATCGGTGAAGTTACCCCCTTGGGCTGGCGATCCTCCTGTGAACGTTTGTTGGGGGAAGCCGAATGGGTCAATCGGAGGAGGTGTGCGGCCAGGTAACACCTGCAAGTCTGATTGCAAGCCATCATGCACGCGCATTAACCCCCAGGCCCCGCCCAGAAAGTCTCGCCCAATCGTACTATAGTAGAGGTAGTCGCCGGGAAGCCCAGCCGGGCCGCCCGCGCCGCCATCCAACACCACGTCATGGCGTTCGGAGATATCCAGGTTCATGGTATCTACCAGATCACCTTCTTGGGCAAAGTTGGCAATGCGGAAGCGATGACCGCTCATACGCAGCGCTCCCACGCGCTCGACCACGCCCAGCCCGCGGATCACAACCGGATCTCCCACATAGGTGCGAATAATTGGCGTTTGTGGATCGCCATGTGTCACGGAAGAGAACTGGTATGCCGTGTCGCCTCCCCGCTTGCTGAGCGGCTCTGCGCGCAGGTTAATGGTTGCGCCGGAGGGATCACTGGTAGCCGGATTCTGATTGTGTAAGGCGACAAAAAACTCACGGAAGCTGCCTGACTGGCCCCAGCCTACAGACCCGCCGTTGGTATTATAGATATCGACCACAGATCCGCTTCGAACCTCAGCGCCGGTGGTCGGATCATGGTAAGTGGAACCGGCCGGCTCGATGATGTGCGCGCCAAACAGCCCATGATCCCAGTTCTTAAAGTTCACGTGGTCATGGAAGAAAACGGTGCCAGAATCCACATCGGAGTAATGGTTGTAGCGTACGAATTCAACGCCCACGGCCGTACCGGCTGGATGAGTATTGATCAGCGGCTGGTCGAGGGTGATGATGTTCCCGTTAATAGATTCGATTCGGCGAATTTCTACCTCAAAGTCTCCCAGACCGATACCGATATCAATACCTGGTCGCAGCCGGTTGACATGGTTAACGTTGATGGCCAGGTTGCCGGGCACGGCTTGCGCCGTCAACGTCCGCCCCTCAGTGGCATACGGCCGGATGGATTGCTCGTAGGAAAATCCGGTGATGACGCCGTCTGATGCCTGCGGGTCGAACTGCGTAAAGTGGTTGTGCAGGTTGACTTTAGCGCGGCCTCCGTGATTCGCATCCAGCTGTTCACTGGTCAGGATAATCTCCATACAGTCGCCCACATTGGAGCGAATGACCAGGGGCTCTGCGGGTTTAACGCCGCTCAGGATATCCGCCTTTTCCTCGCTAAGTACATACAGCATGCCCAGCGGGTCTGTATCGAGATCAGTTATCTGGATGGGCAACTCAATTGCGGTAATTGGATAGTACCTGTTGTTGGGCGCCCCGACCGGACACAATCCGTCGGGGCGGGTCGCCGACCCGTTTTCGCCCAGCCATGGCGCACCTGAATGGCCGTTACCTGAAAACGGCGGCCGTTTCCCTAGATGCGGTTTAAACAGGGGCCAGGTATAACGGCCGTTGTCGGGATTAAAGAGGATCTCCGGTCGCACCCCCGGCGTCAGCGACGTATAGTTCTCCCAGGATTCAGACGTTTCCGGTTCACCCAAGACAAGCGGCTTGCGCAGGTCACCATTCTGATAAGTAATCTGCCAATCCCATACCGTTGCGTCTTCATCGTCCAGCCGAACACCCTGCGGCGGCAGTTGGGCTGTGACCCAATCTTCAAGGCTGATCTGCGTGAGTGGATCGGTGAAGTCCACCGCAGCAACCACCTGCTTACCCTCAATCGTTTGACCGATAAGCCCCAGTGAATTCACTGGCTGCGGCGGCGGCGCAGTCTGGACGCGGTCTGGCAGGACGGCCAGACCGCCTACCTGTTCCGTATCAAATACACGCCAGAACGACCACATTCCCGCCACATAATGGTGACCGATATGGCAATGCCAGAGGAAGTCACCCGCTGATTGCTGGCATCCCCCTGCCCCACATTCATGTTCCAACGTGAAGCTCTCCGAAGGGCCAAGCCCTTGCGAATCCAGACGCGTCGAATGGGCATTCTGTGTCGGCGTCTTCTTCAAGCCACCGGTGAATTCCCCTGGTTCGGCCGCCGGGTTGCGCCGCCACCGGATACCGCCGCCATGCAGGTGATAAACGTGGAACACCTCGCTGCCCCCGTGCATTAGGCGCGTCTTCGTCGGCTCACCCAGATAGGAACGAGGAATAGGCGTAGCCGGATCGCCGTATGCATAAGAACTGTACCCGTGGGCTTTGTCATACGGCAAGCCCTGGTCATCAAGCAGTTTAAACCGGTCCCCGAATGGTTCGCTGCGGTAGTTGAGCGCTTTCGATCCCGGACGGTATGCGTCCGTGAGCGGATCAATCAACGGCAACGGATTATCTAATTTATCGAGGACATCGTACCCTTCATCCCCAATCTCGTGGAAGATGATGACAAATTCACGGAAGCTTACGCCGTTGGGGTCTTCAATGATCGCTTCCCAGCCACTATCCAGCGCCTGGGTCGTGCTTTCCGGATGCCAGTATTTGGAACCGGCCGGTTCAATTACGACTGCACCAAACAACCCATGAGCCTGCTGCTGCCGGCTGTTGCCATGGCTGTGCATATAATAGGTCGCTTCAGCCGTTGTCTCTGTGGGAATTGGCCAACGATAGGTAATCGTCCCCCCAGGCACAACCATCGTGTCCGGGTTGAAGCCGACATCCCCTGCGGCGCTGTCTACTGTAAAAGGAAGGCCATGAATATGAAGAGAGGCGCTTTCACCTGTAGTCAATTGATTGGTGAAGTTAATCTCTAAACACTCGCCCAGGTTGGCGCGGATGACCAAGGGCTGAATCGGATCATCGCGGAGACCGCCCGATACCAATCGGGATGCTTCCTGAGCGCGTACGGCCGTGATATTTTGGTCCAGTACGTACATGTAGCCCAGCGGATCGTGATCGCCGAACCGGTTCAGCGTGATGTCTACATTGATGGCCGATACATCATACGTCCGTATCGGACTGCCGTCAGTACAGGCATTGTTCACCGGTATCTGGGCATGACTTTCGGGAACGTCCAAACCAACAGCGAACATGATCCCCAGCGCAATTAACGCAACAACCAGAACCGAAAATTCGCGCGGCGGCAAGAATCCATAACGACGGCGGTTGCCGCTGCGGCCAGGTAACGGCCACTCGCCCTTCCGCCAGGCCAGGAATATCATCCCCAGCACAGCCAGCGGGAAGGTAACAGCCTGGGCCACCAGTACATCGCGCATGCTATCCAGCAGCGCACTGATACCCAGTCCCGCCCCGGCTCCACCAGCCAACAGCGAGTTTTGGTTTAATTCACCAAAAACTGCCAACGCCTGTCCAATGTATGGTTGCAGGGGAGCCAACAAGAGCAGCAAGATCGCAAACAACAAAGAGACAATCGCAGCCCGTTGTAATAGATCGGTCCAGGTATCCCGTTCTACACCCAGGCGCCGGGCCAGCCCCAGGCCGGCAATGGTCGTCACCAGCGCAGGTAAAAAGAGCACCAGGCTGTCTCGCAAAATATTCAGCATGTGCCCCACCAGCGTGTCGTTGTAGACGGTTAAAATGCGAAAACGAACAAAGTATTGCAAAACGATCGTACCGACCGCCAGCAACACAGCCAGGGTCATCGCTTCATATTTGTGCTGCGACGACGCTGTTCGATCTTCTAGCGGATAGATGTTGGCATTCATGATTGCCTCCCTTTTCATATTCATACCCTTCATACTGTCCATACCCCCTTAAGAGCCTTGTGTGCTCAATCGGCGAACATAGTTCACCAGGTGCCAGATATCTTCATCATTCAATCTGACCTTAAACCCCGGCATGGCCGTGCCGGAGACACCTTCTTTAATCCAGTAATACAGATCCCCGTCAAGATGAGTTGACGTATGTCCGACGCTGAAATCAGCCGGTGGGGGATTCAATCCCACGGCCGTAGGGCCATCTCCCCGGCCAGTCTCCCCATGGCACATCACACAGTTCGCGGCATACAACTCCTGCCCTCGCGTGATAGAGTTGCTGTCCGGTAAAATCGGATTGCTGGCAAACATAGCGGGCGTGAAATCCCGGTAGAAACTAGACAATTGGGTGCTGCCAAGCAGAAACAAAATAATGCCGGGCAGCAGTAAAGGCGCCAGTTGCCACTCACGCACCGAAGCTCGGAAAGCCATGATTTCCCACCCAATGGCAAACAACACCAGAAAAATGCCCGTGGCCAACCCGCCGCTGCGGCCTAAAAAGGTCACCAGTCGTTCAATGGGGGAACTTTTCACGCCGATGGGGCGAACGGCGCCGCTTAAGCCGGCTTCCATGCGGAAGGGAGCGAAGGCATCCAGCGCATTTTGCCGGCGAATCTTTGCTTCCACCTGCCAGGGACCAACCAGGCTGAGATAGCTCCCGTCTACCCGATAATGACCATCGCCCTGAGAAATCGCATCCGCCTGCGTCGCGCCAATGGACTGACCCAGAAAAGTGAAACGAAGCGAGACTTCGCTGGCGTCCATAACCGGCTGCCCATCCGCATCCGTGATAAAGAGGTCAAATCGGTTGGCTCCTACCCGGGCTGGGTTGACTGACAGCCGGACATCTAAATCATCGGCCGGTTGGGTCATGACGATCTCTTCGGAATCGCGGCCCAACAAAGGCGCTTCTTGTGCGCGCTGCAAATCCGTGAGCAGACCGGCCGCGGACAACACCAGGAACGCAAAGATCGCTTCCAGGCGAACCAATCGCCGCAACCGTCGCTGTGTTTGAGCGGCCTGGGGCGCGTCCTGGTTAATAAACGTCGCTTCCAGCCGAGGTTTGATAAAGAGCAGGTTCAGCCCGGCGATGCCAAAAGCGGGCAACGCCAGCATGAGCTTGGCGAAAAGGGTCAGGCCATAAGCCGTACCAAACAAAGCTACCCAACTCCCGACGTGCTTCCATGTCATGTAGCTGCCGCTGACAATGAGCGCGCCAACTGCTCCTGCAGCCAGCGCTGAGAAATTCAGCACCAGACTCAGGTTCAGCCACAGCCGGGGTTGATCGGACAGGCGACGCACTTTCCAGAGCGTGACGCCTAATTGGAGCAGACCGCCAACCCACACACCAGCAGCAATGACATGGAGCAGGTCGATGAGGGTGGCAACTGTTGTTTCGAACGGTAGTGCTGCGCTGTGGCTCACTAAAGATGTGGTGAGGGCATACCCCATTGAGATCAGCAGTGCCGTCAGCCAGAACCAGGGAATTGGGCCAGGCACGGATAAAGCGCCTGTTCCCCGTCTGCGCATGGTGGCTAACCCCACGGCCGTGACGGCCGTCAACCCGGTGCGTAAAGCCCACATCTGGCCAAAGCGGGTTCCTAACCAAACCTGGAACCCTCCCGGGGCAAACAAATCCACCCGGCCGGCCTGGCTCAAAAGAGCCAATACCAAACTGGCCATCAGCAGGGCCAGCGCCACGGTCCCGGTTTTTAGGTTCCAGGCGCTCAACCCACGCTCAAGCTGCTGCATTTCGGCCGCATCTCGTTCCAGCCCCCTATATGCGGGCCTCCAGACAAGAAGCTGAAATGCAGCCAGACCCAGGAGCAAGGCCAACCCAACCAGGTTGAACCAACGAGCCGCGATACTTAAGGGAGATATTTGGGCCGTTCCCGCCGCAGAGCCTGATACCGCAGAAAGCTCCGCAACGCCAACGGCAAAAGGAAAACTGCCGCTGGTTGTGTGCCCATCAACCGTTGACAGCACCTCCCAGCTCACCAGGTAAGTGCCGTTATTGAGCGGGCCAAGGGAAACCGCCAGAGATGTGTTGTTGGCAGCGGCCGCACGTAAATCGCCGGTGTCCATCTGCTGACCCGACTGATTAAACACGGTGATATGGCTGAACTGAGGCACGACCGGCTCGCTGAACCGGATACTCACCTCCACCGGGGCTTCATTGAGAATATCATTAGGGGCAGGCTCAGCTGAAATCAAGACTGCATGAGCAGATACCGGCTTTACCCCGATCCAGAGAAAAACAAAGGCTGTCACAACCAGCCACTTCAAGAGATGTCGCTGTGCTTTCATGGTGTGTTATTTATTGTTTCGTTGATAGTTGGGGAATTGGAAGTTGGGGGCTGGAGATCTTCCGATTGATCTCCAATCTCTAATCTCCAATCCACATCAAGGCTCTAATGTTCGTGCGTTGGGTTTTCCATAGGGACTTGCACGCGCTTTCCATCCTTATTCCACACCAGGTACAGATCTGTGGCCGTGTAATCGACATCGAAGAAGACCACACTGTTAAACGCCTGTCCCGCCGTCAAGGTACCGGGTCTAAACGTCGTCCCCGCCATTGCCGGCCAGGTTTCTCCATCGGCTGAATGAAGCTCGAATTCTTCAGGAGAGTATGTCTGGGGTTGTTCGCCCACATTCTGGAAGAAAAATTCGACCCGCAATCGCTGCTGCCCTTCGGGTGGAGTATCCGGCATCATGCTGGAAGGCATCGGGAAAACTTGTCCTTGAGCCTTAGCCGCCTCAATGTCAGATGCATTGGGATCCTCGTTTCCGTCATCGTGACCACCATGATCCATGATGAGCCATTCCGTGTTCTCGATAGTAAGGGTTACTTTGCCGGCACTCACGGTTTCACCTAGTTCAGCAACCGTGGCGCGGGTAAAGGACATATAAACCACCAGACTTGCGCCCAGCAATGTCACTAAAAACGTCAGCTTGAGAACCAGGTTAGCAAGGCGAGTCTTCTTGTTGTCCTGAGCACGGCCGTTCCCCCGTCGGGAACGCGCCCTGCCTCGGTTTCGTCGATGTACGGTCGTCACAGCCATTGCTTGTTAAACTCCTTTTCCATCGAGCGGGCGGGAAATGATGGAATATCGTGAGGGTACCTGTACGCTTGCCCCAGTATTACACACCATCAATCTTGCCTTCCCACTTACGCTTTCTAGCCTAACCGTCAAAATCAGGCATACCTTAATAGTACTTTGGTACCGCGCTGCTGTGAATCACCTCTAAGGGGTGATATGTGCAAGAAATGGGGGTGATTTTTAGGAGTTGGGGGATCAAATTGAGCGTCTGGCAACGCGAAAAAAGCCAGCAGATCAGAAACACACTGTCTATATCGTGCGTCTCTCAACCACTGGGCGGTAATCAATCAGCGAGCTGGGCAGCCGGGACAGGCCCCTGCGTCAAGCGACGCGGCCGCCTAAACTCAGTTTAATGCAAGACGATAAGTCCCTCCCGATTGAGCAGTTCCGGAATGGAACGGTTCCTTCTGGGGCTTTCCGGCGTCGGCGCTGCAGGGGGCACTGGCTGGCTGCCCCGATTCGTCCCGGCAGTAACTGCCACCTCCACCACTACCACTTCATTGGCCTTCGCCGGAAGCGAGAAGGTCTGGCTGGTTCCCAGCTCAGCCCCGCCCGGCCCGTCATAGACCACCCACCGGAACGGGCCTGCACCCAGCGTCTCTTCCGATACCCACCAAGTCTTCACATTGCCTTCGTCCAGCGAACCTTGCCATCCCTGGACATCGTGCCACAAGCCCTGGTGGTCGCGCCATTGCACGGCCGTCCACAACTCTCCTGTATCAGGCGTCGCCAGGGAAAGGCGGATGAAGCCTCCCACCGGAGCCGCCCCCGGCGTCTCTCGCGCCGGCAGCGGTGCTCCCGCCGCAATGGGCCAAGCCATCAACATGATGCCGATTAAAACAATCACCGGAGTGATCCATAATATTGCGCGTTGTTTTGAGTGCATCATTTTATAATCGCCCCCTTCTCATCTATTCGCTGAAGCGCCGCCCGCTCCGGCAGCCCTGCGGCTGCCAGCGGCCGTTCTACCCCAGACCCTGCCGCCGTTTCTGTTCTCCTCATCCCCGCACCTGTATCAACCGCGACGGTCACCGGCCCATACAGGTTATTCCCCTCATCCCTCTCTAGAATCGCTCCATAGCTCGTGTCGTAGTTGATCGAATCCACCAACCCGTACACCTCTGCCCCCTCAGGCAGCGGCAGCATGCTGCTGAACTCGGTGTGGAAGTGCGCATCCCCAATAGTTAGCGTGATGCTCTCTCCCACCTGCAGCACGCCTGTTACACCCCACACCAACCCTTGCTCGGCAATGCTGTCCCATGGCTTGTTCAACCCCGGCGTCTCCGTGGGATTGATGTACACATCCACCCAGAAGGCGTCCGTTACCGCCGCTGTTCCCTGATTCCTCACCACCACTTCTACCCCGCTGCTGGTAGCTGTCAGTCGCTCAATCACCAGATCCGGCCTCGGCGTGTAGTTATTCATAATCACCGGCAGATTTATAAAAGTCAACGGCCGTGCATTGATGGGCGTCGTCACCTTGGCAATGGGCGCCTGCCCATCCGGCGGCGTGGCCACGGCCGCTACCACATTCTCGATCGGCCCGCCCATGTCGCTCAACTGGATGACATAGACCCCTGTCGCCGCCGTGCTCCCTCCAGGCGCCAGTTTCGTCGCCCCCAGCGTGAGGAAACCGGCGTGGTTATCCGTTGCTGTCAGATTGATCAGGGTCACATCCCCCACATTGGTGATCACGTACGTGTAGGTGATCGTGTCGCCCACATTCCCTGCCGTGATTCCGCTCACCTGGCTCACCTCAAGCGCGGCGTTAAAGGTTAAGACGATGTCCGTGCTGTCTGTAGCCAATACTGCCGGGCCGACCGGCGGCGTCCCTGTTGCACTCACGCTGCTGATCATCGGGTTAGGCAGGTTATTTTCACTGGATGTGTACACCGCCGTGCCGTTGGCGCTCTCGCCCGGCGCCAGCGTCGTCTTGTCCAAACTGATGCTGCCGACCATATTGCCGCTCGCGGTCACATTGGTCAGCGTTACATCCCCGATATTAGTCACGGTATACAGGAAGGCGACGGAACTGCCGATATGAATGCTCTGGCTGCTCGCCTGCTCTACGATCTGGAGCGCCGGGTTAAATGTCAATCCGATGACCGCCCCATCGCTACTGCTGACGGCCGCGCCGACCGGCGGCGTCCCTTCGGCCGTCACTGTGCTGCTGATAGGCCCAGGCAGGTCTCCTTCTGTGACCAGGTAGCTGGCTGTGCCGGTGGCGCTTTCCCCCGGCAGTAAGGTCGTGCTGCTCAAGGTGATGGGGCCTAACCGGTCGTCGCTCGCGCTCACATTCACCAGGCTCACATCACCGCTGTTACTCACCGTGTAGGTGTAGGTCACCGCCTCCCCCACATTGGCCACGGCCGTGCTCGCCGTCTTCACCATCTGGATGGCGGGATGGGAGGTCAGGTCAACGGATGCAATGTCGCTCCCGGTCACATCGACCCCCACCGGCGGCGTGCCGGATACGGTCACCGTGTTGGTCAGCGGCCCGGGCAGGTCTCCTTCCACGATGGTGTAGGACAGGCTGCCGCTGGCGCTCTCCCCCGGCAGTAAGGTCGTGCTGCTCAAGGTGATGGGGCCTAACCGGTCGTCGC
>JBHHTQ010000012.1:0-96721 GCA_046753445.1 Anaerolineae bacterium | reverse complement strand
AATTCTACTGTATTTCATCGGACGATCTGTCTCACTTCATTGTGGCACATAGGGAGGTATGGCATTTGGCGTATCGACAACCTGCTGATAGCTTGGCGCAACTATGTGCAAGCAAAAGGTCATTGGCAGATTCATGAATACGAGGGCTATCGACCAATTTCAGCTGACATCACCACTTTTTGGCGCTTTCGCCTCAAAGGATGGGCAGGACGTTATTTCAACGGGATAGCCAATCGTCTATTAGGTGGCGTTGGGTTAGCAATCGTTGTCGAAATTGGTCATATTGATGAACATCGACTACCTCTTCTGCGTAAGATGATGAGAGCACATCCTAAAGACATGAGCCAAGACAAACTCAAGGAAATGATTCTGGCGTGGTTAGCCCGACATCTAAATGACAATGAGGTGGTCATCTTCGATGCTGGCGCCCATATCAATGATATGCAAGCAACCAGTATTCCTCGCTTTGTGATTCGTTTGGCGAAAAACTGCACGGCTCGAAGGAATTATCTTCCTAAATACAAGAAGGGGCGGCCCCCTGAATATGGCAAATTGGTGCGACCCCTGGCACGCAAACGAAAAGACAAAACCATTTCTGCTTCTAGCCCGGATGAATTAGCCACTTTTACCTATCAGGGGCGAACGATTGTGGTTCATTGTTGGCGTAGCCTTGTCTTGACGAAGCACAAAGTTGCTGACCAACATGATACCTTCGACATCTTGGTTTTCTTTGACCCACTCTATGTAGAGCCGTTGGTATTAGGAACCAATCTCTCTTTGTCCGCAGAAATTGCCTTCAAGATGTATCTGGATCGTTGGCCAGTAGAACAAGTGCCGTTGTCGGCCAAACAGATATTGGGATTGGGTCGACACTTTGTCTTTGCTCCAGAGAGCTGTCAGCGATTGCCCGAATTATCGTTACTCGCAGGCAATATGTTGACACATTTGGCGGCCAGCTTGCCACCCATGCCAACTGGCTTTTGGGATCGTCGCCCAAAAAAACGCCTGGTAGGCTACGAAGGGTCTTGGCTCAGGCTGATTTTCCAAAAGCAGCCCTTACAACAGGGCAACTTCGGAAAAAGAGGTCAGTTACTGAGCATTTACCCAAGGGTGTTGCTGCCCATCGGCGGCGAAAACGGCATCCTTGACCGTTGTTTGCTTATTTTGACGGCCGTTTGAGCCATTTTGTTACTCTTCGATGACTTCAGATTGGGTCTGGAGTCTGTTTATCATTCCGCTTTAGCGGAAACTAAAGTTTAAGGATATGATCGGTATTCTATGAAAAGGAATAATCTATCCACCACCACACCGTTAGTGTATTTGGTTGTCCTTAACTGGAATGGGTATGAAGATACTCGTGAATGTTTGCAATCGTTAGCGAAGATTCACTACGACAATTACCGGATATTAGTAGTCGATAATGGCTCCAGTGATGATAGTCCTGATCGAATTGAAGATGAATATAACGATGTTCACCTGATACGCTGCCAGCAGAATCGGGGAATAGCAGCTGGTTATAACAAGGGAATACAGGTTGCCCTTGCACGCGGAGCAGATCATATTGTTGTTATGAATAATGATTTGATCTTTGATCCTGACTTCCTCAAACATATGGTTGTTATTGCTGGTAACTGGCCTAAATGTGGCGTTGTTATGCCAAAAATATTTTATTACGATGAACCTGATGTCATCTGGTCGACAGGGGGCCGTACACGGTGGATGCCATCCAATATTTTGTTGCGAGGGCGTAAACAGAAAGATGGGCCGAAATGGCAGATGACTCAACCCATAGAATTTGCTCCAAGTTGCTGCCTTCTGTTAACCCGTGAAGTTTGTGAAACGGTTACTTTCGATGAACATTATTTCTTCTATTATGATGATTGGGGATTTTGCGTTCAGGTGCGAGAACATGGCTGGCGCATTATTTATGCGGCAGATTCATTATTATGGCACAAAGTTTCACGCAGTACACAGAACAGTCCAAAAACTTTACGTTGGTGGAGGATATTGGGACAAAGTTGTGCCCGTTATCATCGGATACATCACAATAAACGTCTACTAGCCGCTTATGTTGCCTGGGTGCTGCTCCGGGAAACAGCCAAAGGGAATGTTAAAAGCATGCCAATGTTTTTGAAAGGCATTTATGCGGGATTACAGGCTGAGACAATTGACGATATACAACCTGAATGGAATATCTGAATGTCTTTTTCTAGTAATTTACCTGAAGGATTTGAACTGGTTCCTTGCGAAATTTGCGGACACGATGAGCGAAAATTAGTGGTGTCGCGCACTGATTTATTTTTAGGTGGGAACAATGTGTTCTATATGCATAAGTGTCTAGGCTGTGGCGTCGTCTATCAATATCCTAGGCCAACCCCTAGAAAAATGGCGGATTTTTACCCACCAGATTATCTCCAATACACTCGAAGTATTCGTCATGAGAGAGGATGGGAGCGTTTTTTTCGGCGATATGGTTTACGAAAGCGTGGTAAGGTAATTTCCCAGTATTTTACGCAAGGTTCTCTTCTTGATGTGGGTTGTGCAACAGGAGACTTTTTGTCTGAGATGTGCCTTCAGCCGGGCTGGCAAATTGTTGGGATTGAACCAGGACATACAGCGGTTGTTTATGCGCACAATGAGGTAGGTTTGGATGTGGTTGAAGGTTTTTTAAATGATGCCCCATTTGCTAGGCAGACGTTCGATGTAATCACTATGTGGGATGTTCTGGAACATGTATATGATCCGCGTACTGTTATCCGTCAGGCAGCCTATTTGATAAAACCTGGCGGGATTTTAGTTGTCAATCACCCTAATTTAGATAGCATTGATCGGCGCCTGTTCGGCAACTTATGGTTGGGGTATGAGTTGCCACGTCATTTGTATCTATTCCCTACCGACTTGTTGCGCAGGCTAATGGCTGATGTAGGCTTTGAAGAGGTTAGGCGAGAATGTTTGTATGGTAGCCATGCAGCAACCAGTTCGAGCTTCATGTTTGTAGTTGAGAGGTGGTTGGGAACTGGCCGGTTAAGTAAGATCATACGTAAACTTTTATTCAGCAAAGTAGTGCGAATTTTGCTCATACCCTATTTTAAATTTGTTGATCATCGTCTTCTAGGTTCAAATGTGACGGTCATTTTTCAAAAGCGACATGAGTCAGATAATGATGGAGAGTGATTCGCGGAAGTATTTCGAACGTGTTATGGAGGATTGGCGTGAAGGCATGAACTTATCAGAACATCCTTACGCCAATAATAAATCATGGCAAACACGATACCAAGCACTGCAACGTTGGGTAGCTGATTTAGGTTTAAACAAAGGACGTGTGTTGGAAATTGGGTGCGGCACAGGATTGCTGCAGGACATAGTGGATGACTATATAGGTATTGATCTTGCTGCAAGCTCTTCCCAATTTATGCATAAACCATTTGTGGTATGTTCTGCTACTGCGTTACCTTTTCCCGACAATTCCTTTGATGGGGTTTGGTCCTTTTGGGTTCTAGAACATGTAACTGAGCCAAGCAATATGTTAGCAGAAATGCGCCGTGTAACGAAACCAGGAGGTTCTTCCTTTGTAGTAGCAGCTTACGGCGTTGGCAATTGGGTGTCACAAGGGATTCATAAACGGCCGTTTCATGATCTCTCCTTGAAGCAGCAGTTGGTTAAACTAACGCTTCCTATTCGGGCTTCCATTCTGTATAAAATTGTCATCAACTTAATTTTGCGCCTAGGAGAATTAGGTAGTTACTTGTGGAGAAAGAGCCCAACGAAATTGCGGTATACTCGGTTACAACCCAACTATGATGAATACTGGGATTATGACGCTGATGCTTGTGTCTCGCTTGACGCATATAGTGTAGCTTTGTTCTTCTTGTCAAGGGGGGATCGTCCCTACTATCCTGGAGGTCTAGGACGTAGCTTGTTACAAAGGTCACAACCTCAAGCATATATTGTGAAAAAATAACTTATGCCCCTTCCAATCCAGACACAAAAATTACACCAGTGGTTGCTTTTAAATAAAGTACGACAATGGTTCACACCTCTTCGCCAGCGTATTCTCTGGAACTGGGTTACTGTTGTATCATTGGTTCTTCTTAGTATTGGTATGGTTTACACTTGGTATGAATTGCCACAAACAGAACTCCAAGTCAAACCTATTTATTTGGGGGTAGCCGTAATCATTTACGCCACCACTTACGTGATGCATCTCTTTGGTTGGCAAGCATTGGCATCATTAGTCTTTGGCCCCCTACCCTTACGAGAAAATGTGGAAGCAGTTGCTGCCAGCGATCTTGTAAAATATTTACCGACGGTTGCTTGGTACATAGCCAACAGGATTCGATTTTACAACCAACGACAAATAAAGCGGGGCGCAGTTATTGCAGCTTCCTTGTTGGAGATGATGACCCTAGTAGGTTCCGGGGTAA
This sequence comes from Anaerolineae bacterium, assembly GCA_046753445.1. Taxonomy (GTDB): domain Bacteria; phylum Chloroflexota; class Anaerolineae; order Promineifilales; family Promineifilaceae; genus JAHEEY01. The sequence continues at coordinate 92,297 of JBHHTQ010000012.1, read as the reverse complement.
TTATTTATCTGATCCTTTGGCTGAGTCGCGCTAGCTCCTGGTTTTGGGTATTGGGATTATTGTTGGTTGTGCTAATTGTTTTGAAGTTGGCTGGGCAAAAATTGACACACTGGTGGCACACTCGCATTGCTTCGTACCAGATGACAACTCATCCAAAGCCCTACTTGTGGATAACAGCTTTTTTCTGGTATGGTATTTCTTGGTTAGGCGGCGCGTTTTTTCTAGCAGTTATTCTACGAGCATTTGTGCCAATAGAAGCAGTCAATTATTCCCTATTACTTAAGATATGGCTGATCTCCGGACTGACTGGCACGATAGTTAGTCTCACTTTTGGAACTATTGGAATTGCTCGTGAAACAACGTTGACTTTTTTGTTAGCCCAATACTGGCCTTTACCTGTTAGTGTGGCAGCAGCCGTGTTCGTGAAAATTATCCTTACAATTGGTCAAATCACTTGTGCATTGCTTATCTTAAGCTGGTTGCACTTTCGTCAAAGGATTTACAAATGAACAAATTGGTTGGGTTACTTCCAGCAGCTGGACGCGGCTCTCGCTTGGGAGTCATCCCATGTAGTAAGGAAATAATGCCATTGGGTTTTCGCTCTCATGTACCACAGGATGAAAATGGAGAGGTCTGGCACCCTGTTACGACGATAGAAATACACTTGAGAGCATTCAGGGCTGCAGGTGTGGAACGAGCGGCAATTATTATTGGAAGATCGAAATCTGACATTATGCGTTATTTGGGCAGAGGGCGTCGTTATGGATTACACCTCGCGTATTTTTATCAGGAACGATTACGAGGAATGCCTTTTGCCCTTGATATCCCTTATTCTTGGATAGGACAAAGCACCGTATTGTTCTCAATGCCAGATACTTTGATCACGCCCTACACTAGTATGCAACAATTATTAAAACAACACCGGTACCGTCACTCTGATGTGACTCTTGGACTTTTTTCTACTGGCACGCCGGAACGGTTTGGTATGGTGGCACTAGAAGAAGACGGCCGTGTTGTCAATTTCATTGATAAGCCTACCTCAACCACAAACTTAAAATACATGTGGGGCTATGCTGCCTGGTCTCCCCGATTTACCCAGTTTATGCATGAGTACTTACTCGATCTTCCACCAGAAAGCCCAGAATGTGTATTGAGCGACGTTTTTATGGCAGCATTACATCACGGCCTCAGAATTCAGCCATTCTTATTTGAAGAAAGTCGCTATCACGACATTGGTACACCAGAAAGCTTCCAGGCTGCCGTGTATGAGATGGCGTTACAGCAAGCGACAAATGAAATTGCAGGTGAAATAACCCAAAAGGATTACTAAAACAACTTGTATTTGTTCTAAGTGGCTATTGTAGAGAGGAATATGAACCCGTATGATTGGCTTGATAAAAAACATTATTTAGTGTAGCTTGCTTTAGGTATGCCTGAAAAATAGCTTTGGAGGTTTTGTAATGAAGAAAAAGAGAATTATTTTCATGTTAGCGCTGGTAATAGTATTGGCGTTCAGCTTTTCTAGTATTGCGGCACAAGGACAGTCTGGAACGGCAGCTCCTGGTGCTTGGGGCAGTTCTGTCAACTTGCAAAATACAGGTACCGCTACCGCCACCATTAATATTCAATTCTATGATTCAAGTGGCACACTAGCACATACGTACACGCCAGCGCCGTTGGCAGCAGGTGATGCATTGTCGATTTATGTGCCTGGTGTGGTTACTGGTCTTGGTGCAGGTCAGTACTCTGCTGTTGTTAGTAGCGATCAACCAGTTGTTGCTTCTGTGAATTCAGCCTCGACAAATAGCGGATCAGCTCCATGGACAGCTTTTGCATATGATGGCTTCAGCTCATCTCAAGCAGGCACTACCTTGTATTTCCCAGGTAATTACAAGAACTACTATAATTTCTCTTCTGAAATAGTTATTCAGAACACGGGCGCTACGGTGGCCACCGTTACGGCAACGTTCAAGAAGGCTGATGGTACTGTAATTGCGTCCAATGTCGCATTAGGTACTATTCAACCAAATGCCTCCAAGACTTACCCTATGTCCTCTTTCACCCAATTACCTTCTGGGAATGCGGATGGGTTGTTTAGTGCGGTTATATCTTCAGATCAACCCGTTGTTGGAGTTGCCAATATTTGGCGTGAACAACCGACTAATGGTACTGCAAGTTATAGTGCCTTTACTGGAGGTAGTTCTACTTTATATGCTCCTGCTTTGTACAATAACTACTATGGTTTTGCTTCTGCTCTAACTATCCAAAACGTTGGTACTGGCACGGCTGCGGGAACAGTGACTTACTCTAATGGAGTAACAGACACTTTTAGCTTGGCTGAGGGGGCTGCTCAAGAGTTTTATCAACCTGCAAACAGCTCGTTACCAAGTGGCAATACCAATGGGGTATTTGCTGCTTCAGTTACGACAACTTCTGGTTCCGTTGTGGGGCTGGTAAGTTTAAGCCTCCCATCGGGTAGCAACGGCGATTTCGCCAGTTACAATGTGCCGGCTACTGCCTCACCTTCTGTCAATATCCCCAATATTAACAGTGATTACTATGGCTACTTTAGCGCTGTTACTGTTCAGAATACGGGTACCCAATCCACTAATGTTACAATCACATATGCTGATGGATCCTCCCGTGTATTCAACAATGTACCTGCTGGAGGTGTGGTCAATATAGTGCATTTAAATGGCGCTGGTGACGTTCTGCCCAATCGTACGTCTACCTCAGCTACGGTTACCTCGTCTAATGGAGTCAATCTTGTTGCTGTTATTCAGCATAACACGACCAACGGCGTGTCTGGCTATGATCCCAATAAGAAGCCAAGCGACTTTTTGCTAGCAGTGACTGGTGTTTCTCAATAAGAAGGATGAGTTATTTGCTTGCAATCGATTTTCAGCACGACGGTAAGAGTTAAACTTTTAATCTAGTTAAAGGGATGAGATTGCAGGATTGTTATGTTTAAGCAATCCTGCAATCTCTTTATCTTATCTGTGGAATTTAATAAAATGGTAAATCGTTTATATCGTGCGATTTTTTCTATTGGGATAATATCTTTGCTTGTTAGTTGTGCCAACTTGGAAGAATCAACAACTCTTGAATTTGTTGTCACGCCAGAAGAGGGAGGGCAGCCTGCTTTTTTAAAGACAGATAATGACAATATGACATCTAACTCTGTTGCTGGATATCCGGGTCCTGAGACTGGATATCCAGGACCACTTAGTTCGGGACTTTCTGGATACCCTGCCCCCGTTAGTGAGTATTCGCAAGACGGCCGTTTACAAACAGCGTTACAAAGTTATAGTTTAGCGAACCCTGTCGCCTTAGCTGAATTCCATCCAGACGCATATCTAGCAGCAATCGTTCCCTCAAATATCATGATGACTAATTTAGGGAACCCCCCAGTATTGCCTGGCTGGTTTTTTAAATTCCGAAGGCCAGATTCTCGGCGAGAATTTATTGTGCATGTCGTAGATAATGTCATTACAGGCACAACTCTTACTGAGGCAGCTATGGATGTTGGGCCGACAGAACGACCAATCGACTTGTCTCAAGTAAATCTTGATAGCCCTGACGTATTGGAGCAATTCCAAAAAGTTGGAGTAGAAAGGGGTATCTGGTCGGAAAATATCGTCTATGATTTGGAACTTGTGAATCTTGAGGGAACAAATGGGCCTGTATGGAGCGTTGTAAATCCAATAACACAAGAGTGGTTATATTTCGTTGATGCTGTTACTGGCGAGGAAACAGATAATCCATATCAAGGATAAATTTTTAAAAAATTCAAGACCAAATGGTCCCAGTACCAGTTTTTGCGATAAGCCAGAGCGGCGTTAACCATACGTTCTCTGGCTCTTGTATTTAATAACACTTCCAACAATCCATTTGATAATGCCAAGCTATCTCCGGCGTTAATTAGAACGCCACAATCGCCATCAGCCAATAGAAGACGTCTGTCACCAATGTCGCCAGTTACGACTGGGATACCCATTGCCAAGCTCTCTAAAATTTTGAGTGGGGAGCGCGCGCGGGCGGTCAAATCATCATAGACTGGATCAACGGATACTGTTGCAAGGGATAAAAAACTTGGTATTTCACCAGGGTTCACACGTCCAGTAAATATAGTTTGGTCTGCAATATCTAACTTACATGCTAGTTGTTTCAAATGGTCATAATCCTCGCCACCACCAACTAAGAGTAATCGCGTTTCAGGTAGCTGCAGTTGGATGTTCTGAAAAGCTTCTAAAAGCAAATTCACAGGATGACTAGATAAGCCTAATGTTCCTATGTAAATAATAATAGGTGTATTGGGATTAATCCCCCATTTTTGCCTGAGTTTTTCAGTTGTCAGACGTGGGGGGGTGAAGCGTGTTCGCTCAATACCATTAGGGACGTATTGTATTTTTTCCTGAGGGAAGCCTAACTGAATATATCGTTGCTGAGTGAATTTAGTATTAACGGTTAGCCCTGACACAATATGTACAATATGATCTTCAAAGTAACGAACGACTATCTTTTGCCACTTATTGCTATAGCGATTGGTTTCTGCCTCATAATCGTCGCAGTCACAGAATAGTGGACGCCCCCGGCGGCTCAGTTTAGCTGCTATTATGTTAAATGGTTGGGGTTTGCATAGGTGAATAATCTCGGCATCTGAGCGAGCTATGGCTTGAGCGAGACGAATTGTTGACATCAGGGAAACTAAGAGCAAACGGCCAGGGCTGAAATATAATTTTCGAGACCCTTTTTTCATGACATGCATTTGTCCTACATAGTTCACCTTCACTCCAGCATCGATGAATGTTTTGGGCGACAATCGGTCCCATGCATAGTGCAGGGCAATAACTTCCATTTGGTGTCCTAAACGAGACATTTCTCTTGTTAAGGGCCCATATCGGCCAATGCCACTAGGACTATCAAGGCTTTGGGTTAAAACGAAAGCTATTTTCATATATGGTTTCTTAGTGCAGGATCTTGACTCAGCTTAAAAAGCGTATCGAGTAAAATGGTCCAGGAGAAACGATGGTTTCCTATCTGGATTTGCTCTCTAAAAACAGATTTTAACTCTTCATCAAAGTAACGTTCAATTGCCTTAGCCAACGTTTGGGGATTATCCGGTGGTACCACCAACCCGGTACGGCCATCCTCTACGACTTCTCCCAATCCACCTACATTCGTGGTAATTACTGGCTTACCATGTCCAAAGGCAAGCTGAATGATAGCGCTCTGAGTAGCGTTTCTATAGGGTAAGATAACAACATCAGCTCTATTCATATAGGCTGCCAAAACCTCATCCGGAATATACTCGTCAATAATTGTTACCGCATCCTGAAGTGCTAAGCGTTCAATCTGTGCCCGGTACTCTGCTGTGCCATGCCAGAATTCACCAGCAATAAGTAAGTGCAACGGCCGTTTTGCCAACACCAATGGTATTGCGTCTAGCAAAATGTCCAGCCCTTTATACGGTCGCACGAAGCCGCAGAATAAGAGGAGCGGCCGATCCTTTGGCAATTCCACCGGTAAGGCAACCTCTTTTAACTGGCCCAGAGCTTGATAGGTTGGTAATGGCACCACTAGAATATTAGCCTGCGAGAAGAAGCGGCGCAGAACTTTTCTATCTGCTTCCGAATGAACAATAAAGCCATCCCCAGGAGCCAGCGCCAGCTTCAGCAAAGACGGCAGCAGGAATTGACTTAATCTTCCTTGTTCATGCGGCAAAACATTGTGACAAATAAACAACAGGCGCGGCCGTTCAGGTAGCCGCTTGATCCCTCTCCCCAAAACGGCCCAGGCTGGCGCCCAAAACGGCACCCACCACGGGATGACGACCACATCGGGTTTCCACTCACGAATACGGCGCAGCGTACGCCACCAACTTATCGGATTGAGTGGATCGAGTAAGTATTCCGCCTTTGTCCGTAATGGCCGTTTACTGGGATCTTTATCACTCTTGCCAGGGAACAACCAGCGAGGGTATTGTCGCGAAAATGAAAGCAACAAGGTCTCATGCTCATGCCGCAAATGCTGCGCAAGCAGCGTCGTATAATGGGCAATCCCACCCCGGTAGGGGTAAGTCGGGCCAACCAGACAAAACCGTAACATGCAGTTATTATAACTTCCCCTCCCATTTCACGCTTCACATTTAGGACGTGAAGCACTACAATCCTCGTCATGCGAATTCTCATAACCGGGGCCACCGGGTTCATCGGCCGTTCCCTCCTGCCCCGCCTCCAGGCAGAGGGGCACGATGCTATCCCATACCACGGCCGCATCAACGACCCACTCTCCCTGCGTGATCAGCTCGACGGCATGGCAACTGTCATTCACCTGGCTGGCGCCGAAGCACGCGGCCGCAAACGCCTGCTCCAGCATGTTGATATCGAAGGCGCCGAAAGACTGCTGGAAGAATGCCACCGGGCCGGCGTGCAGCATCTCATCATCCCCAGCCGTATCGGAGCCGATCCAAACGCCCTGCACCCGCTGCTTCAGGCCAAAGGGGAAGTAGAGCGGCTGGTGCGCAACAGCGGGCTGCCCTTCACCATTCTGCGCGCCGCCACCCTGTACGGCCGCGGCGACCGTTTCACCGAGATCATGACCGCCCTCGCCATCTGGAGCTGGCCCTTCGTTTGGATGCCGGGTGGGGGAAGCATCGCCATGCAGCCGCTGTGGGTAGAAGACTATGCCCGGTGTATCGTAGCTGCTTTATCCAGACCGGACTTAGTAGGACAGACGATCACCCTTGCCGGTGAAGAGCGCCTCTATTACCGGGACATCGTGAGGCTTTTGCTGGCGGCCATCAATCTTCGCCGTATTCCAGTCAGGATCCCGCACGTTCTCCTGCACCCGATCACGACACTGGTATTCAGTTGGTGGCGTTGGCCACCGGTATCCCACTACTTTGTAGATCGATTCTTCGTCCCAGAAGTTACAGAATACGATTCCGTTTACCGTCATTTCGGCTTTCGTCCGGCGCGCATTAGCGAAACGATCACCTACTTGCGTCGCCCCGGCCTGCGCTGGCGCATCTTACGCCGCTGAACACTCCCCTACTGCCCCCCTACCACTCGCCTGGATGCCGGGGCGCTGCTGCAATTGTGGTACAATCGCCCGGCCGAGACTTATGATTGGAGATACCCATGACAACAGAGATCGTCATCGAGAATATTGCTGAGTATGAAGGGCAGCGCGTCGTCATTAAAGGATGGCTTTATGCCAGCACGCGCAAGGGAAAGCTCTTGTTCCTGAGATTGCGCGACGGGACGGGCATGACCCAGGGCGTCGCCTTCCGCCCCGAGGTTGGCGATGAACGATTCGAGACACTCAAGCGGTTGGGGCAGGAATCCTCCCTGATTGTGACCGGAACCGTTCGAGCCAACCATCGCGCTCCCGGCATCCCCCGCGGCTACGAGATTGGGATAGAAGCTGTGGAAGTGCTACAGGACGCGGCCGATTACCCCATCACCCCCAAAGAACACGGCGTCGAGTTCCTCATGGACCACCGCCATTTGTGGCTGCGATCCAGCCAACAATGGGCCATCATACGTATACGCACGGCCGTCAAGCGGGCCATCATCGACTTCCTCGACAACAACGGGTTCCTCAACATAGACACTCCTATCGTCACCCCGTCAGCGGCCGAAGGCACCAGCACCCTCTTCGAGATGGGATACTTTGACGAAAAGGCATACCTGGCGCAGACAGGGCAACTCTACAACGAGGCCAACATCATGGCCTTTGGCAAGGTGTATTGCTTCGGCCCTACCTTCCGCGCCGAAAAGTCCAAGACGCGCCGCCATCTGGCTGAGTTCTGGATGGTCGAACCGGAAATGGCCTTCTTCGACCTGGACGATCTCATGGACTTTGAAGAAGCATTCCTCACCTACGTTGTCCAGACCACATTAGAGAAACGGCGGGCGGAATTGGAACTGCTGGAGCGCGACCTCACTGCGCTGGAGAACGTCAACCCCCCGTTCCCGCGCATCAGCTACGACGAAGCCATTGAGCGCGTCCTGGCCATTCGGGAAGCGACCGACGATCCGGAGTTAAAAGCATTGCTGCACATCGAATGGGGGGACGATTTCGGCTCGCCGCACGAGACAGAACTGACGAAGCAGTTCGACCGGCCTGTGTTCGTCTACGGGTATCCCACCCAGGTGAAGGCATTTTACATGGAACCCTGGCCCGGCCGGCCGGAAGTATGCAAGAGCGTAGACCTGCTGGCCCCGGAGGGCTACGGGGAAATCATTGGCGGCAGCGAGCGTATGAGCGATCCGGACTTGCTGCTCGAGGCCATTCAACGGCATGAGCTGCCAGTGGAAAATTATCAATGGTACATTGACCTGCGGCGGTACGGCAGTGTGCCGCACAGCGGTTTTGGTCTCGGCCTGGAACGAACCGTCGCCTGGATTTGCGGTATCCCCCATATTCGTCAGACCAGTCCCTTCCCGCGTACGCTCAACCGGATGCGGCCGTAACCGGCGAGGTTGCTCCAACCAGGAACGCACAACCATCCATGCAACGACACAGCTTTTGGAAAGCCGTTGGCCTGGTGGCGCTTATCGGCATCATCGCGGCCGCTTTCGCCTATTTTGTTGACCTGCAAGCGGTGGCTGTGCAGTTGCGCCTCGCCGATCCGCGCGCCCTCCTGGCCGCCTCCACATTGTTGATCGCCGGGCTGGCTGCCTACGCCGTGCGCTGGCGGCTGATTTTGAGCAGCCAGCCCACTTTCTGGTTAACTTTCCACGCCAGTAATATCGGGCACGCCGGCAACATCATCATTCCTGCACGCGCCGGCGAGGCGGCCCGCATCGTTGTCATGGGCCGTTCCGATGCCGTCTCAGTGGCACAGGCTACCTCTAGTTTCGTCGTCGAGCGGCTGTTTGAGCAAATCATGCGCCTGGTCGCCTTGGGCGGGGCAGTGGCCTTTGGCGCGGGTTTACACCTCACTGCCGTTTCCGTCATTGGCGGCGTTGGTATTGTGCTGCTTGCTTTCCTGGCCATTATCTGGCTGGCAAAGCACCAGGATGCGGTGCTGAGGAAAGGCCCGTCCTGGCTGGCCCGCTTCCCCCGCATTTCGGAAGATCGCGCACGGGAATCGCTGGCCGATCTCCTGGCCAGCCTCACTGCTATTGCCTCACCCCGCCGGTTGGCGGCCGTGTTGCTGTGGTCGTTTACCACCTGGGCTTGTTTCTGGGGATTCTTCTATCTGGCGCTGCTTGCCCTGCCCGGTAATTTCGCGCCGGAAGTGTGGCTGCCTATCTCCTTGGGTGCGCTGGCGCTGTCCCCCCCCACGGCCCCAACCCAGCCGGGTATTTTCCATGCTTCGGTGGTGGCCCCGCTGGCGGCCGTCGGTTTCGCAGCCGAGAATTTGACCGCCTACGCTGTCATCCTGCACATTTTAGAAATGGCCTTGATGATTGGGCTGGCACTGTGGGGAGTGGTGGGGACAGGGCTGCGGTCGGGCGCGCTATTGAATCACTCCCGTTCCTGATCGCCACGCCCATCGGTGCCGCTGCACCGGATCTCCCTCCGGATAGGCTGCGTTATCCCGCCAGAAATCCGTATCCGGCAATCCCGCCACCTGTGCCTCAATCGAATGAATCACGTAGCACGCCGGCAAACCGGGATATGAACGAGAGTCAGCCAACCGCTCTCGACGTTGGTACGTGGCTCCGAGAAAGTGGACGTCCTCCGCATGGACGCCCATCTCCTCACACAAACAGCGCAGAGCTGCATCGGCAAATGGCTCGCCCGGCTTCATTTTTTCCGACGGCAGTACATGGCGGGAGCGCTGCTGCCCATCCTCCAGGACCTGCTCCGCTTCCACCAATACATTGCTCCCCCGGCGAATAATGATTTGGGCCACACGCACCACCCGGCGCGGCGGCTCTGTCTCAAGCACGCAGTCCCCAGTGACGAGTTCGCGCCACAAATCGGCAACCCGCTTGCGGCCGCCCGTGCCCCACACGCTGACATCAATCCCCGCGCCCATCAGCCAGGTTCCAAGTTCATCGGGGCCGTTAAACTGAATCATAGTGACTCCACCATGCATGTAGATGTTCGTCAACGATACATACGAGCCGCGCCGCTGCGCAACTCCACGATTATCGGATGGAGACAGATGATGATCTGGGCCAGGCGACGGCCGAGCTCTTCCTGGTAGTCAGTCGTCAATTCTTTGCCCGGATACACTTCGTAAATCTTCGTCCAGCCGCGATCCCACATTTCCGCCTCAATGCTGTCGCCGAGCGCATCTTTGATCTCGAATAAATGGCGCCGGAACCCGCTGAGCAAGAGACGATTGAGTGCCTTGTCACGCGATTCGCAATGGAAGCCCAGCTCCCAATGAGGCTGTCCCCGCACCCCAGACACCTCATAATGCAGTCTTGGCTCGCCGTAATGGAACTGGATCAGCCAGCGCCACGGCTGACGCGGCTGGATCCCTCGCAGCGCAGCCGGCAGGTGCGGGAACAAGGCGTCCGGCAGCGTCTGTAGAAATTTATTTCGGGATAAAATGGTCATTAGACTCCGGCTGTTCTGTGGTACACTGTGGACATGGTCACAGTGGAATCTTCGTTCCATTATACGCCAAAATGTGAGCAGGTTCTCGCACCTGTCAACCACCTGGACTGACCATGCCCGATAGACAACATACTTTTGGCCAATTTGAGACGCCCCCCGATGTGGCTGACTTGCTACTCGGCTTTTGCCTGAGACGGCCGTCGGATCGGCTGTTGGACCCCAGTTGCGGCACAGGGGCATTCCTGCGCCGCGCTGCCCGCTGGCAGGAATGGCTCTCTGACGACCCGGCCCGGCTCGCCGGGGACACGCTTTGGGGCATCGAGTTGGATAACGACCTGGCCGATGCCGCCCGGCAGGCGCTCCCACGGGCGCAGGTGCTGGCACAAAACTTCTTCACCCTGGAAGCGGACCGTTTGCGGCCGTTCGACGCCATCATCGGCAATCCCCCTTACACGCGAGCAGAGTGGATCGGCCGTTTACACAGGGAATCGGGGGAGCAGATGGCGTTTGGCTGGGTGAGTGGACTGGGGAGAAACACGCCTGAACCGCCCGCTTCCCACCTGCAACACCGTCTCATCCCGCGCCATTTGTGGCAGCAGTTAGGCCGCCGTTCCGGCCTGCATGCTTACTTCTTCCTCCACAGCGTCCACTTTTTGCACGAGGGCGGCCGTCTCGGCTTTGTCGTACCCAACGGGTGGCTAGATGTCGCCTACGGCCGCCAATTGAAGCAGTTCCTGTTGGATCACTATCGCATCATCGCCGTGATTGAATCTGTCGTCGAGCGCTGGTTCCGCCAGGCCCGCGTTAACACCTGCCTGATCGTGCTGGAGAAGTGCAGCGGTCCGGCGCGCCGCGCATCGAACCTGGTGCGGCTTGTGCGACTGAAACGGCCGCTGCGAGAGCTTATTCCCTGCGACCAGGATGATCGGCTGCGGCCGGTGACGGTTGAGAGGCTGGCAACGCGGCTGCTGCCGCCCAGTAACCGCCGGTCGGCTGACTATGCAGTGCGCGTCGTGCCGCAAGGGGAACTAAGCGCGCGGGAAAAGTGGGGGTTAGCCCTGCGCGCCCCGACTGTTTACCGGCGAAAGCTGGCACAGTCTGCTATGCTTCCATTGAAGAACTGGGCGTCTGTCCAGCGCGGCTTCACCACTGGAGCCAACGCCTTCTTCTACCTGGATCAGGAAGCCATTGAGATGTGGGGCATTGAACCGGAGTTCCGCCGCCCTCTGCTCAAATCGTTACGAGATGTGCAGCAGGCGCGCCTCACCGCCGCCGAATGCCGTCATGAGCTGCTTTGGGTGGACCCGACGACCGATCTGGGCGGCACGGCTGCGGCCGAATACATCGCCTGGGGACAGACGCAGGGCTTTCACCTGCGCCGCACCTGTGCCGCTCGCCATCCCTGGTACACTCTGCCCGACCAGCTCCCCGCCCAACTTATCCTGCCCAAAGGCATCTGGAAACGCCATTTTACGCCTTTGTTGAGTGAGTCGTTGTTGGTAGACCAACAGCTTTACCGCATCAGCCTGGCTGCCGGCGTGTCCCCCTTGGCTGCGGCCGCGCTGCTGAACAGCAGTTGGTTTGCCATGCAATGCGAACTGCACGGGCGGGTCAACTTTGGCGAAGGCGTGTTGTGGCTGGCCGCTTACGAGGTCGCGGACATCCTCCTGCCGGATCCGCGTCACCTGCCCTCAGCCCAGGTCAAAGAGCTGGAGCAGACATTTGCCCCGCTGGCGGCGCGGCCGATCACCGACGTCATGACAGAATTGACCCGGCCAGATCGACAGGCGTTGGATGCGGTCGTCTTCGACATCCTGAAGCTGGACGGCATCGAACGATCGGCCGTGCTCGACGCGCTCCGGGAGCGGGTGGAGACGCGCCAACTACGAGCCAGGAACGCCGGCTGATCCGCACCCCCTTTGCCCATTTTCACGCAATTTATGCGACCCCATTGGCATAACCCCAATACAATGGTGGCCATCATGACAGCAGACGCCCCAATTGACTTACAAACCAGGTACAATACCATTCACCGATTGTTGGTGGAAGCGTATGGCCAGCCGACCTGGCGACAGCACCTCCCCCCTGTGGACGAACTGGTATCCACCATCCTGTCCCAGTCCACGTCGGACACGAACCGGGATAAGGGGTTTTACGCGCTGAAGGCGCATTTCCCTGATTGGGAAAGCGTGATGAATACGCCGACGGCCGAAGTCATTGAGACGATTCGCCCTGCCGGATTAGCCAATCAGAAAGGGCCGCGCATCCAGGCTGCGCTGCGCTACATCGTGGCGGAGCGGGGCGAGCTCACGCTTGATTTCCTGGCTGAGATGCCCCTGGACGAAGCGAAGGCGTGGCTGATGGCGATCAAAGGTGTGGGGCCGAAAACGGCCGCCATCATTCTGCTGTTCGCTTTTGGCCGGCCTGCTTTTCCGGTGGATACCCATGTCCATCGCATCACGCGCCGGCTGGGGCTAATTAGCCCTAAAGTAACGGCTGACAAAGCACACGACATCCTTCAAAATATAGGAAGCCCGGATACATTCTATCCGTTCCATCTCAACCTGATCCGGCACGGCCGTGAAGTGTGCCGCGCACGCAATCCCAGGTGCGACATTTGTCCATTGCAGGCACACTGCGACTACTATCAGGCGAGCGGGAGCGAGCAGTAGCCCAACTGCCACCGCCCGGCTCGTCATCGCCAAACCATACATCATGAAACAACACGCATCAGAAAACCAACAAGCACGACTGGCAGCACTGTATCAGGTCAGCTCCCGGCTTGGCACTTCTCTCGACCTGACAGAGGTGTTGAACCAGGTCATGGATGCCATTATCGAGCTCACCGGCGCGGAACGGGGCTTCCTCATGCTCATAGACGACATCACCGGTCGATTGCAGACGATGGCCGCGCGCAATGTAGATCAGAAGACCATTGACGGCCGGTCCATGAAGATCAGCCGCACCGTCGTCGAGCGAGCCATCGCCAATGAAAAGGGTGTCCTGACCAACAACGCACAGGAAGACGACCGCTTCTCCGGCGTGCAAAGCGTGGTGGGCTACCAGCTTCGCTCCATCATGTGCGCGCCGTTACGAGCACGGGGGCGGGCGCTGGGCGCAGTCTATGTGGACAACCGGCTGCACTCCGGCGTATTTGACGAGGCGGATCTGGAATTATTGGTGACGTTTGCCAACCAGGCCGCCATTGCCATCGAAAACGCGCGCCTCTTCACCCAGACCGACCAGGCGCTGGCCCGCCGCGTGGAGGAATTGTCCCTGTTCCAGCGCATTGACCAGCAGTTGAACAAGTCGCTGGACCTGAATAAAGTGTTGAGCCAAGCGCTCAATTGGGCTATCTCACTGACCAGCGCAGACGGCGGCTCTGTCGGTTTGCTTGAAGAAGCGGAAGATGATGAAGAACAGCGTGTGTTGCGCCTTTTGGTGACCCAGGGTCCAGATCAAAACGGCGCGGCCAGGGTGATCCCGGAAAGTCACCCGATCCTGGCGCAGGTCCTGGCCGAGCGAAGCTATGTGCTCACGCACGACGTCTCCCCGGCCGAATCGATTGACGACACGCCGGCCATTGTCCAGCTTGCTGTGCCGGTCCGCCGCGACGGGCTGGTTACTGGCCTCATCACCCTGGAGAGTCAGGAGCCAAATGCGCTGACGGACGAGGACATCGCCTTTGTGGAACGGCTGGCCGACCGCGCGGCCGTCGCCATCAAAAATGCCCGCCTCTACGAGCGCATCCACGCTGCCAACAAGGCCAAAAGCGACTTCATCTCTGTGGTCACGCACGAACTGCGCCTGCCGATGACGGCTATTCGCGGCTATTCAGACTTGATCGGCAGCGGCATGACTGGGCCTATCACGGATCAGCAGAAGGAATTCCTGGGCGTGATCCGGCGCAACCTGGATCGGATGCAGGACCTCATCCAGGACCTTTCAGATATTAACCGCATTGAGACGGGCCGGATGAAGTTTGAGTGCCGCGAGTTTGATCTGCGCCCGGTTGTCCAGGAAACGGCCGATACGCTGCGCGAAGCAATCAGCGGCAAGCAGCAATCCTTGAGCCTTGAATTGAGCGATGAAGCGGCCGAAGTTTACGCGGATCCGAAGCGCGTAGGCCAGATTCTCACTAATTTGCTGAGCAATGCCCACAAGTACACTCCGGAAGGGGGCGCCATTCGCATTCGGGTTGAGCGCCGCGGGGAGATGGCGGCCGTTTCCGTCATTGACAACGGCATTGGCATCTCCGAAGAAGATCAGGCAAAGCTCTTCACTCAATTCTTCCGCGCCGAAAACAAGGCGGTCAGAGAGCAGGCCGGGTGGGGGCTGGGCCTATCTATTGTGAAGAAAATGGTCAACGCCCAGGGGGGCGAAATCACGTTTGAAAGCAGCCCCGGGCATGGCAGCACTTTCACTTTTACGATACCATTAGCGGCAATGAAGGCGGCCGCCGCCGCTGCAGAAGTAACGCAGACCCCATCTTAACTGTTCTTCTTGCCCGCCGGGCCACCATCAATCATCAGACGAGGATTTTATCGGAAGCTGGAAATGAACGAGTCCATTCATGGCGTTAAATTGCTGCTCAGTTATGAGGTGCTGCCGGAATCATCGCAAGAGTATTACGAGTTTGTGATGGGACGCTACATCCCGGCTATGCAGGCCATGGGCATGCAGATGAGCGAAGCGTGGCACACCGCTTACGGAGATGCCCCGAATCGGCTGATTGGCTTCGTCTGTGAGAACCGCCAGACGATGGATGAACTGCTGCACAGCCAGACCTGGCTGGCCCTCACTGAGCAGTTGAAGCGATACGTCACTAATTTGAGCTACAAGGTAATCCCGTACAAGGAAGGCTTTCAAATTTGACGTTCGCCCGCAGTTGCGGACGGCCGTTATGGTATGCGTGCCTTTCTAACCATCTCCCTATCCAATCAAAGAAGCCGGAATGAAGAGGCACAAGCTCCTACTCTACGAACTCATCAGCCGACGCATGCGCGGTAAGTTGCTGTGGCTGGGCCTCATTCTGGTCGCGTTGGCCGGATATGATCTGTATCATCCGATCTTCGGTGATTTGTGGTATGTCATGTGGGCGGTGATCGGTATTGTCTTCATCTTGTGGGTTTATTACGGCGTGCTCATGCGCCGGGCTTCGGTTCAGATTCGGCCGCAATACCTGGTGTTGAAAGGCCCCGTGTACGGGATGAAGATCAGTTACGGCCGTGTCAACTCCGTCATCTCCACCCATATCTCGCGCCATTACCCTTTGGAAGAGCTTAACGGGCGGGAGCAAGCGCTGGTGAGCCAGCTTTATGACCGCACTTGCGCCCTGGTGGAATTGCGCAGCTACCCCAAAGCATTTGCGCGCCGTCACCTCTGGTTCCCCCGTTTGCTCTTTGGGAAGTCACGCCCCGGCCTCTTGCTCGCCGTTGATAACTGGATGGCGTTAAGCCGGGATATTGAAGCGGCTCGCGCTGCCTGGCGCGAACGAGCCGACCGCCGCAGCAGGGGAGATAGACGCTCTCTGGCGGCCCGCATCCTCGACTACGATTATTAAGAGACGCCCTGCCCTTTTTTGGTTGACATCAATCGACTGACCGCGTACCCTATTTGCATGGGCTATGGCAAACTGGCACTGCAACTACCCCTGGGGGAGACGGCCGCGTTCGATCTCGCAGATCAGGAAATCATCCTCGGCCGTGACCCGGACACAGGCATCCAGATCGCCGATCCGCTGTTGTCTCAACATCATGTTCGCATTTTCGTTGATGAGGAAGGCGTCTGGTTGGAAGATTTGGGGTCCACGAACGGCACCTTTGTCAATGGCGTTCGGCTGACACCATACCAACCCGTCCGTTTGCAAGGGAATGCGCGCATTGAGCTGGGTGATACAACAGCCCAATTCACGCTGTTGTCTTCCCTGGGGACGATGAAAACCCTGGTCACACAGCCCGCCCCGAAGAGCGAAGTAGAAACAAAGACGCTGGTCACACAGGCTGAGCCAACAACTTTCCCCTGGCGTCGTTTGGCAGCCGGTCTAGGGGTGCTGGCCCTGATTGCGCTGCTGGCGCTTGGTGCTGCCTGGTTGTGGCCACGGGGAAGCAACGAATCAGATGTGGCGACGCCGGAGGCTGTGGTGCAGACGGCCACCGAGACGCCGGTGTCTGAGCAAGCGTCTGTACCGTCGTGCCGGCAGCCGGTTATGCCTATCATCGCCGGGGGGCAAAGTGCGGCACAGTTGGGAGACGCCGTCCCGTTCCTTGATCTTCCCTTTCCCTATGACGGCAGTAATGAGAACTTTGGGGGTACAATGGCCGACTTTCGGCGCGCTGTCCAACGTTCAACCGCGGGCGGCCGCATCAACAGTTTCTTCGACCACCTCTATCCGATCTACCCCGCGCTGGCGAACCCGGCCCTCACGTTCGGTCGTGAACCAACAGAATCACCAATCGGCGGCTCGGTGCTGCTGTTCGACGGCCAGTTGAGCCGCTTTGACAATTACAGCGGTCATCCTGCGTACGACTTTTCCACTTACGTTCCTCGCCAGCCATCCACGCCCGTCTTCGCGGCCGCCGACGGCGTGGTGACCGATGCGGGAAAGCATGCGTCTGGTGCATTGTACGTCAAATTGGAACATCAGGTGGCCGGAGCGGGCCGCTTTCTGACCATTTACTGGCACTTGAACCCGGATGCGTTCTTCGAGGAGATGAAAGGGCGCGTGGGCCAACCCGTGACGGCAGGGACGCGTATCGGCACCATGGGGAATACCGGTTGGAGCACCGGCCACCACCTCCACTTTGAGGTCCGCTTTGACCGGGACGGGAATGGCCTCTATGCGGCCGATGAGGCGGTAGACCCTTTCGGTTTCATTCCCGGCCTGGATTATCCCGGCGACCCCTGGGCACAGGCCATCAATTTCACGGATGCGCGGGGCGATCCTTACAACCACAACGCCAGCGTGAGCCGCTATCTCTGGTTGCACCCATTGGGGGTCGCCGCTCAGGTTCCATCCGAGGGCGGAGGCCAGGCGGGCCAGGACGGCGGGCAAGGTGGCACTTTGTGTGCGCCGCCGGGAGCATTCCCTCCCGGCGGCACGGTTTACTGGTCATGGGCGCCGGATCCGCCGTTCGCTCACGTGTTAGTTGGCACAGGCAATGGCTGCGTGCTTTCTGCTACAGACGCTGAGGGGAAAATGGCTACGTCGTTTGATCCGGCCGTGCGCGTGGAAGTGCTGTTTGATGCAGCCGAATTCCCGCAGGTGAACCCGGATACGCTGGCGATCTATTGGCAGGACGCGGGCAGTGAAGTGTGGTATCCATTGCCGACTCAACTGGATGCTGCGCGGGGCATTGCCGCGGCCGAAACGTCACGCCCCGGCCACTGCGCCTTGATGGGGCGGCCGGCCCGAGATGTGGTCCCGCCCTCGACGCGCATCGAGGTGTCCGGCGAGCGCGGCGTGGATGGCGTCTGGTATGATCAGGTGACGGTTAGCGCCAGCAGCAGCGATCCCAGCGGCATCGCCCAAATCGATTACAGTTTGGACGCCGGCACAACATGGCAGTTGTACACCGGGCCGTTCACCATCCACAGTGAGGGCGTGCCGCAGCCGATGTCTGAAGAGTTGGTAGAGGACTTTGGCAGCGGGCCTGGCAGCTTTCTAATGTTGTTTTCGGCGACGGATAATGCCGGCAATGTGGAAGACCCGCCCGCCTATCGCCGCATTGTGATTGATCCCTCGAAAGCGCCGCCAGATGGCACTCACACGCCTGCTGCAACGCACACTGCGACGCCCGCGGGCACACCGACCGCTTCGCCCACATCTTGCGTTCCGACGGTGACGGCCGCTATCAACGCATATGTGCGCTGGGGGCCGGGCCTCATTTATGACCCGCCAGTTGCGACGCTGGAAGCGGGTGAATCAGCGCCGATCCTCGGCCGCGCCAGCGATGGAAGCTGGTGGCAAATTGAGCTGGAACGCAGCGGGCCAGCCAATGCGCAGTTATGGGTTGCTGACTCTGTCGTTACTATTAGTTGCGGCGCGGACACTGTGCCTGTGGTGGCGACGCCGGTACCGCCGACGCTGACGCCTACGCCAACGAGTTCTCCCACACTGACCCCTACAGCGACTTTGACCACGACGCTGACGCCCACGCCAACATCTGACCGGTTTGCTCCCCGCGTGGTTGTATCCCACTCTCCTGAGCCACTCCTGGAAACGAACACGGTGATTATCACAGCGACGGCGAGAGACACGAGTCCTATCGCCCGCATAGAAATCTGGGTGCAAAGTCCGACGGACAGCCAACCGTTGTTGGTGCAGACCTGCCTGGATACGGCCGTTTGCACTTTCCAGGGAGGGCCATACCAGCCTGGCCAGCTTTGGTATCTGGCGTATGCCTGGGACCCAAGTGATAATCAGGGGACGACTGGGCTGATCAGTGTCATCATCCTTTCTGTGCCTCAATAGTATGTTGGAATCCATCAATGTTGCTGGCAGCCGGGGCCCGATAAGGTGGGAGGCGAAGCGCGCGAGAATAGCAGTTGAGATGTTGAACCGTCATCGTTTTGGCCGGTCGCGGATCGGCACGAATCGGTAAGTTGTGCGAAAATAGGTTGTGGCGAGACTCAAGAAATCTGTTGTCGGCCGCGGCCGATGGGTGAGAAAGCTGTGAAACGAGTTCAATTGGTACTGCTTGTTTGCCTGGCAGCGGTGGTACTGTTTCTAGGGGCAGTATTGTTCGTCAACGCACAAAGCGGCACCCTGGCTTATTTGCCTGTCGTGATTAAGATGCCCACACCAACGCCGACGCCGTCCCCAACTCCTGTTCCCACGCCTACGCCGCCCATGGTTGAATTCCGCGGGCTTTGGGTCACGCGCTTCGATTGGACGTTGAACGCCAGCGAGATCAACCAGGCCAAGATTGATGAAATTGTGAACAACGCGGCTTCGGCGGGGTTCAACGTGATTTTCTTCCAGGTACGAGGCGAGGCCGATGCTTTCTATGCCTCTAATTACGAGCCGTGGTCGCGGCGGCTAACCGGCACCCTCGGGCAGGACCCCGGCTGGGACCCGTTGGGGTATATGGTTCAGCAAGCTCACGCACGCGGCATACAGGTGCATGCATATATCAACGTATATCCGGTCTGGACGGACGATTCCAATGTGCCGGGGTGTCAGGTGCCACCGGACGGCACCACGCCGCGCCATCTATATTACCTGCTGCGAGATTATCACGGCACGATTAGCGGTAAGTCGAACGGGTTGCAATGGAACATTAGCGATCAGGTTCCTTGTAGTCCTTATCTGCGCGTCAGCCCGGCATCGATCTTCTTCGACAATCATTTGATGGACGTGGCTCGTGACCTGGTCACGCGATACGATATTGATGGGCTTCACCTGGATCACATTCGGTATGATGGGGCTAATGTTTCATGTGACCCGGTGAGTGAGGGACGGTATGGGACGAACTGCTTTGGCTATAATGGCGTGGAGACTTATGCCGATTGGCAGCGGCGGCAGGTGAATGGGACGGTCTCTAAGATTTATGAGCAAATTGTGCCGCTTAAACCGAAGTTGTGGTTGTCGGCGGCCGTGTGGCCGATGTACATTGATTATTGGGGTTGGGGCGGTTTGGAAGGGTATCATGACTATTACCAGGACTCGAAAGCGTGGGTCGGCGGTGGTTATATTGACAGCATTTCGCCCATGATTTATGGTTCCAGTTTTTGGACGCAGTCCCGGTGGCAAACGTTGGTGCAGGATTTTCAGAATAGCGGGAACGGCCGTTTCGTCATCCCCGGCATTGGCGCGAATTTTAGCGACTTTGCGGAGATCGAGGCGCGCATCAACATGGCCCGGCAGATCGGGACGGCCGGGCATGCGATTTTTTCGTACAGCGGACTGCTGGCCAACGGTTACTTTGACGACCTGGCCAATGGGCCATATGCGATTCCGGCGACGGTCCCGGAGATTACCTGGCATCCGTGACACGAAAACGTGATACGTGACACGTGACACTTGACGCCTAATATTTACACGGAGCGTGACGTGGTGGCTCAGAGCGATAACGACACGGCGCAAACAGATTGGTTGATAGCGAAGGCGCATATTGAGGAACGGCCGTTCAGGTCCGATGTACCTGTTATTGGCAGCCTTATTGCCCGCTTCCGTGAGACGTGGAACCGTGTGGCGACGAAGTGGTATGTACGGCCGTTGTTGGCCCAGCAAAACGAGTTTAACCAACTTATTGCAGAACAGATCCACGATCACAATGTACGTCTCATTGCCCAGGACCGAGAGCGGACTGAACTGGTACACGACACGGCTGAACTCACTGCACAACTCATCCAAATGAACCGGCTGCTTGAATCTATTGACGAGCGGTTGTCACATTTGGAGGCCATGACGGGTGAGTAGAAAACGACCTGAGATGATTGTCAAGGAAGGTCATCAGCAGTGGGAAACGGCCGATTTCCGTGGAGCTGCTCGTACACCGTTACGAGTTGCCTACTTTAGCCCGCTGCCGCCCGCTCCCAGTGGCATTGCTGACTACAGCGCTGCACTCCTCCCCTACCTGGCGGAGTATGCCGATCTCACTCTCTTCACGGCCGAACCTGACCGGGTGGCTCCCAGACTGACGCAGCAGTTTGACGTGCGGCCGCTTGCCAGTTATCCAGCCTGTCGGTTTGAGTTTGACGTGGCCCTTTACCAAATGGGTAACAGCGCCCAACATGAAGCGATGTACCCCTATTTACTTCGCTATCCGGGGGTTGTCGTTTTGCACGATTACAGTTTGCATCATTTTCTGACATACCGCACAGTCGGACAGGGAAACATGCCGGGCTATTCCCGCGAATTAGGATTTGTGCTGGGTGGGAAAGGGGCCGCATTGGTTTATGAGATTCGTCGTGGCCGGCAGGCTCCTCCCCTGTTCGAACTGCCGCTGAATGATAGATTGCTTTCTGCGAGTCTGGGGGTGATGAGTCACAGTCAATACGCGGCCGAACGCTTGCGTCGGCAACGCCCTGATCGCCCTGTTCAACGCATACCCCCTATGATTGAACCTCAAAAAGGCCGCCACCGCCGTCACGAACTCAATTGGCCAGATGAGGCCATCATTTTCGCCAGTTTGGGCCAGGTTACGGCCGCAAAACAGGTGGACATGGCGCTGCGTGCATTTCAACGATTGCGTCAGACAATCCCCAATGCATATTATCTGGTAGTCGGGGAGCAGTTCCATGATGTCGATTTGCACACCCTGGCGCATGAACTGGGGGTGGCTGAATATGTGCACTTTACAGGACATGTGGCTGATTTGCCAACATTTATTGACTGGATTTACACGGCCGATATCGTCATCAATTTGCGACATCCTACTGTAGGAGAAACCTCTGCTACAGCTTTACGGGCCTTAGCCGCAGCCAGGCCGCTCATTGTCTTTGACCAGGGATGGTACAGTGAAATTCCCGACAGCGCCTGCGCGAAGATGCCGCCCATGGATGACGCCGCTCTGCTGGGAGTAATGCGTCAACTGGCGCTCGAACCGCCCAGGAGGCAACAGATGGGACAGTCCGGGAAAACGTATGTTACCCGCCATTGCCATCCTCAGAAGGTAGCAGGGGAAACCATCCGTTTTCTACACACCACCCAACATTCTATCAAAGAAAAGTATGCCTGATTGGAGCGCACTTTTGATTATCGCGGCCGCGAACACGCTGCTGGGCTGGCTAATTGTCAGGTGCCTGGCTGGAGAAACGTTTGAAGCCCTGGCGCTTGAGCGCCTGTTTGCCAGTCTGACAATTGGTATTGCGATCACGGGCTGGATGGCACTGGTGCTGGCTGAGTTGGGCGTGTTCTCTATAGGCAGGCTATCTCTTGGTTGGTTGCTGCTCACCGGCGGGTTGGCATGGAAGCAGAAAGGGACGTTGTCAGTCAGGTGGGAGAAACCTTCGCTGTCAATGACGCCGACTTTGGCATGGCCCCTTCGCTTGCTGGAGCCGCTTTTCCTGGCTATCTGGTTTATAGTGGCGTTGTGGCTCTTTTTCCGGCCGCATGAATTCATTAAGGGTGGAGCTGATGCAGGAGTATATGTGAATCTGGGTGCGGAAATCGCCCAGCACGGCCGTATCCTCATCCAGGATGATTTGCTGGCTGACATGGATCCAGCGCTTTACCCGGCATTATTGCGCGCACAGCCTAATCCGATTGCCCCCTATTACCTGCTCCCGGCGTTCCTGGTCGTAGGGGAACCGGCGGGCCAGATTGTGCCCTGGTTCTACCCTCTGCATCCGGTTTGGGAAGCGATCGCCTATGGAGTTGGGGGCGTCCAGGCTGAACTGCTTTTAATTGGGATGTGGGCATTGTTGGGAGGGGTGGCTTTTTATCTCACAGTGCGCCAGTTTGCCGGGTGGGCAACGGGCGCGCTGGCTCTGGCGGGACTTTCCATCAATGCCCTTCAAGTGTGGTTTGCCCGCTATCCGACTACTGAGGCGTTTGCGCAATACCTTTTGTGGGCCGGGTTGTGGAGCGTCAGTGTGTGGTTGAGCGGGCGGCGGCCGGGGCGGCTGTGGGCGCTGGTCGCCGGACTTGCGCTGGGTTCGCTGTTTCTGTTACGAATTGATGCTGTATTTATTCTGCCGGTATTGTTCTTGTTAGGATTGTGGATGTGGACAGATCGGCGCGGGCAGGACGGAGCCTGGTGGTTTTGGCTGCCGGTGGTTGCTTTGGGGGCTCATTCAATCATACATGGCTTGTGGCAGAGCCAACCGTACTTTTATGAGTTGTTCGGCATAGGGCTAAAGTTGGCGCTGGGAAGTTGGTGGCTGACGGCCGTTTCGCTAGGGGTAGGCGTGGCACTGCTGTGGGGTGTGTACCGGTTTCGCGGACGATGGACTGACCTGTCACGCTTTCAACGTCCTGCCCTGGGTGTTGCCGTCCTGGTCCTGTTGTTAATGGGATTATATGCCTGGTTCATTCGTCCCTTGGCAAGTGACTTGCCTGTGTGGAACGATCCCTATGGCGCCCGGCCAATCCAATTGTACGACCATGAAAATTTACGGCGGCTGGGTTGGTATTTATCGCCGGTAGGCGTGTGGCTGGGCATACTGGGTATTGGTTGGCTGATTTGGCGCATCAATCGGCGCACGGCCGTGATGATAGGTATCTGCCTGATATTTTCCATTTTATATATATGGCGTATTCGGGCCAATCCACACCAAATTTATGCCATGCGCCGTTACGTACCAGCTGTCATGCCGCTGTTCATCGTAGGCGCGGCCGCCAGTATTGGCTCGCTTGCGGCCGGCCGTAAGCGATGGCAACTAGGATTGGCAGGATTGCTGGCAGCGGTGTGGTTAGGAGGATTGGGTTGGGAAGCGCGCGGGTTTGTTTCCCAGGTTGATTACCGGGGGATGGTGGCACAGGTTGAGGGGCTGAACACATTACTGGAGCAGGAATCTGTGCTGATTTTTCAAGACCCCGCTCCGGTGGGAATGGGTGATTTCTGGGGGACACCGCTGAAGTTCTTATATGGACATGATGTATTCACGCTGCGCGACCCGTCCCAGGTAAAGGCAATGTTGCTGGTACAGACCATTAAAAGCTGGCAGAATAAGGGCCATACTGTGTATTGGGTTGGCGATACAAGCTGGATGGTGGCAAATCAGGTCCCCTTCCACGAACTAGGTGAGTACACATTAGCCGGCCGGAACATGGAAGCAAGTTACGTACATAAGCCCCAGGCCGTCCAGCCGCGGGAATGGATATTGCAGTTAAGTGAAATAGAGGCCCAAAGCGCAAGTGGGTCGGAGTAAGCCGCATGAGCGAACAGGAAACATCTGCGCCTGCAGAAGAAGTGAATATCGAAGTCATCATGCAAGAGATTCGCAAGCAAATCCTGGCCAAGAAATCTCAGTTAAGTCCGGGTGGTCAGCCGGTTGTGCGTGTGGAGGGCAGCCGATTCCCCCCAGAGTTTTATGAACACCTTTACCAGGCAGGACTTGCCTACGATCAGCTTCAAGTCAAGCTCCACGTGAGCAAAACCGCTGTGCCCATCATTGGCCCGGTTTTACAATGGGTGCGTCAAAAAATACACGAACTCGTTTTATTTTATGTTAACAAATTGGCTGCGTCCCAAATCAAGGTCAATACCCATTTGCTCCGCGCCCTTAGTATTTTGAGTGAGGAGTTGGAGGCAGCGGAAGCCTCAGATTCCACTCAGGTATGAGCAAAATCGCCTTTGTCACTCCCTGGTATGGCGCAGCTATCGTTGGCGGGGCTGAGATGCTTGCCCGCCGTACCGTCGAGCAATTACATCATGCCGGCGTTGATGTAGAGGTTTTGACCACCGGCATCAAAGATTTTTTTGCTGACTGGGGCCGTAATTGTTATCAGCCAGGAATATACCAGGTCAATGGGGTGACAGTCCGGCGATTCCCCGTGCAAAAGCGGGACCAAAAGGCATTTGACGAGATCAACTGGCGGCTTATGCAAGGGTTGCCGATTACGGTCGAGCAAGAGCGGACCTTCATTCATGAAATGATCCGTGTGCCTGCCTTGTACGATTATATTGCCCAGCATACCCGGGAATACCTCTTTGTCTTCATCCCATACATGTTTGCTACGACTTACTTTGGCGCGCAGATATGCCCGGAGCGATCGGTCGTGATTCCCTGCCTGCACGATGAGGGATACGCGTATATGAACATTTTCCGGGAAGTGTTACCCCGCGTACGTGCATTGGCTTTCAATACGGTTTCTGAGAGTAACTTGGCAGCACGCCTGCTTGGCAAAACTGATGCCCAGATTCGCTCAGTTGTTGGCATTGGTGTTGACACAGATTTTACGTTCGATCCCACGCGCTTCCGGCAAAAATATGGTGTGGCAGGAACATTCATGCTTTATGTTGGCCGGCGTGAGGCAGGGAAAAATACGCCTCTTTTGCTAGATTTTTGGGGACGCTACACGCGCGAAACGAGAACGGATGCTAAACTGGTTCTGATTGGTCCGGGCCAGGTACAGATTCCGCCGGAACTGGCGGCACACGTAATAGACCTCGGATTTGTGCCAATCCAGGATAAATATGACGCCTACGCGGCGGCTGATTTGCTGTGCCAACCGTCTGTGAATGAGAGTTTTTCGCTGGTCATCATGGAGAGTTGGCTCACCGAAACGCCAGTGTTGGTGCATGGAGATTGCACAGTCACACGTGACCATTGCCGCCTGAGCAATGGGGGACTATATTTTACTAACTATGCCGAGTTTGCCGCGACGCTGGATTACCTGTTTGCTAACCCGGCAGTTGCTCGCCAGATGGGGCAGAATGGACGGGCGTATGTTCTAGCCAATTTTCAGTGGCCGATGGTTTTGGAGAGGTATGCCCAAATCATATCCTCGATTGAGGATGACGAGGATGAGAAATGAATGAAACTTCTAAGTGGATTGCAATCCACGATGCAGAAGTGACGGCCGATGCGCTGATGGCCCAGATTGAAGAGAGAGTGATGCGGCGCCGGGAGGAACACGGTATTTTATCTCCCCAATTCCCCTCTTTTGGCTATGTATCTCAAATGCCCGAGCCTCCTGCGCAAGGGGGATACTCACCGAACCTGTATTACTGTCTGCGCCAGCTAAATCATATGGAACCACCTGAAACCATGGCCGCTCTTGATCAGCCGTCGCCGATGGCCCGTCTGCCCCTGATTGGTCGGCTTTGGCAATTGGTGCGCAGCCAGGCACACAGCCTCATTTTGTTTTATGTTAACCGGGTTGTGGCCCATAATAGTTTGTTTCAAGGGTATCTTGTCAGTGCAGTGAATGAGTTGACCCGTCAAACGCAGCTGCAACAGCAAGAGATCGAACGGCTGCAAGCGGAACTGGATGCCATCAAGACCGAGGAGTCACTGTAGTCCATGGGGCAAATCAAAGCGCTTCATCAGTTCCTGACGGGAGCAACTCAGGGGGACGCGATTACAGATCAAGCATTGGTCATCCGGCGGTGGGTGCGTGAGATGGGGATAGAATCCCATATTTTTGCCTGGCATATTCACCCCAGTATGCAAACGGAAGTACGCCCACTTGCCACCTATCGCCCTGCACCCCGGGAGAAGCTGGCAATTTACCATCATAGTATTGGGTCTGACGT
This sequence comes from Anaerolineae bacterium, assembly GCA_046753445.1. Lineage (GTDB taxonomy): Bacteria > Chloroflexota > Anaerolineae > Promineifilales > Promineifilaceae > JAHEEY01. The sequence goes on along the minus strand of JBHHTQ010000012.1, from coordinate 65,622 downwards.
TGCTGATTTCATACGGCAGTCCGACTTGCGTATACTATTGATTAACCACAACGTCACGCCGCCTGAGTATTTTGCCCAGGTGGACCCCGCCTGGGCGGAAAGAGCTGCATTAGGTCAAAAGCAGTTGAAGTTGCTGTTGCCGTTGACGGATCTGGCCCTGGCAGACTCAGCATATAACGAGTTGGATTTGCAGGCAGCTGGATATACAGAAACGGCCGTCTTGCCCATTTTTCTCAATGAAGTAGATTATGACCTGCCAGATGATCCTGAAGTGGTGGCGGAACTTAGCCGAACGGGCCCTAATTTGCTCTTCGTAGGGCGGTTGGCTCCCAACAAAAAACAGGAAGACTTGGTCAAATTACTTTTTTTTTATCGCCGAATAAGGCCGACAGCACGGTTATTCCTGGTGGGTGATCGGTGGACTATCCAATATGACAAATGGATAGAGCAGTTAGCGCAGACATATGGTTTAGCAGATGGAGTGATCCTCACTGGCAAGACGTCGCAACGGGAGATGGTCACTTATTATCGTTACGCTGACTTATTCGTATCCATGAGTGAACATGAGGGGTTTGGAAAGCCATTGATTGAAAGTATGCTATTAGACTTGCCAGTGCTTGCGTATGGCGTGACGGCCGTGCCCGGCACAATGGGGGATGCGGGCGTTCAGTTCTACCGCAAGGATTTTGAGCGACTGGCAGAATTGGTAGAGATATTGGTAACGGATGATGCATTGCGCGGCCGTCTGCTGGCCTGCCAACGGGAGCGAGCGCGCATGTTCCTGGGCCCGGTAGTGCGCCGCCAATTCCATCATTTCCTGAATCGCTGCCTGTTGGCAGTTGAGTAAGTCGCCATGACGCAAAACCAATGGGAACATTTCATTTTTCTGCACATCCCTAAAACGGCTGGAACGACCCTAAACCACATTATCGCCCGTCAATATCCGGCGCCGACCGTCTTCTCATTAGGCCCCGTCGTTCAAGAATCCCTTGCTGAATTCAAAGCCCTACCCGAAGAGCGTCGCGCCCAAATCCGTTTATTAACAGGGCATATGGGCTATGGGATGCACAGTTACTTCCCGGGTTCCACCTCCTATTTCACGCTTTTGCGTGATCCTGTTGACCGGGTTATTTCGTTTTATTATTTCGTGCGCCGTAACCGGACACATTACCTTCACGATTTTGTCATAGATAAGAATTTGAGCTTACGCGAGTTCATGGATAGTCGAGTATCCATTATGATTTCTAATTTCCAGACGCGTCTTATCTCTGGTGTCTGGAATGCCTACGAATTTGGGCAATGTCCACCCGATGCATTAGAAACAGCCAAGGCAAACTTGCGCCACAACTTCACCGTTGTGGGGTTGACAGAAGCATTTGACCAAACCTTACTTCTGTTTCAGCAAGCCTATGGGTGGCGTAATATTTGTTATACTCGACATAATGTCACAAAGAGCCGTCCGGTGAAAGATCTGCTAGATAGGGACACATTGGCCGCGATTGAAGCTGCCAACAAATTAGACCTGGCGTTGTACGCATATGCGTCATTGTTGTTTGCGGAGCAATGGCGAGAGGCCGGGGCAGCAATGGAGAGGCGTTTGATTTATTTCCGGTTGCTGAACCACATATGTTACCCATTGCAACAAATTTACTGGAAGAGCCGCAAGTGGTCGGTGGGGGCATGGTTCTATCAGCAGTTCGTGATGAGGAAAAAAACAGGGTAAGGAAATGAAACCACGTGTGGCGGTAGTCGTGCAACGATATGGCGTGGAAGTAAATGGCGGCGCGGAATGGGCGGCTCGCTGGGTAGCTGAACATTTGGGCGAATTGACTGATGTGACGGTGTTAACGACCTGCGCTAAGGAATACACCACATGGGTTAATGAGTATCCGCCGGGGAAAACTGAAGTAAATGGGGTGCCAGTACGCCGATTCCAGGTGGATGCACAACGCAAATGGTCAAAATCAAAACGGGAGACGGGGCGTTTTTTTCTCCAGCCGCATTCTCTTGAAGAAGAGATTGCCTGGATTAAACGACAAGGACCGTTTTCATCGGGTCTCTTCCGTCATATTTACCAGTCACGCGATAAATATGACGTATTTTTCTTTTTTACTTATTTGTATGCGACGACGTTTTTTGGGCTGCCTCTCGTTGCTGAAAAGGCAGTTTTAGTTCCAACTGCCCACGATGAACCGTTTTTGTATCTGGATGCATACCGTGCTTTATTTCATCTGCCACGCCATTTGTTGTTTCTCACGGAGTCGGAGCGGGATTTGGTAACGGCCGTGACCGGCGCTACAACTATTCCCTCAACCGTTGTAGGGATTGGCCTGGAGCCGCCCCCAAAACCACCACCCGCCACCAGCTTGCACCATCAGGCTGGCTTACAAGAGCGGTTTTTATTATATGGGGGACGTATCAGTGAAGGGAAAAATGTTTCCGAATTGTTGGACTATTTTTTAGCCTACCGCCAGGTATCTCCTATCCCGCTGAAGCTGGCACTGATGGGGCGCGCCAACATTCCCCTGCCTGATCATCCTGATGTAATCCCGTTGGGTTATCTTACCGAACGGGAAAAGTGGAGCGTAATAAGTGCGGCAGAAGTGGTTATTATGCCATCAAAGTATGAAAGTCTTTCCATCATTATCTTAGAAGCGTGGCTTATGGGAAGACCCGTGTTAGTTAACGGCCGTTGTGAAGTTCTGAGGCAACAAGTACGGCAAAGCAATGGGGGACTATACTATTCATCCTATGATGAGTTTGAAGCCGGGCTGAATTTACTACTAAACTCGCCAGTATTGAGACGGCAGTTAGGCCAACAGGGCCAAAAGTTTGTTTCCAGGACCTATGCTTGGGAGAACGTGCTGGCTCAATATGGGGACATTATTCGCCAAGTCCTTGGGTCATCAGGTAAAGTCACAATGAAGGAGGAGTGCGTTGACATGGCTTGATGAATCTTGAAAACGTGTACTTCTGTCCGCATAATCGCAAAGGAGCACCCGTTACTTTCAACCCTCCCGTACGACTTTCAAATTAGATAGCACCCGCCATTGCTTGAATTAAGTGGATAAAGACGGCAATGAGAAGTCAACAATACATACTTCCCATTGAGTGTAAGTGCATGAGTGGCTAGACTAAAAGCAAGAATCTTGTCGTATTGTGATTATAAGTCAAGCGGCGTGTCTGCTCCGGTATTGCTTACTTGCCGTTATAGGTTACGTAATGTTTCAGAAGATTAGCGGCTGTATGAGATTAAGAATGTTCAAACCTGTAAAGTATGGGTTGATTTTGAGCATGATGATCATCATGCTGCTGGCTAAATGGTCTGTCACTTATTCTTCCTCATCCGAAGTAGCCGGCATTGTACCAAACAAGTGGTCCCCATTTGCATTGCCCAGTCGTGTTTGTCCCTGGTCTTCAACCGATAAGAATTGTCATCTTGCGTCTCCTGCCCTTTATGATCTAACCGGAGATAACAAGTTAGAAATCATCACTGCTACAAATAATGGATACATAATAGTTGTCAAGCACAATGGCAGTGAACTTTGGCGACGAGACATATCCTCCTTTTTTGGCATGGCCCCCGGCACACAGGTGGTTACATCATCGCCCGCCATTGGAGATATTGATGGAGACGGGTTTGTTGAGATTGTAGTTGGAGTCGGGTCTACTTATGCTGCGGATTGCACGCAAGGTGGCGTAATAACGCTGGATAGAAATGGTAATGTCAAGCCGGGCTGGCCACAACTGGCCTACGATCATAACGGAGATGGTTGTAGAGAAACCATTTTCTCGACACCCGCACTTGGCGATTTAACCAACGACGGGAAATTAGAAGTTGTAGTAGGGGGATTTGATAAACGCGTTTATGCCTGGCGGTACGATGGGACGCTGCTGCCGGGTTTCCCTGCCGATAGTAATCTGCAACCTCGTTTCCCGGATTGGGGCTTGGAAGGAATATTGGCAGACTCTATCTGGAGTTCGCCGGCACTGGCAGATTTGACGGGTGACGGTTTTCTAGAAATTGTCTTAGGCACCGATGAAGGTAACTTTGATTCAAGATGGGGAGGAGACTCTGGTGGATGGTCTTGTCCATATGCGCTACCTCCCGGCTGGGCGCCAGGGTATTGTGGCGGGTCTCTTTATGTTTTAGACCGATTCGGTAATAATATCCCCGGGTTCCCAAAGTATATTCATGAGATAATCCAATCATCACCGGCTGTTGCGGATGTGGATGAGGATGGTGAGTCTGAAATTTTTGTAGGTACAGGTACCTATTACTATACCAATAGCCCCGATCATCCGACCAACGGCTTTAGAGTGTATGGTTGGGATCGGTATGGGCATGATTTGCCTGGTTGGGAGGGCGGTAAAGTAGTAGGCGGCACAGTCGCTGCCTCTCCTGCCGTTGGGGATATCACTGGGGACGGTCATTTAAATATCGTGGTTGCTGCGGGCGACAAGAAACTTTATGCATGGGATTTTAACGGCCAGCCTGTGAGTGGATTCCCTATGGTCCCCAAGGATTTGTTCGGCCAGTCGCTTTCCAGCTTTAATGTGCCGAAGAGTTTTATCCTGGCTGACTATACTGGAGATGGCCGGATGGAAATCGTATTCAATCAGGCTTGGGGGGTGACAATAGTAGACGGAAGCGGGCAGCAACTTACAGCATCTAATTTCCCGGCAGATTCACGACCTGTATATTATGCAGATGGAACGTTGATGAATAACCCGGCCGTGGGAGATATTGATGGGGACGGGAAATTGGAATTGGTCGCTAGCAATAGTAAGCTCTTTGTTTGGGATTGGAATAGCTCAAGCGATCAAGCCGACTGGCCCATGTTTAAGCGTAATGCGGCCAGAACCAGCTATAGCGCCCGGCCTACATTGGCCGTTGCACCTGGTCAAATCACATCTATGCACTTAGTGACTGATTCCAGCGATGTGCAGGTTAATCTCACTGTGAAGAATATTGGGCCGGGTGTTTTTGATTGGTACGCAGCTCCTCCCAATGGAATATCGCTCGCGCCAGTTCTTGGCACTGTATCAGAGCAGACGACCACCACGGTCATTATTTCCCGATCGGCGCTTTCCCTTGGCATCAATTACTTAGGGACGATTCAAGTATCTGCAAGTAACCCTTCTCAGGTTGTGGCAGCAAGTCCCGTGTCAGTTCCAGTCACAGTTCACCTCGTTGACAAGATTTACTATTCATTCCTGCCTATCGTTTCTCGATGAGTGGGGATATTTGGGGCATTGAGTCGAATTGCGCATTCTCTTCTTAACCCCTGCATTTCCACCTTTCCCCGGTGGAGGTGAACGATATGCTGGGGCATTAGCCCTCCACTTAACACAGCGGGGACACGAAGTTTGTGTGTTGACTTCTGGCGCTAAAGTAGAACAAGATTTTTGGCGCGGGTGCATCCCCGAACAAAGCAGCGAAGATCTGAATCAAGATTATCGAGTCCTGCGTAAGCCAGTCTTTTTCATCCCTGGCGGCCGTTTTACCTTGTTTTGCTGGCGTAAAGCGATGGTACTCTTATCCGCTCTACCTGGGGACCAATCTGCTTTACTAATGAAAATGGCCCGGGTTGTGCCGCCAATCAAAGAGTACAAAACTGTCCTGGGGCAACTTGCCCCCTCCTTTGACTTGCTACATGGTTTCAACATTTCCTGGGAATATCCGCTGGTTGAGGGATGGCGGGTTTCACGAACGTTACAGACGCCTTTTGTGATCACGCCATTTGCCCACTTCGGGAGTGTGGGGCGTGATCGTGTAGCCTTGAATTCAACCATGGATCACCAGAGACGAATGCTAATGGACGCGGATGCGGTATTAACATTGACCAGTATCGAATCACAGAATTTGCAGCATTATGGTGTTACTGGAAATCGGCTTGACGTCATCGGTGGTGGAGTGAACGAAAGGCCACAATTCCCTCAGCCGGACTTGATTGCTGCCAAGTACCAGCTAGGCCAACCATTCGCTATTTTCATCGGCCGTGCCAGTTATGATAAGGGCGCGCTACATGCAATGGAGGCTGTAACGAGGCTTTGTAGGAAAGGGGTTTCGTTAAATCTGGTTCTCATTGGGCAAAGCACTCCGGAGTTCGCACGGCATTTCTCTCGCTTAAGTCGTGATGATCGCAGGGCAATTCGACCGCTGGGGATCATAGACGAAGAGGAGAAGCACGCGTTGCTCGAAGCATCCACAATGTTACTATTGCCTTCGCGCAGCGACTCATTCGGCATCGTCTTATTAGAGGCCTGGATGCATGAGAAACCGGTTGTTGGCGCCGACGTCGGCGGAATCCCCGGCGTTGTGGACGATGGACATAATGGCTTCCTCGTCCGTTTTGGGGATGTGACGGGGCTTATGGGGGCAACTGAGAGATTATTGACGGACGAAGACTTGCGGAGGAGAATGGGGCAGCACGGCCGCGAAAAGATTGAGTCCCTGTATACATGGGAAAAAGTAACAGACCGGGTCTTGGCCAATTATCATCGCGTGTTGGCGGCCGATTAGGTGGGGAAAGGCGCGTCCCATTGGAGCAAGAGAGAGGCCAATTCTCCTTAAAAACAAGGTGACGCGTTCCTGGTAGTTCTGAGCAGCAGGGCCGGACCTTACTTGGCGGGTATTCCATTGCGGATTTTGCACCTGGTTCATCAGTTTACCCCTGACTACCTTGGGGGCACAGAACTATACACGGAGACACTGGCGCGCTACCAGGTGGACATGGGGCACTCCGTGTCCATTCTCTCCCCGTCACACAATGAGAATGATGGGGCACCCAACGCCGTTGATGAAGTTGTTGGGAGGGTATACCGCGTGCCGGTGGGGGAGCGAAGCCGTATTCGAGTATTCAAGGATGCGTTCGTCCATCAAGGATTGACTCATGCGCTTACGCGAATCCTTCACGCAGAGCGTCCGCAGGTTGTCCACATTCAACATTTAATGGGGATGCCCGCTCATTCGATAAATCAAGTCAGGGATGCCGGAATTGCTTATGTGGTTACTTTACATGATTACTGGTATGGCTGTGCCAACGCTCAACTAATTACCAATCACGATGCTACGAATTGCAATGGCCCATCTCGATGGTACATAAACTGCGGCCGCTGTGCGCTGGCACGAGCGGGAAAGCCGGGATTACAATGGCTTGCCCCAACAGTTGCACCACTCATGGCCGCGCGTAACAAGATGCTCCGGTCAATCCTTCAGCATGCAGCGCGTGTGATTGCCCCGACAGAATTTGTCAGGCAAACTTATGTTGAGATGGGGTCCCCAACAGACAACATGATTGTTGTCCCACATGGCATTGAGCTTCCAGACGATCCAGGGAGTGAGTTCCTCCACCGACAACGGCCGACCGATGCAAACCACATTCATATTGGATACATAGGTAGCTTGGCATGGCAAAAAGGCGTACATGTGCTGATCGCGGCCGTCAATCAACTTCCCCATGAAAGCGTGCATCTTTCCATTTGCGGTGATGTGAATACAAACCTTGAATATGTAAACCGTTTGAGAGAGTCAGTGCAGCACCCCGGCATACGTTTCGTAGGGCGCATTTCACGGAGCGATCTCTGGCAGACCCTATCCAGCTTTGACGTTTTGGTATTACCCACACTATGGTATGAAGCATCTCCCCTGACCATCCAGGAAGCATTTGCCGTCCGTGTTCCATTGGTGGCATCTCGGATCGGCGCAATGCAGGAAAAAATCAGAGATGGGATTGATGGGATTTTATTTTCACCAGGAGATGTAGATGCTTTACGAGAGACGCTGCACTTGCTTTTAACAGAACCTGAGCGATTGTCTCAGCTTCGTTCCGGCATCTGCCCGGTTCGCACAATGGCCGATCATGCCCGGGAGATAAATTCAATTTACCAAGAGTTGGCCTGATCAGCATCCCATTGCATGACGCCGGATTGTAAGACGCAAGATTCACCTAATGTGATTGCCTGCGATATAATGCTGTGGGCGAAAGAATGGAAGGCATTGAAATTCAAGTCAAAAGCGACGTAAAAGATGAGTTTGTCTGCTGATTCAAACCTTGTGTACGACAGCGCTGCTACGCGGCGAGGTTGGAAGTTTAGAGTCCGAAACGCGATCTCGTATCGGTTTTTATTGTATAACCTTGTCATCCGTGACTTAAAGGCGCGTTATAAAAACTCCGTCTTGGGCATCCTGTGGAGCATGCTGAACCCATTGGGATTAATGTTGGTGTTCACTGTATTGTTCACGGTTTTGAGGGGAGATAATGCCCAAAGGCAGTTTCCTGTCTTTGTTTTGGTGGGGTTGGTTCCGTGGAACTTTTTTAGCGGCACCATAATGAGCGGGACGGGATCTGTGGTCGTCAACTCGCCGTTGGTGAAAAAGGTGTATTTCCCGCGCGCGCTCCTTCCCGCTTCTTCCGTTTTGTCCAATTTGGTCAATTTCCTTATCACCTTCCTGGTGTTGGTGGGTTTCCTCTATGCGTTCGGTTTGGGACTCACCGTTCATGCGTTATGGGTGCCGGTTATCTTGTTAACCCAACTCATTTTTATGTTGGGATTGACATTGTTGCTTTCTGCGATAACGGTTTTATATCGCGATGTGATGTTGATGTTGGAAGTTGTGATGCTGGCCTGGTTTTTTATGACCCCGGTTTTCTACCCGTTTGAGTTTTTTGGTGAGTCAAGTACCCTTTGGGGCATCACGTTCAATCCTGCCCAGGTCATGCGTTGGGTGAACCCCATGGCGTCTATTATTGACGGCTATCGCACTGTCCTTTGGGGGACGCAGGGGAGTGCAGGCCCGGTCGGCATGAATCCTGCATTCATTTTGCGTACTTTTGTCACGGCCGTCATCATCCTCATTATCGGTTACACGGTGTTTTCACGATTGGAACACCTGTTTGGGGAGAAACTCTGAGCCGGCGATCTCCACAATCCATTTATCATTACTAATTTGCCTGGTAGTTGCGTCTCGTATCAGAACGTTGCTAAAAACCTACCGTGAAAACGAAATCGCTCTCCTTTCGCCTGTTGATTAGCACCGGGCTTGTCGCCCTGCTTGTTGCTGCCACGCTGCTTATCTGGAAAAGCCATCCGTTGACCAGAGCACAACCCATCTTACCCACAACGCGGCCGCTGGCCATGGTGCGGCCGTCGCAGACGAGTGCCAACAGCCCTACGCCAACAATCACCGAGACCCCGCGCCCGACCGAAACGCCCATCGGCACACCCACACCCGACCATTCGCCTACCCCTGGCCCCAGCCCAACGCCCTCCGACACTCCAACCCGCACCCCGACAGCCACCGACACCCCCATACCCACGGCAACGCCCACCATTGTGCCCCGCTCCCAGCCGATCCTGGTCGTCACCGGCGTTGGAGAACTCAGCGAAGATATGCCCACACCGGCAACCCCCATTCCCACCCCGGTACCCACCTTCGAGATACCGGATGAAACGATCAACATCTTGCTGCTTGGCAGTGATGCTCCCCTGGAAGAGGGCGAAGCGCGCACCGACACCATGATCATCGTTTCAGTTGACCCATCAGGGCCAACTGCATCTATGGTCTCATTGCCCCGCGACCTCTACGTATATATTCCCGGCAAGACCATGAACCGGCTCAATACGGCTATGCCTGCCGGCGGTGTCGAACTGCTGGAGCAAGCCATTCTCTATAATTTCGGCATTCCGGTGCATTATTACGCCCGCGTAGACTTTAGCGGGTTTCATGCTGTTGTGGACGCTGTTGGCGGAATTGACATCAACGTAAGTTGCCGGTTGCAAGATTGGCGGCTTAAATCCCCGGAACTGGACGTGAATGATGTAGATAACTGGGAACAATTTGCGCTGGAACCGGGTACCCATCATATGGATGGGGATTTGGCGCTGTGGTATGCACGTTCCCGTTTATCTTCCAACGATTTTTACCGCAGCCGGCGACAACAGCAGCTTCTGCGCGCCATGCTCAACCAAGGTGTTGACCTGGGGTTGGTGGCTCAAGTTCCCACCTTGTGGAACGTCCTTCATGAGAATATCGAGACCGATTTGGACATCGGCCGTTTGTTGCAGTTGGTGGCATTGGCTCCCGGAATTCGTGAAAACGGTGTGCAGCATCTTTACCTGGTGCGCGGCACAGAGGAATGGTTTGTGCCGTCCACCGGGGCCAATGTGCTCCTGCCCATCTGGGAAGGGTATGGCGCGATGGAAGAAACCTTCCGCCGACTGTTCCGCCCGCCTGCCCTCAACAGGGCAACCCACACCCCTATCTCCGTAGAAATCCTCAACGGCACGGGCAACCCCGACATGGCTGTGTTAGCGGCCGATAACCTGGCCTGGTACGGTTTCGTCCCGGCGATCGGGGAGCCGCTGCCTCAGGTACAGGAGACCACCCAGCTCCGTTACTTCGCCTCTAACTTTAAGGCCTCATATAATTGGCTCATCAGCTGGATTGTTGGCCTGCGCAAGTCTGATGTCGAACTCGTTAGCGAGGTTTCCGATTACCCGTACAATTACCAGCTCATCTTAGGGGCCAACTACAATCCTTGCCTGGATCAACTGTATGCACCTCAGGCATTCTTAGACCCCTAGCGCTGTCAGGCATCAGGTCACCACGCCTGACCGCGAGGTTATTCTTCATCCCCGGCACAGCCTTTGGCGGCTGCCATAACGAGCGCGCCGGTTTTGTGTTATAGCAGTTGTGTCACGCCCGTTACCAGCAGTTGTCGGCCACCGGCACAGCCCCATCCCCACATGAAAGCAGGAGGAAGCTTTGTGAACGACAAACGTGAAATATTGGGGTGGACGATGTACGATTGGGCCAACTCGGCCTTCAGCACCACTGTCGTCACCGCTCTGCTCGGCCCCTACATTCTGGCATTGGCAGACGCCAGTGCCACCCCGCTCATGATCTTCGGCACGGCCGTCGAACCGGCCGCCATCTTCCCCTTCAGCAGTTCCATGTCCGTGTTGTTGCAAGTGCTCTTTCTCCCATTACTAGGCACGATTGCTGACTACACCCATCTGAAGAAGAAGATGATGATGCTTTTTGCCTACGTTGGCGCCGGAGCCACCATCTTGTTGTTCTTGATTAGGGCTGATATGCCCGGCATCGGCACAAACGGCGCGGTATTGTTGGGCAGCCTCCTCTTCATCATTGCCAACCTCGCCTTTGGCGCAGCCATCGTCTTCTACAACGCCTTTTTGCCGGATATTGCTTCCCCGGATAAGCGGGATGCGGTCAGTTCACGCGGTTTCGCCTATGGGTATCTCGGCGGCGGCTTGCTGCTGCTGGCCAATCTGGGCTTGCTGACGATGATGGAAGACACAGGGTTGGCAGTGCGCATTAGCCTGGCCAGCGCAGGCGTCTGGTGGTTGGTGTTCACATACCTGTTTCCGCACCGGCGGCTGATTCAGCGGGATCCGGCCCGTCAATTGCCGGAAGGGAGCAAAATCCTTTCGCACGGCGTTCGGCAGCTTCGACATACACTGCGCGAAATGCGCACCCAATACCCGTTGACGCTGCAATATCTGATCGCTTATCTCATTTACAACGATGGGATTCAGACGGTCATCATCGTGGCCACAGCATTTGCGGCCGATGAGTTGGGTGTGGAAACGCAAAGTCTGCTGCTCTTGGTGTTGATGATCCAGTTCATGGCCTTTGGCGGGGCGTTTCTCTTCGGGTGGATGGCCCAGCGTATGGGGGCGAAACGGGCCATCATGATCAGCCTGGCGATCTGGTCAGGTATTGTGATTTACGCCTTTGCCTTCCTCTATACAGAGACACAACTGTTTGTATTGGGCGCAGCATTGGCGATGGTTCTAGGGGGATCTCAGGCGCTAAGCCGCTCGCTATTCTCGCAAATGATTCCGGGAGACCACGAATCAGAGTATTTCGGTTTTTATGAAATCAGCGAACGAGGCACCTCGTGGATTGGCCCGCTGCTATTTGCTGCGGCCGTGCAGTTGACCGGTTCCCAGCGCATCGCCATCACTTCGCTGATCCTCTTCTTCGTAGTGGGGTTGGTGCTGCTCAGCCGGGTAGATGTGCGCCGGGCCATGCTGGACGCAGGCAACGACCCGACGGGCGTCGTGCTGTAGTCGGCGGCCAACGATATGTAACTTGAGAGTGAAGATCGGAGATTAACGATGTTCGATCCCGATCTTCACTCTTCCTTTTCCCACTTTTGGCGGCGTTCCTGCTTACGCTTTCCCCGCAGCTTCTTTTCCGCTAACCGTTTCTCGACGGCCGCCCGGCCAGGTTGAGTCTTACGCCGCTTCTTGGGCCGAATCAGCGCAGATGCCAGAAGCGCCTGAAATCGAGACACGGCCGTCTCCCTGTTCTGCCGCTGGCTGCGAGACTCCTGTACCTCAAGGTGCAGCACGCCCTCCTTATCCAGGCGTGAGGCAAGTTTCCGCAGCAGTTGGTCTCGTTGAGTCTCGCTCAGGCTGGTCGATCGGGCCACATCAAAGAGCAATATCACCTTGGTCGCTGATCGATTGGCGTGCTGCCCGCCCGGCCCACTACTGGTGGCAAAGCGGAAGCGCAGCTCAGCCGCCGGGATACTTAGCTCTTCGTTAATGAAAACTCGTTTTCCTTCATCCATTTCGTTATCATTGTACTCGATTATTCCCTGATTTTCCCTGACGCTCTCCTTATGTGGTGTGTTATGAGCCTATTGAACCAATTTTCAGCTGTTGTGATTCTTGTTCTCTTCATAGGATTAACCCTGGGGGCGTTGGCATTACGGCACCGTTTCCCCAATGGGTACCGTTATCCGTTGATGGCGGGAGCGCTGGCGGCCGCTTTCACCGCCTGGTTCCTCTTCCTTCAGCCGCGCCCGGTCGGGGCACCCCCTGATAAGGTTGCATCACTTTTGCTTGAGGCAAGCGGCCGTCCGGTGCTGATCGAACTTTACTCTGATTATTGAGCGGCCTGCCTGCAGGCCAGACCTATCGTGGATAGGTTAGAGGAAGGGTGGGGAGAACAGGTTCAGGTGGTCAGATTTAACGTTCACGGCGATGGCGCAAGGCCCCTATTGGAGCAGCTGGGCTTCCGCTTCACACCTACGTTTATCCTGTTGGACGGCAACGGCCGCGAGGTGTGGCGCACCGTGGGCGTTATCCGCCCTGATGAGGTCAGGCAGCAAGTGAATACCCTTGAATGAGCGCCGCCCCCGGATTCCTTCGCTCTCGTCGCCGCCGCAGCGATCCGTCTTGATCTTTTTCATGGACGGCGTGGGGCTGGGTGGGCATGACCCAGACGTCAATCCTTTTGTGACGGCGCGGCTGCCTTTTCTGACTGCGCTGCTGGGTGAGGGGTGGTACCTGAATGGCCGTGGCCGGGTCAGCACCGAACGCGCCACCCTGATTCCCACAGACGCCAGGGTCGGCGTGGCCGGACGGCCGCAAAGCGCTACCGGGCAGGCCACCATCCTCACCGGCCGCAGCGTGCCTCAATTGGTAGGCGAACATTACGGACCTAAGCCTAACTCTGCTGTGGCCGAGGTCATCCGCCAGGGCACATTGTTTCACGAGGTTGTTGCCGCCAGTGGCCGGGCAGCCCTGCTCACGCCTTATCCCCAGCGGTATTTCGACGCCATCGCCAGCGGCCGCCGCTTACTCTCGGCCGTGCCCCTGGCAGCGACCAGCGCCGGCCTGCCCCTGATGACGGCCGACGACTTGCGCAACGGCCGGGCCATTAGTCCCGGTTTCACCGGCCAGGGCTGGGTAGAGCACCTGGGCTATGACGACATTCCCATCCTGGGCTTGTACGAAGCAGGCCGCCGTATTGCGGCCGTTGCCCGCACCTACCATTTCAGCTTCTTTGAGCATTGGCCCAGCGACCGCAGCGGCCATCGCGGCCCATTGGAGCAGGCCGCCCGCCATCTGGAACTACTCGACGAAGCCATCGGCGGGCTGGTAGATGCCTGGGACGATGATGCCGGCCTGATCATCATCACCAGCGATCATGGTAACATCGAAGAAAAACACCACCGCCAGCATACGCAGAATCCGGTTCCTACCATCCTGGTAGGGAAACGGCACGCGGAACTGGCAGAGAGGATTCAAGATCTCACCGACATCGCCGGCGTGGTCCGGGATGTCTTGTTTGCTCCCGATCACGGAGAAGCTCCCGCATAAAGACGAGGATTTGTATGACCATTACTTCTGAACAGTTCCGAGACGCGCTGCGCCATTTCCCGGCCGGTGTGACAATCGTGACCATCAAGACCCCTGGCCAGAACCAGCCTCACGGCCTGACAGTATCCGCGTTCGCTTCCGTTTCGCCAGAACCGCCGCTGATCCTGGTATGTCTTGATCATCGGGCCAGCGGCTGTGACATCCTGAAGGAAGAGGGGGCCGTCTTTGCTGTCAATATCCTGCCCCAGGAGAAAATGAAGCTTTCTAATCGATTTGCCTGGCTGAAGGATGAGGATCGGTTTGCTGAAGGAGATTGGGGTGTGGCTGCCACCGGCGCACCGGTGTTGCAGGATGCGCTGGCCTGGCTGGATTGCACCGTCTACGCTCATTACGAGGCCGGCACTCACACCATTTTTGTCGGCGAAGTCCAGGCCAGCGAAGTGCCCCGCGCTGACGAACCGCCGCTCATTTACTGGAATCGCGGCTACCGCCGGCTGCAATTGACGGAATAATGGTGGGGGACGGCCGCTTTCTTGAGCAAGCCGTCCCCCAGAGGTTGCTGTGCTTACACGTACGCTTCAATTGGGACGCAGGTACAGACCAGGTGGCGGTCTCCGTACACGTCATCAATGCGGCCGACAAAGGGCCAGAACTTCGTCTCACGTGTCCATGCGGTGGGGAACGCCGCCTGCTCGCGGGGATACGGCCGATCCCAATTCTCGCTCATCACCACTTCGGCCATGTGCGGAGCGTGTGCTAACGGGCTGTCGTCATGGGTGATTTCGCCGTTTTCAATGGCCCGGATCTCCTCGCGAATTGTGATCATGGCTTCGATGAAGCGGTCCAATTCAGCGCAAGATTCACTCTCGGTCGGCTCGATCATCAGCGTGCCCGGAACCGGAAATGACATCGTGGGGGCGTGATAGCCGAAATCCATCAGCCGTTTGGCCACATCATTGACCGACACAAACTGTTTCAAGTGACGCAGTTCCACGATACATTCATGGGCGACGCGGCCATTGACCCCCCGATACAGCACCGGGAAGTACGGTTCCAGCCGGTGGGCGATGTAGTTGGCGTTGAGGATGGCGATTTGCGTAGCCACTGTCAGCCCCCAGTCGCCCATCATGGCGATGTAAGCGTAGGAGATGGGGAGGATACTGGCGCTGCCCCAGGGCGCGGCCGAGACGGTTCCTAACGCCTGTTCGCCGCCCACGCCGGGCACCACCGGATGGTTGGGCAGGAACGGAGCCAGGTGTTCTTTGACGCCGATAGGCCCCATGCCCGGCCCGCCGCCTCCGTGGGGGATGCTAAACGTTTTATGCAGATTCAGGTGGCAGACGTCTGCACCGAAATCAGCCGGCCGGCTCAAGCCAACCAGCGCGTTCATATTGGCCCCATCCAGGTATACCTGCCCTCCATGCTCATGCACGATCTGGCAGATTTCCTCAATCGCTTCCTCGTAGACGCCGTGTGTTGACGGATAAGTGACCATCAGGGCTGCCATATTCTCCGCGTGTTCCTCCGCCTTCGCCCGCAAGTCGGTCACGTCCACATTGCCGTGATCATCGCATTTGACAACAACCACTTTCATCCCCGCCATGACGGCGCTGGCAGGATTGGTGCCATGTGCTGAGCTGGGAATGAGGCAGATGTTGCGATGCGCTTCTCCCCGCGCCCGATGGTAGGCGCGAATGGCCAACATACCGGTATACTCCCCCTGCGCGCCGGAGTTGGGTTGTAGCGAGATGGCAGCGAAGCCGGTGATTTCGGCCAGCCAGGATTCCAGACGCCGGAACAACTCCTGATATCCCTTGGTTTGATTCAGAGGGACGAATGGGTGCAGGTGGCCGAACTCAGGCAGGGTGATGAGGAGCATTTCGGCCGTCGCGTTGAGCTTCATCGTGCAAGATCCCAGCGGGATCATGGAGTGGGTCAATGACAGGTCCCGTTCTTGCAGGCGGTGTATGTAACGCAGCATCTCCGTTTCTGAAAGATAACGGTTAAAGACGGGGTGGGTGAGAAAGTCACTGGTGCGCTGGTGGGGCGCGTCGTACTCCAGATTGATGTTGTCTGCCAGGGCCTCGATATTAACCTGAACCGGATCAGCCCCGAAGATGATGAGGAGCCTTTCCAGGTCAGCGGCGGAGGTCACCTCATCTAATGAGAGGCCGACAGCCCCGTCATCGTAATAACGCAGGTTGACTTTGTCAGCCAGAGCTGCCTCGTGGATTTCCGCCTGGGAGCGGGGGCCGCCGCTGACTTTGAGTGTGTCGAAGACGGGGGCGTCGTTCAACTGGTAGCCGAGTTGTTGCAGTCCGGCGGCCACCACACCGGTTAGCAGGCGCACGCGCCGCGCAATCCGGCGCAGTCCTTCCGGGCCGTGGTAGACGGCGTACATGGAGGCCATAATGGCCAGGAGCACCTGCGCTGTGCAGATGTTGCTGGTGGCCTTGTCCCGCCGGATGTGCTGCTCGCGGGTTTGCAGCGCCAGACGGTAGGCGGGTTTACCCGTGCTGTCAATAGAGACGCCGATAAGGCGGCCGGGCATAATGCGCTTGTACCTATCTTGCGTGGCCATGAATGCGGCGTGAGGCCCGCCATAGCCCATGGGCACGCCGAAGCGCTGGCTGTTTCCGACAACGACGTCAGCGCCAAACCCGCCCGGCGGCCGTAACATAATCAGCGACAGCAAATCAGCGGCGACAACGGCGAGTGCACCCGCCTCGTGCACCCTGTCACAGAATGGCTGGTAGTCGAGTATGTCCCCTTCCGTGGTTGGATATTGCAGCAGCGCGCCAAACGTCGCTTCGCCGAAGTCAAATGAGGCGTGATCGCCGACGATGACGCGAATGCCCAACGCTTCCGCGCGCGTCTGTACCACGGCGATTGTTTGGGGGTGGCATTGCTCAGAAACGAAGAAGGTGTTCGCGGTTGACTTGCGCGGCTGTGCTCGCTTGCAAAGCATCATCGCTTCGGCCGCGGCCGTTGCCTCATCCAGCATAGATGCGTTAGCGATCTCCATGCCAGTCAGGTCTGTGATCATCGTCTGGAAGTTGAGCAGTGCTTCCAGGCGGCCCTGGGCGATCTCTGGCTGATAGGGGGTGTATTGCGTATACCAGCCGGGGTTTTCCATGATGTTGCGCTGAATGACCGGCGGGGTGATGGTGTCGTAGTAGCCCATGCCGAGGAAAGAGCGATACACTTTGTTTTTGGCGGCCAGTTCGCGCAGTTCGTCCAGAACGGCCGATTCGCTGCGAGGGGGTTCCAGTTTCAGGTGCCCCTTCATACGAATTGATTCCGGCACAGCCTCTGCGATTAGCGCCTCCAGCGAAGGGAGACCCAGGGCGTTCAGCATGTAGGTGACATCTTTGCTGCGCGGGCCGATGTGCCGTTTCACAAAACGGTCAGAGGGTTGGAGAAGGTCGCGGTTGCTCAGGGCGGCCGCACCTTTGCTTGCAGTTTCACTGGCTTCGATGATGTCTTGCCAGTTTGTTTTAGGATATGTAAACGTCGTCATAAGTGCCTCCAGCAGGAACTTGTGGGAAATTTAAGCAGGGTAACCCAAAGCAAACGGCCGATTGCCGTCAACAACCAGCTGTTGCCAATCAATAGTTGGCTAGGGTGCGTGTGCGTTGTGCAGATGATTGAGGGTGCGTTGGGTAAGGCACAGGTTCAACTTAAGGAACCGTGATGATCATGGTGCTAATCATCATACTGACCCTCTGGGAGAAAAAGCACTGTCCGGCATACCAGGTAAACCGGCGCTTTTCTCAACTCAATCACGGGATTCGAGATACGCTTTATAAGCGGCTGCGTCCATTAAATCGCTTAACTGGTCAGGTTCGGTTACGGCAACCTTGATCATCCATGCTGCGCCGTAAGGGTCCTCGTTAATTTGCTCTGGTGCGTCGGCAAGCCCTTCGTTGACGGCCGTGATATCGCCGGAGATCGGCATATACAGGTCGGCGGCCGCTTTCACGGATTCGACCACGCCGAATGTTTCACCGGTGTTGAAGGAGTCACCCACTTCCGGCAGTTCTAGATAGACGATGTCAGATAAGGAGTCCTGTGCGTAGTCGGTGATGCCAATCGTTGCTTCATCCCCGTCAACCCGAACCCATTCGTCTTCTTTCGAGTACAGTAGCTCCTCAGGTACATGGCTCATTTGATTCTCCTTTGGTCGTAAACAAATGACTTGGTGTAAGTCTGGCCAAACGAAAAAAGGACGCACAGCAACCACGTTCGTTGCTGGCATCCTCTGTCATTGACCTGAGAGATTCACCCCGCTGGCGGGAGTTGCCCCTTCGGTGCTGTATCGAGCTGTCAATCTGTGTTTAACGCAACAGACAGCTGAAAGCCCCACAGCTTTCCAGGAATACCCGACTGTACGGTCCTTTTGCCTGAGAGTTTCACAACAACGATGTGCTGCTTGCCCCTTCGGCGATCCTAGAAAATGCTGCGTAACCAATGCAGATTCGGATTCTCTCCCGTACGGCCGTTTGTCCGTATTCAATTTTGCTAAACGATGATCCAATTGTACGTCTGGGGGGGTATGGGTGCAAGCATTGGCTTGACGCCCGAAGCGGGATGATGTGAAGTGGGATACAATTGCAGGTATGGTTTCAACAAATCAAGAGACGATTTTTGCGGACAGCGAGGTAGTGCGGCCGACGGTGGCGGAGATTGACCTCGATCGGCTGACGGAGAATTACCGCGCCATTGAAAAAGCGGTTGCGCCGGCGCGAGTGATGCCCATTCTTAAGGCGAACGCATACGGCCATGGCCTGGTGGAAATTGCGCAGCACGTGGTTTCGCTGGGGGCTGGCTACCTGGGGGTGGCTTTTCTGGAAGAAGGCATCCTCCTGCGCGAGGCAGGCATCACCACGCCTATTCTGGTGATGGGAGGCATATTGGGGAACCAGGTGCCGCTGTTCCTGAAGTACCACCTAACATTGACTGCTTCTTCCGTGGAAAAGCTGACGCAGATAAACACGGCCGCCCGCGCCCTGGGCACACAGGCCAGGGTTCACCTGAAAATTGATACGGGCATGGAGCGGATCGGCGTGCATTACTACAATGCGGCCGCGTTGTTGGAGGCCGCCCTGGTGTGTGACCACTGCCTGGTGGAAGGCATTTATTCCCATTTTGCTAACGCGGATGCAGCCAGCCTGCGCCATGCACATACGCAGTTGCAGCGCTTTAATGAAGTGCTTGCCTTTTATGCGGAGCGGCGGCTGCCGGAACCCCCGCTGCGGCACATGGCCAATTCCGGCGCTATCTTACAAATGCCCCAAAGCTACTTTGATATGGTGCGCGCCGGCATCTTGCTCTACGGCGTGTACCCATCGGCCGAAGTGTCTCGCACGATTTCAGTACGGCCGGTATTGACTTGGAAGTCGCGAGTCGTTTACTTCAAGGTGGTGCAGCCGGGGCATCCGGTGAGCTACGGCTCCACATGGCAGGCTGACCATATGGTGCGGGTGGTCACGCTGCCGGTGGGGTATGGGGATGGTTATTTCCGCCGTACGTCAGGAAAGGCTCAGGTGATCATTCGGGGCAAAAAGTACCCGGTTGTCGGCCGTATTTGCATGGATCAGATGATGGTGAATATCGAATGGGGCACGGCGTACAACGACGATGAAGTGATCCTCATCGGCGAGGCCGGCGGGCAGGTTGTCCGCTGTGAGGACCTGGCCCGGTGGGCGGGAACCATTCCTTACGAAGTATTGACCAACATTAACACGCGAGTTCCCAGAGTTTATTTTCGGAACGGAGAGCGTTGTGAGTAAAAAGCATTCAGCCCCGGCCAGGAGGGAAAACCGGGGCTGAATGCTTTTGGCGACTTCAGTAGGGATTCTAGCCCCGATTTCTGAATTTAATCTGAATTGAAAATAAGTGCTTGGTGAGTAAAGGCTTCCCCCACAGCATGACCGGCGCACGTACGGCCGCGTTCTTGTGGCAATGTTTACCCCAATTGGGGCAGCAATTGGGGATTGATTTCGAAGTTGGCCCCCCGGTCATGGTCAAAAAGACCTATTTCCCTGCTCCCGCAAATCTGCAAAATAGAGAGCAAGTTAGGCAGTTAGCTGCTTGATTTCTATTCTGTATCGGTACCAGGGCCTGAGGTCCTTCCCCCTCAGGCCCACCGCTCTTATGTGAGGTGGCAGTGATGTCTCTGGTCATTACAGCAACGATTTTATTCTATATTTTGCGCTACTCAACAACCCTGCACCGGCGCGCTCGTCTACAGCGGATTCCATTGACCTCAGGGCGCGGCCGAAGAACACAATGAATCGTTGGTAAACATCGAACACAATAACTGCTGGTATCTCACCACGAAAGCAGACAGGAAGCGCACATCTCCTGTCTGCTTTTTTATGTCTAGAGTTAGTGTGTCATGGTTAATGATTTAAGAAAGGAAAACCGTGACACCGCCAAATACTTAATCGTTCCGGCGGCGGCTGAACAACCAGGCGAGGAATAGGAGGACGGCCGTAGCCAGAGCTGCGCCGGCAATGAGTCGTTCGCGTGACTCTGCGCCGGCTTGCTGTTGGGCTTCTGTTTCAGCAATCCAGGCGAATGTTTCCAGCATGCCTGTTTGCAGCGGCCTGGTTTCCCAGCCTAACTCCTCCCTGGCCTTATCAGAGCGGGCGGCGTAGGTTGCCCCCAGCGAGGCGGTAGCTTCTTGGCTGAATGCGGGCGAGAGGGGGAGCACCGAATTGAACAGGCCCATCATGGGCGCGAACGGCCGTAAGAAGTGAGCGGGAATGCGCAGGCCCGGTTTCGGCTTGCCGGTGAGATACGCCCAGAAATCAATCATTTCTCCCAATGGAATGGCGGGGCCGGCCAAAATATAACTCTCGCCGATTTTTCCCTTTTCCGCAGCCAAAATGTGCCCTTCTGCCACATCCTCTACATGGGCGTAAGTGATCGTCGTATCTGGCCCAGGTATCACCGGCAGCCCACGGTAAAACAGCCGCATCATCTCCGCCATTACGCTGGTGTCACCCAGTCCATAAACGCCGCCAGGCATGACGATGATGATCGGCGCCCCTTTCTCAATCAGCGGCAGGGCGACCTTGTAATGCGCCAGCCATTTGGTGCGGTCATATTCGCTTAGGAATGGGCCGGCCTGGTAGAAAGACTCGTCCACCAGTTCCCCTTTCGTGTCGCCGAAAACGGCCACGGTGCTGGTGTAGACGATCTTGGGTACGCCGAGCTGGTGCGCCAGGCGCAGCACTTTGCGCGTCCCGCCGACATTGATTGCCTCTGCGCGCATCCAGTCGGGTGCGCCGAGTTTGTACCAGGCCGCCATGTGAAAAACGACGTCGCTGCCGCGCATGCCGTCCCGCATGGAAGCGATATCGGTGATGTCGCCGGGGACAACGGTCGCGCCCAGATCGCGTAAGATGGCGGCGCTGCTCTCGGAGCGGGCCAGGGCGTTCACCTCGTACCCGCGTTCAATCAGCTTGCGCACCACATGACGGCCGATGAAGCCGGAACCTCCTGTCACAAATGCTTTCATTTGGGCATCCTTCGCGTTAGTAATGGTCAGCTGAACCTGTTGAAATGAACTGCTTGCATTATACCTGAGTGTAGGGGGAGGCGGCGACTTCATTCAGCACGGCCGTTTGCTGCCGGTGGGCGGCGATGCTATAATCTCGCCCATATGGGCGCGTAGCTCAGCTGGTTAGAGCGCACGGTTCACATCCGTGAGGTCAGGGGTTCGAGTCCCTTCGCGCCCACCTTTTGCCCCTACTCCCCTGTCCCCACCTCAACGCTGCCCAGAATGACGCGATCTCCTACCAGGTTGCCGGCTGTATCGAAAATGTGCAGGCGGCGGCCGCTGACCATCTCATACAACCCAACCTCCACCAGATACGTGCCCGGCGACAACCCCTCAGGTATTTGCAGACGGTAAGGATCGAGCATGCGCTGTCCCGGCAGCCACTTGGGAATCCATAGGTGGGTGGGCGTTGCGCCGCCCAACGGCGTGTAATCCAGGGCGACGATAGGACGGTTGGCCAGGTCAATCAGGTGAACGAAGACGGTATAGCTTTCCTCGGCCGGGGCCAGGCTCTCCCATTGAAGCGTGAGATGGAGCGTGTCGCCGGGAACTAGGTTGAACGGCTCATCCCACGGCGAGGCCGCACGATGGCCGCCGCCTCTGGCCGTGGCGCCGACCAATCCCACTCGCTGCCGGAAGTTGGCCAGTAGGCGCTCCCCGCCATTGGAATGGCGCTGACCAGAAACAGTCAACTCCCCCAACGACAGGGCAAGGCTGAAATCTGTCCCGGTGCTCAGGTTTCGTAGATCCACAGTCACTGGATAACGGCCGTCCGCCAGGTCATGGGGCAGAGCAAAATCAAACTGCTCCACAATGACCTCGCCGGGCTGCCAGTTGGGCGAAATCAGGTGGCTGTCCGTGGTGAAAGGGAAGGTGATGTTGCCCACGCGCAGCACGGGCACATAGAAATCATCCGTGCCCTGCGGGGCGCGCATGGCCAAGGTCAGGGGGACGTAATCGCCGGCCCTCACGGCCGTTTCCGGCAGCAGGTAGCCCACCAATTCCACCTCACCCCCTGCGGCCGATGTGCGGGTCAGGTCGGCGGGGATGGAGACGTCTCCTGGCTCGGCCACCTGGTAAAAGGGGCCTGACGGCCGCAGGCGGAAGCCTGCATCCACCACATCGCGCCGGTAGTTACTCAGGTAGACGGGGCCGCCGGGCAAGAAGTCGAATACATTTTCCAGCCAGGTGCGGGCAGAAGAGACAAACTCCGGCCGCACATCGGCCGCATCCGGCCAGTGCCCTTCCACATAGCGCGCATACCACAACGGCGTCATCCGCTCCCAGTCGTTTAACAAGACAGCCCCTTCCCCCTTGCCCTCAAACCAGGAGAAGACCGCCTCCACATACGCCCGCCCTTCGTTGTACGGCCGCAGAGAAATGCGTGGGGCGTTTTGCGCGATTTGTATACCCGGCCCTGCGAAAAACAGCGCGGCCGCGATGAGGGCGCCGGTGTTCCGTTTGGGATGGAACTGATCCCGGAGCAGGCGCAATAAGCTGCCCAGTCCGATACCCGCCATCAGGCCGACGACCAGGAACGGACCGAGCAGGTAGGCCATGATGTCCTGAGCCTTCAAGCTGATGACAAAAACGTAATTACACAGAAATGACAGGCCGTAAAGAAAGGCGAGTTGTCGCAGCCGCGCCCATTGGCGGCCGTCGGCGTTGTCCCCGAACCAGAGCCGGAAAAAGCCGAACGCAGCGAGGAAGATGACGGGCAGCGTGTATTGCAGCCGCAGCAGCGTCCAGAAGACAAGCGCCCGGTCGGGCTGATCTGCCAGGCCAAAGTAAGGCAGGCTCTCCGTCAGCCCGCGGGCCAGCACGTGATCAAGGAAACCGTCTAGCGTATTCATCGTGGACGGCCCGAAGGGGGGGCGCATGGGGCTGCGGATGGGGAAGTAGAGCCAGACGCTGAGGCCCAGCAGGGCGAAGCCCAGCATCTTCAACCATGTGCGCCAATCCCGCAAGATGGACGGCCGCACCCACAGGATGAAAAGGGCGTACGCGGGAAAGGCAATAACCGTTAGCGGATGGTGTGTGACGCCCAGCCCGGCCGAGAGGGAAAAGGCGTAGAGCCATTTTTGTGACGGGGCAGTGGGGTGAGAGGGTGAGGGGGTGACAGGGTGAGGGGATGACACGGCGGCATTCCTGGTTGAGTCTGCCACCTTGTCACCAAGCGCCCATCTTGTCAGGAAAAATAGATTCGCGGCGAGAAAAGTGGCAGTGATAATGTGGGGATTGGCGTGGATGGCGTGCTGCCAGAAGTCAGCGGCCGTGGCCACAACCAGCGCGGCGAATAGGGCGGGGATGGATGCGTAAGGATCAAAAAACGAAGATCGTGTTCCGTGTTCCGTATTCCGTGCTCCGTATTCCGTATTCCGTGCTTCGTGCTCCGTAATTCGTATTTTGTTTCCCGTTGATTGTTGCCTGTTAATTGTTCTCACTGTGCTGTATGCAAACAGCGAAGCCGCAGTCGCTGAAGCGGCCGCCAGCAAGTGCATGCGCCAGGGGATGCTGCCAAACGGGATGAGAGTCTGAAACCCCTTGCCAACCAGCGTGATGAAGGCGTAGCCGGGCGGATGGGCAATGCCCAGGATATTGGCTACGAAAGTGAATTCGGTAGGGTCACCCAGAACGAGGGTGTGGGCCAGCGTCAGCAGGTACAGGATTGGGATGAGGAGGAGGGCGAACCGCGGCGCGTAACGCGTGACACGTGACACATGACACACGCTGCGTGACACACGCTCACCCGACGAGTAGTTGGTCATAAACCGCCATCGTCTCGCGCGCTGCGCGCTGCCAGCTAAACTGCTTCGCCTGAGCCAGGCCCAGTTGCCGCCGGTGCTTTCGCTCTTCTCCATCTGTGAGTAGCCGCCGGATGACGGCCGTCATCTCTTCTACATCCGTTGGATCGAAGTAGGCGGCTGCGTCCCCACCCACTTCAGGATGGCTGCTGCTGCGGCTGGCCGCCACCACCTGCCCGCAGGCCATATGTTCCAGGATGGGCAGGCCGAACCCTTCGTACAGGCTGGGCTGCACCGCCAGATCGGCCGCGGCAATCACCGCAGGCAGGTCTTCATCCGGCACCCAGCCGAGGGGCATCACGGAATCCCCCAATCCCGCCTCCTCGATCTTGGCAAAAAAGTCGTCGTACAGCCATCCCCTGCCCCCGGCCAGGACTAAACGTAGGTTGGGGAATTGGCGGCGAAGCGCCTGGAGGGCATCGAGCAGGCGGCTGAGATTCTTGCGAGGCTCGATGGTGCTGAGGTGTATGAGGAATCGCTCGGGTAACTGGTAAGTCTGCCTTATGTGGGCAATCCTGTCCGGGGGCGGCGGTTGAAATAGGGAAGAGGCTGCCTCATACACGACATGGATTTTAGCTGGCTCGATGCCGTAATGTTTGACGATATCATGCTTACTTGCCTGCGAAACGGCGATGATAGCGTCGGCCCGGCAGCAAAACAGAGGCATGGCCAGGTTCAGGAACCAGTAGTTGAGCTTTTTGTGGTAGGCGGGAAACAGCTTGAAAATCAGGTCGTGCACGGTCAGCACGGTGGGGGTACCGCGTAGGGGCATGAGTAAGTGCTCGGTGCTGTGGAAGAGTTCTGCGTCCGGCGCCAGCCGGTTGAAGGGGATGCGGCCGAGTTGCCCTAACAGCACGGCCGTCCGCCACGGCTTGTACCCCAGATGAACCGTGCGGCGAGGCGTGGCCGCCGGCAGTACAGTGGGAAAGCGGCCGTCGCGGCCCTGGTTATAAAACAAAGCCATGCGGTCCGGCTGCGCTGCGATGAGCGCCTGGGCCAGACGTTCAGCGTATCGCCCCAGGCCGGCCCGGCTGTGCACAGCGGCGGAGATGTCAACGTAGATCATTTGTCAGCAATCTCTCCGTGGCTGGGTGTCGCTTGATCGGCCGCTCATGGCTGCCCGCCGCTTATGAATGTGTCTCCCACCAATCCATGCACCATGTCACGGCTCGCTCAATGCCTTCGCGCAGGGGCGTCTGCGGATTGTAGTCCAACAACGCGCGCGCCTTACCGATGTTGGCGATGTAGCGAGTCACTTCACCCACGCGGGAGGGTTCGATGGTCATGTCCGGCTTCTTACCCAGAGTCTGGCCGATGTGGTTGGCCATCGTAATGAGACTGCTCCCCTGCCCGTAAGCCAGATTGATGGTGTGATTGGCAATCTCGCCGCCCACCAGCTGCTCAATGCCGTTGTAAACGCCCTGAACGCAATCGTCAACGTAAGTGAAGTCCAGGACCTTGTCTTCCCCATACACAGTGATGGGACGGCCGGCGTTGATTTCGCGGATGAAGTAGGGGATGACGCGCAGCATACGTTCGATGTCGTTATCGTAACGGCCGTACACATTGCTAAACCGGAATACCAGATAACGCAGCCCATAACATTGGGCGTATGAGTAGATCAGCGCTTCGCCGGAGATTTTGCTGGCGGAGTAGGGACTTTCCGTGAAGGCGAAGTCTGCGTACGATTCTTCTGTGATGTAACGATGGATGTCGCCATATACCTCGCGTGAACTGCTGAAAATGATGGGGATGTTGCGGCGGCGGCAGAACTCCAGCACGTTCCAGGTCATGGTGATGTTTTCCAGGGCGCGGTCAGGCTGCTCCACCAGCTTATGCACCTTGGCGTGGGCTGCGAAATGCACCACCAGGTCCAGGTCTGGAGGATAATGCACGTGGCCGATCCCCTTTTCAAAGTGCCGGTAGGGTGTGCTTAAATCTTGAAGCAGGGTTTCGATATCGGCCGTCCACGGGTTGGGCCGGATGTCTACCCCAAACACGTAGTGCCCTCGCTCTTGCAGGTAGAGGCCGAGGTTGGTGCCGATTTGCCCGCTGGAACCGGTGATTAGAATGCGCATGGGTTGCTCCTACTTGCGATGATGGGCAATTGTAAAGCGGAAGGTGGGAAAGGTAAAATTGGCGGCCGTGCCGGTGATTAGAAGCGTACGGCAGTATGCCCTAATCAGCCCATCCCTCATCAGGGCCGGCTTTCTAGCAAGACGCGTGCAGCGAAACGGGGCAGGGCCAGCATTCGCCGCCAGCGCCATGGTTCTTTGACGAGCCGGTGCAGCCATTCCAGGCCGATATTTTGCACCCAACGCGGCGCACGCTCCGCGCGGCCGCTGACAAAGTCCAGCGCCCCGCCGACACCCATGGCGACGCGAACGGTTGCCAGCGCTTTCCGATTACGGGCGATCCATTTATCTTGCCGGGGCGCGCCGTAGGCCACGAAGAGCAGGTCCGCACGGCTGTCATTGATACGCTGGACGATGGCATCGTTCTCGGCCGGATCGGGAGAGCCGGCATAGGTACCGGCGATGATGAGATCGGGGTTCTGGGATTGGAAGACGGCCGCGGCCGCCTCAGCCACGCCTGGCCCAGCTCCTAAGAGGAAAAGGCGCCACCCTTCCCCAGCCGCCAGCCGGGCTAGATGGTAGACGAGTTCGGAACCGGGGATGCGTTCCGGCAGCGGCCGCCGCATCCAGAGCGAAGCCAGGATCAGGCCAATACCATCCGGCAGACACAGATCCGCCTGCCACAAGACTTGCCGGAATGCCTCGTCCCCCTGCGCGGCCATAACAAATTCCGGGTTGGTGGTAGCGAGTTGATGTACTCCAGGTTCGGCCATAAATTGCCGAACCATCTGCAATGTTTCGGCCGTGGTCACGGGATGTACCGGTGTGTTCAAAATGGTGATCGGCTGGGGGTGGGGCATTGGGGTTACGTCTAACCTCGTTTCATGCTTCAGGCGTTTGAGATGGCGTTTTGACTACCACCGAGATGTGGGGTATCCTCTTCGCATCGTAAGTTCTGCATTGAATGATACCAATTGTGATTATCGGCCGTCCAGACTTCGAACGTCGGGCGGCTTTTTCTTTTGGTGTTGGCCGGCAAAGAAGTACGCCACACCCAAGAAGAGCCGGTGCGGCAAGCTGGTTCGATAAACAATAAAGGTGGATTTCATCAAGCGCGATAACGGCGGAGACACCTCCATTCATTACCACGCCATCGAAGACCCTCAATGAGCGCGTTGGAAGATAGCAGCAACGTGATTTTCCCGCGGGAGAAGGAGCCAGGAGGTCTGCCGTTCGAAATGTGTTAAGTTTTAGTAAAGTAGGTGAGTTATGAATGAAACAGAATTAACTGTTGCTGATAATTTAGTGGTCAGCATGGAGTATCTGCTTCGCCTGGACGACGGCGAAGAAATTGATCGCTCTGAAGAGGCCCCATTGCAGTTCTTGCAGGGCCAGGGACAAATAATTCCCGGTCTGGAACGGGCGCTTTACGGGATGCGGATCGGTGATGAGAAGGATGTCGTCGTCGCCCCCGCTGACGGTTATGGGGAACGCGATCCGGAAAACCTGGAAACGATGCCCCGCGATGCGTTTCCCCAAGACTTGGACCTGGTTGTTGGTATGGGGTTGCAGTTTCGGGACAAGCAGTCAGGGGAAGCATTCCGGGGGTATGTTGTTGAGCTTCAGCCGGACAGCGTCGTGCTTGACTTTAATCACCCCCTGGCCGGGGATACGCTGCACTTCCACATAAAAATCGCGGGATTGCGCGCCGCAACGGCCGAGGAATTGTCGCACGGTCATGTGCATGAACCAGGACACACGCATTAAGCCGCGCGCCTGGAGTTTGTTTTACGTCGGGTTTGTGATGGGGCGGGTGCAAAATCACCCGCCCTCCAAAATTAGGAGAGATGGTTGATGAATATTTATGTTGGTAATCTGTGGCGTCAAACGACCGAGGCTGAGTTGCGGACTGCATTTGAAGCTTTCGGCGATGTCAGTTCAGTCGCCATTATTAAAGATAAGTATACGGGTGAATCACGCGGCTTCGGCTTTGTGGAGATGCCCGCCAATGACAAGGCTCAAGCCGCGATTGATGGATTGAACGGCACTGAGCTTGGCGGCCGCACATTGACAGTGAATATGGCCCGCCCGCGAGAAGACCGAAGAGACAATCGCGGCGGCGGCAGTCGCCGGCCTCGCTCTAACCGCGATCGCCGTCGTTGGTAAGTCCCGCCATTCATTACTGCATGTAGGCAGTATGAATTTTTCGCTAATGTTGAGCCAGCCACGTTGTGGTTGGCTTTTTTATTTGCTTGTCCGATGATGGCCGGGCCGTGAATGTAATCGGGCCGCCTGTTCTCACGGCCGTGTTTCGGTGATAATAAGCGCATGACTATGACCCTCATTATTCTTGGTTTGGTTGTTGTTATCCTCACCTGGATTGCCTACCTGGCGACGATTGCTCCGGAGAAAGTGCCGCCGCGGCCAATTGCCCATGCTGCATTCATGGGTTTGGGGCTGCTGTTGGCGTTGGTGGGGTTTGCCCGATCGCTCCTCCTCGATCGTGTGTTTTCCCCTGGCGCGGCCGTGCTGGCCATTTCGGCCGCGGCCCTGGCAGCTCTTTTTTTCTACTTGCTGACGCTCGCCCGGCTGCCGGATGGAGAGCTGAAGGTTGCTGCGGGCGACTCCATGATCCCCTTCACTGCGCGTGATCACACCGGCGCGCTGGTGGACAGCCGCACATGGCGCGGCCGTCGCATTCTGCTCAAATTCTTTCGCGGTCATTGGTGACCATACTGCTCCGCCGAGTTGCGGCGGTTCGAGCGGATGCGGCCGATCCTGGATGCGTATGGCGTCAGCCTCGTGGCCATCAGCAAAGATACGATAGAACAGGCGGCCGGCCATCGCCTGCGAGACAACCTCTCCTCGTTTATGCTGTTGTCTGATCCTGACCTGGATGTGATCCAGGCGTATGGCCTGGTGCATCAGAAAGGTTTTCGCTTCCACACGCTCTTCCTCGGCTCATTTCCGCTGGGCTGGCCGGTGGGGTTCGACCGGATGGCGATTCCCACCTCGCTGCTTATTGATGAGGACGGCCGTGTGTGCTGGATCGATCAGGCGGAAGATTACCGGCTGCGCGGCGATGCAGGGCGGATTGAGCGCGCTTTGGCGGCCGTTTTCGAGCCGTTAGACCCAGAGGAACCTCATGTTTAAGTGTGTCACGGGTTATAATTTAAGAAAGGAAAACCGTGACACCGCGAGGTTTAGTGGTTTATTCCGCTGATTATATTTTATGAGAAAAAACCGCCAAACACTTAATCGGGACCAATTTCTGGCTGACCTGCGCACGTTTACCGGTTTCAAGACGATCGTTCACCAAAACTTGCCGGAGTTCGAGAAAGCGTTTGCCTGGATTCGCGGCTTTTTCGACCCGGATAAGACGGAGTTCATCCAGCTCAAGTACAGCGGCTGCACTTCCCTCATCATTAAGCCGAGAGCGTCAGCGCGGCCGACTTTGCTGGGGGATGGACACATTGAGGTGGTTCCGGGGGAGGATCATCTTTTCCGGCTGCGGGAGGAAGATGGCTTGCTATACGGCCGGGGCGTGGCCGATATGAAGACGCAATGTTTGATGATGATTTACGTATTGCGCGAACTGATCGCTGAGGGAAACCATAACAACTTCTGGCTCCTGTTTTCCGAGGACGAAGAGGTGGGTTCGACATACGGCGTACGTAAAGTGGTGGATTACCTGAGCCAGAACGACCTCTGGCCCCAGGCGGTGTTCGCGCCCGATGGAGGCCCCGATTTCGCTTACGTGGAGAAAGAGAAGGGGATCATGAGCTTCACGGCCGTCGTTGAAGGGGTTGCTTCCCACGCCAGCCGGCCGTTCCTGGGCCAGAATGCCATCGAAAAGATGATTGATTTCTATCACGCATTGCAGCAGCGATTCCCCAATCCCAGGAATGAGGCGGAATGGGTTATTTCTCTCTCCATGACGCGCATCTCGGCCGGTGAAGCGTTCAACAAAATCCCTGATCGCTGCACGGCCGGGTTCGATGTGCGCTTCACCGAGCGGGACGATGCGGCCGACATCGTAGCCCAGATCGAAGCCATTGGGCGGCCGTTTGGGGCCACGATTACTGTTCGCGAGGCGGATGCAGCCACCTACTATCCCAAGGAGTCGCCCATCGCCCGGCGGTACATTGAGATTCTGGGGCGCGTGTCGGGCAAAGAGCCGGTCATTATGCACTCCAACGGAGCCAGCAACGGCCGCTTTTATGTGGCTCAGGATGAAAATATCCACGTATTGATGAGCAACCCCACCGTAGTCGGGTCCCACGCCGACAGCGAATGCCTGGTTGCGGCATCCCTGGAGCCTTACTATCACCTGGTGAGGGAGACGGCGTTGATGCTGCCGCTCTAAGGCTTCGCTAGGATTTGCATCTTGTGGGGAGAGACTGGAGATTGGGGACTCTCAGTCTCCAGTTCACCAGCCTTTAGTCTCATTACAGGGAACTGATTGATAGGCGGGCGCCAACTCATTGGCGGGTCAGGAAGAGAGGTGGGAGGTGTCAAAGGGGGAGAGAAACACAGCGCCGTCATTGCAAAAACTGGCCCGGATAATGGCCCCGTTCGGCAGGTGTATTGAGCGCACGAAGTAATGATACCGTTCCATGCTCTCCGGGCTGACTTCGGCCGTGCCGGTTAGAATTGACCAGAGCAGCGCGCCCAGGAACAGACCATGACTAAAGACGGCCGTGAAAGGGGCGGGGGGGTGCCGCAGCCGTGCCAAAACATGCTGCACCCTATCCATGAGTTCAGCAAAAGATTCACCTTCCCCGCCGTCTTTGTATTGCGGGTCATTCCGCTGCCAATAGTCGCGGGCGAAGGGGATTCTTTCTGTCCCGGTTGTGTTCAGGTAGCGAATGGGAGCCAGAAAGGTAAATTCCTGAACAGGCCAATGCTCCTGGGGGATGGGGTGGAAACGGGCAACGGTAGGCGCGGCCGTTTGCCTGGCGCGCAAATAGGGGGAGACGATCAACAAGTCCGGCCTGTGGTCGAAACTGGCTGCGATGGACTTTGCTTCTCGTTCCCCCTGTGGTGTTAGCGGCGAATCGGCCGGGTGCGTCGTGCGCAGATTCGCATTAGACGTACTTTCCCCATGGCGGATGAACCAGATTTCAGGCATGGCGTGATTGACATACTAATTTATAAACCACGTTCGCCGCGAATGTATGGAACACCCAGTGCGGCCGGCGCGCCCAGCCGTTTGCGTACGGCCGCTCGCGATCCCAGCACCAATGCGACAATCGTCAGAATAAACGGCACCATTTGCAGGAAAAAGCCATAATTGGAGTTGATATACAATGGGTTAGTCAACCCAAACAAAGTGGCCGGCCCCTGCAAATCCAGAATTCCGCGCCGGATAGCCCCAAACAGATAGCCGCCCAGCGCCGCCCGCAGCGGATCCCACTGGGCGAAGATGACCAGCCCGATGGCAATCCATCCCTGGCCTGATGTTGTCTGGATGCTGTACCAGCCCGGCGACACCGACAGGCTGATCGTTGCCCCGGCTAACCCTGCCAGACAGCCGCCGACAAACACGTAAATATACCGCAGGCGATAGACATTGATGCCCATGGTATCGGCCGCTTCCGGCTTCTCGCCAATGGCGCGCAAATGCATCCCCGGCCGGGTCTTGTTAATGAAAAACCAGGCCAGCGGCACGAAGATGAAACCTGCATAAACCAGGAGGCTGTGGTTTTGAAAGAACACCGGGCCGATAAACGGGATGGCCGCCAGCCCCGGAATATCGAACGAGGGCACCAACGCCACGGTCTGGCCGGTCAATCCTTCACCAAACACCAACGCCAGCCCTGTTCCGAGGAAGGTCAGCGACAGCCCGCTCACCACCTGATCCGCCTGGAAATGGATCGTTACCAGCCCGTGTGCCAGGCTGAGAACGCCCCCGGCGATCATGGCAGCCAGCAAGCCGGCCCATGGGCTGCCGGTTGCCAGCGAAGTGCTGAACCCAGCCATCGCGCCCAGGAGCATCATTCCTTCGACGCCCAGGTTGAGGATGCCGGCGCGTTCGGCGAACACTTCGCCGATTCCGGCAAAGAGCAAGATCGTGCCTGTTGCCAGCCCTGCATGCAGAATGATGATTGGATTCATGCCGGTTCCTCCACAATTCGCACCAGGCGTATTTTGTAGCGCAGCAGCACATCACTGCTAATAACCATGAATAAGATAATGCCTTGCAGCATTTGCGCCAATCCTGACGGCTGAATTTCGCGGCCGGCGACGATGAGCGCGCCGAACAAAATAGCGACGAGGATGACCGTGAAAGGGTTGAGCTTGGCCAGCCAGGCCACGATGATGCCCGTAAAGCCGTAACCTGGAGAGATGCGCTCCTGCAGCCGATGCACAACCCCGCTGATTTCGGACATGCCGGCCAGCCCGGCCAATGCGCCGGAGACCATCATAACCAGCACGATGTTTCTGGCGATATTCATGCCTGCATACCGGGCTGCTTCAGGGTTGTCTCCGATGAGCTTAATTTCATACCCCCACCGGCTGCGGGTCATGATCCACCACATGACCACGGCCGCAACCAGGCCAAAGACCACACCCAGGTGCAGTGTGATGCCGGAAAAGATTCTGTATTGGCGGGCATAGTCGGCCAGGCGGGGCAGCCATGCGCTTTTGTCAAAAGTTGGAGTCATCTGGAATCCGGCATCGCTCCACTGGTTAAAAATCCAGAAATTATTCCATAAGATGGCGACGTAGTTGAGCATGAGTGTGGTGATAATTTCGTTCACCTGAAAGCGGGCCTTGAGGTAACCGGGGATGAAGCCCCACAATGCGCCGAATAACATGCCCATGATGATCATGGCCCCAATGACGACGACTTTGGGGCTGCCTGTCGGTACGATGGGAACGAGCACAACAAGGCTGGCGCCAAATGCGCCCAGGTAAAACTGTCCTTCCGCGCCAATGTTCCATAGTTTCATCTTGAAGGCAATTGCGCAAGCCAGCCCCACCATGATGAGCGGCGTTGCTTTGACCATGGTGTCGGAGAAGGCGGCCCAGGCGCCGAAGGTGGCTTCAAAGAAGAAACGGGCCACGCGCAAAGGTTCGCCGCCGATGATTTTGAGGATGATGCCGCTCAAAAGGAATGCAATGACGACAGAGCCGACGGATGTTGCTGCCGGCAGCCATCGGGGAATATCTTCAACTCGTTTTTCAATTCGCAGTGTATACATAGTCAATTTCCAATGAACAATGAGTAAAATGGGCAATGACCTGACGGCCCATTATGGATTGTTCATTGTTTATTACCCCTCCTTCACCTTTGTCCCGGTCATCATCAGCCCAATTTCGTTGATGTCAGCCTCGTCAGCGGGGACGATGCCCATAATCTGGCCTTCGGACATCACCGCAATGCGGTCGCTGAGGGCTAGCAGCTCTTCCAATTCCTCAGAAATGAGCAAGATGGCTGTCCCTCTTTCCCGCTGTTCCAGGATGAGTTGTTGAATTGCTTCGATGGCTCCCACGTCCAGGCCGCGCGTTGGTTGTACGGCGACCATGAGTTGTGGTTGGGCGGATATTTCACGGGCCAGGATGACTTTTTGGAGATTGCCGCCGGAAAGTTTACGGGCCAGCGTGCGCACGTTGGGAGCCAGGATGTCGTATTTCTCCTTTAGCTCCCGCGCATGCTGGCGGGCGCTGGTGAAGTCAATGCTCCACCCGTTGCCGATGGGTTCCTGGCGGTAGTTCTTCATTATGGTGTTTTCAGTGATGGTCATATTGGGCGCGCTGCCCACTTTGGTGCGATCTTCGGGGATGTGGGCGACGCCGCTGCGAATAGCGGAGATGGGCGGCCGGTTGCTGACTTCCTCGCCGTTGATGGTGATGCTGCCTTTGCACGGCCGCAATCCGGTGATCACTTCCGCCAGTTCGCTCTGCCCGTTCCCGGCAATCGCTGCAATGCCCAGAATCTCTCCCGCGCGTATTTCCAGGGAGACGCGGCGCAGGGCGGGCATCCCCTTATCGTTCTCCGCTTCTACATCGCGCACCAATAACACCGCATCACCCGGTTTCTGCGGTTTCTTGTGGATATCGAAGACAACGGAGCGGCCAACCATGAGACGGGCCAGGTCCTTTTTGGTTACCCCGTCCATGCTGACCCCCTCGGCCGTGACCCTGCCTTTGCGCAAAACAGTCACACGGTCAGCGACGGCCGTGACCTCTTGCAGTTTATGGCTGATGAAAATGATGGACTTCCCTTGCGCCGCCATCGATCGCATTGTGCCCATCAGCTCATCAATTTCCTGGGGAGCCAGCACGGCCGTCGGCTCATCCATGATCAGGATTTTCGCCCCACGATACAGCATCTTCAGCAACTCTACCCGTTGTTGTTCGCCCACTGACAACTGCCATATCTTAGCCGTCGGATCCACGTGCAGACCGAACTGCTCCTCCAACGCCAGAATCTTTTTGTCATATGATGCCAACTGCATGAAGAATCTCGGCTCATCCAGACCCAGCAAGATATTCTCCGTGACCGTCTGGGTAGGCACCAGCATGAAATGCTGATGCACCATGCCAATTCCTTTGGCGATGGCGTCCTTCGGGGAGTGCAGATTCACAGTTTCTCCGTAAACCTTTATCGTACCCGAATCTGGCCGGTAGAGGCCGGTCAGCGCATTCATAAGCGTGCTTTTCCCTGCCCCATTTTCTCCCAGCAGGGCGTGAATCTCCCCCTGTTTCAGGGTGAAATTCACGTGGTCATTCGCCAGCACCCCGGGGAATCGGATAACGATGTCTCGCATTTCGACGGCAAAGGGCGTTTCAGTCATGATGTTTGTCCTAAAAGGTAGAGGGTGGAGCTAGAGGAAGCATTGTTTCCTCTAGCTCCTGTTTGGAAAAGAAGCTGGAGAGCGGACAAGAGATGTCATCTTGACCGCTCTTACGGTCCCTCCGGTTAGTCGAGTGATGGTAGCTCAGCTGTGATGTTCTGGTTCCACCAGTACATGCAGGTCTGGCACGGGCTGCCGAACTGGGCAAAGCCGTCCAAATCAATCTGCTCCAGGCTGACGCCGTCTTCCAACACGACATTCCCTTGGTTGTCAATAATGGGACCTTTGAACACGTCGAAGCGGGTGAATTCGCCCTTCAACATCTTGTCTAACGTATCACTCACAAGCTGCAAGTCTTCTGCTGGCAGGTCAGCTATACCCGGCTGAGGAGTTTGTCCTTCCATGAAGCCGTAAAGGCCCAATGCGCCTGAATCCGCATCGAAGTATTCCCAACCGCCAACCCAGGTGCCTGCGCGGGATTTCTCAACGATGTCCGCGTAGACAGGCCCCCAGTTCCAGTACATGGATGTCAGGCAAGAATCTAACTGGCAGTTATTGATGTAGTCATAGGTGATGCCCCACTTTCCTTCGGGCGCGGCTTCGGCCGGGGCCGGGGTGTCCGCACCGGTCATCACGACCTGGGCGCCGCCATCGAACAGGGAAGCGGCCGCTTCCTTTTCCACAACCGGATCGTGCCAGGTGAAGATCCAACGCACATCTACCGTACATTCGGGGCAGGTTTGTTGAACCCCCAGAGCAAAGGCATTCCCCAGGCGGAGTTCTTCAGGAATGGGGAAGGTGGCAATGTACCCGACCTTGGGGTTGCCATCTGTCTTGGCGCGGGAACCGGCCAGCATACCGGCCAGATATTTTATGTCTTCCATGGCGCCGAACAGGTTGCCGAAGTTGTCTTCATTCGACTTGAAACCGCTGATGTGAATAATGTCTACGTCGGGGAATTCCTCAGCCACGAGCTCAGAAGCATCCATGTAACCGAAGGAGGTGGTGAAGATCACGTCAAAGCCCTTGCGAGCCAGGGAGCGGATCACCTGTTCTGCGTCCGCGCCTTCGGCGACGAGTTCCACGAAGGCGGTATGTACCCCTTCCAGGTTGTCTTCCACGTATTGACGGCCGACATCGTGGGCTTGGGTCCAGCCGCCGTCATCATGCGGGCCAACATACACGAAGGCGGCATTGTAACAGCCTTCGATGGCGGCCGGAATCTGATACTTGCCTTCAGTGGTGCTCTCGCCGGCCGCTGCCTTACATTCGGTCGCCTGATCGCCCCCGGAGCCGCCGCCACAGGCAGCCAAAACCAGGGAAGTCAGCAAGGCAAAGATAAACAACATCCATAGGCGTTTCTTACTCATTTCGACATTCTCCTCTGTTTCTAAAACAATATCCAGTTGACACAAGGTCAAAATCACCAGGCTCTTCAGGGATGGTGAATGCGGATGCAGTTAGGTGAAAAACATAAGCTGGAGCAAATATACTGCACGCACCGGGGCACGTCCATCAATTCCTGATCGCCAGGTTTGCCTTTGATCATGTTCTGTTTATGCCGATAAATCACCTCCTTGTGAGATAGTCTCAGCCGACGGGGCAGGAAAAGCCCGGCCGGCGTGCTGGGCAAGAACGTCTAGATCGCTTTGGTAAAAGGATGCCATTTGTTCATCGCCCGCCTTCCGGGTTGATGTGATGGCCTGGCACAGGTCCTGGTATGCCTGTTCGTATCTACGCTGCCGCCGGTAAGCCTGGCTGCGCCAGTGGAGCAATTGGGCTACCTGCGCCGGGTTGACGGCCGCAGTCCCGTTGAGCAAGGTTACTGCCTGGCTCAGGTGAGTGATTACCTGATCCGCATCCCCCACATCGAGATAATGCCGGCCGATGAGTTGGTGAGCGAAGGCCGCCTGGCGCGCATCCGCCAGCCCCAGGCTGAGCGCTTTCTGTGACGCTTCCACCGCCTCTTTAGGAATGTGGGTTTGACCGGCTGTTTTCACCGTGGCCAGTTGCAGATAGCCCGATGCCGAATCAGGATGTTGTTGAATGAAGCGGGCCAGCTTTCGCTTTGCCTGATTGACTGCACCGCCGCGGCGGAGGGCGTCAATGTAGCTGAGTTGAAGCCGCGCATCATGAGGATTGGCGGCCGTTTCTGTTAGCAGTGTCAGGAATTGTTCCCGTTCGATGGCGGACTCATGGTGGGGCATCTCAAACCAGCCGGCGCGATCACCCCACCAGAACAAAAAAAGCAGCCCGGCATGAAACGGTGCGGTCATGGCGCTGGCCAGCGGCGTGGCCTGGAAATTGTAGATGGTGCGCCAATCGCCGAGAAAGCCCAACAAGGTGAATACGGGGTAGTAAATCAACGAGAAGTACACCTGGAAACGGGCCGAACGCAATCCGAAGTAGCGTAAGGTGGAGGCCTTGTGCCGCCGGAACAAGAGCCAGATGCCCACGCCGAAGAGCAGCGATCCTAGCGTGCCGGCCAGGCTGATAAACCACTCCTGTGTCGCGCTAAACTCTCCGCTGGGGATGACATACCCCCAGAAGGCGCGGTAGCCAAACTCCACAACACGGCCGCCGAACAGCCAGGTGGCCAGCGCATGGCCGAATTCGTGTACCAGGACGCCGATGGGGACGGAGATGAAAAAGGAGGCCTGCTCCGCCAGCCGTTTCTTTTTCCGGGTGAAAGGCTCTGCCACCAATTGACGCCATTCCCGCCAAATGACGGCCGTCAACTGAAAGCTGCGGAAGACATATAAGAGAGCGAAAATGTCAAATAGCCTGAAAATTCCAGGCATAATCCACCTAGGCGGGTTCGATCCACGTCCCCGTTTCATGTCTGAGAGCGCGGGCGATGTTTTGAGGGTTCGTGATGAGGGCTTTATTTCCTGTCTTCTGAATAAAGGAGAGCACAGCTTCCACTTTGGGGCGCATACTGCCGGGGGCGAAATGCCCCTCAGCTAGATACTGCGCCATTTCCACGGCCGTTACCTGATTCAGACCCTGCTGCTGCGGCGTGTTGAAATGGATGGAAACCTGGGGGACGCCTGTGGAGATGAGGAACAGGTCCACGCACAACTCTGTGGCTAACAGTCCGCTGGCCCAATCCTTATCAATGACCGCGTACACCCCTTTAAGCTCCCGCAGCTCACCCTTGCGGTTTTGTACGACCGGAATCCCGCCCCCGCCGGCCGCGATCACCGTCGTCCCCGCATCAATTAATTGATGAATTGCTTTCTCTTCGATGATGCGAAGCGGTTTAGGAGATGCCACTACACGGCGCCAACCACGTCCGGCATCTTCTACAACGTGCCAACCGCCCCCCTCAAACTTACGCGCTTCCTCTTCGCTCATGAACCCGCCGATAGGTTTGCTGGGCTTTCGGAACGCCGGGTCACCCTCATCCACCAGGATTTGGGTGACGATAGAGGTGACTAACTTTTTGGTACCGCGGCTGAGCAGTTCGTTGCTGAGCGCCTGTTGCAGCATGTAACCGATAGAGCCTTGCGTATCAGCGACGATGAGGTCCAGAGGGGTGGTGTGCACTGCATGAGCGGCCAGCTCGTTGCGGCGCAGGATGTAACCGACTTGGGGGCCGTTGCCATGTGTAATGACCAACTGCCAGCCGGCTTCGATCATGTCGGCCAGATGCTTGCAGGTTTCACGGACTGCGTCCCACTGGTGGGGTATGTCGGGATGTTCTTTGTCGGTGATGAGGGAATTGCCACCGATAGCAACGAGTGCCGTGCGTGCCATTCAGGCCTCCAGTGATTCATGCCGTAAAATTCGGCCGCTTCACTAATCGAGGCGATGATACAACAGGGAGCCGGTGAGGGCAAAAAGTGAGGCGGTGCGGCCGGGGTTTTTTTCTGAAGGGGGATGGGCTATTTTACGCCCCTTCCCGCCCTGGGGGTGCTATGTTAGAATATCGGAAAGGTCGGCAGCAGTGACAGACAAACTGGATTTTCTGGGCAAACTTACGATTTTCGAGGCCCTCGATGAAGACGATCTCTTGGCGCTGGCTCAGATCAGCGGGGAGTACGAATTCGACGAAGGTGCAGTGATCGCTTTCCAGCGTGACGTGGCCGATAGCCTGATCATCGTGCATAGTGGCCGTCTCTATGCGCGCAGCGTGGACGAACGCGGGATCGTGCGGGAGGAGCATACGCACGCGTATTATCCCGGCGACTACTTTGGCGAAAAGTGGCTGTTTGCCCCCGATGCCCATCCGGCTACGGTGAAGGGTACAGAAAAAGGGCGGGTCATCCTGATTAAGAGCGATGAGTTTCTCCAGTTTTTGGAGAAGCATCCGGGTGTGCTGGAAGCCCTGGAACCGGAATTGGACGAGAGCGAACAGCTTTTGAGCGGTCTTTCGCTGGAAGCGTGGGAAGAGGCGCAAAAGGTGCGGTTGAGGGCGGATAAACGCACCTCGGCCATCAGCTTGCTGCCGGACGAGTTGGTTGAATTTCAGGCGCACCGCAGCCGTTGGTATCTGTTCCTCCGCCTGGTGGGGCCGGCCGTCGGTATGGTCGCCTTTTTGCTGCTTACCCTCTCCACGTTGGCTAACCGGGCTGACGGCGGGATCGTGAGTACGCTGGGCCTGATCGCGCCGGTTGGTTTGACGCTTTTTTTTGCAGCGCTGCTGATTTTCCAATATTTGGATTGGGCCAATGATTACTTTGTCATCACCAACAAGCACCTGGCGCACCACGAGTTCAGCTTGAGGAGCTTCCGCACAACGGTGGACAAGATTCCCATTGACCAGATTCAAAGCGTGGAGATCGTGCGGCCGACGTTTATTGCCAACTTGTTTAACTTTGGCACGGCGCGAATCACAACGGCCGCACAGACCGGCACGGTGTACTTTGACAACATTGACGATCCGGGGCAGGTGCAGGAGACGTTGGATCGATTGAGGCGGCGGGTGAAGGTGCTGGATGCGGCCAGGGCACAGGCCACGATGCGGCAATCCCTGGAGAAGCATTTCCAGTACCACTCCCCTTACCGCAAGGTGGAGGAGCCGGATGATGTTGATGAAGAAGAGGAGGCTGAGACGGACGGCAGAATAAGCCTGCGTGAGGTCTGGGCATCTATCAAGAAGCGGTATCAATGGCGGGTGGAAGAGAATGGCATCATCACTTACCGTAAGCATTTTTTTGTGTTGCTCAAAGACGTCATGTGGCCGGTTCTGATATTTTTGATCTTGATGCTCCTGTTCTGGTTAGCGGTTCGTTTTGTGGGATTGACTTTTGCCCAATTGGCGGCCGTCTTCGGCCTGCTCATGGCCATTGACTTGGCCTGGTTCCTCTGGCAGGTTGAAGATTGGCGCAACGAGACTTTCCAGGTGACGGACCGTTTTGTCATTGACATTGATCGCAAGCCGTTTGGCTTTGGCGAGAGCCGCAAGCAGGCGGAATTGAGCAATGTGCAGAACATCAACTCCGACCGGCCGGGCTTGCTGGCCACGCTCTTTAATTTCGGCAATGTGATCATCGAGACGGCCGGAGCGACGGCCGACATCACCTTTGAGAACGTCTCCAACCCGAACCGGGTGCAAAGCGACGTATTCAAACGTTTGGATCAATACCGGCAGCGACAGCGCATTCGTGAAGGAGAGAGG
Organism: Anaerolineae bacterium; assembly: GCA_046753445.1. Lineage (GTDB taxonomy): Bacteria > Chloroflexota > Anaerolineae > Promineifilales > Promineifilaceae > JAHEEY01. Next base: position 24,601 of record JBHHTQ010000012.1, on the reverse strand, counting down.
CGCCGGGAAGAATATGCCGTGCTGCTGGATGTTTACCAGCAGGCGGTGGAACAAGAGATGATCCCCCGCCGTACCCCCCCTGACACACTCCCTGATGAGGAGGATATGGATATTTAGATTATGGCACTTTTGGAAATTGTTACCCTTCCTAACCCTATCCTGCGGCAAAAGACGCGGCCCGTCACCCGCTTCGATGATGAGTTGCAGCAGTTGATTGACGATATGATTGACACCATGAGGGCGGCCAACGGGGTCGGGCTGGCTGCACCCCAGGTCGGCCGTTTACTGCGCCTGACCGTGATTGAAACCCTGCCCGGAGTGGACGATGAAGGGAACGACATTGAGGGCACGCGAGAATTGTATGTCATCGCCAATCCGGAAATCGTGTGGCGCTCCCGCGACATGGTAGATGGGATTGAGGGTTGCCTTTCTATCCCCGGTTACCTGGGGGAGGTGGAACGACACGCATCCATCCGCGTCCGGGCCAGGGACAGGCATGGGAAGAAGATTCGCCTGCGCCTGCACGGCTGGACAGCGCGTATCTTCCAGCATGAAATTGACCATCTGGACGGCGTGCTCTACATTGATAAGCTCACTGCCCCTGAGAATTTCTGGACTGAAGAGAAATTCCAGGAGATGGATGAAGAGAAGACGGAGGAATCGGCCGTTACCTGAATGGTGTTCCGTGGCCCGTATTCCGTTATCAGTGAACCGTGACTCGTATTCCGTGGCACATCGCGCAATAAGCACTACGTAATAAACCCATGACATCACTTACTCTCTCTGACGTCGAAAAGATTGCACACCTGGCCCGCCTGGCTTTGACGGCCGAGGAAAAACAGCAATATCTAGGCCAATTGCAGGCCATCCTCGACTATGCTGCCATGCTTAACGAACTCGATTTGGAAGATGTTCTTCCCAGCCCCCACGCCGTGGCTCAACAAAACGTCCTGCGAGACGATGTGATTGAGCCGTCGTTGCCGCTTGAGGATACGCTCCATAACGCCCCCCAACAGGCTGATAATCAGTTCCTGATCCAGTCGGTGTTGGAAGAATAGGCAGACGTAGTACGAATAACATAATGGGCAGGGCGGCGTGCCTATCTCCAGCCTTCCGCCACCGCCTTGCGATTTCAAAGGTAAACTTCCTGGACTGATATGGATTTGACAGAATTAACCCTCACCGACCTCCGCACAGCTCTCCGCCGGGGCGAGATCAGCAGCGTCGAAGCCACGCAGGCGATGTTGGATCGCATTGTGGCAGCCGACAACGAGATCAAGAGCTACCTGACCCTCACCGACGAGATGGCGCTGGAACAAGCGGCCGCAGCAGATGAACGCCGCGCCAACGGGGAGGCGACGCCCCTGCTGGGCATCCCCATTGCGGTGAAGGACATCATCTGCACTAAAGGGGCGCCCACCACCGCCGGCAGCAAAATCCTGGAGGGGTTCGTCCCCCCCTACGACGCCTTTGTGGTGCAAAAGCTGAAGGAAGCAGGAGCGGTCATCCTGGGCAAGACGAACACGGATGAGTTCGCCATGGGGTCGTCCACGGAAAATTCCGCCTATGTGACGACGCGAAATCCGTGGGATTTGAGCCGCGTGCCGGGCGGCAGCAGCGGCGGCAGCGCCGCGGCCGTCGCTGCCGACATGGCTTACGCCGCTCTCGGCACAGATACGGGGGGCAGCGTGCGCCAGCCGGCCTCATTTTGCGGGGTGGTGGGATTGCGGCCGACGTACGGCCGTATGTCCCGCTGGGGAGTAGTTGCCTTCGCCTCGTCGCTGGACCAGGTGGGCGCGTTCGGCCGCACCGTCGCTGACTGCACAGCCCTCTTTCAGGTGACGGCCGGTCATGACCGGCGTGACAGCACCTCCTTGAACGTGCCTGTGCCTGATTATGAAGCGGCGTTGACGGGAGACATCAAGGGGCTGCGTGTCGGCGTGCCCCAAGAGTATTTCATCGAGGGGATTGAGCCGGAAGTAGAAACGGCCGTGCGCGCCGCCATCGCCAAACTGGAAGAACTGGGGGCGGAAATCCGCGAGATCAGCCTGCCCCATACCCGCTACGCGCTGCCAGTTTACTACCTCATCGCCCCGGCCGAGGCCAGCGCCAACCTGGCTCGCTACGACGGCGTGCGTTACGGGCCTCGTATCGAGGGTGTGGACATGATTGACTCGGTGAAGAAAACGCGCGCCTTATTCGGCCCGGAGGTGAAGCGGCGCATTATGCTGGGCACTTATGCCTTGAGTGCGGGTTACTACGACGAGTATTACGGCCGCGCCCTCAAAGTGCGCACCCTCATCAAAAACGATTTCAAAGCCGCTTTTGAGGAGGTAGACATCATCGCTTGCCCTACCAGCCCCACCACCGCCTTCAAAATCGGTGAACGAGCAAACGACCCGCTCAGCATGTACCTGGCTGACATCTTCACCCTGTCGCTGAACCTGAGCGCAAGCTGCGGCCTCTCCGTCCCCTGCGGCTTCGACAACAACGGCCTGCCCATCGGCCTGCAACTTATCGGCGATACCTTGCAGGAAGCGACGATTTTGAATGTGGCGTATGCTTACGAACAATTTGTGTCCATCAGCAAAAAACCGTTAGCCGTAAACCGCAATCCGTGAGCCGGGAAGAGGACGGGATGTGACACATGGATGATAAAGCACGGAGTAAGGAGCGGGCCGGTTGAAGATCATCATTTTCCTCACCGACGCCGGCAGCCGGTTACGGCCGATGACGAATACTCGCCCGCGCTGGCTGCTGCCTGTTGCCGATACCGCGATTGTTGGCCACATGCTCGACATGATGCCTACGCTCACGGCCGCTGAAGTCGTGTTTGTGGTCGAGTCTGGCAGTGAGGATATCGAGCAGTGGGTGTGTGATAATTACCCGCATCTGCCGGTGCACTTTGTGGCTCCTGGGGAAGCTTCCGGGCAGGTTGAGGCGCTCTGGCGCTGCCGGGAGCTGTTGGGGAAGGAAGATGTCCTGGTAGCAGTGGGCGGGGCGATTGTGCGCGCCGATTTTACCGGCTTGCCGGACACGGCCGCCGATGTGGTGTGTTTCACATTTCCATCCGCTGAGTCTGATACCGGGAGTGCAATCACGGTTGATGAAGCGGGTATGGTGCAACAGTTCGCCGGGCCGCCAGCCGCTGCTGGCCACGCCCTGTTCACCGGCGTGTGCTGGTTCAGACACGGCCGTACGCTGCATCACGCGCTGGAACAGACCATGCGCCGCGGTGACGGCCGTTCATTGGCCGACGCTTTACAATTCATGCTGGAGGAGGGGGCCAGGACGGCTTCCCGGACGGCCGATATCTGGCTGGAAACGGGCACGCCGGAGCAGCTGCTGCACGCCAGTGCCCGCCTGTTGGGCCTCGGTTATTGTTCTGAAGATGCCATCGAGCGCAGCTATGCCGAGGATTTTACCGTCATGCCGCCTGTCTTCCTGGACGAAACGGCCGAAGTGAGCCGTTCGGTCATCGGTCCCTACGCCAGCATTGGCGCCGGCGCCATAATCCGGGGCGCTGTCATACGCAACAGCGTCGTGGGAGCCGGTACGGTTGTGAGTGACTGCATCTTGGATGGGGCAATGCTTGGTCAGAACTGCCGGGTATCCGGCCGCAGCTACGCCCCGCTGGCTGGAATTGATTCGATTGTTGAGTTAGGATAAATCTCGTAATCCGTGAACCGTGTTCCGTACGCTTTTGACCAGTTCGGCTCACGGGTTACGGAGTACGACATACGGTATCCGTGTAGAGAGGAGCGATTATGCGCAACTTCATTTCAACCCGTGTGGCGCAGACACCCCCATCGGGAATACGGAAATTCTTTGATATTGCAGCCACCATGAAGGATGTGATTTCGCTGGGAATCGGCGAGCCGGATTTTGTCACCCCTGATCCGATTTTGGAGGCGGGCCGGGCTTCACTGGCGAGGGGGGAGACGGCGTATACGTCTAACAGCGGCACGATTGAACTGCGGACGGCCGTGTCCCGGCACCTGAAAAAGCGCTACGATGTGGCGTATGATCCGGAAGCGGAGATCATCATCACCGTCGGCGTGAGCGAGGCGCTGTACCTGGCGATGACGGCCGTCATCAACCCTGGCGACGAGGTCATCATCCCCGAACCCTGCTTTGTTTCCTACGCGCCGGAAGTCAGCTTTGCCGGGGGCGTCCCCGTGATGGTGCCCACCTATGTGAAGCATAACTTTGAGGTGACGGCCGAAGACATCGAAGCGGCCGTCACGCCCAAGAGCAAGGCCATTCACCTGGGCTATCCCAACAACCCTACCGGGGCGGTCATGACCCGCGAGCGGATGATGGAGATTGCGGCCGTGGCGGAACGGCACGACCTGCTCATCATCTCCGACGAGATTTACGATCAACTGGTGTATGGGGTGACACACACCTGCGTGCCCAGTTTGCCCGGCATGCGTGACCGCACCATCCTGCTGGGCGGTTTCAGCAAGGATTACGCCATGACCGGCTGGCGCATCGGCTACGCCTGCGCCAACCCCGAGCTGTTAGCAGCCATGTGCAAGGTCCACCAATACACCATTATGTCCGCGCCCACGACAGCCCAGGCCGCGGCCGTGGTGGCCCTGGAGCAGGGGGCGGAACACGTGGCCCGGATGCGGAACGAGTACGACCGCCGCCGCCGTTTGCTGGTGGACGGCTTCAATACCTTGGGGCTGGACTGCTTCGAGCCAAAAGGGGCCTTTTACACCTTTCCCTCCATCGCCCGCAGCGGCATGAGCAGCGACGCCTTCGCCTGGACGCTGCTGGAGGAGGAGGAAGTGGCCGTCGTTCCCGGCGACGCCTTTGGCCAGAGTGGGGCTGGTTTCGTCCGCGCCTGCTACGCTACTTCTTACGAGAAAATCGAAGAGGCGCTGAACCGGATTGAATCCTTCATGCGTCGGCATGGGTAATAATGGTCTATAATACAGGGGACGGCCGCTTCCCCACTACCAGGGACGCCCAAAGCTGAAAAAACCATGCAAATGCAAATCGTCCAGACCATTTTGGCCCATTACCCGCAAACACAAGCCGTTTACCTGTTTGGCTCCTTCGCTGCCGGGCAAGAAGGAGCGGACAGTGATGTGGACATTGCCCTCTTGCTGCCGCCCCAAAAAGCCAAAGAAGCAGGCACTCTGGCATTAACTCCACTTCATTTGTCCCTGGCAGAACAGTTAGGCAGGGAGGTGGACTTGATCAATTTACGTCTGGTATCTAGCGTCTTTCAAAAGGAAATTATCATACAGGGACAGCGGATTTTTTGTGCGGATATGTTTGCTGCCGATGAATTTGAAATGCTCACGCTCTCTTTTTATCAAAAATTAAATGAGGAGCGGCGTGAAATTCTGGTGGAATTTGCCCGCACCGGGAGAGCGTACCCGGTATGAATGACGTTGCAATTAACAAAATCCAAAGCATTCAACAATGCGTGGCGCGCGCCCGTGAGGAGTATGAGGCAAACCGCGACGGGTTTGCCACAGATTACACGCGGCAGGATGCGGCCGTACTCAACGTGTTGAGGGCTTGTGAACAGGCGATTGACCTGGCCAACCACGTAATCAAGCGATACAAAATGGGCATCCCCACCGCTAGCGCTGATAGTTTTGCCTTGTTACAACGACAAGGGATTATTGACGATACTTTGCTGCAAAAGCTGAAGGGGATGGTGCATTTTCGTAACATCGCCATCCACCAGTATCAAAAAATGAACATCGAGATCACACGTTCAGTTATTGAAACCGGACTGGACGATCTCATTCAGTTTGGTGACGCTGTGTTGGGATGGCTTGATTCTAGGGATTCTTCATGACCCAATATGAACCTGTCATCGGCCTGGAAATTCATGCCGAATTGATGACCAACTCGAAGATGTTTTGCGGCTGCTGCGTGGTAGACAGCGTCACTGCGCCCCCAAACACGGCCGTTTGCCCCGTTTGTTTAGGGATGCCGGGCATGCTGCCCGTGATTAACCGGAAAGCTGTTGAGTACGCCATGCGGGTAACCCTGGCTCTCAACTGTACTATCCAGACCCATAACATCTTCGCTCGCAAGAACTACTTCTACCCTGACTTGCCCAAAGCATACCAGATCAGCCAGTACGAGCTTCCTCTCGGCGTTCATGGTTGGTTAGACGTTGAGCTGGAAAGCGGGGAGACAAAGCGCATCGGCATCCGCCGGGTGCACATGGAAGAAGATACCGGCAAATTAACGCACGTAGAGGGCAACGGCTCGGCGAACGGTTATTCGTTAGTGGACTACAATCGTTCCGGCGTACCTCTGCTGGAGATTGTCTCCGAGCCGGACATCCGATCTGGCGAAGAGGCGCGGGCCTATGCGATGAAAATCCGCCAGATATTGCGCTACCTGAACGTTAATTCTGGCGACATGGAGAAAGGCGTCTTCCGCGTAGAGCCGAACATCAGTATCCGGCCGGCCGGCAGCGCTGAATTCGGCACGCGCACCGAGCTAAAAAACCTCAACAGCTTTCGCTCGCTGGCGGAGGGAACCGCGTATGAATTGAAGCGGCAGGCCCGGATTCTTGAAGCGGGAGGGCAGGTGGTGCAGGAAACCCGGGGCTGGCACGAAGGGCGGCGGGAAACCTTTACCCAGCGTGTCAAAGAAGAGGCGGAAGATTATCGTTATTTCCCGGAGCCGGATTTGCCACCCCTGCACATCAGCGACGAATGGATTGAGCGGGTACGGGCTGAATTACCGGAGCTGCCCGATATGAAAATTGCCCGCTACCAGGCGGATTTTAACCTTTCGGCTTATGATGCGCAGGTCCTGGCTGAGGAGCGGGCGGTGGCAGAATGGTTCGACGCGGCTGTGACTGCCGGCCGTGCAAACGATGTTCCACCTAAAACCATTGCCAATTGGGTCATCAACGAGCTTTTCCGTCTGATGAATGAGCATCGGCAGGGGATTGAGGAGATGAAAGTCGCCCCGGATGCTTTGGTTGAGTTAATCGGCCTGGTGCAAAAGCAGGCGATCAACAGCAACACAGCTAAAGAGGTGCTGGCAGAGATGTTCACCAGCGGGCAGAAGGCGGTGGCCATTGTGGAGGCGAAGGGGCTGGTCCAGATATCGGATGAGGTTGCCATTGCCGACATCATCGCCCAAATCGTTCTCGAGAACCCGGAACAGGTGACGGCGTATCTCGGAGGGAGAGAAAAGCTGCTGGGTTGGTTTGTCGGTCAGGTGATGCGTGCAACGCGCGGCAAAGCCAATCCGGGAGTGGTGAACAAGCTGTTGCGGCAACAACTGGCGGCGCAGAAGCAGCAGTAACCTGTTCGAGCGCATCTGCTCCATTCGCTCGAGTAGATGGCTACCATTTCAGTCTAAACATGGATGCGGAACGGCGTGTAAAAACGGGTACCGTTTTCCCATGCGTTTTTCGCCTCGCTTCACGCATCATTAACGCCATATGTGTGTTTTTATGTTATGATGAACAGCACCTTTTTGGCTGAAGGCATTTTTAGCTACGCCTGCCAGCATACATGAAGCCCGATTTAAGTGTTTGGCGGTTTATCTCATAAATAAAATCAGCGGAATAAACCGCCAAACCTCGCGGTGTCACGGTTTTCTTTCTTAAATTATAAACCGGGACACACTTAATATGAATGGGATGAAGTTGAAAGTAGGTCGGGGACTCTTCAGGCAGGGCTGGCGTCACATCTAAGAAGAGGACACTATCAGGTGGAGAGAAGAGGAACAGTCGCTTTACTGATTGTTGCGTTGCTCAGTCTAATCCTGGTGGCATGTTCAGTTGAGCCTGCCACTCCTACTCCCGTCCCGCTTGAACCTGTTTCCTTGCAATTACAATGGGTAACCCAGGCCCAGTTTGCCGGATATTATGTGGCCCTAGATAAAGGCTGGTACCGTGAGGAAGGGATTGATCTGACCATCCAACCTGGCGCACCTGACTTTATCCCGGTAGACCTGGTGACGGCCGGTATTCACGAGTTCGGCACATCGCTGCTGGCTGACCTGGCCATCGCCATTCAAGATGGAAAGCCGGTGGTGAGCGTCGCCCAGATTCAGCAGGAAAATGGCTTGTTGCTGATTGCCAGAAAGGCGTCCGGCATTGAACGGCCTACAGACTTCACCGGGAAGCGGGTCGGAGTCTGGCTGGGGAGTTGGGAAGCGCAGTTTAATGCCCTGGTAGCGAAGGAGCAGGTGGCCCCAGACGCGTTTGAATTGGTCGCTCAGGGATTCAGTATGGACCCGTTTATCGCCGGAGAGCTGGATGTCGCCTCAGCGATGATCTACAATGAGTACGATGTAGTGCTCAACAGCGGGATTGGCATTGATGAGTTGAATATTATCGACTACGCAGATTATGGGCTGGACATGCCGGGAGACACGTTGTTCACAACGACGATGTTGGCCGAAGAAAACCCTGATCTGGTCGTCAGGATGTTACGCGCCAGCCTGCGCGGGTGGCAATATGCTGTAGATCACCCGGATGAAGCGGTGGGCATTGTCCTGAAGTATGATGAGAGCGGCCTGCAAACACGGCCGCATCAAACCTGGATGATGAACCAGATCGCCAGACTGGTTCAGGGAGAAAATCGCCGCCTGGGATTCACCCGTGAAGCAGACGTACGCCGCACCATTGACACATTGTTGCGCTACCAGATACTCACCGAGCCGCTGGACCCCGGCCGCGTGTATACCAACGAATTTTGGGCACAGGCCAACGCACAATGAGTAAGAGAAAGAGGATGCCATGATCGACAACCTCCTGCGCCGTTTCACCGTTCGCGGCCGCGTATTCGGCGGTTTTCTGACGCTGTTATTGCTGCTGGCCCTGCTGAGTCCCCTGGCATTGGCCAACCACATCTTTCTCTCCAACCGGCTGGAACAAGTGACCAACGTAGAGGCGAGGGCTGACCGCCTGCTGCTGCTGGCCTCATCTCGGATCGCCTCCTCGCGCATCAACCTGACACGATATATCCAAAACTTCACCCCCAGCCCTTACGAAGCACGCAGCGACATCGAGGAAGCGATTCGACTGCTGAACGAGGCCGAGAGCATTGCGACCACGCCGGAAGATCGGGAAGCAATCGCCAATATTTTGGCGGCGTTGGGGAATTACCGCTCCCTTATTGATGATGTTGAAGCTGACAGCGGTCAGGATGAACGGAAGGTTTTCCTGACATACAGCCTGGGGAATGATATTTCGCAGCGAATTGAACAGATCGTGGAAAAGAGCGAGACGCGCATCGCCGAGACCAATCAAGCCGTGCTGGCTGAGGCGAACACCAGATTAATTGTGTTGAGCGCCGGGTTCGCGGTGATGTTTGTATTTACGCTGTTTGTGTCCAGAGCAGTTTCACTGAGTATTACGCGGCCCGTGGCCCAGCTGCTGCAAGGCGCGGAAGCATTTCGGGCCGGCTACCTGGAGACCTATATTCCGGTAGATGGGACTGACGAAATGAGCCGGTTGGCTCAGGCCTTCAATCGAATGGCGGCCGAATTGTCCAAACTGTACCGGGATTTGGAGCGACGAGTTCTCGACCGGACGCGCGCACTGACGGCCAGCGTGGAAGTCAGCCGCCAGCTTTCCACCATTTTGGACCAATCACAGCTTGTGGCCACAGTCGTGGATCAGGTGCGTGACGCTTTTGATTATTACCACGTACATATTTACCTGCTTGATGAGTCAGGCAAAAATCTGGTGATGGCCGGCGGTACCGGCGTGCCCGGGCAGCAAATGCTTGCCAGCGGGCACCGCATTCCCATGGGCACGGGCCTGGTCGGAGGGGCCGGCGAAACCAATACGGTCGTGCTGGCTCCTGATGTCAGCCGACGGCCGGATTGGTTGCCGAACCCTTTGCTGCCGGAGACGAAGGCGGAAGTGGCCATCCCTATTGCCATCGGGGACACGCTTCTGGGTGTGTTGGATGTGCAGCACAATGTGCGCAACGGGCTGGATGCAGACGATGTTGACATTTTGCAGGCTATCGCCAACCAGGTAGCGGTCGCGTTGCGGAATGCCCGATTGTACGAACAAACGCGGCGGCAGGCGGAGCGCGAGGCGTTGATCAATGAGATTAGCCAGAAGATTCAAAACGCAACGACCATTGACGGCGCTTTGCAGGTAGCCGTGCGTGAGTTGGGGCGGGCTGTCGGCGCTAAACAGACAAGCGTACGGTTGACCGCCATGCTTGAGCCGGAGAACGGCCGTGGCTGAGCAAAGGGTATGGTCCAGCGGTCGGGCCACTGCCGATTTATGGAGCGTTTAGTATGGTTGAATCCCACCCACATCTGACGGAAGAGCCGGGCCGAATGGCGCACAACGCGTTTCGCGTCAGCCTGGTCGTCTTTATCCCCAGCGCTCTGTTAAGCATTGCGGCCGTGGTGTTTTCCCTGGCGGCTGAGGAGCCGATGGCTCCCGCGTTTATCACCATCAGTTTAGCGCTTGTCTCGCTTGGGTGTGCCTGGTTCAGCCGTCATGAACGGGCGACCCAGGCCATGTATGTCCTGGCCGGCGCTTATGTGCTGACCATTCTCGCCACTGTGCCGATGACGCTGAGCATGGGCACATTATTGGCGTTAAACGCCTGGGCAGTGGCGTCAGCTATTGCAGTGGAGACGCTGCCGCCCCATGAGACGAGGCGGGTCGTGATGGCCAGCGCCGCAGCCAGCGTGTTCATCTTGCTCCTCGATCTGTTTTGGCCGGGCCAGCGGGGTACAACGCCTGCGGTGTTCAGATGGTCCGTGCCGGCGTTAACGGCCGTTGCCATTCTGCTTCTCACGGTTGCGGCCGTGAGGCAATTCAACAATTATGGGTTGCGCGACAAAGTCATCACAACCAATGTCACCGTCGTCATCGTCGCCGTCATCGGCGTGACGTTCATTGTGGGGCGCACAACCACTGCGACGCTCACAAAAACGGCCGGCGCCAACCTGAGCAGCTTCTCTCGCACCCAGGCTTTGGCTTTGGGTGAACTTCTGGCCAGCCAGATTGGTCTTTTGCAATCATTGAGCTTGAATGAGGGCTTGCAGGCAGGCATTCTTTCCTCGAATGAAGCTTACCCGAACGATCCGATTGAAATACGGGCGGAAATAGCGCGAATTGACAACCAATGGGGCGCGGCCGAATACATGGATCCCCTGGTTCAGGCCCGGCTGACCAACACGACAGCGCAAGAGCTGCTCGAGTTTCGCAACCGGTTCCGTAGTTCAGTTGAAGTGATTGTCACCGATCTGCAAGGGGCGATCGTGGCCGGCACCAGCCGCCCTGAACATTATCACCAATCGGAAGAAGTGTGGTGGCAGGCTGCTTACAACAATGGGAAAGGGGCAACCTACATCGGATCTCCGGCAATTGATGAGATCCGGCGCATTATCGTGGTCAAGATGGCAGTTCCCGTCTTCGCCAGCAATTCAAGCCGGGTGATCGGCGTCCTGGGCGCTACCTATAGCCTGCGCGATATGCGCGATTTGTTGTTGGAATCCCAGGTAGAGCTGGGTGAACAGACGGATGTAGACTTACTCCTGCCTGACGGCCGTCTCCTTTCTTTTAATGCAATTGAGTTTGAGGGAATTGAACAGGAAGAGTTATCCCAACTGAACACGGTCCGTGACGCGCCTTTTGCTGAAATGGTGTTTGAGGGAATGCCAAGCCTGGTGAGCCTGACGGCCGTGAACACCATCCTGAAAGTGCCTTTCGTGGAACAGTTAGATTGGACGGTTGTGGCGCACCAGGCCCGGACAGAAAGCTTGGCCCCGGTTCAAGCACAACAGCGAGTCCTTATCCTCGCCGGTCTGGCGGTACTCGCCCTGTCCGCCGTGGCGGCCGCTTACATTGGGCAAACCTTGATTCAGCCCATTCTCCGCCTCACAGAAGTGGCCAGACAGGTGGCGGGCGGCGATCTCTCGGTGCGGGCTGTGGCGGAAACTGACGATGAAGTGGGTACCCTGGCCGCTACCTTCAATAACATGACCGCCCAGCTCAGGCAGATTTTGGGTGGCCTGGAACACCAAGTTGCCAGCCGGACGCGGGCGCTTGAAACCAGCATTGAAGTCAGCCGCCGCCTGTCCACAATTCTGGACCGGCAGGAGCTGGTTAGAGAGGTGGTCGAGCAGGTGCGTGCTGCCTTTGATTATTATCACGTCCATATTTATTTATTTGATGAAAAAAATGAGTCACTGGTCATGGCCGGTGGCACGGGAGAAGCGGGACAGGCGATGATGACCGCCGGGCACAAGCTCATGCCGGATGAGGGTATCGTGGGGCGCGCCGCCACGACCGGAAGCGTGGTCCTTGTCCCCGATGTGTCCATCGAACCGACCTGGCTGCCTAACCCGCTGTTGCCGGAGACGAAAGCGGAGACGGCCGTGCCGATTGCCGTTGGCGATCGCGTGTTGGGGGTGCTGGACGTTCAGCACAACATCCGGGGTGGTCTCACTCAGGAAGACGCCACCCTTCTGCAATCCATTGCCAACCAGGTTGCCATCGCTCTGGAAAATGCCCGCCTGTTTGAGAAGACGCAGCGGCGCGCGGAGCGGGAAGCCCTGGTCAATACCATCAGTCAGAAAATCCAAAGGGCGACCACCGTGGACAGCGTCCTCCAAATTGCCGCTCTTGAACTGGGGCAGGCTTTAGAAGCCAGGCAGACGGCCGTGCAGCTTCGCCTTTCTCGCCCGAAAAACGGAGACAAACTGCCTCCCGCTGACTCGCCGGAGGATGTGCGATGAGCTTAACTAATCCCTCTCATCCGGCGCTAACTGTACCGGAGCGAAACAGCGCGCTCGAAGCCGATGTGGCGCGCACAAGCGCAGACGCATCTTCAGGAGCGGAAGAAACCAGAAGATGGGCGCGCTTCTTGCCTCACCGCTTATTCCGGAATATGAGCATACGCGCCCGCCTCGCCTGGGGATTAGGCGGTCTGGTCCTCTTAACGGTGTTAGTCGGGGCCACCGCGATTTTGACTGATCGCGCCAAAGCAAAGGCGCGTGATGCGGTTCTTGCCTCCAACCAGGAAACTTTTCTGGCTGAGAGGTTGAAAACGCGCTTACTGGAAGCGCGTGCCAATGAGAGCGCATTTCTGATGCAGTATGCTTCGGTGGGATACGATCAGGCGTACCGCGATTACGTGCTTGCTCATCAAAAGAATACGCAGCAGATCCGCGAACTGCTGGCTGAAGTGCACGCCATCGAGGTTGATCATGGAAACCAGAGCGAATTGAGCACTCTGGGCGAGATCGACGATGCCACGCAGGCGTATGAAACTTCGTTTGCAGAGGTTGTGGCGCTGATCAAGACGCGCGGCTCCATTTATGAAGGGAGGGGCCTGTCTGACACTGTCTTGCGGAGCTTTGAAGATGTGGCGCAGGCGCTGGCGGACAGCGGTGATGCAGAGATGGAGGCTGAGGCTCGCCATACGGTTGAAGAGTATCTGGAGTATCTTCTGGCTCCAGGATCGGAAGCGCAGGATGCAGTCCAGGGGGGGATCGCCACCCTCCAAAATGGCATACGTGGGGGAGGGCCAACGGCCGATGAAGCGCAGCCGCTTTCGACGCTGATTGAGAAGGGGGCGGATTCCTGGAACGAACTGGTCGCGCTCGACGCAAAGATCACGGAAAAGAGGAACGCCTTTGAGCAGGCGGCCGCATCTGTTGGCCCCTTGGTGGAAGATTTCGTCGAAGAAGAGCACCAGGGGCAAGAACAGGCGCTGGCAAGCCTGACGGCTTTGGAGAAGCGTGCGCGAAATACAAGCGTGGCGCTAGTTGTGCTGACGGTGGCGTTGGGCGCGACGCTGGCATTTGCGATTACGGCATCCATCGCCAGCCCGATTTCCCGCCTGACAACGGTAGCCGCTCAGTTCGGCGCAGGTGATTTGGAGGCGCGGGCAGATATTCGCTCTGGTGACGAAATCGGCCGGTTGGCGGCGACTTTCAATGAGATGGCCGGCCAATTGGGCCAGACAGTTGGCGCGCTTGAAGAGCGCGTCGCCGAACGCACTCGTGAGCTGGCTCTGGCTGCTGAAGTAGGGCGCAGTCTATCCATGCTTCGCCATATTGATGACCTCCTGGTGGAGGCGGTTGAACGCATTCGCGCCCGCTTTAATCTCTACTACGCCCAGATTTACCTGGTCAGTGACTCCAGCCACAGTTTGGTGCTTCGGGCCGGTACTGGCGAGTTGGGTGCTGAATTGATGCGGAGGCAGCACAGTTTGCCCATCGGCCCGACCTCTATCAACGGTACGGCCGCCGATCGGGCCGAAGCCGTCATTGTATCCGATACCTCCATCAGCCCTATTTTCCAGCCAAACTTGTTGCTTCCTGACACCCGTTCAGAAATGGCAATTCCGCTGCTGGTGGGTGAAAAGGTGATAGGCGTGCTCGACTTGCAGAGCGACCAGCCCAATGCGTTGACCAGGGAAAACTTACCTGCTTTTGAATCTCTGGCCAGCCAGTTGTCCGTTGCCATCGAGAACGCCAATATGTTCATGCAAACATCACAGGCCCAGGCAATGGTGGATGCCCAGATGCGGCGGTTGGCTCGCGCCAGCTGGGAAGATTTCCTCAACGCCATCGACCGGGGGGAACGCATTGGTTACCGTTACGCTCTGCGGGAATTGACGCCGCTGCATGAGCCTCTCCCCGGCGAGGTAGAGGACGGCCGTACCCTTTCGGCCCCAATTGCGATTGCCGGAGCGGAAGTGGGAGCCATCCAGATTGTGCACGAGGAAGAACGCGCCTGGACGCCGGAAGATGCTGATCTCGTGACCTCGGTGGCTGAACAGGTCGCCCAGCAAATTGAGAACTTGCGGCTCTTGTCTGAAGCAGATCGTTACCGTTCTGAAGCGGAGCAGGCAACACGCCGCCTGATCCGCGAAGGGTGGGAAGATTACCAGCGAGTGGAAGCGCTCCAGGCCGGGTATGCTTATGACTTGGAAGCGGTGCGGCCGCTCGATGCGCTGCCTGAAACAACCGGAGACGAGCGCATTTCGGCCATCAAGCAAGCATTGACGGTGCGAGGGCAAAAGATCGGCGAATTATCCGTCGTGCCGGAAGGACGCCCTGACCCCGAAGCATCGGAAATGGCGGCCGTGATTGCTGAACGCCTAAGCGCACACATCGAAAACCTGCGGTTGACCCGGCAGACGGAGCTGGCGCTGACCGAAGCATGGCGTCAAAGTGAAGAGCTGCTGGTGATCAACCGCGTGGTATCGAAGGTGTCCAGCTCCCTGGATTTGAAACAGAGCATGCAGATTGTGGCCGACGAACTGGCTGCGGCAATTTCGGTGGATCAGATCGGCATCGCTCTCTTAAACGATGACCGCTCCAGTTTGACGGTCATCGCAGAGCATTTCGATCCCGCCAGGTCTACCAGCGCTCTCGGCATTGTCATTCCCGTGGAAGGAAACCCGCTTACCCAATATATCCTGGAAACACAGCAGCGCGCGATTGTCACGGACGCCCAGGAAAGCTCGCTGACGGCTCCCGTACGCGAGAGCATGCGGATGCGCGGGGTACACACATTGGTTGTCTTGCCGATGGTGGTAGGCAACGAGGTTGTGGGTACAGTGGGTATCGATATCCTGGAACCCGACCGCACGTTGACTGAGGATCAGCTGCGCCTGGCGGAAACGATTATTTACCAGGCGGCCACGGCCGTACAGAATGCGCGCCTGTTCAGCCAGTTGCAGAGCGTTTTGAAGGAAACGGAAGCGCTTTACCAGGCGACGGCCGAATTAAACCTGGCCCAGAATTACCACGATATTCTGGCTGCTTTGCGCCGGCATACGCTGCTGGGGCGCGGTGCAGATAACATCAGCCTCAATATCTTCGACCGGCCCTGGAGCGGGGGGCAAACGCCGGAGTGGATTCAGGTGTTGGCTTACTGGTGGACAGAACAGGGAGAACGTCCCTCCGCTGATGATATGCCGCCCCGATTTGCCCTAGCCGATTTCCCGTCCGCAACCACGCTGTTGCGGGCGGATGCGCCGGCGGTCATCCAGGATGTCGCTACTGACCCAAATATGGATGAGAATGCGCGGGCGTTGTATCGGGACCGTTTCCATGCGGCCAGCACGATTTTTGTGCCGCTGGTGGTTGGCCGGCAGTGGATTGGCTATATCAACGGAATTTACCGGCAGCGGGCTGCTTTTGCCGAAGCGGATTTGCGCCACCTTATGTCGCTGGCCGGTCAGGCGGCCGTTGCCGTGCAATCTATCCGCCTGCTGGAAGAAACACAATCGCTGCTGCAAAGCGAGCAGCGCCAGCGCCGGATAGCCGACTCTCTGGTTCGCGCGGCAAACCGTATGTCACAAACATTGAATGAAGCGGAATTGCGCCAGGTGTTGGTGGATGAAATCTACGACATCCTGCGCCCGGATCAGGTAATTCTTTACGCCTGGAATGAGGGTGAGCAAGCGTTTGTACTGGACAGAAAGCGCCCGGCCAGCCCGCGGCAGGACGAGGATACGGCTGAACCCGGCGTCCTGATTCGACCAGCCGAGAAACAGGATTTGTGGCGTGTTTTTGAGGAAGAGGTAACCCTGCTGGAGAACTTGTCGGGTGAGAATGATAGCGTGCAAATCCATTATTGCTTGCCGTGGCGGATTGGGGAGAAGGCGGCCGGGGTGATCGAGGTCTTTGATACCGGCCAGGATGCAGTCATCCGGCCGGAAGACCAGATTCGGTGTGAAGGTATTGTCCAGGAGGCGGCCGTTGCCTTTGAACGTATCCGCCTGTTGGAAGAGACGGCAAGGCGGGCGCAGCGTGAACATCTCTTGCGTGAAATCACAGCGCGCGTACGCAGCTCGGCCGATATTGACACCGTGATGAGGACGGCCGTCCAGGAAATCGGCCGTGCGCTGGGGCGGCAGGCGTTCATCCACCTGGGCAACGGCAACCTCATCGAGTCCGATGAAACCCCTGAAGAAGAAACAGGATCGTGAGTTGATGGCCAACAACAACCTGTACCGCGCCTTGTTTGAATCGTCTGCTGATGCCATCTTGTTGATGGCGGATGGGCAGATCGTGGAGGTGAATAATCAGGCCCTGGCCCTGTTTGGGTGCGCGCGCGAGGAAGTGGTGGGCATGAGCCTGCTGGCCTTTTCGCCGCCGTCACAGCCTGGCGGCCGCGATTCGGCTCAGTTGCTCCATGAGAAGATGAAGCTGGCCCAGGCCCGCGGGATGCAGCAGTTCGAATGGCATTACCAGCGCGTGTACACTGGGGAGACGCTGCGGGGGCAGCTCGTTTTACAGCGGCTCTATTTCGGCGAGCGGCCGCTGCTTCAGGCTACATTACGGGAAGCTCCGGCTCCAATAACCCGGCCTGCGTCAGAGGTCACATCTGCGCCGCTCCCGCAGGGTGCGCCGATCCCGCAGGGTGCGCCGATCCCGCAGGGTGCGCCGAGTCAGACGGAGCCGCCACCGGCGGCAGCGCCGCGAGAAATCAGCGAGGCGCTGCTGAAGTTCAAACTGGGCATTGAACGATCCAACGACGCCGTCTTCCTGACAGACATCGAAGGGGAAATCCTCTATGTGAACCCTGCATTTGAGCGTGTTTACGGATTCAGCCGCGAAGAAGTCTTGGGCAAGACGCCGCGTGTTTTGAAGTCAGGTGTATTGACTCCGGCATATTACGAACGGCTGTGGAACACCTTGTTGACCGGGGAAGTGGTGACCGGCGAAATCATCAACAAAACCAAAGACGGCCGACTGCTGAATATAGACAGCTCCAGCAATCCCATCCTGGACGAGGAAGGGAACCTGATTGGGTTCCTGGCAATTCATCGTGACATTACAGCTCGCAGGCAGGCTGAGGAAGCCCTTAAGAAGGCGCACGAAGAGTTGGAACAGCGGGTGGCGGAGCGAACGGCCGAATTGTCGCGTGCCAACGCGGAGTTGATGGCCCATATCGCAGAACGAGAGCGCACCGAAGGGATGATCAAGCGCGGATATCGTAGCCAGGAAGTGCTGAGTTCGCTGCTTCAGCTCTCGCTTGAGGATATGACGTTGGAGGAGCAACTGGAGCGGGCGCTTGATACCATCCTGACTGTGCCCTGGCTTTCGATTTTGCCGCAAGGTTGTATCTTCCTGGTGGAAGATGATCCTGATGTCCTGGTGCTCAAAACCCAGCGAGAGATGGGCGCGCCGTTGCTGTCGTTGTGTGCGCGTGTTCCTTTCGGCCGCTGCCTTTGCGGTCAGGCGGCCGCCACGGGCGAGAGCCAATTCTCCGGGTGCGTGGATCCGCGTCATGAGATCGCCTATGAAGACATGGAGGATCATGGGCACTATAACACGCCCATCATCCTCGACGGCGAAGTCGTTGGCGTAATCAATTTATACCTGAAAGCCGGGGCCGAGCGGGATGAGTATGAACTGTCCTTCCTGAAGGCTGTGGCTAATACGCTGGCCAGCCTGATTCAGCGCAAGCGTATTGAAGACGAGCGGCTTATGAGTGAAGCCAGGTATCGCAGCCTGGTGGAGACTTCCCATGACTTGCTCTGGTCGGTGGACAGAGAGGGCCACTGGACTTACTTAAACCAGGTGGCTGAACAAATCTATGGCTATTCGCCTGAGGAGCTGATCGGCCGTTCCTTTATTGAGTTTACGGTATCCGAGCATGTGGAAAAAGACACGGCCGCCTTTATGCGGGTATTAAATGGAGAATCGCTCAACAATTACGAAACTTCCCATATTCGCCGGGATGGCTCTTCCATCATCCTGTGGTTCAATATTGTGCCCACGCGTGACCAGGCCGGCAACATCATTGGCGCGACAGGCATCGCCCATGATGTAACGCAGCGCGTTCACCTGGAAGAACAGGTGCGGAAGTCGCTGGAAAAGCGCAGCCTTCAGGTGCAGTTGTCCACCAATATCGCCCAGGAGATCGCGGCCGCGACCGACCTCAATGACCTGTACCAGCGCGTCGTCACATTGGTCAAAGAGCAGTTCCAATACTACCACGTGCAGTTACTCCGTTACGATCCGAGCCTGGATACCATTGCCCTGGTGGTGGGATATGGGGAAGTCGGCGAGAAGATGCTGGAGATGAACCACTCCATCCCTATGGGCGTCGGCCTCATCGGCATGGCTGCGGCTACCGGGGAACCTGTATTGCGCAGGGGGGTAGCCAGTGATCCAGATTGGAGCGCTAATCCCCTCTTGCCTGATACGAAGGGGGAGTTGGCTGTACCCATTAAGCTGAGAGATCAGGTGCTGGGCGTACTCGATGTTCAGAGTGATATAGCCGACCGGTTGGACAGTGATGACCTCTTGTTGCTGGAAGGGTTGTGCGGGCAAATTGCGGTTGCTATTGAGAGCACCCAATTGCGTGAGGATATGGAAGCCCGTTTGCGTGAACTGAGTGCATTGCAGCGGCAGATGAGCCTGGAGGGGTGGGAGAGCTACCGGACGGCTAAAGCAGAGGTGTTCGGTTTCCAGTTTAACCAGTCAGGTGTACAGCCCATCAAACCCGAAGCCCTGGAAAAGGACGGTCAGGCGGTGAACGGCCAGGGCAACCAGCAGGAAGCAGCAGACGACACGGCCGCCGACGGTTTTGTGAGTACGCCGCTGCGGATTCGGGATGGTGTGATTGGGCTGTTGGGGATTGAAGCGGATGAAGAACGGCCGATATCCGATGAAGAGCGCGAATTTCTCCAGGCAGTGTCGGAGCAGGTGGCTGAGGCATTGGAGGCCGCTCGTTTGTTTGAGCAAACGCAAAACGCCCTGGCAGAACAGGCCCGGCTGACCGGCGAATTGGAAACGGTGGCTCAGGTGAGTACGGCCGCGTCCACCATCCTGGAAGTGGATAAGTTGCTCCAATCTGTGGTAGACCTGACAAAGACCAGCTTCCAGCTCTACCACGCCCATGTGTACCTGTTGTCGGAGTCCGGGGACAGGCTGATACTGCGCGCCGGGGCCGGCAACGTGGGGCGGCTCATGACGCTGGAAGGGCGGGCAATTTACCTGGATGCGGATTCTCTGGTGGCGCGCGCTGCTCGCTCGCGGGAAGTCGTGGTGGAAAACGATGTGCGCCGGACGGTAGACTTCCTGCCCCATCCGCTGTTGCCCGACACCTGCTCCGAGATGGCGGTACCCATGATCGTGGCGGATAAACTCGTGGGTGTGCTGGACTTGCAGGCAGATGAAGAGGGCTTCTTTACGGCCGAGGTGGTGCAGATTCAACAGACGCTGGCTTCCCAGATTGCCGTCGCGGTGCAGAATGCAAGCCTATACGCGGAGCAGGTAGAAACATCTGAAAAGCTGCGTCAGGTTGACCAGCTGAAGTCGGAATTTCTGGCCAGCATGAGCCACGAGCTGCGCACCCCGCTCAACTCCATCATCGGCTTTGCTGACGTGCTGCTGGAAGGGCTGGATGGTGAGTTGAATGAGCGGATGGAAGAAGATGTGCGGCTTATCCGGGACAGCGGCCACCACCTGCGCAACCTGATCGGCGACATTCTGGACCTATCCAAAATTGAAGCAGGCCGGATGGAACTGCGTTACGAAGAGGTGGATGTCACCCAGTTGGCTGATGACATTCTGGCGACGGCCGGTCCGCTGGCGGCGGAAAAGTCGCTCGAACTATATCTCAATGTGGCTGAAGATGTGGGCACAATTGAAGCGGATCGAACCCGCTTACGCCAGATTATCTGGAACATCATGGGTAACGCCATTAAATTTACCGATGAAGGAAGCGTAACGTTGTCCATGCAAATGGAAGAGGACGATTTGCTCGTATCCGTCCGCGACACCGGCATTGGTATCAAGCCGGAAGATATGCCGGTTGTGTTTGAACAATTCCGACAGGTGGAGGGCAGCTTGAGCCGGAGCAGCAGCGGTACCGGTCTGGGCCTCCCCATCACCAAGAAGCTGGTTGAACTGCACGGCGGACAGATTGGAGCGGAGAGCGTGCCTGGGCAGGGCAGCACTTTCTGGTTTACTATACCGCGTGAAAAGCTGGTGCTGCTGCCGGATACGGGATCGTTACGTGGTTCGGAGAACGGGGCGTGAGCGATTTCGTCTTGGCTTGGCAGGCGTCCGGTTTTGAGAAGGAACGATGCTGTGAAAACCTGGTTGCAGCAGCGAAGTAATGGGTTTAAGGATTGAGATTGTTATGTCAGAAAGGCAAAAAAAGGTACTCTGCGTTGAAGATAATTCAGTCAATATGCTCCTGGTATCACGCATCGTGGAGGCAGAAGGCCATGAATTGATCAGGGCCCAGGACGGGCAGACTGCACTCAAAATTCTGGCAGAAACGGTGCCTGATATTATCCTGCTGGATATTAACCTGCCTGGGATGGACGGCCTTGAGCTGGCCCGCCGATTTAAGTCGGAGAAGCGCCTGGAGCAGGTCCCGCTGATCGCCACCACGGCCCAGGTATTGGTGGGAGACCGGGAACGCTGCATGGAAGCTGGGTGCGATGATTACCTGCCGAAACCGTTGGATATCCGCCGTTTGCGCCAGGTGATGCGACACTTTTTGAATTACTGAACGGGTGGGGGGCGAGCGTTTAAGAAACAGCTTGGCCGATGAGCACGGCCGCTTCACCCAGGACGTGTGTCAGAAAAACAAACCGGTGGCCCTCGCCCCGCAGCCGCAGCCGGCGGCGAAGTTCATCCGGGTCTAATGGGGAGCCGCGCTTCTTAATCGTAATCCGGCCAATACGATGCTCCCGCAAATAATGCCTCAACCGCTTTAATTGAAAAGGAAAAGTAGCCTCGATCGCGTAACAACGAGCGAAAGGAGTCTGCTGGGCCATGCCGGCCGTCAGGTAGGCGATTTCTACGTCAATCTTCGTTGCATTCAGCCTGGCGGCCAATTGTTCTACCAGATGGGCGCGAATGACCGCTTTGTCCGGTTCGTATAGAAATGACCTGGGGGAGGTGGCTGGGATTGGTTTCCCTTTCCCCTCCTCATCACTCAATGTGTGCTCACCGGGGAGCAGCGTCGCCCGGCGGTTCACCCCGGTGCGCAATTCTCCGAACCACAACACCCCCTCTTTGACTTCGCCTTTCACGGAGATGAACTCGATCTCGGTATCGTCGGGCAGCTCAGCGTAATCTACGCCTGGGCTGATCTTCACGGCCGCATCTGGGATTTGCCGCCGCCATTGGTCCATCAAGCTCAACGGGGGCCGGTATTGGCGCACCGAGTGAATACGACGGCCATGCGCGTCCCGGCGGGCCGGGTCAAAGAAAAGCGCCTGCACGGGAAACGGCCAGATTTTAGCGTCAGGGAGCAGTGTTGCCAGGTCTGCTTCCAGCGGGGTGAAGCGGCCGCTATGCCCGTAGACGCGCACATTTTCTGCTGCCATCGCCAGCCGCACCGGGTTCAGATCTACGCCGATACTGTCCCCAACGGCCGCCAACGCCAGCGCATCTCCGCCGATACCGCAGCCCAGGTCTGCGATCTTCGTGAAACCGGCCGCGGCGAAGCGTTTTGCCCGGTAAGTGGACACAATCTCAGAGGAAGCCTGTTCCAGCGCGGCGCGGGTGAAAAACATGCGATCGGCGCGGCTGAATTTGACGGCCGCCAACTGGCGCAGCAGAAGCGTTTCGATGACCGCCTGTGCTCTGGCAGGGTCAATTTGCTGTCGCAAACGAGTGATAAGCTGCAAATGATTGTGGGGCGTGATAGGCGTGGTTCCAGTTTCCCGGAGCAGCCGGTCTCCCTCAGCACTCAAGAGAAAGCGCAAATCGTCGAGGTTCATATTAAGGTAGGAGGGTGGAAGTTAGAGACTCCTGGTCACCAATTACAAATTACCAATCACCACGCCCCCTGAACCAGCTTCCTGGCGTTGGCAATGTGCCTGATAAGCGCATGCCCGGCATTGGGACCAATCTTCAGTCATTGGCCAGGTGTCGCCATCCAGGGCTTTGTCAATCTCCGCTACCAGCGCCTCAATCTCGGCCCAATTTTGGGCGTGCCGGGGCTGGCTGTAACGGATGGTGCGCGGCGCTTCAGGTTGGGTGACGTACCAGTAGGTGATAGCCACGTTGTCCGGATTAAAGCGGATGCCCATCTGCCCTAACAAGGCCCCGCCCCCTTCGGTCAGCATTGCCAAGTAAAGACGGGTTTGCCACTCTTGCTTCAATGCAGTTTCATCCAGCGCACGCCCTGTTTTCCAGTCGAAGATGTGGGCCGTGGCTGCGCCTGTTGTCTCATCTGTGCCCAGCACGACGAGATCAAAGCGCCCGGTCAGCAGGTGACGGCCGATAGGAAGTGTGAGCTGCACCTCCGGCAGAGGACGGCCGTCAGGCAGAGGCGGCCCGCTTTCCTGGAACAATCTCCACCAGCGGCCCAGTTGGGCATCAGCAATCGTTTCTAAAAAGAGTTCCAGGCCGAGGAAATGGCGTTCGATGAGTTGGTGGAAATGACGGCCGCGAGCGACTGCTGCTTCGGCCGTTTCATCGAGAGGTGACGCGGGCCAGGGCAGGTGGGCCAGAGTACGCAGTTGAAAGCGCCGGCGGCAGGCCAGGAATGTGGCCAGCTTGCCCACGCTGAGGATGAGCGGTTCCTTCATTCCATGCACGCGCCCTCGAAATGAGTGGAGGATGGGCCGGCGGCTTATTCGACAGACATGCTCCGTTCCAGCCAGCGCACGCCCCGTGTGAGCATGATGGTGATGATCAGATAGATAAAGGCCAGAATGCTGTACACCTGGAAGAAAAGAAAAGTGCTGGCTGCGTACAGCTTAGATAGCTGGGTGATGTCCTGCACACCGAGTACGGAAACCAGGGATGAGTCCTTGACCATTGCCACGAAGTCATTGCCCAACGCCGGCAGCACTCGCCGGATGGCCTGGGGCAAAATAACCAGCCGCATCGCCTGGAAATAATTCATACCCAGGGCGCGGGCCGCGTCGATCTGTCCCTTTTCAATAGATTCGATGCCGGCGCGGAAGATTTCAGCGGAAAAGGCCGCATACGCAATTCCCAGCCCAAAGATGACGCGTATCGTGTTGTCCACGTTACGAGTGGTCACAGAGGCCAGAAATTCGCCAAATCCAAGGTCCAACGATACAAGCCATTTACCGAAGGTGTTCACTCCTGTGACGCCCAACGGTACAGCCACGAAGGCGATGTACATCAGCAGAACCAGCATGGGAACGCCGCGAATCACTTCTACATAAAATGTAGAGAGGTTGTAGGCGATGCGGTTCTTGGACACGCGCCCAAATCCGAGGAGCAAACCCAGCACAATAGCCAGGGCATAGGCGGAAAAGGTGACGGTGAAGGTGACGCGGATGCCTTTGGCAATGGCAAAGAAGATGGTCTTCATTTGCGCGTCGGTGACGATCTTGAAGGCGATGAACAGGCCAATCAGGATAATCACCAGCATCCACCACGGCCAATTAGAGAGCTGGCCCAGGGCTGGCGCGAGACGCGGTTGCTGGGACGGTATTTCGATTGTTTGGTCTTGTTTCATAGCACATTCCCTGGCTGGTGTGATACAGGATTTTAACGAACCTCAAGGGAAAGTAAAGAGGGTGTACCAAACCCGGTACACCCTCACCATTCCATTTCGTGCCGTGTCGTTTACTGGATAGACCAGATTACTCGGTCACAAACCATTTATCGAAGAGCTGCTGGAGGGTGCCGTCGGCATCCATTT
>JBHHTQ010000011.1:0-100738 GCA_046753445.1 Anaerolineae bacterium | reverse complement strand
ACCCACATTCCCTGGGGCAAGAAACGCAAGCTGCTGCCGCCATCGCAGCTGGCCTGATGCGGGTAAGTTGTTAACGAACCGGTGACAACTGCATATGAAAAATGCAGCCGAGAGCGCGGAGGGTGGGGGTTGGCTGCCTACCGGCAGACGGGACGTTCCCTCCCGAACCCTCCCGTTAAGATGCTTGGCATCGCCCAACCATCTTAACAATCTTCAAAGCGAGGCTCCTACTCCCCTTCTGTGTCAACTGGATAGCCTATGGAAACCAGAAAATCATCCAAGGCTTTGACGATCTGCTTGAAGGTATGATAATCGAGTGTCCACACACCATCTTCGCTTTCTGTGTCTGGGCCAAGATAAATAATTGGTTTTCCATCTTTGATATGAACTGAACCTAGTTCATAAGTGCTGATTGCTGTCTTCTTTTTCCAAATTTCTGCTGCTAATTCATCCTCGTCAACCGAACTTGTCACCATAACTTCAAATTCACCAATTTTCATTTCCCTTGCCTCTTGTTCAAGCATTGATTATGGGTTTATGAAGCCAACGAAGCTGCCATCGAGATTAAATCTTAGCCCTCGGCCATCCGGTGCAAAATAATGGATAAAGTCGTTGTGATAACTTCTGATTGTACCTGGGTCCGTCAATACATCTTGCACTAACTCGCTTGCCCGCGCATTATAATTGGCGGGATTGAGTGTGCCTTCTGGTAAGTATTGTGCCCAAATGTCTCCCTGACGATTGGCATGTTTTTGTAAGGCATGACCGGCAGCAGTGAAGTTTTGTTTCCCTGATGCCGCTTGAGTCGCATTGTAAAGGCTATCGGCGTCAAGACCCAATAGCTCATCCATTTTTCTGATGGCATCATCGGCGTGATCACCCAGTTGATTGCGCAAGAACCCTTCAAGCGCTTCGGGGCCACCTTCTTCAAGGACCTCTTGCGCCCCATTCATGATTGCCCGGCGAGCTACATCATCTGCAGGAAGGCCAATGGGCAAAATGTCGTCCGGTTCTAATACCTCAAAGACGAGAGCCACGCCAACGTTTAGGCCAGCCATCATTTTTTCTGTCTGTGAACTGTTTGGATCTGCTATGATCTGCCCGGCTTGCCAAGAATCGTAGATAGTTATGCCATAATCAACCAGTTTGGAAAGAACAATGGCGCCCCCAACGATGAAGCACAAGGGACAATGACCAGTGGGATCGGAATACTTGACAGGGTTGTTATATCCGTATCCGTAATACGTACTACGCAATACGCAATATGCCCGATGAGATTAAACGCTTCTGTCTGGTTACTGTTCCTGTTGCTGGCGGCGTGCGGGCCGGCGGCGGTGAAGGAGGCGGCCACGGCCGTTCCCGGTCCTTCTCCCCCGCCAGCTGCTACCCCATTGGAGGAGGCAGCCGTGTTTTATGAGACCATGACGTTGAATGACGGCACGGCCGTGCGCTATGCCCTCGTTTTGCCCCCCGGATTCACATCCCGGAATTTTTAGACCGCGTTGAGGAGTTAGTGCGGCCGGAGAACGGCCGTTTCCACCTGGCCGGCGTTAGCAACGGGGGCATCAGCGCCTTCCGCATCGCCATCAACCAGCCGGAACGCTTCCACTCCATGCTGGTCATCCCCGGCATGCTCCGCACCGAAGATGATTTCCAAAAGCTGGACCGGCTGGCAAAGCTGCCCGTCGCCATGTTCGTCGGCGAAAATGACACGGCCTGGCTGGCGCAAATGCAGGCGGCGCAAACACGTTTGGCGGAACTGGGGGGTGACGTTTTTCTGGAAATCGTGCCCGGCGAGGGGCACGTCATACAAAGCTTGCAGGGGGGCGAACGGCTCTTCGACTTTTTTGAGTCCCACCGTTGATCGATTAGTTGGAAAGTGCGTTGGCGATGAGAGCCTGAAGACGGCCGTAATGCGACCCCTTCCAATAAATCTGCCCGCAATCCTGGCAGATGTGAAATTCGTCGAAATACAGCTTCGTCTTCGGCTCCAGCCGGCCTAGAATCGCTTCCTTGGCCACCGGTTGCAGCAGACCGTTGCAGCGCAGACAGCGCGTCCAGGGGGTGATTTCGTCGTGCAGTTGGAAGCGGTGGAGAACGGCCGTCAACTGTTTCACCGAGTCCCGCGTGCGCAGGCAGTAGCCGTAAACCACATTCCCCCGCTTGAGCAAGCCCCGGTCGCGGGTGAGCAGGACGCGCCCTTCGTCGGCGGCAATGTGCGCCAGTTCGGCGTCATCCGCTTCGTCATTGAGGTACAGCGTATCAAAGCCCAGCAGCCGCAGGTAACGGGCCAGCTTGCCCAGGTGATTGTCCAGGATGAAGCGATAGGGCGGGGACAAAGGCGGCCGTAACCGCACCACCGGCGAAACGTCAATCGTCGTGAACGGCGGGTAAACGCTGATCCGGTCATCTGGTTGCACCAGATAATCAAAGCCCACGGAACGGCCGTTCGCCAGAATCAGCGCCACCTCCGTATGCGGCACCCCGATCGCCTCAATCAAATGCTTCACCGACTGCGTGCCGTCATACACCGGGTAAAAAAAGGCCCGCTGCCGGAGACGAGGCGGCAGAAAATCATTCAAATCGGCGTAGAGACGAAAGATTGCGGTATTCATGTGGTTTTACCGTAATGCGTAATGCGTAATACGTGATACGTACTACGTCACCCATCCCAAACTAATCCGGCTACGCTCCGCGTCCACCTTCAGAACCTTCACTGCGATCACGTCGCCGACGTTCAGCCGCTCCCGGCGTGGAATCTGGGAGCGATGCAGCAGCCCGTCCTGCTTGACGCCGATGTCTACAAACGCGCCAAAATCTACCACGTTGCGCACCGTGCCGTTAAGCTGCATCCCCGGCTGCAAATCAGCCATCGAGAGGACATCGCTGCGCAGGATGGGCGGCGGCAAATCTTCGCGCGGATCGCGGTCAGGGCGCGCCAGTTGCTCCAAAATATCGCCCAACGTGGGCACGCCGGTTCCCAGTTCGGCGGCTAACGTTTCCAGCGAGGTTTGTTCAAGAAGCTGATCCAGCGCCGCCTGCCGGTCGGCAGGATGGCTGGTAGGATTGAGGCCGGCGCGCTGCAGCACGGCCGTCGCCACGCCGTAGCTCTCCGGGTGAATGGCGCTGGCGTCCAGCGGCTCATCCCCGTCGCGGATGCGCAGGAAACCGGCTGCCTGCTCAAACGCTTTGCTGCCCAGCCCGTTGACTTTGGTGAGGGTGCGGCGGTTGGGGAAACGGCCGTGTTCCTCCCGGTACTTCACAATCCGTTCCGAAAGCTTGGGGCCAATGCCGGACACATACGTCAGCAAGGCCGGCGAGGCCGTATTCAAATCCACCCCCACCTGGTTGACCACGCTCTCCACCACCCCCGTCAGGGCGTTGCCCAATTCCTTTTGATTCACATCATGCTGGTACAGCCCCACGCCGATAGATTTGGGGTCAATCTTCACCAGTTCCGCCAGCGGGTCCTGCACCCGGCGGCCGATGGAAACCGCGCCCCGCAGCGTCACGTCCAACTCCGGCAGTTCGTCACGGGCCAGTTTGCTGGCGCTATAGACGCTGGCGCCCGCTTCGTTGACGATGAGATAATGGACGGAATCCAGCTTGCGCGTCAACTCGGCCGCCAGCCGTTCCGTCTCCCGCGACGCCGTGCCGTTGCCGATGGCGATGAGCGTGACGCCATGCCGCTGTACCAGCCGGGCCAGCGTTTTCAAAGCTTCGTCCCACCGCTTTTGCGGCTGGTGAGGGTAAATGGAAGTGGTATCCAGCACCTTGCCCGTCGGATCAATCACCGCCACCTTGCAGCCGGTGCGGTAGCCGGGGTCAATGGCCAGCACCGTCTGCCCGGCCAACGGCGGCTGGCTGAGCAGGCCGCGCAAATTTTGGGCGAAAACCTGGATGGCGTGCGCTTCCGCCTGCTCCGTCAGGTGGCGGCGCACGTCCCGCTCGATGGCCGGCAGCAGCAGCCGCTGCGCCGCGTCTTCGATGGCCAGTTGTAGTTGCTGCGCCAGCGGCGAACGGCGGTCGGGGCGGAACACCTGGCGCACGGGAATAAGCCAGTCCCGCTCGGCAATTTCCACCTTGACGCGCAGGATTTTCTCCGCCTCGCCCCGGTTGATGGCCAGGATTTGGTGTGGTTTTAAGCGGTTGACGCGCTGTTCGTACTCGTAATACAGCCGGTAGACGCCGCGCTCGTCCTGGGCGTTGTCAATTTTCTGGCTTTGCAGCAGGCCATATTGCAGCGCCTTTTGCCGTACCCGCTGGCGCACATCGGCGTGGTCGCTGATGGCCTCGGCGACGATGTCCCGCGCCCCGGCCAGCGCATCTTCCGGGGTGGGCACGTCTGCGGTCACAAATGGGGCGGCGATTTCAACGGCCGTCTGCTTGGTCAGCAATTGCCCGATGATCAACCCGGCTAACGGTTCCAGCCCCTTCTCGCGGGCGGCCGTGGCCCGGGTACGCCGCTTCGGTTTGTAGGGCCGGTACAGGTCCTCCAGCGCCGTCATCGTCTCAGCCGCCGCGATTTGTGCTTCCAGTTCCGGCGTCAACTTTTCCTGCCCGGCGATGGCCTTGAGGATGGTCTGGCGGCGATCGTCCAGCGCGCGCAGCTTGTCCAGCCGGGCGGCAATCTGGCGGATTTGTTCCTCGTCCAGGCTGCCAGTTATTTCCTTGCGGTAGCGGGCGATGAAGGGGATGGTGTTGCCGGAGTCTAACAATTCGATGACGGCCGTCACCGGCGACGGCCGTAGCTTCAATTCAGTTGCAATTTGGTTTGTGTAACGCATAGGGTGGATTATAACGAAGTGGGGAATAGAGACTAGAGATTAACAGCCACTTCCCTCTTACTATTAGTCCAGCACCACAATCACCCCGCTGCTTCCATCCAGGCGGATGCGCTGGCCCGTTTGCAGGCGGGTGGTTGCCTGATACACGCCGACAACGGCCGGAATGCCGTATTCCCGCGCCACCACTGAGCCGTGCGTCATCAACCCGCCCACCTCGGTGATGAGCCCGCCCGCCGCCAGGAAGAGAGGCGTCCAGGCCGGGTCCGTGCCAGGGCAGACCAGGATTTCGCCGGGGACCAGTTGCGCCTGGTGCGGTTCAAAGAGTACGTGGACAATCCCTTCCACCACCCCCGGCGAGACGGGCGTGCCCGATAAATCGCCACCGGTCGCTGCACTTACGCCTTCGTAAAAAGCATGACCGTCGCTCAACAGCAGGCGCGGGATTTGCCGCCGTTGTTTTTCGCGGGCGTACTGTTGGCGTCGTTCGGCGGCTAACCCGGCCCAGTCCCGCGTTTCCCCGGCGGCCAGGGCTTGCAGCTCGGAGAAATGGAGGAAGAAGAGGTCGCTGGCCCGGGCTAACAACCCGTCGTCAGCCAGTTTTTGGCCGCTGCTCAGCAGTCCGGCCCGTACCAACCCAAACAGGCGCATGATGGTGAATTTGGGGGTTTCGCGCAGACCGAGCAGGGCGCGCACCCGCCGGGCGGCAATACCCGCCAGCCGCGCCTTGAAACGGCCGCCAGCCTGACGCACGGCCGTCACCAACGGCCCAATCGCCGCTTCCGCTTCGGCTGCGCCCCGGGTAAAAACAGCGTCGGGGGTCATGTTGGGGTCATTGATTTGCAGGTAGCTTTGCAGCGACTGCATGATGGGCGTGGGGTCTTCCCGCCAGCGGGGACGGCCCAGGTCAATCTCCGCCACGCCGCGCATCCCGTAGGTTTCCAGGAAGCGGGCGACGGCCGTTTGCGCCGCCTCCGGCAATTTCCCGGCCAGATACTCTTTCGCCAATGTGTGGGCATCGCTGTTAGTGAAGTGGGTGACGGCCGTTTTCTTCTCCCGAATCGCTTGGGCCGTCTGCCACAACGCCAGGTCCATCTCCGTTGTCACATTGTGCGGCAGGCCGCGCGTCAGCAGCAGCGGGTCTGGGCCGTCTTCCCCAACCGGCAGATGCAGGAGCAAATTGAAAGAAGCCATGCCTGCGCCAAAAACGGGGAAAAAGCGAGGCAGCAGCCGGATAAAGCTGGTGGCCATCACCTCTTCAAAAAGGGAAAGTTGAGCCGCCAATGTGTCAGCCCCGGCGAAACGGACAGTGTAATCAGCCACCATCTCCTCGACAAACTGTTGAAGCTGGTCGCGCCGCTGCTCAGGATGACGCATGGTGCCCACCATGCGCGATAGCACCGGGCCAAAGACGCGCAAAATGCGCCAAAATGTGCCGGCCTTGAACCACCCCTTTTGCGGCAGCAGGCGCGGGTCTTGCCACAGTGTCTCCATCGCCCCTGCTGCGCCGGGCGCCACCGTCGGCAGCAAGGCACGCATCACTTTGCGGCCGATGGGATGGCGAATGAGCGGCGTCACATTCCCCCACAGCCGTTCCCCCGCTGACCAAAGCGTCCGCTGCGTTTCAATGGTGTACCGGAAGCCAAAGACGTGCGCCAGCCCGGCAAAAATCCCTTTCATCGCGTCCTGGCCCAGCGGGGTGATCGGATCCAACATCCCCTGCACCGCGCCAAAAGAGAACCAGACCATCAGACCGTCCTCCGGTTTCGTTGCCGGAATAGGGAAGAGGTTGGTGATGGGGCGGGATTGCAGCAGGGACAACGTCCCGTCCGCCCAGGCCCACTCAATGTCCTGCGGCGCGCCAAACAACTCCTCTACCTGCCGCCCCAATTTAACCAATATACCAATCACCTCATCCGAAATCGCCTGCTGGTCAGCGGCTTCGATAGTTTCTGTGACCACACCGCCACCATCCTGCCCACGAATCACCGTTGCCTTTGCACCCACCGTTTTTTGCTGGATGGTTCCATCAGCAGTGATGATGTATTGGTCCGGCTCTACCAATCCGGAGACGAGAGCCTCTCCCAGCCCCAGCGTAGCGTCAATGACCATCTCGGTGCGCTTGCCGTTGAGGGGGTTGGCGGTGAACAGGACGCCTGACGCTTTGCTCTGCACCATCTCCTGCACGACCACGGCCAGCGCTACCTCCTCGTGCGGGATGCCGTTGCGCGCCCGGTAGCCGATAGCCCGCGCCGTCCACAAACTGCTCCAGCAGCCCACCACCGCCTGGAGCAACGCCTCGTCGCCGATGACGTTGAGGAAGGTGTCCTGCTGCCCGGCGAAGGACATGTCGGGCAGGTCTTCGGCGGTGGCGGAGGAACGGACTGCGACGGGGGGATTGGAGTTTGGAGACTGGTTACTGAGATCGCGGTAAGCTGAGCGAACGGCCGTTTTCAGGTCGGAGGGGATGGCTCCGGCGGCGAAGAGGGCGCGGATAGTATCTGAAGCTTCTTTCAGCGTGGCCGGGTCATCGGGTTGGATTGAGCTGATGGTTTGACGGATGAAAGGGGCCAGGTGGTTGGCTTGAAGATAGGTGCGGTAGGCATCGGTGGTGAGGAGGAAGCCGCCGGGCACAGGCAGGCCGGCGCGGACCAGCCGCGCCAGATTCATACCTTTGCCGCCAACGCAGGACAGCGTGGCATCTTCGGTATTGAGGGGGAGAATCAACATGGTTGCTCTCCTGAAAATAGCAGAATTTTATGCCTTTTGGTGTGCGGAACGCTCATGGAAACTCCTATGAATGGGTGAAGCAAGATTATAGCATTTTATGTTTACTCTCGCTGATCTTGTTGAACTCCAGCGGTGGGGTTGCCGTGTGATTATGATGTGCTACGCTGGAGGCATGGTACCACGACGGCCGTTTTTCTTTTATGCATTAGGCTACCGGCGTAATCCCTTTGGCGCGCTGACGGACGAGGAGTGGGCGGAGGTGGCCGTGCTCCCTTCGGAGGTGACGGCCGTGATCCGATCACCGTTCACCCACCTGCAGCTGCTTGGCCCGCAAGGAAGTGGAAAGTCCACCTGCCTGCTGAAACTGACGCACCAGTTCCGGGAACAGGGTTTACAGGTGGCTTATGAATACCTGCCTGTGGGGCAGCGGGAATACCATACTGAAACGGTCGGGCTGGACGTCTTCCTCCTGGATGAAGCTCAGCGGCTGCGCTGGGGTGAACGGCGGAGGCTGCTGCGGGAGGCCGGCCGTTTGCGACTGGTGCTGGGCAGCCACGCCGACTGGCGGCGTCACTTTGCCCGCCGGGGAGTGAGCATCCATACCGTCACGCTGGGCGACTCGCTGACGGCCGACACGCTTCACACCCTGTTGGCGCGGAGATTGGATTATTTTGCCTTACCTGGGGTTGAAAGAGTTATGCTGGCGGCCGATGCCGTAGCCTTCCTCCTCGATACCTTCGGCGGGGACTTGCGGAAAATGGAGTATTTCCTGTATGAAGTATGGCAACAGCAAGACCGGGTGACAACAATCACGGCAGATTGGCTGAGGCATTTGTACCGCGCGCACCTCGGGTGAGAACGGCCGCTGACGCGCGTGCTTCTCAGCGCTACAAGCTCACCGTCTCACGATCTGGGGTCATGATAAAAGGCAGGCTGTGCTTCGGGTCTCGTTTCCAGGGCACATCTATCTTCACCTGTACCTCCCACACAATGCTGATGTAATACCCTGCATAGCTCCACGGTTCCGGCGGCAGATGAAATGTGAAGTCAAAAGAACGGGGAAACCCGACCTTCAAGGTGCCCTGGAACAGATCTAATTGTTCCGCCTCTTCCTGATACCGGGTACCGCGTCCTTCTGTGTGCCAGACCAGCATCACAAACAGGTGATTGCAGCGGACATCTTCGTCAGGGTCAACCACAACCGTGCCGCGCAGGATGTCGCCGGGGCGATAGCGCACGGCGCCATAGCCTGATTCTCCCTCATGAAGCGTTACATCAATGTTTACTTTAGCCATCACATTCACCTATGCCATTGCCGGCAGCACGTCCAACTCGTACTCGTCAACATAGTCGGGTAGCCGGGGAATCCCTATTTCAAAGCGAATAAACCATTGCAGCTGATTACGGCGGACTTTGAGTGTGTGCATGCTGGCGCGAGGGATATGCATCTGGTACGCCTGCTGCACCATCATGCCGGAATTGAAACGGCCGCCAGGCTCGCTAAACTCCTCGATCACCTCATCATGCGTGACCGTCCTGGTGTCAGTTCCCTGTTGGTATGTGGCCGTCTCGCGGAAGATGAGCTTCACGCGAATTCCTTCCAATTCCACTGTGCGGGGAAAGGTATGGAAATAGCTGACTGTGAAAGGCGCGCCGACTCGAAGCGTGGTTTCCGAAATCTGGATATCGGGCTTACCCAGCCGCATTCTAGAGTAGAAAGTGAGAAGCGCCCAAATCAGTAATGCCACGCCAATGAGCACAAAGAGGCCGCCTACCAGAGTGAACACCAACTCTTCCTCCCTCAAGCCGATGACCAGAAAGATGCTGGAAAATGCCGTCCAGAACAAAGCGAATCCCAACAAACAGCCTGGCTTTGCGGTAGATGAGGTTTTTATATTCCAACTGCGATTTTGCATCGTTCCCTCCAAGTGCGGTTGGGACTGGAAATCTCTTCTTGAGTCTTGAGATTAGAGACTACCAGTCTCCAGTCGGCCAATCCCCAGTTTCCAGTCTCCGGCCCCCAGCCTCCAAACAGGGAATATGTTTCTGGATGGCCCTCGGCAATGCTTCTCATGTGGCCGCCGGATACGACCGGGATTATACTCTGATCTTGTCCAAAGCAG
This sequence comes from Anaerolineae bacterium, assembly GCA_046753445.1. Lineage (GTDB taxonomy): Bacteria > Chloroflexota > Anaerolineae > Promineifilales > Promineifilaceae > JAHEEY01. The sequence goes on along the minus strand of JBHHTQ010000011.1, from coordinate 91,101 downwards.
AATACCAGACGGCCGCCAAAACGGGTGGTCGTCGCCCGCAATGAGGTGAGTTGATGAAGATATTAGTTCTTGGGACGGGGATGCAGGGAAAGGCGGCCGTTCATGACCTGGTGCACAGCCCGGAAGTGACGCAGGTGATCGCGGCCGATGCGCGGTTGGATGAATTACACGCCTTCGTGGCCGGCCTGAAAACGGACAAAGTGAAACCGGTCGCTATCAACGCGACAAACCTGGAGCAGGTGGCCGGGCTGATGCAGCAAGTGGACGCAGTCATTACCCTGCTGCTTCCCAGCCTGACGAAACCGTTGTGCGCTGTTGCTGTCGCCAACGGCTGCCATTGGGTGGATGCCTCTTATGCCCATCCGGAATACCGGGCATTAGATGAGAAAGCAGCGGAGAAGGGGCTGGCCATCCTGCCGGAAATGGGACTGGACCCGGGCATTGACCTGGTCATGGCGGCCGCAGCCATGGGCGAGCTGGACGAAGTCCACGAGCTGTACAGCTACGGCTCAGGCATCCCGGAAGCAAAGGCGGCCGATAACCCGCTGCGATACAAGATTTCGTGGACATTCGCCGGCGTGCTGCGCGCCTATAATCGGCCGGCGCGGCTGATCCAAAACGGCCGGGCGGTAGACATCCCCGCCAGGGAGATATTTGCGCCGCAAAATATGCATATGGTCCAGGTGGATGGGGTCGGCGAGGTGGAAGCGTATCCCAATGGAGATGCTCTAAAGTATGTGAAGCAGTTGGGACTCGAAGGCCAGGTTGTCAGCGCAGGCCGGTATACCATGCGTTGGCCGGGGCATACCGCGCTGTGGAAGACGCTGTCCGATCTGGGGCTGCTGGGGGAAGAGCCGATTCAGGTTGGGGACGTTCAGGTTGTACCGCAGCGGTTCCTCCATGACTTGCTCCTTCCCCAGCTGCAGTATGGGGAGGGGGAACGGGACCTGGCCATCGTGCGGGTGGACGCGCGCGGGGTTAAGGACGGCCGCCCGAAGCAGGTCATCTACGAACTGGTAGATCGGCGCGATCTGGAGACGGGCCTACTGGCAATGCAGCGCACCGTCGGTTTTACGGCCAGCATCGGCGCGCAGATGTTGCTGCGTGGGGACATTCAAAAGCGGGGCCTCTTATCGCCGCTCAAGGATGTGCCGGTCAACCGCTTTTTTGAAGCATTACGGAATCGGGGCATTATTGTGGAACGCACGGCCGTTTAGAGGGCAGAGTCAGGCGCGGGGGTGGCTTTCAGCAAGGGCGCTCAAGAAGGCCACAATGTCTTTGCCGAGGGTGTCGAGCTGGTAGCCCCCTTCCTGAATCACAACGATGGGCCAGCCGTTTTCGCCTATCTGGCGGCCGAGCCTGGCGAATGAGTCAGTCGTCAGGCTGAACCTTCCCAGCGGGTCGCCGTCTCGAGTATCCACGCCCAGAGAGAGCACCAGCGTGTCCGGCACATACAGGCGAATGGTGTCGAGCGCGCTGCGTACGGCTTCAAAATATTCCGCTTCTCCTACACCCAGGGGTAGGGGGAAATTAAAATTGAACCCTTTCCCCACGCCGGCGCCAAACTCATCGGCGTAGCCCCAATAATATGGGTATTCTCGCAGCGGATCCGCGTGGACGGAGCAGAAGAGGACATCGGAACGGCCGTAAAATATGGACTGCGTTCCATTCCCGTGGTGGTAGTCCAGGTCAAGAATGGCTACCCGGTGCCCTTGCTGCACGAGCCAATTGGCGGCGATGGCCGCGTTGTTCAAGTAGCAAAAGCCGCCGAACATGTCGGTGGCTGCATGATGCCCCGGCGGGCGGCAAAGGGCATAGGCCATCGGTTCCCCGCCGGCAGCTACAAGCGCGGCCGCGCTCAGCGCCGTTTGTGCGCTCCAATAAGCGGCGTCCCAGGTGTGTTCAAAAATGGGGGAGGAGGTATCAAAACAGTAATAGCCGAGAAGCCCCCACAGAGATAACGGTTTGTGTTTCGAGCCATAACTGAGACGAAAGGTATTGGGTAGGAGCCACGATTTCTTTGAGCGTTGGCTTAGGCGGTTGAAGGCATTTTGAAGGAGGTTGATCATGCCATATTCGTGGACTTCCCCGATGGGCACCATGCCAAAATCGCCAGGCTCAGTGATGGGGCCGAGCGCGGCCGTTTTCAGCGCCTCGTGGATGATCTCGCCGCGCTGGGCCACTTCGCTGTAATAGACATGATCTTCTGGCCTGCCGGAATCATGCAGTCGTGCCGGGTCATGTTGTTGGTGGCCCTGATAATAGAACGTATGCATGAAAAAACCTCATCAAATTGGGCATGCGTCAATGGGGGGAGGTTGGCTGTGGCAACGCACGATATGACCTCTATTAAACACCGAAACGGTTCGTTCGCCAAACAAATCTGCAAAGGTCCCCCCGGTTCCATGTTTATGGCTCCCACACCGGTGAAAAACCGCGTGAGGCAATTTCGGTCGTTTCGCCCGTGACCATGTTGAACATCCAGACGCCGGGGGGCTGGTTGGGCGTCAACACGTTGAATCGTTGGTACAGGATATAACGGCCGTCAGGTGACCAGCTTGGCACGCCGTGATGGATGGTCTGATCGTTTGTTAGAGCGTGCGCCTCGCTGCCGTCAGGGCGCATGAGCCACAGTTGCCGGCCCGTATCCACGCGCGGGGATTTGCGGCCGGTGACAATCCACTCACCGTTGGGTGACCACGCCGGCGTCCCGTCATCTACCACATCCTCGCCGCTGATCGGTTCCCCAGCGCGGCCGTCCACGTTGCCCAGGAACAAATACACTGCCAGGGAAAAGTTGTGGCTGTGTCCCTGATGGTCGCTGCCGCTGTCGCTGTGAGCGACGATGACTTGCTGTCGCCGGTAGAGGAATGTGGGTTCAGTTGGATGCCAGACGGCGGGCGTACCCATTTCAGCAGGTAGCAGAAAGTGACGGCCGTCCGTGAAGTGGTAAAACTCAAGCCCCTGGTCGGGCGAAACGACATAGCTGACCCAACTGCCGTCGGCGGAGAAGCGGGCTGCCTGGCTAGGACCGTCTAATACTTCTTCCAATGGGATGGTTTCTCTTGAGTCTGTGCCCAGCCACCAGAGATGGGGCAGGTTGGGTGTGTCGAGGCTGCGTCGTTCGTACAGCAGGCGTCGGCTGTCCGGATGCCACACGATCTGGTCGCATACAGCATCAGGACAGGCGATAAGCCGCCGGCGGCGACGGCCGTTGTTGTCCGCCAGCCACAAGTCCGATCCACCATCTTCGCGTGCTGTGGCGTAAGCGATTTGTTTGCCGTTGGGGGAAGGGGCGAAGTTGAGGATGTCGGCCGTTTCCTGTGTCAGTTGTGCCGGCTTTTTCCCATTTATCTCTGTGCGGTAAAGCTGGATGTGCCCTTCTTCGTCCCAGCTCAGATAAAGCGCCGCCGGCAAATGATTCTGGTTGGCATGTCGCCACCACAGCCATCCCGCCAAAACAGCCAGGGCGGCCAGCGCCAAGATTACAAAGCGGATGTTTTTCATGCTGATCGATGATACAGGGTCTGCTTTACCATGTCATCTTGTGCTCCTCCCTGATTGCTGTTTCACGCCGACGCCAAGAATCCGAGTACCTCTGCCCGGATCGCATCACGTACGCGGCGAAAGGCGGCCAGCCTTTCTGCTGCCGTCCCGGCTGCTCGCGCCGGATCAGGGAAGCTGATGTGATGGCGTCTGCCTGCTCCCAGCCAGGTAGGACAGTTCTCAGCGGCGTCATCGCAGACGGTGATCACCAGATCGAACGACATGTCGCGGAGCACGGCCGCCGGTTTGGGTGAATGGTTTGAAATATCAATGCCCAACTCGGCCAGCACAGTGACGGCCAATGGATGCACAGCGCCGACCGGCGCTGTGCCTGCCGAGAACGCCTCCCAATGGTCCCCCAATAATTGATTGGTTAACCCCTCCGCTATTTGACTGCGGCAGGAGTTTCCCGTACAGAGAAATAACACACGCCTCTTCGTCATCCGGTCTTTTGTAACGGCCGTTTCCTTCCCTGTCAACACGTGTGCGAACCCTCTAGCCATCCGATACAATATCGGCCATGTTCCTTTTCCTAAATCGTTGCACCTTGTGAGGAGGGCGCCCCTTGATTCCCGAAGTCACTCAATACTATCATCAGTTGCGCGTAGACATCGGCCGGGTTTTCAATCTGGCAGAGCTGAGAACATTGGTTTTCGATTTGGGCATTGATTGGGATGAGCTGGCCGGAGATATCGAATCGACCAAAATTGAGTCCTTAATCGCCTATCTACACCGCCGCGGGCGTTTGGACGATCTCCTGTTGCTGCTCCGCCAGGAACGGCCGCATGTAGAATGGCCCAGCATCCCCAAGCTGGCGACATTTGACCTGTCGCGTAGCGACCTGAGCACAGACACGTTGGACGAGGCTCGCCTGGGTAAGGCGCAGATGTACCGGGCCGATCTGAGCGGGACTACGCTGCGGGAAGCCAATTTAAGCGGGGCCAATCTCAGTCACGCCGTTTTGCGGGAGACGGACTTGCGCCGAGCCGCGTTCTATCTGGCTGATTTGAGCGGCGCGGATTTGAGGGGGGCGAATCTGGCCGGCGCTAAACTGCGAAAGGCGAATTTGAGAGATGCTGATCTCACAGGGGCCAACCTGAAGAATGCGGACCTGCGCCTGGCTGATTTACGTGGGGCGCGGGTGACGGCCGCTCAATTGGCCCGTGCCCGAAAACTGCGCGGCGCCATCTTGCCTAACGGCCGTCTCTACAACCCGGGGCGGCCGCTGGCTGAACAGTTAGGCGGTTAACCGATTACGGCCAACGGGTCACCGATTACGGATTACGGATTACGGATCACGGCCAACGGATTACGGATCACGGCAGCAGAATGCAAGCGTTTGTCACTGGTGGAACCGGCTTCATTGGAGCCAATCTTGTTGAGAAGTTGAATCAGGAAGGCATTCCAGTTCGCGTCTTATGCCGGCCTACTTCCTCATTGGCCGCGTTAGCGGGGCTGGATTTCGAGTTGGCCACAGGTGACGTGTTGGACGAACCAGAAAAGCTGGCCCGGCTGATGGCCGGGTGCGATTGGGTTTTCCATGTAGCGGCCGTGGCCGATTATTGGCGACAATCACGTGAATGGTTGTACCGCGTTAATGTGGACGGCACGCGGCATGTATTGGCTGCCGCCAAACTGGCAGGCGCGAAGCGGTTTGTTTTCACCAGCTCGCTGGCGGCGATGGGCATCCCCAAGCCGGGGGAGATGCTGACTGAGGCGAGCACATTCAACTTAGAACCGGCACAGTTTCCTTATGGACATAGCAAATCTCTGGCAGAACAGGCGGTGCTAGAGGCGGCGTCGTCCGGGTTGGCGGCCGTCATTGTGAATCCAACGGTTGTGCTGGGGCCGCGTGACTTAAACGTCATTTCCGGCTCGCTCATCCTGGAGGCGGCCAAAGGGCGGGTGCGATTTGCCTTTCCCGGCGGCGTCAATTATGTGGCAGCGGCGGATGTGGCGGCCGGACACCTTGCCGCGGCTGATAGCGGCCGTGTGGGGGAGCGGTATATTCTGGCGGGCCAGAACGTTTCCCATCGGGAGGCGCTGGCATTGATTTGCCGGGTAGTGGGCCAGCCGCCGCCACGCCGGACAATTCCTGGATGGGTGCTGCCGCTGGCGGCCTGGGGCGTGGCTGGGATGCGATGGGTCTTCGGCAACCGTGTGCCTTTGGATGCCAACCAGGTGCGGTTAGCGGGGGTAGTTTTGTATGCAGACGGCCGTAAGGCGGTGAGTGAGCTGGGCCTACCCCAAACTTCATTTGAAACGGCCGTGAAAAGCGCGTATGCTTGGTACGATGAAAATGGATTCCTGGACAAAACATAACAGGGTGGAAAAGAAGAGGCTATTTTAATGGAGAGGCGAATTCGGCTCTGGCTGGAGCACAATGACCAATACATACTGTTAGCCGTCGGTGTGCTGTTGGCCGTTATTCTTCGTTACAGCCTGCGCGACTTTATAAGCGGCGATTTCCGCAATTTCACTCGCCCCTGGTATAAGTTCATTGCCGAGAAAGGGGGCCTCCCCGCATTGGCTCATGACTTTACCAATTACACACCGCTTTATCCAACGCTGATGACGGGCGTTTATTATTTGCTGCCAGGTGTGTCCACCGTCATTGCGGTTAAATTAATTGCCGTCATCTTCGATTTTGTTGCAGCTATATTTGCTTTCAGGCTTGTCCGCCTTAAGTATATTGGAGGTATTGCACCTTACTTTGCATTTATGGCTATTTTATTTTCCCCTACGGTTGTGCTTAATAGTTCATTTTGGGGGCAATCGGACGTCATTTATACGGCAGGGCTGCTGGCCTGTGTTTATTTTCTGGCCATTGATCGAGAAACGCTTGGGTTTCTTGCCTTTGGTTTTGCCTTTGCCTTCAAGTTACAGTCGTTGTTTCTGGCTCCCTTCTTGTTTATCCTCTGGCTGACCGGAAAGGTGTCGTGGAAGCGGTTTCTCCTCATCCCGATTGTATACCTGGTCACCGTGATACCTTCCTGGCTGACGGGTCGGCCGCTGTCTGAGTTGCTGTCTGTCTACCTGACCCAAGCTGGTTTTTACCGTGACCTGACCAAGAATGCGCCAAACCTATATCAATGGTTTTCTAACAAGCAATATGACATCCTCTATCCGGCCGGCATGATCTGGACGGCCGCGCTGATGGTTCTCTTTTCGTGGGGTGTCTACAAAAGCCGGACTAAGATCACGACGGATCGCATGATTCAACTGGCAACGATCTCAGCCCTGGTTATGCCATACTTCCTGCCCAAGATGCATGATCGTTACTTTTTTGCCGTTGATGTACTTTCTATCGTCTTTGCTTTCTATTTCCCTCGCTACTTCTTTGTTCCCATTCTTATTGGCTTGGTCTCATTGCTAAGTTATGTCCCATTCTTATTTCACTTTAGAGTTATTCCCTTTTCACAGCTGGCTTTGGTCCTGCTTGTGGTGATCGTTGTTCTAATGCGACATTTGATCATGACCCTGACGGCCGCTCCCGCCATCTCCATAGTGAACAGCGAAGTTGCTGCCTTGTCAGAACACAACCCATCGCCGGACTAATCGGCCGCGCGCACATGCCGGTTAAGCCAATCTAAAATCAAGCTGGCCAGGTCTGGCTGGGGGCCAAACATATTGGTGCCGTGACCCGCGCCGTTGTACATTTGTAATTCGGCCTCGCCTTGAGCCAGATCAGCTAATGTACGCACTGAATCAGCCGCATACCCATCCTCTTTGCTGGCAACGAGCAAGATCGGCCGTTCGCCATACAATGCCATCTTATCACCGGTGGTGACGCGGCGATAGTCGAGGCCTGGAGACAAAAGCACGACGCCGCTCGCGGCTGGTTTGTTGACGCCGGTGATCAAGGCCATATTGGCGCCAATGCTGGCCCCGACCACGGCCGTTTGCTCCGCAGCGACTTCAGACCGCCCGGCGAAGTAATCCCAGACTCGTTGCATGTCATCCACTGCCTGCACCCAGTCCCGGCTGCTCCCCGTCTCACCATGCCCACGCATGTCTACAGCCAATACTGCATAGCCATTATCAGCCAGCAACGACGCAAAGCCCACTTCATCCCACACCTGTCGGTTGCTGCCCAGCATGTGAAGCAAAATGACGCCGGGAAAGGGCGCGGTCCCGCCAGGGCCGTAGTAAGTCGCATGCAGCGCCAGGCCGTCAGCTGCCTCGATGGTGACCGCTTCTACCACCGGCTCCAGGTTGGGGCCGGCCGCCTCTTCTGATGGCGGCTCAACGCCGGTTTCTTGAGGGGCTGGCTCGGGCGTTTGTGACAGATCCTGAGCCGCGCCGCTTTCCTGTTCTAAGGCGGATGCTTCTGGCGGGGTGGCCGTGACCGTTGCGGCCGGTTCCTGGGCTACTGGCTGGCTCTCCCCGGCAGGCTGGCTTGTACCTGAGCCACATGCTGCCAGCAGTAGGAGGAAAATCGTGCCAAATGGGAGGAGATGGCTTTTGATGCGCATGTGAATTCTCCTTGTTCAATTGAGCGCCAACTGACTACGCTCATTATATCGCAACGTTGGTCGCCCTGACGTGAGCCCCCATGCAAAAATGGATAGATGCTTTATAATGAGATCGAATTCCAAAAACCGGCCATCATGGCATTCTCCATGTTTTGGCGATAAAGTGAGGGAAATGAACACAGCAGAGACTCACCAACACGGCCGTGAACGTATCCTTGCCGCCTTTCATGACGCAGGGCAGACGCAAGCGGCCGCTTTGATGCCCTACTTCACCCTCGGCTATCCTGACAGAGACGCCTCGCTGGCGGTGATAGAAGCCATCGCGCCGCACAGCAACCTGCTCGAACTGGGCGTCCCATTCAGCGACCCGCTGGCAGACGGCCCTACCATTCAGCGCAGCACGCAGGTGTCCCTGGAGAATGGGACGACGACGGCCGCCTGCCTGGAGATGGTCACACAGTTACGGCGCCGCGGTGTGACGACGCCGGCGCTGCTCATGGGTTATTACAATCCCATTCTAGCTTATGGTCAGGTGCGGTTTGTCCAGGATGCGGCCGCAGCCGGGGCAGACGGCTTCATTGTGCCCGATCTGCCGCCGGAAGAGGCTGAAGAATTCCGCACCCTGGCCTCTAACGCCGGTCTGGCCCTGATTTATTTTCTGGCCCCCACCAGCAGTCCGCGCCGAATTGAACAGGTCGTCGCCCGCGCCCAGGGGTTCATCTATCTGGTCAGTGTGACCGGCGTCACCGGCGCCCGCGCCACGATGCATGAGGCGTTGGCGGCGTTCGTCTCCCGTGTGCGGTCCCGGACTGACCTCCCGCTGGCGGTCGGCTTTGGCATCAGCACGCCGGAACAAACGGCCGCGGTCGGGCGCATCGCCGATGGCGTGATCGTCGGCAGTGCGCTCATCAATGCGGTGGACGCGGCCGCGGACAAACCCACAGCCGCCGCTGAATTCGTGCGCTCGTTACGCCGCGCGTTACAGTAAGACCGGGCGCTTATCTTCATTCAGGTGTACCCATGCCCAACCATTTGAAAAACGAAACCAGCCCTTACCTTTTGCAGCATGTGGATAATCCGGTGGATTGGTACCCCTGGGGAGAAGAAGCACTTTCCCTGGCCCGTGAAGCAGACAAGCCGATCTTGTTGAGCATCGGTTATGCCGCCTGTCATTGGTGTCATGTCATGGCCCACGAGTCGTTTGAAGACCCGGACACGGCCGCGTTCATGAATGAGCACTTCGTCAACATCAAAGTTGACCGGGAGGAGCGGCCGGACCTGGACAGTATTTACATGAACGCCGTCGTGGCCCTGACCGGGCAAGGGGGGTGGCCGATGACCGTGATCCTCACGCCGGACGGCCGTCCTTTTTTTGGCGGCACCTATTTCCCGCCCCAACCCCGTTACGGAATGCCCAGCTTTCGCCAGGTACTCACCGCTGTGACCCAGGCGTGGCAGGAGCGGCGCGAGGAACTAGAGAACAGCGCGGAGGACATCGCCCAGCATCTGTCACGGGCCGTCAATCTGAGCGGGGGCGAACAGACGCTGGACGACACCCTGCTCCTGCAAGCTGTAGACGGCATCGCCAGCCGCTTTGACCGGGAGCAAGGGGGGTTTGGCCGCGCCCCCAAGTTCCCACCCTCGATGACGCTGGAATTTTTGTTGCGCATGCACCTGCGCCGGGGTGATGAATCATCCTTGTTCATGGTAGAGCACACGCTGCAGAAGATGGCTTACGGAGGTATGTACGATCAGCTGGGGGGCGCGTTTGCCCGTTACTCCACTGATGACCGCTGGCTGGCGCCCCATTTTGAGAAGATGTTGTACGACAACGCACTCTTGAGCCGGATTTACCTGCATGCATGGCAAGTGACGGGAAACCCGCTTTACCGCCGCATCGTTGAAGAGACGCTGGACTTTGTCATTCGGGAAATGCGGCATGAAGAGGGAGGATTTTACAGCAGTTTTGATGCGGATAGTGAAGGGGAAGAAGGGAAATTTTACGTTTGGCGGCCGGAAGAGATTCGCGCCGTGCTGGGGGATGATGCTGAGCTGTTCATGCTGTACTATGACGTGAGCAAGCGAGGTAACTGGGAGGGGAAGAACATTCTCAACGTGCCTCGTGATCCGGCGGAAGTAGCCAGGTTAGCCCGGCTGTCTCTTGCGGAATTAGAAGCAAAGCTGGCTGAGTCGCGGCAAAAATTGTATGAAGCGCGGGCGCAGCGCGTTTGGCCCGGGCTGGATGACAAGGTATTGACATCGTGGAATGGACTGATGCTGGCGTCTTTTGCGGAAGCAGGACGCGTGTTGAATCGGCCGGATTACACGGAAACGGCCGCTTGTAATGCTCGGTTTCTTTATGAGGCGATGCGGGGCGCGGACGGCCGTCTGCGCCGCACCTGGAAAGCCGGGACGCAGGCCAGATATAATGCGTACCTGGAAGATTACGCTTACCTGGCTGATGGCCTGCTGGCCCTTTACCAGAACACATTTGAGCCGCGTTGGTTTGCCTGGGCGCAGGAACTGGCCGACCTGATGTTGACCTATTTCCAAGATGAGGAGCAGGGCGGCTTCTATGACACATCTGATGACCACGAAGGGTTATTCCAGCGGCCGAAGGATGTTCAGGATAATGCGACGCCCAGCGGGAACGCCATGGCCGCCCAGGTGTTGTTGAAGATGAGCCTGTTCACGGGGGACGGCCGTTACTGGGAGATTGCTGAGAGAAGTGTTGCCTCGTTGTCCCGGCTGATGACCCAGCACCCGACCAGCTTCGCCCATTGGTTGAGCGCGGCCGTCTTTATGCTGGGCGAGCCGAGGGAAGTGGCTATCGTGGGTGAACCCAGCCGTGCGGACACGATGGCCTTGCTGGACGTTGTGTCAGCTCACTATCGGCCGTACACGATTGTGGCTGCCGGCGGCGATGGCCAGACCGTGCCGCTCCTGGCTGACCGAACCCAATTGGACGGCCGGGCGGCCGCTTACGTCTGCCGCCGCTTCATCTGCCGCCAGCCGACGACGGACCCGGAAACGCTGCGGGCGCAACTGCTGGAGGGCGCGTAAGGGTGGACGGACACAGCGGGTAGTTAAGGATGCATCCGAGTATGCAGCCGGAAGGAGGGAGCAATGAGTTTCGATCCTCAATTAGAGAAGAAGCTGCGTCACGGCTTCAAGTACTTGAACAAATTCATGCTGCTTATGTGGCGGCTAGGGCTGGGCAGTTGGCTCAACGCCTGGCCTGACGTGGGCGGCCGCATCATGGTTATTACCCACACAGGCAGAAAGACAGGTTTGCGCCGTCGCACACCGGTGAATTACGCCATTGTAGACGGCGAGTTGTACTGTACTGTCGGCTTCGGCAAAGTCTCGCATTGGTATCGCAACATCCAGGCCAACCCCAACGTGGAAGTGTGGCTGCCGGACGGCTGGTGGGCGGGCGTCGCCGAGGATATTTCTGAGGCGGAGAACCGGCTGCCATTGCTGCGTCAGGTGTTGATCGCCAGCGGTTTCGCTGCGCCCCTTTTTGGCATTCACCCCAAGACGATGACTGACGAGGAACTGGTGGCCGTTTGCGCCCATTACCGCCTCATCCACATCCGGCGTACCAGGGCTTGCACCGGTCCTGATGGCCCCGGAGACCTGGCCTGGGTCTGGCCGATTGCGACCATGCTCTTGTGGCTGTTGTCTTTCCGGCGGCGCAAGCGGGAATGAGTTGCGATTGAGTGACTCATTTACGAAATAAAACTACGCCGGTACGCCTGGCAGCGTAAACACAAATTGGCTCCCCCCATCCGGCCCGTCTTCAACCCAGATACGGCCGCCGTGCGCTTCGATGGCCAGTTTGCAAAAAGTCAGGCCAAGGCCGGTGCCGCGAATCTGCGCCCCGCCCGGGTTGGTGCGCATGAAACGGGCGAATATCTGCTCGCGGGATTCCGGCGGGATGCCGGGACCTGTATCGCCGATGATGCAGCGCACGCCGGGTTCGCGGCCGTTCAGGGTGGGGGAGTCTACTTGCAGGCGGCTGTAGATGCGCCCTCCGGCCGGCGTAAATTTGAGGGCGTTGTCGAGGAGGTTGACCAGCACGCGCCGGATCATCTCTTCATCCGCCCAGACGGCGGGCAGCGCCGGCGCATGGTCAAAGGCGAGTTCGAGCTGCTTCTCAATGGCTAACGGCCGCAAACGATGAATAACCCGATCCACTAGCGGCGGCAGCCGCATTGCTTCCGCTTCCACCGCCAATTGGCCCGCTTCCATGCGGTTGATGTCCATCAGCGAATCCACCATATCCAACATGTCCGCCCCGCTCCGTCTGGCCCGCTCCAGCAGCACGGCCGCTTCGCCCGGCGACAAAGGCGCGTCCGACAGAAGTTGGCTCTCGACAAGCCGGATGGTGCTGTCTATGGTTGTCAGTGGATTGCGCAAATCGTGAACGATCATACGGGCCAGATCTGCCTGCTGCTCCTCCAACTCTTGCTCTTCGGTTACATCCCGGAACAGCATCAACCAGCCCATGATTTGCCTGGCCGGGCCGGAAACCGGGGCCTCGATGCGTTTGATGAAGCGATGCGTGCGGCCGTCAACATCGGAGGGCCTTGTTATCTGGTAGACTTCTGCCTGACTGGCCGGGGCCTGGCCGGAAGCAAGCCGGTGAAGCAGCGAGAGTAGTTCGTCTGGCTGGTAGCCAAGACGAGCCGCAGCCTTGTCCGGGTTCAGGGTTGCCTGGCGCAATGATTCCGCCGGCTGCGCCAATAGTTTAGCCGCCATCTCATTGACCAGCACGATCCGGCCGGAGGCGTCCACCATGATCACCCCTTCCTGCATGGCGTTGAGCAGCGCATGCAATTGCTCAAGCCGCCGGGCCAGCGCCTCATCAGTCAGGCTGTACAGGCGGACTGTTTCGCTGTACAGGCGGGCATTCTCGATGGCAGCGCTTGTCTGCCCGGCAATGGCCAGGACTACTTCCCGGCCCCAACGGCTGAACGTGGCTCCCGGACTGTAACGCTGCAACACCATAACGCCAACGGTTTTCTCGCTTGTGTTGAGCGGCACGCCAAGCCAGGCCGCGGGTGTTGGCGTGGGGGGCGTCAGGTTGTGGCGGCTAGAGAAATGCATATTGCTTTCGTCCAGGTCGAGGATACGGCCGTGGTTCGCTACCCAGGCGGTGAAGTCATCGGGGGTGGAAATCGGTCGCAGCGTGGGAGCCAGCGGCCGTTCGTTGTGAGTCGGCTGCGGCAATCCGGCTGCAAATTGCCGCCATCCGCCATCTGTTTCCAGGAGGGTGATGGCGAAATGGTCGGTTTCGACCAGCTCCACCAGCTGGCGGAATGTTTGCTCCAGCACAGTGGACAGCTCCAGCGTTTCCCTCAGGGATATGCCGGCCCGGTTGAGTGCGGCAAACTGTGTCAGCTGCTTTTCCAGCACATCCCGGCGCTGCCACGATAGCCAATGGATGATGCTGAATACCATGACGCCCAGACAGAAGATGACGAACGTGGGCAGGCCGGATTGGGCAAAGGTGATTCCTCCCAAGAGGGAGAAGGGTTGGGCCAGAAATCCGAGCGTCAGTACCGCTACAGCGTGCTGGCGAAAGAATGCCCGCCACGGCCGTTGCCCCGTTTCCGTTTGCTGCCAGGAGACCCACCACACTATTGTGAATAGGGAGTATGCAGCGCCATAGCCCACAGCTAAGGCTACCAGACTGACGGGCCGGCGTAACTGGACTGCGGTGACAGGAGCAACTCCCCCAAATTGAATGTAGACCAGGGCGGCGATGACTAGGGCCAAAAGATGGACAACGGCTGGGCCTAAACGCTGCTGCAGGGGCGGCCGCTGTAATCCCACATGATCCCAGAGCGGGTTCCATAATGGGCGGACCGTCTCTGCCAGCAGTAAACTGGTTAGGAAGAGCGTGACGGCCGTGATTGGCTCCACAACCAGTAAACTGCTGACGGCAACCGTCGGTACCAGGCTAACACCGGCGCGAGACGGCGGTAAGCTGAAGTTGATGGCGATGATGTAGAGCACAGCCAGCAGGATGAGCAGGGGCGCAGCGCGGCTCTGCGTCGCCAGCCAGATGGCCAGCACCAAAACGGTGAACAACAGGCCCCATTCTCCCAGCCGGAGAAGCCATGTGGCTTGTTTTATGTTACTGGTGATGCGCTGCGCTTTCATAGGCCGAAACAATTCGCCGGGATTGGCAAACGATCCTGGCTCACAGCACGGCCGTGAGCCTTCACGCTTCAGTGTAGCATGATTCTGCCTCTCCGCATACCTCGCAGATAGCGACAGAATTATTTAGCCCAGGCTGTTTGATGGCTGGTTCGCACCGGCCCCGATTTCCGCTATACTCCTGTGCGGCCGCTGTAAGAGCAGGGGCCGCAATCACGCCCACGGGACAATTACCTGATGTTTCGATACCGTTTGATCCGCCTGGTCATGAATATCGCCCGGATCATCTTGCTGGCGCGCATTGAAGTACACGGCCGCGAGAACATTCCGTCACATGGACCATACATCGTCGTGCTCAATCACACCAGCGTCATTGATACGCCGGTTCTGCTCATGTCATTTCCCGTGATGAAATGGCGCTTCTTTGCCGTGGAGAAATGGCGTTCGCACCCCATTTACGGTCCCATCATGAGCTGGTTGGGAGCGATTTATATCCAGCGAGGGGAAGCAGACAGGCGCAAGCTGCGGGAAGCGCTGGATGCGCTGGCAGCTGGCTCCGTCTTTGGCCTTGCTCCGGAAGGAACGCGAAGCCGAATTGGGGCGCTGATGCCCGCGAAGGACGGCGCCGCCTTTCTGGCCAGCCGGGCTGGAGTGCCGCTTCTTCCTGTCGGTCTGGTGAATAACGATATTTTGTTTCGCAATTTCAAACAATTAAGGCCGACGAAGTTGCAGGTGAAAATTGGGGAGCCGTTTTACCTGCCGGACATCGGGCGGCGGGTGCGGACGCGTGACCTGGCGGCTTACACGCATCTCATCATGGTGAAAATCGCGGCGCTTCTCCCGCCACGCTACCACGGCCATTATGCGGCGAGTCCGGCGCTGGCTGCCATTTTGAAGGGGGAAGATCCGTGGCCGCTTTGCCAGGCAGTCGGCCGTCAAGCAGATTGAGTTGGCGCGTTCTTTAGTGGTGTAAATTGATTGTGCGGATCGGCCAGGCCAATAGATGGCTGTGGAAACAATGACCGCCTGACCTTCTCAAAAAGGAGTGGGCCAGGCGGTTATAGTTCAAATATGGATGAAGCTTAGGGGGGAAAGCTTCTGTGGGTTTAGCTATTTAGCAGCCGTTCAAACGCATCTTCGTAGACATTGGGGGAGTTGTAACCGAGCCATTGCTCGACGATTTCTCCGTTGGCGTCCAGTAAGAAGGTATGAGGCTGGTAGCGATATCCCAGCTTTTGTTTCATTGCGGCCGTGCTGGGGTCGTCAATGTTGAGATAAACAAATTCAATCTTGTCACCATAGGTCTGTTCAAGCTCATGCACGATGGGCTTCAGTCGCTGGCAGGTCGGTCACCAGTCAGCATAGAATTCAACAAACTGCGGGCGGCCGGTTACCTGAACCACATCCGATGGTGCTGCATCTGACTGCACGGCGCTCGTTTTCCCCGCGTCCGATTGCGCTGTATCTGCCTGTATGGCGTCGGATTGGACGACGTTAGCCTGTGCTGTGTCTGGCTGGGCTGAAGCGCCGCCGCAGGCGGCCAATAGCAGGATCAAGGGCAAGGCGAGCCAGCCCAGTTTCGTGAAAGCGTTTCTCATATTAACTAATACCTCCAACAGTTGTCTGCAAGAATATGGCATTACATGACGATTCCTACTGTAATGTGCCATACGATGCGGCTTGTGGTTGACGAGAGACAGTTTATTACAGAATGTTTCGAGGAGGAGACGAGATTCAGCGAATCTTAATTTGTGGGTAAGAATTCTGTCGTATAAGTGAGGAAGGGTTCCTGAGCAACAATATCAAGAATCATGGAGGGGTGTAGAGTTGTGCGTAGCCGGACGGCGCTGTTTGGAGCCGGCCCTCGCGCACAAGTCTGGAAAGAGGGACAACGGCCGCATTGGGTGAAGCCCATACAGGAAGCGGCCGTCGAGAAAGGTAGGTGTTGCCCATCCTTTAATCTTGTTCTCACTTTTGTGTAACGGCTGTTACGTCACGGCAGAATCATGCGTGCTAACATGCGTCCATGAATAAATTACAGGTCTACATTTCAGAAGCGTGTTGGACGTGTGAGGAGTCCCAACGTATCGTGGCAGACATTGCCCCTCAATTCCCTGAGGTAACAATGGAGTTGGTGGACATGAGTAGCAGTGAACGCCCTGACCAGGTGTTTGCCGTGCCAACCTATGTGCTGAACGACCGTGTCATTTTCCTGGGCAACCCGACCCGAGATGAGCTTATACGGAAACTTGAAGCCGCCCGGCAAGCTGTCGAGGCGTAAGATTCCGTATCTCAGTGGCGTCAGGTATGATAGACCAGAGGAAAAGACGCGTGTCCTATGCAAGCTAACAAACTGAATAACAAAATAAATTATCTGTCCAGCATTCAAGTCTTCCGCGACCTTAGCCCAAGTGAATTGGCTCAAATGGATCGGCAGATCACGATGTCTACGTGTCCTGCCGGTAAGATGTTTTATATGCCTGAGGATACCGGCGAAGTGCTTTTCTTGCTGAAACAAGGCCGGGTTCAATTGTACCGCATCGCTCCCAACGGCAAGAAGCTGGTGGTGGCGACTTTAGGCCCTGGGGCTATTTTCGGGGAGATGTCGTTGGTGGGGCAGGGGATGCACAATACGTTTGCGGAAGCCCTGGATGATTGCCTTATCTGCGTCATGAGCCGTTCTGATGTGGAGCGGCTTGTGCGGGAAAAGCCGGATGTTGCGTTCCGATTTTTGGAGGCGTTGAGCGGCCGCTTGGTGCAACTTGAATCACGGTTGGAAGACATCGCCTTCAAGAGCATTCCGGCGCGACTGGCTGGCTTGCTCCTGCAACTGGCTGCAGAGCAAGGCAACTCGAACCGGGTCACCGGTTACACCCACCAGGATATCAGTGAGATGCTCGGCACCTACCGCGAAACGATTACACAGACGCTTAACGACTTTAAGGCAGACGGCTGGATAGAGATCGGCCGCAAACAGGTTGTGCTGTTGGATCAGGAGAGCCTGGCAGCTATGGCCGAAGCCTAAGCCGCCAAGCCCGCCTTTCTTTACATTTCTTCCTGGTAGGTGAAATTGTACCGTTTTCGGGCGTCCAGCACCGCTCGGCGCAAGATTTCATGCACTGCTTCCGGGTCCCTAACGTTTTTCAACACAACCTGCGGATGGCTGGAATCATGGCTGCGAATGGTAATGTCGCCGATCTTGAGCAGGCGCTCGCTGAAGGTCTGGCTGTGATCCATGTCCTGGATGCGAACCAGTTCGATATCTTCTCGCGCTTTACCCAGCAGCCCTTCGGTGATCCGCACTCGCTCTGTGGTGATCATGTAGTGCAAGTTGAGGGAAAGAAACGGTCGTCCTTCCCATAGGGGTTGTTCATCACCATCGAACAATGCCGGCTTGGATTGTTCAGCTTTATAAGATTTTCCCATTTCATCATCCAATTCCATCAGCGCTGCCTCCGTAACAAGGTCAACCAAAGAGTCTAGATCCTTCCTCTCAATCTTGCTGGTGTCAATATCTGACTGGGCAATGGCTTGCCAGATACGCGCTTTGATCCGCGATTGCGCTTCGGTTGGAGACATGAAATTCCTCCTGTATTAAGTTTGATGAATTTACCCGATCCGGGCATGTAGCGCTTACATAATTTTAACGAACAGTTTGTAGCATAGTGCCGGTCAGGTTGTCAAATACCGTGGTGACCGTTAAAATAACTCCCGTTTGCTGCGGATACTCCGCTGGTAGGTTGGAAAGATGCCAATATATACATACAGATGCAGAGAATGTAGCCATCAATTTGAACAGCGGCAACGAATGACGGATGATCCGCTGTCTGTCTGCCCGATATGCGAGGGGCCTGTTCGCCGTGTGGTCAATTCCGTCGGGGTTGTCTTCAAGGGGAGCGGCTTTTACGTCACGGATAATCGGAACGGCAGCACGCCCAGCGCAAATGGCAAGAGCAAGCATACTGGTGAGAAAAGCACCAGCAAACAAGTCAGCGAAAAAAGTTCCGGAAATTCGGGGAGTTCGGTCAAGTCAAAGACAACGGCCGAGACGAACGCCTGAGCCAATTCAAAAGCCCGTAAACAAAAACCTGCGCCTTTTTTCGACGCAGGCGTCTTTTCATAACATCCTTCTTTTTCTCCCAATCGCATAGCGGGCAATTAAATCTGGAAACCACTCGTGGCCGGAACGACTTTTTGGCTGAACCCGTCTACGAAGTTGTTCAAATTGCTAATGAGCGAGGTCCACTCCTCGCTGTTGAGTGCCGCATTCATCTGTTCCAACGTAGGTGTTATTCCGGTGGCAAGTTTTTGCTCACACTCCCCATACGCGGTGTACCAGACCTGAATCTCGGAAATGCCCAGCTTACTCAAGCTTGGGATAAATTCATGTACCAGGAACTCAAAATAATCCCTTTCGGTCTCTGGCCGGACATCCCAGCGCATTAGCAGTTTTGTTGGCATTTTCTCACTTTCTGGCGAGGGAAACCCTTTACGGTGTCAGACCCAAAGTTAAATTTTAGGGGTCAGCAGAACGGTTTCGGTTTCTTCCGGTAAATTAGCTGCCCGAAGTTTGAGGGTGTTGGATTCCTGGGCATCGGTCACGCCCATTTCTTTCAGGAACCGATCAACGCTTTCCAGTTCCAGCTTCATGCCTGGCAGTTGGTAGTGCATAGGCACCACAATATTCGGCTCCAGCATGGAAACCAACTCAGAAGCCTGCGCGGCCGATAAACTATTGCCCCCTCCCACCGGAACCAGGAGCACGTTGACCTGCTCCAGTGCTTCGATTTGTGTTTGCGACGGCACATTTGTCATATCGCCCAGGTGGGCCACAGTCAGCCCCCCGTAGTCAAGCATAAAGACGACATTCCGCGTTGTGCCTTTGCCGTTGGTCGTATCAATTCCAGTGATAAACACGTTCCCGATTTCAAATTCACCCGGTCCAGTCAGGGCGTGCTGCCAGCCCGACACGGCCCGCAGGTAATTGTGTCCTTTAGCCTGGTGACTGCATGTCACTACGTCGGCCTTCAATTTTGGCGGCTGCAGACCAATCTGACTGCCATAAGGATCCGTGACAATCGTGGCCATGCGCCGTTCGCTGATGCGAAAACAACTCAATCCATACCAGGTAATTTCCATAGAAAACGGTTCTCCTTCACGGGACGCGATTATACCTGATTGTTGGTTGAACCTGTAATCGGATATGATAATCAGCATGGTCATGGTAGGACTGAAGTGGACGGGCGCACGATGAATCTTGAGCGATTTCGCCGCCTGGAAATAAACGGGGGCCGGGTTATTACAGAGCCAGTCCTGAGCCTAAGACTGCCAGTGGTGCAGCAAGGGTACGCCGACGCGCAGATTGATGATTATGGGGTGAAGCAATCCGGCGGCTGGCGCAGCCGGGGGCGCGGGCGATACCCGTGGCGGCCAGGTCTTGAACTGAACATTCGCGCCCGCTTCTCTCATCCAGCCGGGCTGTTGGTGGGGACGACCGGATTTGGTTTCTGGAATGCGCCATTTGGCGATCCCACCGTGCGTTGGCCGTCGTTGCCTCAGGCCGTTTGGTTTTTCTATGGTTCTGCTCCGACCGATCTGCCGCTGGCTCCAGATGGGCCGGGCCGGGGGTGGTTTGTGGCGACACTGGATGCTGCCACGGCCGCGGCGAAAGCGCTGGCTTTAACAACGCCGGTCGTGTTGTTGCTCAACCAGTGGCCGGCTGTGCGTCGTCGCCTCTGGCCCGCGATTCAGCGCCGGTTGGGCATCCGTTACGCGCCGCTGGAAGCAAATATGATGGAATGGCATCATTACCGACTGCGCTGGCAGCGAAACGGCTGCGCATTTTTTATGGATGGCTCGCTCATCCTGGAGACGCCATTTCGGCCGCAAGGCCCCCTGGGTTTCGTTTGCTGGCTTGACAACCAGTACATGATTGCCACTCCTCGCGGCCGCTTCCGCTGGGGTATGCTTCCTGTGCCGGAGCCTCAATGGATGGAGGTGGCGGAGTTGCAGATCGCTGCCTATCCTGGTCTTGGGCGGAGCCATCGATAAAAGGCTGTTTCAGGAACGACGGTGCAGATTACGAATTGTAATGTGCATTGTAAGAAAGCCAGATATACTGAGGTGTGAGAGGACCCAAACCAACAAGAGTAACACTGTGGTCGAAAGGCAGCCTGGACATCAGTCAAAAGGTATTAGCCCAAGCCCGGTGAAAGATAGGATGGTGGGCGTCCTCTCAAACGGAAAATCAGAGCCATCAGCACACGCTGGTGGCTTTTTGCTATCGTCCGCATTTACAGGGAGCAGACGTACACCGTTGCTGAAATGAGAGTGGCGCGTCATCGGCCCGCAGCGGCCGTTTACCGGAAATCGTCGAGGCTTCGTTTCAGTTGTGTGAATGGTTGGGGTTAGAGTAGAATTGGTTCGGCAAGGCTGAGAGCGAATGTCCAGGAATCAGTGGTTGCTTGATGTAGAGCATGACACAGAGAAAGAGGTTGGCGCCAGCCTTGAAACATTGTTGGAGCCACCCTGGAAGGTTTTCGTCCATAACGACGATGTGACGCCATACGACTTTGTCGTGTTAATCCTGCAAAACATCTTTCAGTTATCCGCGCCGGAGGCTGAAGCGGTTACTTTCACGGCCCATATGAGCGGCATTGCCTACGTAACCACATTGCCTAGAGCACAGGCTGTGCGACTGGTGGGGAAAGCCCATTTTGCAGCCGGATTGGAAGGATACCCGTTGAAGTTTTCGACCGAGCCGGAATAAAGACCGGGGCGATCACATCATTCTGCAGGCTGCCCGCTTTGCGGCGGCTTGATTACGTTTGCTTGTTCTCGGCCATCATACCAAAGGCCAAAACGAGGAGAGTTTGATGTCACAATACGCAAAAGGCGGCGGGCCAAAAGCACGCGCCCTTATTGAAAGAGATGCTGCTTGCTTATCTCCTTCTTACACTCGCGAGTATCCGTTGGTAGTAGATCACGCCCAAGGCTCAGAGGTGTGGGATGTGGACGGCCGCCGGTATATTGATTTCATGGCCGGGATTGCGGTCATGACTGTCGGGCACCGTCATCCGACCGTGGTGGAGGCGGTGCAAAAGCAGTTGAACCAATTCTGGCACATTTGCCTGAGCGACTTCTACTATCCTAATGCAGTCGATTTGGCCGAGAAGCTCCAGGCCATCGCCCCAATGCCGGACACGTTGATCTACATGGCAAATTCCGGAACTGAGGCAGTGGAAGCAGCCATTAAACTTGCCATGTACCAGACAGGACGAGCCAAGTTCGTCGGCTTCCTCGGCGGGTTTCACGGCCGTACCCTCGGCTCCCTCTCATTCACCGGCAGCAAATCAGTCCAGCAAGCCAGATACCTCACCGGGATCAAAGTCCGCCACATCCCATACCCGAACCCCTACCGGCCGGTGCTTCAGGTAAAGGAGGGGCAAAGCTACGGGGATGCGGTGGTGGATTACCTGGAAAATGAATTATTCCCCACTGTGCTCGATCCTCACGACCTGGCCGGTATTCTGGTAGAACCGATCCAGGGCGAGGGAGGATATGTGGTGCCTTCGCCCAACTTCTTCCCCCGTCTGCGCCAATTGTGTGATAAGTACGGCATTCTGCTCATCCTCGACGAGGTGCAAAGCGGCGTCGGCCGTACGGGCAAATGGTGGGGCATCCAGCACGAGGGCGTCGAGCCGGACATCGTTTGCTTTGCCAAGGGGGTGGGCAGCGGCCTCCCCATTGGCGGTATTATTGCCCGCCGCGAGTTAATGAACGCCTGGAAGCCGGGGGCGCATGGCAGCACGTACGGCGGCAACCCCATTGCGGCCGCTTCGGCGTTGGCAACCCTGTTGGTGATTGAGCAGGAAGGGCTTTTGTCGCAGGCGGATGAAACCGGGAGCAATATCAAGGATGCCCTGGCCGAGATGCAGATGCGACATCCCAGCATCGGGGATGTGCGCGGCCGCGGTCTGATGATTGGCGTTGAGTTTGTGAAGGACCGGGAAACCAAAGAGCGCAATGTCCCTCTGCGGAATGCCGTCGTGCAGAATGCATTTCAAAAAGGGCTGCTTCTCATGCCTTGCGGGCGGAACACCATTCGGCTGACCCCTGCTCTTAACATCCCATCCCTATTGGTGGAAGAAGCGTTACGGATATTCGACGAAGCAGTGACCGAAGCGGAAGCGGAGGCATAACCGTCAAGGTGGTTTGTTCAGATGCAGGATAAAATACGGCGTCTCAAATCGCGGCTGATGCATGGCGTCACGCCGGCAATGGCCACCCCTTTGCAGGCAGATGGCTACCAGGTCAATGCGGCCGTCGTGCCCAGCCTGATCCACTTCCTCATCGATGCCGGGGTGAAAGGCGTGTTCGTCGGTGGAACTACCGGGGAAGGCATTCTGTTGGATCTCAACGAGCGCATGCGCCTGCATGAGGCGGCCGTAACCGCTGCAGACGGCCGCTTTCCAGTGCTGCTTCACGTCGGGGCCAATCGCCTGGATGAGGCCGTCACCCTGGCCCGCCATGCGGCCGCCGTCGAGGCTGATGCGGTCGTAGCCATCACGCCAACTTTCTATGGGATGGACGAGGACAGCCTAGCTTCCTACTACCATGCGCTCGCCGAGGCCGCACCCGAAACGCCGCTGATGTTGTACGACATCCCGCACATGGCGGTAAACGGCATTACCCCTGGGCTTCTGACCCGGTTGGGCGAAGAATTACCCACGCTGGCGGGCATCAAAAGCAGCCGCCCCGACGCTCAGGCCGTGCGTCAACTGATTGGTGCAGCGCCTGATCGGGCGGTGATCCTGGCTGGTAATGAGCGGATTGCTTTGGGATTGCTTGCGCTGGGCGCGCACGGCCTGATTAGCGGCTTGAGCACGGCCGTTCCCGAACCCTTCGTGGCCATGACAGACGCATTTGCCAACGGCCGGTTAGTTGCTGCCCGGCAGGCGCAATCCCGCATCAATGCCATGCTCGACCAACTGCCTCCCAAGCGGCGCATTGGGGCTATTAAACGTATCCTGGAGGAACGAGGTCTTTCTGTGGGCGCGGCCGTGCCCCCCCGGTCCGCACATGAAAGCGGTCTGTGGTCGCGGATCGCCCCGCTTGCTTCTTTATGAAACTGCTACTCTTTGATATTGATGGGACGCTGATTCGCAGCCGAGGCGCCGGCCGGGCCGCCATGATTGCTGCGCTGGAGGAGCTGTTCGGCACAGCCGGGCCTGTGGATAGTTACCACATGGGCGGCAAGACAGACCCGCGGATCATCACGGATCTGTTGATCGCGGCCGGTGTGGAAGCAGCCGAAATCGAGCGGCGTCTTCCGGAGATTTTCCAGGTAATGACGGAAAAAGCGCACCAGATTTTTCCGGCCAGGCGCATTGCCCTTTGTCCCGGGGTTGTGCCTTTGTTATCGGCGCTTGACGGCCGTGATGATGTGTTGCTGGGGTTGCTTACGGGCAATATTCGCAGCACAGCCCCGCTGAAGTTGGCAGCGGCCGGCATTGACCCAACCCGCTTTCGCGTGGGGGCTTATGGGTCGGATGCAATCGATCGCAACCAGTTGCCGGCCGTCGCATTGCAAAGGGCGAGCCAGTTGCTAAAAAGGGAAATTGCAGGTAACAATACGGTGATTATTGGCGACACGCCGGCTGATGTGATGTGTGCACGAGCAGGGAAAGCCACGGCCGTCGCCGTTGCCAGTGGTTGGCACTCTGCCCAGACCCTGGCCCGCTACCAGCCGGATTATTTGCTGGATAATTTGGTAGATACAGACGCTACGTTGAGGATTTTGCTCGCTTGATGAGCGGGACGCGTGAGGCGACGGGTTTGTCACTTTTTCTGCGCGATCCAGTGGCAGCTGCCGGGAGGAACCATGAGCCAGAGAGCCAACATCATCGCTGACATCAAATTACGGACGGATCGGCCCACGGATGTATCACTCCGCGATCTGTATTGCTGGACCGTGTGGCAATTCCCCCGGCGGCATAGCGGCGGCCTGTGTGGGGCTATACATCCCCCAATCGCTAAACATGGCTGGTTTCCTGTGGTCATCCGCACCAAGGACAAACGCGTTCAGATTCACGCTCACCTGGGCCAGGCGTTCCCCTCCCCGGAAGCGGCGGCCAAATATCTCTTCAAGCGCGCCAGATAAAGTCAGGTACCGGCTAACGGTTTAGATAATCGTCCCGTCCGGGATGCTGGTGTTTTTGGGGATGATCACGATGCCGTCTCTGGAAAACCAGCAAACTTCATCTGTGTCGGGGCGGTCAGGCATTGCCCGAATGTGCACGTTGCGGCCGATGCGGGCATTCTTATCGATGATTGCCCGCTCAATCACAGACCCGGTTCCGATGCCAATTGGGGGGCGGCCCTGGCGGCGATTTTCTACGGGATCCCGATCCGTCTCATAATAATCTGCGCCCATGATAATTGTTGACTTGATAGAGACTCCGGGGCAAATGATGCTCCGCAGGCCCACAACGGAGTTTTCAATGGTGGCGTCATCAATACGGCAGCCATCAGTTAACAAGACGTTGTGCAGATGGGCGTGCTGGACTTCTGAAGCGGGAAGGAAGCGCGGCCGTGTGTAGATCGGCCGTTTGGGGCTGTAAAAATCAAACGGCGCGTTTGGCTGTGCCATATCTAGATTAACCTGGTAAAAGCGGGCAATCGTCCCGATGTCCTCCCAGTATCCCTCAAAAACATATCCCATCACGCGCCGCTCCCGGATGGCTGCCGGGATGATGTCACGGCCGAAATCGTCTCCTTCAGACTCCAATATCTCAAACAAGGTATCCACGGTAAACAAGTAGATGCCCATGGAAGCCATGAGCGGCTTCTCCGGATTATCTCCGCTCATGAAGGCATCCAGCGCTTCGGCCGTTTTCGGTTTTTCGACGAAGTCAGTTATTTCCCTTTCTGGGCTGAGCTTGAGGATACCTAGCCCGCTCGCGCTTTCCCGGCTGACTGGCTGTACGGCAATAGAAACATCGGCCCCGCTGTTGACGTGGAATTGCACAAAAGGCTCATAATCCATCCGGTAGAGGTGATCGCCGGCCAGGATCAACACGTACTTGGTTTGTGCTTCCCGAATTTCTATTAACTGCTTGCGTACAGCATCGGCCGTGCCCTGATACCAATCCCCACTGCGGGGAGTTTGCTCGGCAGCCAGGATTTGCACCCATCCTGGTGTAAATACGTCTCGGTTGTAGGTGCCGTAAATATGCCGGTGCAGCGAAACTGAATTGAACTGCGTCAGGATGGCGATTTTGTCTATTCCCGCATGAAAGCAGTTGCTCATGGGAATGTCAATCAATCGGTATTTGCCTGCCAGAGGGACGGCGGGTTTGGCCCGATCCCTTGTTAACGGGTACAGTCTGGTTCCTTTGCCGCCACCCAGAATTAAGCCGAGGACTTCACTCATGCGCATGTGTTGTTACCTGCCTTTGCTTCCCGCTCCAAATCCATTATCCCATGCACGTGGCCGTGCCGATATTATTAAAGCAAACAAACTACATTCTGGCTAGCGACATCAGCAGGAGAAGAAACGGCCGTTGGAACCACGAATCCTTCTCCATCGCTTGCATGTTGGAACATCGGTGCTATGATCCCGCCGTTTTAAGGAGCGAAAATGAGTCGAGTCATCAACCTG
Source organism: Anaerolineae bacterium (assembly GCA_046753445.1). Taxonomy (GTDB): domain Bacteria; phylum Chloroflexota; class Anaerolineae; order Promineifilales; family Promineifilaceae; genus JAHEEY01. Next base: position 65,250 of record JBHHTQ010000011.1, on the reverse strand, counting down.
GACAGCCCAACCAAGATTCGTAACCGTAACAGACGTGCAGTGGCCGAACTGCTGCGCCGCCTGAGCCAAAAGCCCCAGATTGACGAGGAAGCACGGGATATGGCTGCAACCATCGTCTATTTGCTGCGAGAGTTGAACAAAGGTGTAGATCAGACAGCCCAGGCTTGGGAAAAGCGGGGGTATTGGATGAAGGCTGAGCGGTTCTTACGCCAATGGGATTGGACGGCCGAGGCGGCCGCAAACATCGAAGATATCATCAGGAATGAAGCGTGGGACCTGCTGCCCGGCTTGCTGGTTGATCTCTTCCCCCACTTTGCCGACATCCAAATCAAGATGATGACGCGCAAGCCCACGCTTTGGCGCGGCGCTTATCGCAAGCTGCTGGCCGAGACGCCGGGCAAATTGCCTTTTTAGTGGGGGAGAGTGTTGACTGGCCGAGTCTTCACAGGCATGCCTTTTGGCCAGTCGGTGTTGGCGGCCGCTTTGCTTTTGCTTTTGGCTTTGGCGTCGTGTACGTCACCGGGCCAGTTGCCGACCCTGGCGGCCGTTGCCGCCACAGTTCCGCCGCCAACACTCACTGCTTCACCCAAGCCAGCCACACAAACGCTGCTGCCGCCGCCTGCGCCTGCGCCCACCTCTTCAGCCGCGCCATGCGCCTCCCCCGGCCGAATAGAAACCGGCGTTTTCTCCAGCGCGGTCGCCGGGCCGAGCGCTTATCGTATCTACTTACCGCCATGTTATGGCCTGGACGGCCGCGTCTATCCGATCCTGTACATGCTGCCCGGCAATATCCATGATGAATCCATTTGGGATGAATTGGGGTTGGATGAAGCGGCCGAAGAGGCGATTCTTTCCGGCCAGGTCCCGCCTTTTCTCATTGTGATGCCGGACGGGGGATGGATCGCCACCAATACATCCGGCGGCCCTGGCTCGTACGAAGTGGTTATCATTGATGAACTCATTCCTGCTATTGAGGCCAGCTTTTGTGCCTGGGTAGATCGGCAGGGGCGAGCCATTGGCGGGTTGTCACGCGGGGGGTATTGGGCGCTGGAAATCGCCTTTCGCCATCTTGACCGGTTCAGCAGCGTAGGCGGACACAGTGCGGCGCTCCTGGACATAGCTGCAGGCCCTGATTTGAACCCGCAGTTTACCGGATTAAGCTCTGATCTAGGAGATTTGCGCATTTACTTCGACATCGGCCGTGATGATTATGCCATTCACAACATTCGTCAGCTGCATGAAGAGATGGTGGCTGCCGTTATTCCACACAGTTGGGTTCTAAATGAAGGGGGGCACAGCGAAGAATATTGGGCCGCGCATGTGGGGGAGTATGTCGCATGGTACGCGGCCGCCTGGGATGCCAATCGGGAACATTACCCAGACTGCCCATAAAACACGACGGGCCAGACCTAATTGGTCTGGCCCTCAGGCTACCGGCAACAACCCTGACCTAAGGATTGACAAGTTTTTGCAGCTTTTGGCTGATGATCGGGTCTAGCGCCGGGCTATGGCGGGACGCTCTCATTCTCCGCTGAACTTCCCTCATGCCCGCAATCTGTTTCAGTACAAGGACGGGAGAGGAGATGCCTTTGCGGTCAGGTGAAAGAAATTGCAGGATTGTGGGGACGTTGTATTTTCTCTTCACCTAAAAACCTTCATGCTGCGTTCCAATACGCACTTCACTCATGATACCCTATCAGCAGCGGTTTAAGTGTGTCAGCCGTTGCCCTAGAAGTGTAAAGCTGTTAACAGTTGGGTATCAAATGCCCACAATGCTTTAGCTATCTTCCCCTACAGCAGGGCGGTTGGATGCGGCGCTGAGCCAGATGAGCAAGGTCAGAACGGCCGCGCTCAATCCAATCAGGATGCCCAGTTTGATGACGGGTTGAGTGACAAAAATAGCCACCAGCCCAAATGAGAGGGACACGGCATAATATCCAAGCACGATGCGGCGCGCTGGCAGGCCCATATCAAACAGCAGATAGTGCAGGTGTCCTCGATCCCCATGAAACGGACTGCGGCCGTGACGAAGCCGATCCACAATACGCCAGGCAACATCCAGGATAGGCACTGCCATGACCAAAAGCGCAGTGGCGATCTTCGCCGGCGAAATGATGGACAGGGTAGCAAGCTGGTACCCCAAAAAATACGCTCCGGCAGAACCGAGGAAAATGCGCGCCGGCGGAAAATTCGCCGGCAGGAAACCAAGAAGCGCCCCGGCCAGCGCCAGCGGGAAAGCGGCCACACTGCTTTGCCCAAGACGGTAGCTGTGCCAGGCAAAGACCAGAGCGGCGATGGTACCCACCCCAGCCGCCAAGCCGTCCAACCCGTCCAGAAAATTCACAGTGTTGATCATGCCCATGATCCAGAACAGCGTCAGCAAAAACACCAGCCATGTCCATTGAATCACTTGCTCTTGTCCGTTGAAGGGGTTGGTAAAGCGTTCAATGAACACTTCGTGCCACATGGCTACAGCGACGCCCACCAATTGAATGAGAAATAATACCCAGGGGGGTAATTCCCAGTAGTCGTCAAGCACGGCAGCCGCACCAACCAACAAAGTCCCTAGGACGACTCCCCGCAGGAGACCGACATCACTGCCGCTTGCAGGCAGCAGCCAGCGGGCGATCCCTAAGGCTGCAAGCGTCGCTGCCATCAGCGGTAAACCGCCCAGCTTGGCGATACGGCCGCGATGCCGTCGCCGCCCGCCCGGTTCCGCCACGGTGCCCAGCCGATGAGAAAGCCGGCGCGCCACTGGCGTTAGAGCCAGTGAAATGAAGAAGGCAACGAAGAAAACAGCCAAAAAGGACATCAATTGGCACACTCAACCGGTTCCAAACTGCCGATCGCCCGCATCCCCAAGGCCGGGAACAATAAAGCCGATGTCATTGAGATGGGAGTCGATTTGCGCGATGTGGATGGGCACATCCGGATGCGCCTTTCGCAGCACCTCGATGCCCTCTGGCGCGGCCAGCAGTCCAATAAACTTGATTCGATCAGCGCCCCAATTTTTCAGGATGTCAATCGTGGACACGGCCGATCCGCCGGTTGCCAGCATGGGGTCCAATACCAGGCATACCTGCACCGTCGGCGATGTGGGCAGCTTATTGTAATAAGAGACGGGTTTCAAGGTCCGTTCGTCGCGGTAGAGGCCGATATGCCACACTTCAGCGCCTGGCATCATTTCCCAGATGCCGTTGACCATGCCCAGCCCTGCGCGCAAGATGGGGATTAACCCAATGGTTTCGCGCAGTTCGCGGCCGGTTGCCTGGCCCATCGGCGTTTCGACGGTAATTTCCTGAACTCCGAGATCGGCCGTTGCTTCATAACACAAAAGCATCGCCAATTCCCGCACCAACTCCCGAAACTTCTTCGGCTTCGTGTTGACATCGCGCAAAAGTGTCAGCTTATGCTTGACAAGCGGGTGCTTACTTTCATATACCATGCTACTACCTCCCAGTTTTGTCATCATTCCATTGTACCTGACGCGCAGCGGCGCGTGCATGTAAACAGTGCGCAAGTAACGACAGATAGCGTATAATCCCATGCAACGACGCCAAGAGCAACCTACAAACGATGGACGAAAAAACAACGCCGGACCGGCATATTTCCCCCCAAAAGCAGCGCGAGGATCGCGGATTAGACGGCCTGATCCGGCCGCAGCATCTGGCTGAATTCATTGGCCAGGAAAAGCTAGTCACCAATCTGACCATCCTCATCGAGGCGGCGCAGGGGCGGCAGGAACCGCTGGATCATGTGCTGTTTCACGGCCCGCCGGGGCTGGGAAAGACGACGCTGGCCCACGTGGTAGCCAATGAGATGAATGTCAATATCCGCATCACAGCCGGACCGGCCATCGAGCGGGCTGGCGATCTGGCTGCGATTTTAACCAACATGCGGGCAGGCGACATTTTGTTCATCGACGAGGTGCACCGGCTTGGCCGCGTGGTGGAAGAGATTCTCTATCCGGCTATGGAAGATTTTGTGTTGGACATCATTGTGGGGAAGGGGCCTGGCGCGAAGAATGTGCGGCTGAAATTACCCAAGTTTACGGTCATTGGGGCCACGACGCGATTGGCGCTGCTGACGGCTCCGTTGCGCGCCCGCTTTGGCGCAGTGTACCGGATGGACTTCTATGGTCGGGAAGCGACTCGCACCATTGTGGTGCGCGGGGCGCGCATTCTGGGTGTGCCCATTGATGCTGACGGCGCGGACGAGATCGCTTTGCGCTCGCGGGGCACACCCCGCGTTGCGCTTCGTTTGTTGCGCCGGGTGCGCGACTATGTCCAGGTGCGGGCTAAAGGGCGGATCACGGGAGAGACGGCCGTGGCGGCGCTTAATCTTCTGGAAATTGACGCGCTCGGCCTGGACGATCTGGATCGCCGCGTTTTGCGCACCATCATCGAGAAGTTCGGCGGCGGGCCGGTGGGGCTGGACACTATTGCTGCCTCCATCAGCGAAGAGTCGGATACCATCATGGACGTGGTAGAACCATACTTGCTGCAACTGGGCTTTCTGGAGCGGACCGCTCGCGGCCGTCTGGCTACCCCGCATGCCTACAAGCATCTGGGCTATCCCATCTCAACAGAACAGGAGGGCCAACAGCCAAGCCTGTTTTAGCGGCAGGAATGGCTGGCGCTGGAAATGATCGAGTTTGGGCGTTTACTGCTAATTATCGGACTGGTCATCGCTTTTGCCGGGTTGATGATCTTGCTAGCGGTGCGTTATTTTCCCTGGCTGGGCAATCTGCCCGGCGACTTCCGTTATGAGAGCGAGAACGTCAAGATTTATTTTCCGCTGGCTACTATGCTGCTTGTGAGCATTTTGGGCAGTATTTTGCTCAATATCATCATCCGCATCTTCCGCCGGTGACCCGTTGTTATCAATGAAAACCAGTGACTTTGATTATTTGCTCCCGGCGAAACTGATCGCCCAACGGCCGCTTCCCCGGCGAGACGCTTCTCGCCTGCTTGTGTTGCACCGGGACACTGGCCGCACCGAGCATCGGCGGTTTGCGGACATCCTCCACTATTTGCGGCGCGGCGATGTGCTGGTCGTCAACGACAGCCGCGTCATCCCTGCCCGGCTTTTCGGCCGTAAGGCCACAGGCGGCAAGGGTGAAATCCTGCTGCTGGAACAGTTGGATGACCTGACCTGGAAAGCCCTGGTTGGCGGCCGCGGCCTGAATGAGGGCGTAACTATCACCCTGCATGGGCGCGACGACCAGCCCAGCGACATTGTGGGCGTGATCACGGCCGTCCTGGACGGCCCCCAGCGGGAGATCACCTTCAACCAGCCCGTCAGCCCCCATCTGGAGACTCTGGGACACACGCCGCTGCCCCCTTATATCCACGAGCCGCTGCCAGATCCCGAGCGGTACCAGACGGTCTACGCCCGACCGCCCGGCTCGGCCGCAGCTCCCACGGCCGGGCTTCATTTCACTGGAGACCTGCTGCTGGCCCTGCGCGAAAAAGGGGTGCTCTTCGAGCGCGTGACCTTACACGTGGGACTGGACACATTCAAGCCGGTGGACGCAGAGGAAGTCAGCCAGAACACCATTCACAGCGAATGGGCCAGCCTGACCGCCGACTCGGCCAGGCGCATCAATGAGGCCAAACTTGCGGGCGGCCGTCTTATTGCGGTGGGGACCACGGCCGTGCGCACGCTGGAAACGGCCGCTCTGCGCTCGGCGGGATTGACCGGCAGCCTGCAAACAATTAGTGCGCGGGACGCTGCCGGAGAAACGAGCAGCATTTGTCCGTGGAAGCCGGTCACCGCCTTCGAAGGGCGGACTGATTTGTTCATCTACCCCGGCTACGTTTTTCGCGCCGTGGACGCGCTCATCACGAATTTTCACCTGCCTCGTTCCAGCCTGTTGATGCTCGTCTCCGCCCTGGCCGGCCGCGAGCGCATCATGGCTTCCTACGAGACGGCCGTTCAGGAGCGTTACCGCTTTTATTCCTTCGGCGACGCAATGTTGATCATCTAGCCCGAACGCGCCGTCGGCATTGGGAGACCCTTATGAGCCCGGTAGCTGTTTTTGCGCTTTCCGTCGTTGCTGCCGTCATACCCACCATGTTTTACGTGTCGCTCATTTACTGGGTGGATCGGTACGAAAAGGAACCGTGGTGGCTGCTGGCGGCCGCCTTCCTTTGGGGAGCCATCCCCAGCATCATCATCGCGCTCCTGTTCAATACCTTGTTCAGCTTGCCCGTGTACCTGCTCGCCGGTGAGGTAACCGGCGACGCCCTGACCGCCAGCTTCATTGCCCCGCCGGTGGAAGAGTCTGTCAAAGGGATGGCGCTGCTGGGCATCTTGTTGCTGTGGCGGCACGAGATTGACAGCCCGTTGGATGGCATCATCTACGGGGCGATGGTGGGCATGGGTTTTGCCATGGTGGAAAACGTTGCCTACTTTGTCACCGTTTTTGGGGAAGGGGGAGCAGAGGCGTGGGGCATCAACATCTTCATGCGCGCCATCATCTTTGGGCTGAACCACGCGCTGTTCACCAGCATGACCGGGCTGGGCATTGCTGCCGCACGCCTGACTGTTCGTTCAGCAGCCCGCTTCGTGCTCCCTTTTGCCGGGTGGATGACGGCCGTCCTGTTGCATTTCCTCCACAACTTCTCGCTCTCTTTCAACAATACGCTCTGTTTTGTGGCCCTTATCTCAGATTGGGGCGGCGTCTGGCTGACGCTGGCCATCATCTTCTGGGCCTTGCTTCAGGAAAGGCGTTGGATGCGGCGGTATCTGGCGGAAGAGGTGCGCTCCGGCTATCTGACAGTAAGCCAGTATGAGACGGCCAGTTCAGCTTCACGCGCCTGGCGCAACTTCAATGTACTTCTCTCGCAGGGGGTATCCGCATATTGGCGAACAGCCCGCTTTTACTATCGGTGCAGCGAGCTGGCGTATAAGAAGCACCATTTTTCTCTGTTTCAGGACGAAAAAAGCAAGCATCTGATTGAGAAACTGCGCCGCGAAGTTGTGGCGCTTAGCCCCCACGTTTTATAGCCGCTCTCTAATTCTCCAGGCTCATTAGCACGAGTTATTCTATGCCAACAAACGTTGAATCTGCTCCCAATGGGCCTGGTCATGTTTGACTGCCAAATTGAGCAGCTCGTGCATGCTGGTGGAACCGAAGAAAGCGTGACGGCCGCGACGGCGCCAGATGGCGTCGTCTTCAATGGTTTGTAGCAGGACGAGCGTCTGGCGGCGGGCGGCGAGGAAATCTGACAGGGCGGTCGGCCCGTGCTGCTGCTGGTATCGGTGTTCCTTCACCCATTCATCGGGCGTTGCCCCGAAGAGGAAGATATTTTCCGCAGCCAACAATTTGTGGAATCGGACCTGGTGAACCTCCCGCTCGACGTCCCGCAAATGGCAAATCACTTCAGTCAATGACCATTCGCTTTCAGACGGCCGCCAGAGCCACGCAACTTCTTTCCCAGACAATGCTGTTTCCACGGCCGTGGCGAATGTGGCCAGGTCATTCAGGAGTTCGGGGACAGAGCGGGGCTGCTGCATCGTTTAGACTCCGCCTGTTTCCCCGCCGGTACAAAGCTGTTGGAGCCACCCCGACCTCACCAGGTGATACAAATCGTCGAGGGTCCCTCGCCCTGAGACAGAAACGGCCGCGTCCGGCAGCGGCATGTCGTTTGTTGCAACCCAAAAGGTATGGAGTCCCAATCTCGCGGCAGGAGCGATGTCATTGTGCCAATTATCACCTACCATCAAAGCAGCCTCTGGGCGGCGCTCAATCCGGGTCAGGATTTCCTCATAATAAACCGTGTGTGGTTTACACGCATGCATGTTGTCGTAAGTTGTCACCAGGGAAAAGGGATACTTGTCAACAGGCACGCCGGCCCAGGCCAATCGCTGTTCAATCGCCCGTTGGGGAAACACCGGATTCGTGGCGATTACCACCTTCAGCCCCATATCGAAGCAAGCGCGCACCAGCGCGGCCGCAGCCGGTCGGCGCTGGGTTTCCGGTTGCAGGCGGGAAAACTCGTCCCGGTAAAATGCAGCGATAAACGGTGCGAAATCGTCGCGTTTTTGGCCGGTTTGCGCTTGAAAAGAAGCCCAAAATGCGTCCTTGTTCAGGGTGGATGGGTCGGTGTTGGCAATCATGACCTGTGTGCTGGAGAGCAGCGCTTGCTGAAATAGTCGGCGATCCATCTGCCGGCCCACATATTGGCCCAGTAACGCGAAGTACCTGGCCAGGAACCGGGTCATGGGATTGCTCAGGAGGGTGTCGTCGAGGTCGAAGAGGACAGCTTCAATCATGAGGGGGTATTGTCGTCCCGGCGTGTTTCCAGGTCACTCCTCGCTGAACAAATCGCGCAGCCCCGGGCGCTCCATGGCACACTCGGAGCAGCCGACCTGCGGTTGGTCAACATCAATCAAGTGTTTGCTGCAAAACGCCTTGACCTCCACGCGCCGGTTAAACCCGAACAAGCCGCTCTTGACTGTCCCTTCCAGGACAAGATCGGGGCTGCTATTGGCCCGCAGAATTTCCGGAACGGGGCAGTCAAAGCAATCCCTCGGCCGCCATTCCGGCGAGCGGGGATTGCCCTGAATCAGGCGGCACTCTTGCTCAGAGCGGCCGCGATGAAAGTTTTGATAATAAAAACGACACTCTTTGCCGGCGGGTGTTATCATCGCCAGACCCCATAGATAAATGATTGTCCACAAAAAAAGCGACTCCCAATAGGGGTCGCTTCCCTGTACGCCCTGAGAGACTCGAACTCCCGACCTTCTGGTTCGTAGCCAGACGCTCTAATCCACTGAGCTAAGGGCGCAAAAAATATGTTAGACCTCAAGCATTGAGTATACACCGGAGCTTTTCAAGCTCCCAGCGGGGAGGCAGGGATTCGAACCCTGGAACGGCTTTTAGACCGTTAACCGCTTAGCAGGCGGCCCCAATCGTCCACTCTGGCACCTCCCCAGTCAACAGCAATTTTCTGCCGGTAGAGGTCAACCCGATCCAAATGTTAACAAAACTCGCTGCCGAGTCCTTCAGCGGAGGGAGAGGGATTCGAACCCCCGGTGAGCTTGCACCCACTACGGTTTTCAAGACCGTTGCCATCGTCCACTCGGCCATCCCTCCATCCCTCAGAGGGTCATACCAAGCTGGCAGTATATCACGCGCCTGATGGGCTGTCAAAGCGCGGATCGGGGGCATTTCAGCCTTATAACGGCCCTGCATTGTGGGCGGTAACCTTACTTGGGAGCCTTTTCTTCGATCTCTTTCAACACGATGCGCCGGTAAGCTTCAGCGTATGGGAAGCCCACTTTTTTCCCCGCTTCTGCTGTCCAACCTTTGACAGGTTCCTCCGGGTCCCAATCCTCTAGCTGGCTCTTGTGTTGTCTCAATGCCTTGATTTTAATGTCAATGGTTTCGGTGATATCCACGTAGTAATTGGGATCGTCCGGGTGAGAGATGTAAACGTAGTTGACCTTGTGCGGGGTGATGTCTTCTTTGTCCAGATCGGGGTAGAGCAGGTGCATTTCGGCCGCGGGGAAAACGGCGTCAATGGCTGCTTGGGCGGCCGCGCGATGGTCTGGATGATTGATGCGCATGCCGCCTGGAAAATAGCGGGTGGGGTCGCCGCATACCACGACGTTTGGTTTATGTTTGCGGATTAAGCAGACCAGTTCCTTGCGTAATTCTAAAGTTGGCTGCAACAATCCGTCATGGTAGCCGAGAAAGATACACGAAGCCCCGGCCACTTCAGCTGCGGCCGTTTGCTCGGCGCGGCGGATTTCCGCCAACTTTTCGACTGAGATCTCTTTGTCGTGGCTGCCCACGTTGCCGTCCGTGATGACGACGTAGATGACCTCAGCTCCGTGCCTGGCCCACAAAGCGGCCGTGCCGGCCACGCCAAATTCGATGTCGTCTGGATGTGCATAAATGAACATCGCCCTTTCCGGGATGTATGTCTTACTCATAATGTGCTGTTTCTCGTCCTCCGCTGATCTGTGTGCTGATTTGTGTTGGCCATCAGTATCCGAGATTCGTGGCAATCTGACAAACAAGGCGTAAACAGCCGACAATCATACAGAAAACGGGCAACGAATAACGGCAAATGAAAGACGGCCGTCACTTACAACCAGAACACCCTGATCCGACACCTACTTACCGCCATATGGCGTAAACTCGGCTATAATTGGCGTGTGCAGGAGTTCAATGTGGTGTTGACCGGGTTCATGGGCACGGGCAAGAGCAGCGTTGGCCGTTTGTTGGCGAAGCGTCTTGGCTTTCGCTTTGTGGATACGGATACGTGGATTGAAGCGCGTGCCGGCCGAACCATCCCGCAGATTTTCCACCAGGACGGCGAGGCCGCATTCCGGCAGATGGAGACGGCGGCGGCACAGGCGTTGGCGGCCGAAACAGACCAGGTCATTGCCACCGGCGGCCGGCTGATGCTGGACGATGAGAACGCGGCGGCTCTCGGCCGTCACGGCCGCGTATTTTGCCTCACGGCCGCGCCGGACGACATCATCGCCCGGTTGTCGCAAGACGGTGGGGGACGGCCGCTGCTGGATGTTCCCCATCCCGAAGCACGAATTAGCCGGCTCTTGCAGGAGCGGGCATCAGGGTACGGCCGATTCCCGCAGATCAACACCAGCGGCAAGACAATTGAACAAGTGGTTGAGGAGATAATGCAATGTATTTCTCAGATTTAGAAGCGCGGGAAGCGAAGGAAGTCGTGCCGGGCGCCCGCATTCGCACGTTTTGGGGCGAGAAGATGCTGATATCGGTGGTGGACCTGGAGCCGAGCGTCGGGGTGCCTACGCATAGCCATCCTCATGAGCAGTGCGGCACCGTCGTTTTTGGCGAACTGTCCATGACCATTGCCGGCGAGACCCGGCGGCTGCGTCCAGGCGACACATACATCATTCCTGGCGGTATTGAGCACAGCGCGGTTGCCGGTGATCAGCCTACTCGAGCAATCGACATTTTCAGCCCCGTGCGCGAAGAGTACCAATACTAGGCGCTGACCATCTGATGCCGATATCTAAAATACCGGTTACCCATCCAGCAGGCCAATACGACGTGATCGTCGGGAACAGCCTGTTGTCCGAGCTGCGAAACCTGGCGGGAATCAACGGCCCACTGGCGCTGGTAACCGACTCTAATGCAGGGCCACTGTACGCGGCCGCGTGCGCCGATGCGGCCGCGATTATCACCATGCCCGCAGGGGAACGGCACAAGACATTGGCCACCGTGCAGATGATTTACGAAGAGCTGCTGACGGCGGGCCTTGACCGGGCGGGGACGATCGTTGCCCTCGGCGGCGGCGTCGTGGGCGATGTGGCCGGGTTTGCGGCGGCTACGTTTATGCGCGGCGTCGATTTTGTGCAGTGCCCCACGAGCTTGCTGGCGATGGTGGATGCCAGTATCGGCGGAAAGACGGGTGTGGATTTACCCCAGGGCAAGAATCTCGTTGGGGCATTCAAACAACCGCAGGCAGTGGTTGCCGATCTGTCCACGCTGCGCACGCTGCCGGCTGAGGAGCTGGCGGCGGGCATGGCCGAGGTGGTGAAACATGGCCTTATTGCCGACCCGGAGATCATCGCCGGCCTGGAGCGGGACGAGTTGGACTGGCTGACGGCCGAAAAGTGCACCAGCCCAGAGTTTCACGCCCTCGTCACCAGGGCGATTCACGTCAAGCGGGAAGTCGTCCAGGACGACCCGTACGAGCAGGGCCGCCGGGCCACCCTGAACCTGGGGCATACGTTCGGTCATGCCATTGAGCGGGTGACCCATTATGGTATCCGGCACGGTGAGGCAGTGGCCATCGGCCTGGCGACGGCGGCTCATCTGTCGGTGCGTCTGGGACATTGCCCGTCATCGCTGCGGCCGCGAATTGAAACCATCCTCCACCGTCTTCGCTTACCGGTGAGGATTCCGGTAGGACTCTCGGCCGAGGCGCTGATGGCCGCCATGACGCATGACAAGAAGAAAGCGGCCGGGCGTTTGCGCCTGGTGCTCATCCGTGAGGTGGGTGATGTTTTTGTCACGGCCGATGTTCCCCATGAGGCGCTGCGGGAAACTTTAATCGCGTTGGGGGCAGACGAGTAAAAGCAGGTGAGATGAAACGGATATTGGTGTTACACGGTCCCAATTTGAATCTGTTGGGTTTGCGGGAACCTGAAGTGTATGGACGGCTTTCCCTGGACGAGATCAACGAAGCGCTTGCTCAGGCGGCCGCGGAAGCGGAGGCAGAACTTCGCCTTTTACAGTCGAATCACGAAGGTGGGTTGATTGACGCCGTTCACGAAGCGCGCGACTGGGCGGCTGGGATTTTGATCAATCCGGGTGCATTTACCCATTACAGCTACGCGCTCAGGGACGCCATCGCGGCCGTTGCTCTGCCAACGGTTGAGGTTCACTTGTCCAACATTTACGGCCGCGAATCCTTTCGGCACAAATCGGTGATCGCCCCCGTGTGCCTGGGCCAGATCAGCGGCTTTGGCATGCGCAGTTACCTGTTAGGGCTACAGGCTTTGTTAGCTGCTATTGGATAGTGGTTAAGGAGGCGGCGATGTTGAAAACAAAAGAGCCTGGGTCAACTTGTGACTCAGGCTCTTTGTTTGAGGTGGTGTGGTGCTTCACATGGCTGTGATGCAATTATGTGGGTGTCATGTGAGTTCGATGTTGCTGCGATGCTGCTACAATGTGGCTTCGATGCCTCTGTGATGTTTGCTATGATGCGGCTTCGATGCGTGCTACGGTGCGGCTGTGTCGAATCTGTAATGTTGCTGCGATGGGTGCTGTGATGTGGGCTTCGGTGTTGGGCTGCGATTCGGCCTCGTTGATTGTTAAGCACCACCCGGCAAGGTTCCAATAAAACCTTTAGTCTTTTTATAGCATCCAACTGTTACAATCAACATTACAAGAATTCATATGGATATAGTACCTTATTCTTACCCTCTTTAATCTTGGAGAAACTGGCCGAAATCGAGCCGGTTACGCCTCTTCCTTGAGAAATCTGTCCTGGCTGATCATGGCGCATATACCCATTCCTCAAATAGCGGAGTTAAATCGCAGGCGCAATGCGCTTCCGCCAGCTGCTTCAACGCTACTCCTGTTGCAATCCCCCATTTGAACCGGGTTGTATAATCGCGTAAGAATGCGTCAAATGCTTTTTCCCCCATGGCGTCTTCCATAGCTAGAAAAAAGAGGGGGCCGCGGCCGTACACGATCGCGCCATATTCATTCCCGTGATACGCCTGTACAGGAAGGCCAATGGGGATTTCCCGATCCTCCAGCCGGTTCCAACGATTAGAGAATGATTGCAGGATCTCCTCAGCCTCAGATTTTCCGTAACGATCCAGATAGTATGTCCAGGTGACATATTGCGTTAATGATTCATCCAGCCACGGCTCGTCAAGCTGGTCATTGCCTACCATACTGTAAAACCATTGATGTCCCACCTCATGGGCCGTGGTAGATTCCAGGAAATGTGCAGTCGGCTGGCCGCCCACACTGCCGTTGAGGTTGAAGATGTTGATGTTGGCCACAATAATACCTGAGTATTCGATGCCCAGCGCCAGCGTCGGCGTGGCCACGATGTCGAGTTCGGTGTAAGGGTATGGCCCGAACCGGCCGCTGAAGCTGCGCAGGGCGTTACGAGCAATGTCCACAGCAGTTTCTGCCCCGTCCCTGAGTTCTTTTGGCGCGTAACTACGAACCGTGACCCCATCGATTGTCTGGCTGACAACATCATACCGGTCGCTGGCCGCCAGATAGAAGTCGCGGGCCGGGCCGAGTGCGTAGGTGATTGTTTGCTGGCGGTCGTTTTGTTCACGGCCGATCTCCACGCCGCCGCCGGCCAGCGTTTGGGCTGCCGGAGCGGTGACGCCCACCAGATAAAAGCTGGCATCCGCATACACGACATCCCCCTCCGTTGAAGGGGTATCTGTGTCCCACCCATTGTCATCATAAACGGCGACCATCGGGTAGAAGTGAGCCAGAGCGAGGATGTCGTCGAGCAAGGAAAAGACGCCATAATTACGGCCGCTCTCCGCCGGCACCCTGGTCTCAAAGTTCAGCCCAATCACCACCTGATCGCCGGGCAGCAGCGGTTCCGGCAAAGGGACGCGCAGCAGCAACGCATTACCGGTGAGGCCCGGCGTCCCCAGCGATTCCCCGTTGACAGTCACCCGCTTGACGGTCAACGAGCCGCCCAACAGGTTGGGGAACAGGTGAAAATAAACCGCTTCCAACGGAACTGATTCCTGATTGGTGTATCGCACTTCCTGCTCGCCGGTGATAGCTGTTAATGATTCGGCGATTTGGAAATTCAGGTGATATACGGTTGCGCCCGGAAGCGCCTCCAACACCGCTTGTTCTTCCTCAACCAGGCCAGAGCGGAATGGCCGGCGGTCGCTCCAGGATACGTCGAATAATGTGGGAGCGGGCAGGGATTCTTTTGGTTCGGTTATGCCGGCCGTGCTGGTAGGAGACGGGGCTGGGTCTGGCAGCGTGGGAGTGTGGGTGGGGGATGCTGATGGCACAGTAGCCAAGCCCGCGATTGTAGGGACGGCCGTTTCCTCTGCGGCGATGCGGCAGGCGGCGAGCAAAACAAACATCAGGGCAGCACAGGTCCAGCAGCGGATTCTCATCAATTCATCTCCAGGTATTTAGCGAAGGCGAAAGTCTATCACAGGAAGACCACGACCCGGTAATTGCCGTCACAGGGCGCACTGTCATGGAGCACGGTTGGCGGGATTTTCGAGGCTTGACATCCCCAGACGGCCGTGCTAGTATCTTTGCCAGTTAAACAATCAAAAACGTTGATTCGGAGTAGTACTCTACAGAGCGAGTCCAAGAGAGTTGGCCATATTGCTGGAAGGCCAACGGCAGCGCAGTAGACGAATGGGCCGAGGAGTTGTTCGGGCGAACGGTTGTGTTTAGTAGCCCGGGCCGGAGATGCCACCGTTACCAGGGCATAGGTCTCGCAAGGATTGCGCTAGAGTGGAAAGGAATCGTTGCTGGACTGATTAGAGTGAAGCTGGCTATCACAACGCGCTGTCACCGGCGCGTTTTCTTTTTAGAGCCAGCTTAACCAGGGTGGTACCGCGGGAGATTGGACGCTCTCGTCCCTGACCAGGGACGAGAGCGTTTTTTTATTTGCAGGTTACGGAGCAGTGTGATGTTGAAAACATTGAGTGATACGGTCGAGATGGCGGCCGATGCTGTTTACCATCCTTCATTGTCTGAGTTTCGCGAGCTGGCTGGCGGGCAGGATAATCTGATTCCTGTCTATCGTGAGTATCCGGCCGATTTGGAAACGCCGGTGTCTGTCTATCTCAAACTGATGGATGGGCCTGGCCCCTCTTTCTTGCTCGAATCCGTGGCTGGGGGCGAACAAGTCGGCCGTTACTCCTTTGTCGGCGTCAATCCGCGAGGCATGATTTCATTACAAGGCAGTACCGTTACGGATGTGCGCGGGGGCGGGAGTAAAATGAATCAATTGGCCGCCGGAGAGGATTTCCTGGACATTCTCAAAGCGGAGTTGGCGCGATGTCTCCCCGCTGAGGTTCCAGGACTGCCCCGCTTTATCGGCGGCGCAGTCGGGTATCTGGGTTATGATGCGGCCCGTTTTTTTGAACATTTGCCGGATACGGCCGCGCCTGGGCTGCCCATTCCTGATGCGATCTTCCTCCTCGCGGATACTCTGGTTGTTTTTGACCATGCCCGCCACCGCTTGTTGATCATGTCCAATGCTCACATCAATGGCGATAAGGAGATGGCCTACATTGAGGCTGTTCAGCGGATCGAGCGTGTCAGCCAGAAACTGCACCGCCCGCTGCCGGCGATTCCCCATAAAAGGTGGGAAATCAAGCCCAACGGTCGTGATGAAGAACCGGCGGCCGCTAACATGACCCGGCCTCAATATGAGGAACGCGTCGAACAGGCCAAGGAATATATCGCCGCCGGTGACATCTTCCAGGTTGTGCTCAGCCAACGGCTGACCCGGCGCACAGACGCCCATCCCTTTGCCATGTACCGGGCATTACGTATGCTCAACCCGTCCCCTTACATGTTCTACTTCGACTTTGGGATGCATGATTTGCAGGTGATTGGCGCTTCGCCGGAGATGCACGTGCGGTTGGAGGACGGCATAGCTTGCGTGCGCCCCATTGCCGGCACGCGGAAGCGCGGCCGTACGCTGGCTGAGGACGCGGCGCTGGCGGAGGAATTGGCCGCCGACCCGAAGGAACAGGCCGAACATGTGATGTTGGTAGATTTGGGGCGGAATGATGTCGGCCGTATCAGCGAGTTTGGCAGTGTGCAGGTGAAAGAGTTCATGGGCGTTGAGCGTTTCAGCCATGTGATGCACCTGGTGAGCCAGGTAGAGGGCAAGGCAATAGCCGGCCTGGACGCCTTTGATGTTATGCGGGCGACCTTTCCCGCCGGAACCGTGAGCGGCGCGCCTAAGGTGCGGGCCATGGAAATCATTGAGGAGCTGGAGGGGCAGCGTCGTGGGTTGTATGCCGGGGCTGTTGGCTATTTTGGCTATGATGGCACGATGGATACCTGCATCGCCATTCGCACGATGGTCGTCCACGGGGAATATGTCCACGTACAGGCGGGCGCGGGCATCGTTGCCGACAGCGATCCATCCCGTGAGTATGAGGAGTGTCTGAACAAGGCAAGGGCCTTGTTGGCGGCCGTAGACAAAGCAGAGAGTGGTTCGTTCTAGCGTGGGTGAGACCAGGCGGTTTTGGCAGCGAGGTTTCTCAATCTCGTGGAACCTTTGTTATTTTGAAGGAGAGAATGGGATGAGCAGAAAAAGAATTTTAACCGGGGATCGGCCTACAGGCAGAATGCATCTGGGCCATTATGTAGGGAGCATCGCCAATCGCGTCAGATTGCAAGATGAATACGAGAGCTTCTTCATCATCGCCGATTTGCATATGCTGACCACTAAGAACCGAAAAGAGGATATTGATGCTTTGCGCACTAACGTGACCGATATGGTGACGGACAATCTGGCGTGCGGCATTGATCCCTCCAAATGTACAATTTATTTGCAGAGCGCGATTCATGCTGTGTATGAAATGAATCTCTTCTTTGAAATGTTGGTGACGGTTCCCCGGCTCAGCCGCTTGCCATCCTTGAAAGAGATGGCGCGCAGCGCTAATCTGAATGAGATGCCTTATGGCTTGCTGGGGTATCCGGTGCTGCAAGCGGCCGATATTTTGACGCCCCGCGCTCACCTTGTCCCGGTTGGCAAGGACAATGAGGCCCATGTGGAGATCACGCGCGAGCTGGCCCGCCGCTTCAACCATTTGTATGGAGAGGTCTTCCCCATTCCCGATGTGTTGGTAGGAGATGTTACGTTGGTGGGCACGGACGGCAATGCCAAGATGAGCAAGAGCCTGGGGAATGCCATTTATCTCAGCGACGATGCCAAGACGGTGACTAAGAAGGTGAACAGCATGTACACCGATCCGAAACGGGTACGTGCGGATATTCCAGGCACAGTCGAAGGGAATCCGGTCTTCATTTATCATGACGTGTTTAATCCCAACAAGGCGGAAGTGGAAGACCTCAAAGCGCGGTACCGGGCTGGCAAAGTAGGGGATGTTGAAGTGAAGCAGAAGCTGGCTGTCGCGTTGAACAATTTCCTCGACCCGATTCGGGCGCGCAGGACGAAGATTGAGGCGGACAAGGGCTTTGTGGAACAGGTGATTTATGAAGGCACTGTGCGCACAAACGAGGTGGCCCAGGAAACATTGATGGCGATGAAGAAGGCGATGGGCCTCACGGGGGTATGGAACCGGATCAGCCGAAAGGGGCGTAAGCGGATGGAAAAGATCGCTCAAGCCCAGAATAACTGAGCGCGGTTCTGCAAAAAACCGGGAGGCTTACAGCGCCTTCCTTCTAGGAGCGATGTATGATTGTCGTGATTGATAACTATGATTCCTTTACCTATAACCTGATGCAATACCTGGGTGAATTGGGCGCGGCCGTGCAGGTGTTTCGCAACGATCAAGTGACGGTGGAAGAGATCGAGGCCCTGGCCCCAGACAAGATTGTGGTCAGCCCGGGGCCGGGCAGGCCGGATGACGGCGGCGTGTCTAATGAGGTGTTGCGCCGGCTGGGGCCTTCCACCCCCATCTTGGGCGTTTGTCTGGGCCACCAATGTATCGGCGAGGTATATGGCGGCCGTGTGAATCGTGCGCCGCGTCTCATGCACGGCAAGACCTCGGCCGTGTACCACAACGGCGTTGGTCTCTTCTCGGCCGTTCCCAGCCCGTTCCAGGCCACGCGCTATCATTCACTCATTGTGGAAGAGCCGCTGCCAGAATGTTTGCGGGTGACGGCCTTCACTCGGGATGGCGAGGTGATGGGTCTTCGTCATGAGACTTATCCGACAATCGGCGTTCAATTCCATCCGGAAAGCATCCTTACAGAACATGGCAAGCGAATCCTCCAAAATTTCCTCGACGGCCGTTGATATCCCTGCTTATTGGCAGATACCAACACACCTGACAAGTTGGATGTCGCTTTAGAGGAGTCATATATGACAACAATACATGGTTTTGAACTGATCCGGCAGCAGCCGATTCCGGAACTCAACACACAGGCAAGGTTACTGCGCCACGTGCAGACAGGGGCGGAACTCTTGTCGCTGGAAAACGACGTCGAGAACAAGGTGTTCGGCATGGTATTTCGCACGCCGCCCGCAGATTCAACCGGCGTTCCCCACATTATGGAGCACGCCGTGCTGGGGGGATCGCGCAAATACCAGGTCAAGGAGCCGTTTGTGGAACTCATCAAAGGTTCCCTGTACACTTTTTTGAATGCGATGACTTCGCCGGATAAGACGAGCTACCCGGTGGCCAGCCAGAACCTGCAAGACTTCTACAACCTGGTCGATGTGTACCTCGACGCCGTTCTTTATCCTCTGATTACTCCCTACCATTTACAGCAGGAGGGATGGCATTACGAATTGGAACACCCGGATGATCCGTTGATTTACAAAGGCGTGGTCTTCAACGAGATGAAAGGGGGGTATTCTTCGCCGGACAATCTGTTTAATCGCTACAATCAGCTGTCGCTCTTTCCCGATAATGTGTACAAGCATGACGCCGGGGGCGATCCCCAAGAGATCCCCAATCTCACTTATGAGCAGTTTAAGCAGTTCCACGAGCAGTATTACCATCCCTCTAATGCCCGCGTCTTTTTCTATGGGGATGACGATCCGAAAGAACGACTGCGAATCCTGAACGAGTATTTGAAAGATTTCGAGGCGATTGAGCCTGACTCGGCCGTTTCTTTGCAAGCCCCGTTTTCCGAACCTAAACGGCTTACCTTTCCTTACGATGCTGGAGAAGAGGCGGATTCAGCCCGGAAGGGAATGGTAAGGGTGAACTGGCTGCTGCCTGAGAACCATGATCCTGCGCTGACAATGGCATTGAGTATCCTCTCGCACGCGCTGGTGAGCACGCCTGCATCCCCGCTGCGCAAAGCCTTGATTGATTCCGGGCTGGGCGAGGATCTCTCCGGTTGGGGCCTGTCCACTCATTTGCGCCAGATGACATTCGCCGTGGGGTTGAAAGGGATTGATCCGGAGGAAGCGGGCAAGGTGGAATCGCTTATTCTGGATACGCTGTCCCGGTTGGCGCGTGAAGGCATCGAGCGGGAGATGGTAGAAGCGGCCGTTAATACCATTGAGTTTCAACTGCGCGAAAACAACACCGGCCGCTTCCCGCGCGGAATGAGCCTGATGTTTCGGGCGATGAGCACCTGGATTCATGATGGGGACCCGCTGGGCCCATTGGCTTTTGAAGCGCCGCTCGCGGCCGTGAAAGAGCGGCTCGCCAGCGATGATGGATTCCTGCAAACGTTGATTCGCACGCATTTGATTGACAACCCGCACCGTGTGACAGTCTTGTTTAAGCCGGATCATGAACTGGGCCGGCAGCAGGAAGCGGCCGAAAAAGAGAAACTGGCGCAGATAAAAGCAGCCATGAGCGCGGCCGAAATTGAATCCATTATCGAAAATACGAAACGGCTGAAACGGTTACAGGAGACCCCAGATACGCCCGAAGCATTGGCCGCCATACCCCGGCTGGGCCTGGATGATCTAGAGCGGGAGGCCAAACCTATCCCGCTTGCTGTTTCCCAGCAGGACGGCAGCCAGATCCTATACCATGACTTGTTTGCCAACGGCATTGTTTACCTGGACCTGGGATTCAATTTGCATTTGCTTCCTCAGGAATTGCTGCCTTATGCTCAGCTTTTCGGCCGCGCCCTGGTGGAGATGGGTTCGGAAACCGAAGACTTTGTCAGGCTCTCCCAGCGCATTGGGGCAAAGACAGGCGGCATCTCAGCGGTTACGTTTACTTCTGCAATTAAGAATGGGGATCAGGGCAGCGCCTGGTTGTTTTTGCGAGGTAAGGCGACTACGACCCAAACCGCAGATTTACTGGCCATCATGCGGGATGTGTTGCTCACAGTGCGGCTCGATAACCCGGAACGCTTCCGCCAGATTGTGCTCAATGCCAAGGCGCAAAACGAATCAGGGTTGGTGCCTTCCGGTCATCAAGTCGTGAACACCCGCCTTCGCGCTCATTTTAATGAGGCGGATTGGGCGGCGGAGCAAATCGGCGGGATCAGCTACCTGTTCTTCCTGCGGCGGCTGGCAGAGGAGATAGAAGAGAATTGGACGGCCGTACTGGATAGGCTGGAGCAGGTGCGCCAGCTTCTGGTCAGTCGCAACGGGCTAATCTGTAATGTGACGCTGGACGAGGATAACTGGTCCCGGTTTCGGCCGCAGTTGGACGAATTCCTGGCTTCCCTGCCGGATCGGCCGCCGCAACTGGTCTACTGGACGCCCGAATATCCGTCAGGGAACGAAGGGCTGACCATCCCGGCCAAAGTGAACTACGTTAGCAAAGGCGCCTGCCTCTACGACCTGGGCTATGATCTACACGGTTCCGTTGAGGTGATCGGGAAGTTCCTGCGCACCACATGGTTGTGGGAAAAGGTGCGTGTGCAAGGGGGCGCCTATGGAGGCTTCAGCAGTTTCGACAGGCGGTCCGGCGTGTTCAGCTACCTTTCCTATCGCGATCCGAATCTCTTGAGCACCCTTGAGAATTACGATGCGACCGTAGCGTACCTTCGTCGCCTGGATTTAAGCGAAGGCGAACTGGTCAAGAGCATCATCGGCGCGATTGGCGCGCTGGATGCGTACCAGCTCCCCGACGCCAAAGGATATGCCTCTATGATTCGCCACCTCCTGGGCGAGACGGATGCTGACCGGCAGCGGTTCCGCGACCAGGTCTTGAGCACAACAGCGGCCGATTTCCGGGCTTTTGCTGATGTCCTGGATGAAGCCCGGAAACAGGGATTGGTAGTTGTGCTAGGTTCGCAGGAAGCGATTGAGGCAGCCAACGCAGCTAAAGGGGATTGGCTGCGCGTGAGTAAGGTGATGTAGCTGCCGGGAGGGAAACTGTGATGAAGCGACCTGTATTACCCGGAAGAATACCTGAATCGCCCACCGTTGGGGCCAGGGCAGCCTTCACGCGCACCCTCACGGAAGCCGACGCCGCATTGTTCATCGGCGTCACCTGGGATGTCAATCCGCTTCACACAGATGATCAGTACGTGAGTCAGTTGCCCTTCAAACGACGCATTGTGCCCGGCTTGCTGACGGCCAGTTTGCTCACACATCTGGGTGGGCTGTGGGCCTTTCTGGCGACGCAGATGCGTTTTGAGTTTCTCAAGCCGGTTTACATCGGAGATACGGTCACCGCTGAAGCGGAGGTCGTTCAAGCGGATGAAGCGCGCGGCTGGGTCTTACTTGGCTGCCGAGTGATCAACAGCGATGGCGACGTGGTGCTGCGTGCGGAGATCGAGGGATTCCCCGGCCGTTTTGAGGAAAGAGAGGATTGATATGCCATTGAGATCAGCGATAGCGGCCGTTATTAACGGCCGTGACCTATCATCGGCTGCGGCCGAAGCGGCGATGGACGCCGTTATGAATGGCGAGGCGACCGACGCCCAAATCGGCAGTTACCTGACTGCATTGCGCATGAAGGGGGAAACCATCGCTGAGATCGTCGGCAGCGCCCGCTCCATGCGATCCCATGTCGTCTCTGTGCCGCTGCCTGTGACCAGCATTAACGGCATGCTGGTGGATACCTGCGGCACTGGCGGGGACGGCAAGCATACGTTCAACATTTCGACGACGGCTGCCTTTGTTGTGGCCGGGCATGGCGTCAAGGTGGCGAAACATGGCAACCGGGCGGCCAGCAGCAAGTCTGGTTCGGCCGATGTCTTGATGGCGCTGGGCGGCAACCTGAGCTTAACGCCGCAGCAGGTGGCGGAATGCGTGACAGAAGTCGGCATAGGTTTCCTCTACGCCGTCAACCACCATCCGGCTATGCGCCACGCCATCGGGCCGCGGCGAGAGTTGGGCCAGCGCACCATCTTCAATGTGCTTGGTCCGCTGACCAACCCGGCCGGGGCCACCCACCAGCTCATCGGTGTTTATGATCCGGCCTTGACCGAGCCGCTGGCGCGCGTATTGGGACGATTGGGCTGTAAGGCAGCGTTTGTAGTGCATGGAGCAGACGGGCTGGACGAGTTGTCTACCACCGGCCCAAATCGCATCAGCCACCTGCTCAATGGGGAGGTTTCTACCTTTGAATTAGATCCGGCTGAGCTAGGATTGCCGCGGGCCAGGCTGGAGGCATTGTTGGGGGGAACCCCAGAGGAGAATGCAGCTATCACCCGTGCCGTTCTCAGCGGCGCGGATCATGGCCCTCGCCGGGATATTGTGCTCCTTAATGCGGCTGCTGCCCTGAGCGTTGAATGCGGGGATTGGCAGGCGGGGTTAGACGAAGCGGCCGATTCCATTAACAGCGGGGCCGCTTTGCGCACATTGGAAGCGTGGATCGAAAAAACGAACAGTTTTGCGTAGTTCCGCTCCCGACAGACCGGGAACAGAACGCGCTCTTTGGAGAGGGATGAGCGTTTCGGGAAAAGCACGCCGTCAGGGGAAGATCCTTGACGAAATCATAGCTTATCAACGGGAGCATTTACCTCGCGTGATGCGGGAAGTACCGCTGGCGGATTTACGGGCGCTGGCCCAGGTTGCGCTGCCCCCTCTCGATTTTTGTGCGGCGCTGAAACGCCCCGGCGTCTCGCTGATCGCCGAGTGTAAACGAGCTTCGCCGACGAAAGGGCTGTTGGTACGGCGCTATGATCCGGTAGCGCTGGCTCAGACGTATATTCAAGCCGGGGCTTGCGCGGTGTCCGTCCTGACGGATGCTCGCCATTTTCAGGGGTCCTTAAAACACCTCCGCGACATCAAGGAGTCGTTTTCCGCTGGCGGCAATCAGAAGTTTCAGATGGCGCCGTTATTGCGCAAAGATTTCATCTTTCACCCGTACCAGGCGTATGAGGCCCGGGTGGCGGGCGCGGATGCAATGTTGCTCATCGCGGCCGTGTTGGGTGATGGCGAATTGAAACGACTGTTGCGGCTGGCGGCTCAATTAGGGATGCAGGCGTTGGTTGAAGTGCATACGGAACAGGAACTGGCGCGTGTGTTGCCGCTGGAGCCGCCCGCTATCGGCATCAATAACCGTAACCTGCACACGTTTGAGGTGGATTTTGAGAATACAGCCCGGCTGCGCCGCCTTATTCCCGATGGCATTGTCACCGTGGGGGAGAGCGGCCTGCACACGGCCGCAGATGTCCGGCGAATGCGCGATATTGGGGTGGATGCAATTTTGGTGGGAGAGACGCTGGTACGGAGTAAAAACGTCTACGAGACGACGCGCGTTTTGGCAGAAGCAGGCGCACCCTGACGAGACGGCCGCTTAATTTGCCTTACCGGCAAGGCGGAAAGGTCAGGCAGGATTTGTTCCAGGGTTACGCGCAGCACAGTAGCGGAAAACCCTTTAAGCAAAACGACATCGGCGCCGGCTTCATCGGCCGCAAAAAAATCGTGGGAAGTGGTGACCATGGCGACGCACTTGCAATTCGGCCGTACCGAGCAGATCTGCTGAACGATTTCTTCCAACTGGCACTCCGGCAGGGCAGCGTCAACAAATACCACGGTCGGCTCTTCTTTCTTTAGGAAATCTAGCGTAGCCGGACCATTATCTGTCTGGTGGATGTGGGCTGCTTCGGGCAGGATGGCAGCGATGACGGTCAGCAGCCCATTACGCATTGGGCCGGGTCGTGCTGCTACTAACACAGTCAAGGTTTCTTTTTTCATGATACCTGACTCACTTTGGCCTGAATATTGGGGGCAAGAACAAAGATAAAGGATGACCTGCCAGACACAAAATGGTGCTGGCAGGTCCGTTCCCAGACTGGAAGCCGCTCTGGGCACTATCCTCCCCGCGGCTACTACTGGAATTTAGTATAGCCCCGGCATCGTCTGCGGGCATCGGCAAAAGGCTGATCTTGGCTGTACGTAAAACAACCAGGGGGCGGGTGCGGAGTACGTATTTCGACGTAGGCGCTGTGAGTATGGGAGTCTGCTTGTGGCCTAGGGGAGCTATTCCAATTTTGCCAGGCCGGATTTCAGGGCGTAAAGGGTTGCTTTCACCCGGTTGGCCAGATGCAGCTTGGCCAGAATATTGCTGACGTGCGTGGAGACGGTACGTTCGCTTATGGAAAGATTCAGGGCGATTTCCTGATTGCTCAACCCACGCGCTACCAGTTTCAGCACGGTCACTTCCCGTTCGGTGAGTGGTTCTTCTGCCAGGGGCAGGTTGGTTGGCTCGCTGATCTCTCGCATTAAACGGCCGGCGATTTGCGGATGGAGCGCCGGCTGCCCAAGGTGAACTGAGCGAATCGCCTGAAGCAAATCCTCTGTAGTAGAGTCTTTGAGTAAATACCCTTGCGCGCCGGCCTTAATCGAAGCAAATACTCTATCATCTTCGGAAAAGCTGGTCAGTACCAGAATCCTGGCTTCATGGTTGGATTTCACAATGTCCTGAATGGCTTCGATGCCGTCCTTATGGGGCATTTCCAGGTCCATGAGGATGACATCTGGTTGTAATTCTCCAGCAAGGGTGACTGCTTCATTCCCATCTGTGGCTTCGCCTACCAGCTGTAGATCCTCGCAAACTGCCAGAATAGCGCGTAATCCTTTGCGTACTACCGCATGGTCATCGGCGATCAGAATTCGAATTGGCTTGGACATGGCACTCCCTTTTACGGTTTTCTGAATATAAGAGCTCGATCCAGGTTATGCTGTAACGCGGGTCTGCACTCGCACGAGTGTTCCCAGGCCGGGCGTAGACTCAATAACCAGGGTGCCGCTGATCTGTTCTGCCCGTTCATGCATGATTCCCAGGCCCATCCCGCCGCCGGCGCGTGCCTCTTCTACTCGAAATCCGCGGCCGTTGTCGCGGATTTCCAGAACGGCCGTGTCGCCTTCCACGTGAATCTCGATGGTCACAGTGGTCGCGGCCGCATGTTTTTGTGCATTATTCAACCCTTCCAGCGCGATGTAAAAGAAAGCTTCCTCGATGGGTTGAGGGAGTTCCAAAAGAGGGTCTGCCAGCAGTCGGGCATCAATCGCCGTACGCTTCTCCACCGCCTCTAGGCGATTGCGCAGGGCGGCCACAAGCCCTTCTTCAGCCAGTGTGGTGCCGCGCAGTTCATAGAGCATAAGGCGCATTTCCTTCAATGCTTTGTTGGCAGTTGTTTCGATGTCGGACAATAGTTCCTGGAGTTGCTGGTACTCACCTCGTTCTGACCGCTTCACGGCCGCATTACTTAACAATGTCAGGCTGTACAGATTTTGAGTAACCGCGTCATGTAAGTCACGTGCCAGCCGCTGCCGCTCCTGTAAAACGGCCGACTGTTCTGCCTTGCGCCGCAAATCCTCGTTTTCCACAGCGACGCCAATCTGTTCCGCGATGGATGACAGCAGCGCCACTTCTTCGGTGCCGAAATGTTTGTCTTCCCCGCCAAACACGCCGATCGCTCCCATGACTCGCCCATGGGAGCGAATGGGCGCGCCCAAATACTCCAGGAATCCATGGAGACAAAACGCTTCCTGGCTCCATCGGGGGTCGTTTGCCAGATCAGGGATCAGGATAGATTTGTCCGAAACGATAACCTGAGCGATAAGGCCGGCCGCGGCCGGCGGCTCAAAGAACGCCATGCAATCCGGGGGGATGCCGGCAGCGGCCGCCAAGGGGAGCACTTCATCAGACTCGCTCAACAGATGAATGACGCCCGCGGAGCATTCTAACGCTTCCAACACGCGGGCTAATGTCTGGTCCAGGATTTGTTGGAGATTGAGGTATTGACCAGCTGCGGCCGTGATGTCGTACAATGCTTGCAGTTCACGGGTGCGTTCCATCACCCGTTGTTCCAACTGGTCTACATGCTGTCTGACGCTTTCAAGTAAACGCGCGTTTTCAATGGCGACGGCCGCCTGGTCCGCAAAAGCTTGTGCCAACGCTGCATCCGACTTCTTGTAACGGCGCGGCTGGCGATGATCCAGCGTCAATAGTCCAATGGCTTCATCTTTCAAGGTCAGCGGCACGCCCATCCAGGAGCGGATGTACTCGTATCCGGGCACACGCGTCCACCTCAGTTCGTTCTCGGTGTCGGTGACAATGCGCGGTTGGCAAGACATCAGAACCCCTTCTACAAGGGGCATTTCCCCCAGTACCAGAGGCAGCCTCGATAACGAATCAATCCCTTCACCTTCATGAGCAGCCACTTTAAGGCGGTTTCCGTCGCGCAGCAACACAGAGGCGCTGTCATACTGAATGACCCGGGCCAGTTGTTCAAGAATCACGTCCAACACATGTTCCTGATACACCTTAGAGCCTAATACACTGGCCACTTCCCGCAGAGTTTCCGCTTGCTGTTTGGCGATTCGTTCTGCCTCCAAGAGCCGTGCATTGGCGATAGCAATCGCCAGGATGTCTGCTACTTCACGGGCCACCTCAATGTCATCCTCATCAAAAGCCCCGATTTCCTTCGATACCAGAGTTAAGGCGCCGATTAATTCTTCTTGAACCAGCAAAGGGATATTGAGTAAGGTTCTTACCCCATGCTCTTGAAGTGTTTTTAGGATCATCGATGGATTTTCCCATGCCTTAATGTCATGGCTTTGGGAAATCCTCCCTTTTTTGAGAGACTCATAAATCTCCATGTGAGTCATTGGATAAGGCCCAGGAGAGGAAAATGGGGCGATGCTGCCGGTTATCACCGTCACTTCCTTTGTGTCAAAGTCCAAACTTATTACCGAGGCCCCCCAATAAGTCACCAACTGATTCAGGTGGGCCAGGGCGATTTCGGCGATTTCCTGGGGAGATTGCGCGGCCAGGATAGCACGCCCCATCTTTTGGAGGTTTGCCAGCCGGTTTGTGTGCCGTCTTAACTGATTTTCCGCTTCTTTGAGAGGTGTGACATCAATGATGGACACCAAAACGCGTGACCAGGTTTCCTCATAGCCTGGAGGGATAGACCACCTGAGGAAGCATTGTAAAATTCGCCCCTTCGCGGTCTTGTTGATTACCTCGCTTTCAAATCCGGTCTTACCCTCAGCAATGGCAATCAGGCCCTCGCGGAAGAAGCCGAAAGACTCCTCCGTAAAAAAGGTGCCGAGTCCCTGGCGAAAAGCGTCCTTGCTCTCAGTCTCATACATTGAGACGGTCGTTTGGTTGATATCCACAACACGGACAGAAGAAGCGCATGCTGCGACAGCTTCCGGGTGGCTCTCGAAGTAAGCGCGCATATCCTTTATCCCGGCCCGGCGAAGTGAATCCACATACATTTTCACTTCGGAGTAATCTTCTTCCCAAATAGAGATGGGGGATGATTCAAAGAGAATGCGGTAGCGCGCTTCACTGCTTTGAAGCGCTTCTCTGGCTTTTTTCCGTGTTTCTAGCAAAGTGTGCCGGATGTTCTCTTGCTGTTCGAGCAGTCGTTGTCGTGCCTGTTGGATAAACCCTTCAGCGAGGGCAGCCAGCAACCCGGTCAGCCGCGGGTAAACGGCCTGGGCTTGTTCGGCCGTTAACCCGGCCACCATCCCCTGAGCCAGGACTCTTTGCGTCTGGCCCAGCACGGCCGCTTCCTTATATTGCAACTCAACCAGCGCTTCTCCCAGGCGCCGGGCCTGTTTCTCATTAAACTGTGTCGCACAAAGGATGTCGGCTGCATGTGTTACCAACTGCTGCAACCGCGTCTGTATTTCGGCGGCCGTGAGCGAGGCGTTAACCGGCTCACCAATGGCGTGACGCCAATCAGCGGCAATGGCGGCGCACTGGTCGTGTAGACAGCAGGAGATCTGCGACCAGTCTGGCGCATTCATTTCTATTTTATTCGGTTGCAACTGGTCTGACTTACTTAGGGCCATCACGCCTTCCTGGTGTCTTCCTGGCCCATTATACCTGATCCTGCCACAGGTAGAAGCTGGCAGTGTCACGGTTACATATCAACCGTGACACTGTCTTAATCATTTCAAGGCAAAGTCATTCCACGCACGCCTTGACCCGCCATTTTAACCTCATATAATTGGTACAAAGTATCAATAAAAAGTCAACCTTATGAGAAAAAGTGAAGTATTGAATAGCCTGCCTCCTGTACTGCTCATACTGGCTGCCGCCTTTTCGGCTGCGGGCTGCGGCCGCATTGAGGGTGGGTCGGTTGCGCCCGCCCAGGATAACAACCTGCTGGCGCCTTTGGCTTTGCCGTCGCTGGAACCAGTTGAGTTAAGCGGCCGCAGGTTGATAGTGGTGGCGACGACGAACATCATCGGCGATGTAGTGGGGCATGTAGGAGGAGGGGATATCGAGCTGGTGACGTTGATGGGGCCGGGGCAAGACCCGCACAGCTACGAGCCGTCCGCGCGAGAACTGGCGGCCGTGTCCGAAGCCGACGTCATTTTCATCAACGGCTGGGGGTTGGAGGAGGGGTTGGCGCGGGTGCTGGGAAGCTTATCAGTATCTCCCATCGTCCCCGTATCGGCCAATATCACTCCTCTGCCATTGGCTGGGGGGGCGGGATTTGAGGGGGGGAGAGGTGATCCGGTTCCCGATCCCCATACATGGCTTGATCCCCATCTGGTCGCGCAGTGGACGAAAAACATTGACGAGACATTGAGCGCCCTTGATCCGGGACATGCCGCCGGCTTTCACCAGCGCGCGGGAGAATATCAGGCGGCGTTGCTGGAATTGATGACCTTCCTGGATGAACAGATCGCGGCTATCCCGGAAGAGCAACGAAAACTGGTGACCAACCATGACTCCCTGGGCTATTTTGCCGCGCAATACAATTTCACTGTCGTAGGAACTGTCATTCCTGGAGCCAGCACGCTGGCGGAGCCGTCGGCCAGTCGCCTGGCAGACTTGGTAGCCAAGATGCAGGAGGTAGGGGTGTGCACCATTTTCGCAGAGTCATCGGCCGGAGATAAGGTGGCTTCGGCGGCCGCGGCCGAATTGCAAGGCTGCGACGCGGTTCGGGTAATGACGTTGTACACGGGAACGCTTGGCCCGGCAGGCACCACTGCTGATTCCTATATTGGCATGATGCGCGCCAACGTGGCGACGATTGTCGACGGGCTGCATGACAGAAGGCAGTGAGCGTGAGGCTGGCATGTGTAGTTTGAATGAGAGACGAGTTTATTGACAATGAACAGCAAGAGACAGGGCGTGCCCCATAAACCCGCTTCACCCACGTTGAAATTGACAGAGGTATCTGTGGCTTATGCTGCGGGTGTTGGCGGGACCATCACGACATCGGGGACGAGAAATGCCCTGGAGGCAATCAGTTTTGAGGTGCAGGCAGGGCAACGGGTCGCGGTCGTTGGCCCGAATGGGGCTGGTAAGAGCACGCTGCTCAAGCTGATTGCCGGGACGATCCGGCCGAGCAGCGGTCGTGTTTCGGTCTTTGGTCACGGCCCGCACGGCCACATTTGCATTGCCTATGTGCCCCAGCGTAGCCAGATTGATTGGACATTTCCGGTGACGGTGGGGGATGTGGTGATGATGGGGCGCGTGGGCAAGATCGGCTGGTTTCGCCGGTCGCGCCAGGTGGATGGGGAGATTGTCCGGGCCAGCCTGGAGCGGGTGAATGCGGCGCACCTGGCGAAGAAGCAAATCGGCGAGTTATCAGGCGGGCAGCAGCAGCGCGTGTTTATCGCCCGCGCTCTGGCGCAAGAAGCGGAGCTGGTGCTGCTCGATGAGCCGATGTCCGGATTAGATATGCACAGTTATGATGCGATCTTCACTATTTTGGACGGGTTACGCGATGATGGGGTCACTGTGCTGGTGGCCACCCACGATTTAGATATGGCGGCCGAGCGATTTGACCGCATCATGCTGCTCAACCGGCGCATGATTGCCTTTGGGCCGCCTGTGGATGTGCTTAATGTCGGCTACCTGCTGCAGGCATATGGCGCTCATGGACACTCGCATACAGTTCGGGATGCCCTGACCTCATCGGGAGAGTGACATGACCGTTGTTAGCTGGCTCACAGAACCATTGGGGTATAGTTTCATTGTCCGGGCATTAATGGCGGCCGTCCTGGTGGGAATCGTCTGCTCTGTCTTGGGCACGTACGTCATTCTGCGGGGAATGGCATTCTTCGGTGATGCCCTGGCGCACACCATTTTGCCTGGTATTGTCGTTGCCTTCTTGTTTGGCTGGCCGCTGGCGCTTGGGGCGCTGGCGATGGGGATTTTAACGGCCGTCGGCATTGGCGCGATGAGTAATCAGGGTATGGTCAAAGAAGACACAGCTATCGGTGTGATTTTTGCCGGGGCCTTTGCATTGGGCGTGGCTTTGCTTTCGGCGACAGGGAACTACACGGTGGATCTGGCACACTTTCTCTTCGGAAACCTGCTGGGCGTTTCGGCCGCCGATCTCTGGGTTTCCGCGGGTCTGGGCGGGGTTGTGCTGTTGATCATTTTCTTGTTGTACCGGGAGTTCCTGGTCATTTCATTCGATCCGATACTGGCCACCACACTGCGGCTGCCGACGCGCCTGCTTAACTACCTGATGCTGATTTTGATTGCGATCACGATTGTGGTGGCGTTGCAGGTGGTGGGGATTGCCCTGATGATGGCGATGTTGGTGACCCCGGCTGCGGCCGCCTCTCTGCTGACGCGCCGACTGCCGCCGATGATGCTGATTGCGGCCGTGATTGGCGTGACTTCGAGCGTGGCCGGACTCTATGCCTCTTTCTACCTTGACATCGCATCAGGACCGGCTATCGTGCTGGTGGCGACGTTGATATTTATGCTGGCATTCCTCTTTGCCCCGGGACGGGGGCTGTTGCGGCGGTGAGAGCACCGCTGCCAGGTGGCGTCTTATGAGCGATCGTGCAGTTGCGCTTGGCGTTGTGCTTCAAACCAGAGGCTATCGCCTGACGGCCGCGCGGCAGGTGATTCTTGCGGCCCTGGCGGACAGCGGCGGGCATATCAGTGCAGATGATCTGGTGGCCATTGTGCGCGACCAGGCTCCGAGGATCGGCCGGATGACCGTGTACCGGACGCTTGAGCTGTTATGCCAGTTGGGTCTGGCCCGGCCTGTGTACCAGGGCACCGGAGCCGCACATTTCGTTTTGATCGAAGACGGGCATCATCATCATCTTATCTGCTCTTCATGCAAGCAGATGATTGAGTTTGATGAATGTGAAGTGGCTGAAATCGAGCGGGTGATTGGAGAGCGGTTCCGGTTTGTGGTACATGGGCATCTGCTTGAGTTTTACGGATTGTGCCCGGCCTGCCAGGGTTCGGAAAGCGGCTGAGGGCACGTTGCGACGGCCGTGCACGTTCGTAATTCAGGGTCATAATCGGTATAATCGAGTTTGATGGTGGAGTGACATCGTTGCTCGCATCGCTCACATTGGAGTTTATTCATGGAGCAATACAAACCGCGTATTCTGCTGGCAAAGCCGGGTCTTGATGGTCATGATCGAGGCGTCAAAGTGGTGGCGCGCGGATTGCGCGATGCTGGTATGGAAATCATTTATACCGGGCTGCGCCAGACGCCTGAAATGATTGTGGAGGCGGCCCTGCAGGAGGACGTGGATGCGATTGGTTTGAGCATCCTCTCCGGAGCGCACATGCCGTTGATGAAGCGAATCATGGAGCTATTGGCTCAGCACGAAATGCTCGATATTCCGGTGTTCCTGGGGGGGATCATCCCTCACGACGACCTCAACGCCTTGAAGGAAATGGGTATTCAAGGCGTCTTTGGGCCAGGTTCCAGCATCGAAGAGATCAAAGATTTCATCTGGGACCACATCAGAAACAGGCGGGGTGAGGTTGGGTCTGGTGGATGAATTAATCGAACGCGCCCGCCGCGGCGAAGCGCGTGCTGTAGCCCGCCTTATCACCCGGTTGGAAAACAGCGAGTCGGCCGCCGAACAAATCGTCCCCGCCATTTATCCGTGTACCGGCCGGGCCCACATTGTCGGCGTCACCGGGTCTCCTGGTTCGGGCAAGAGCACGCTGGTCAATGAATTGGCCAAGGCGCTGCGCCAGCGCGAACAGAAAGTGGGTATTATTGCCGTTGATCCCAGCAGCCCGTTTACCGGCGGAGCGCTGCTTGGCGATCGCGTCCGTATGCGTGACCTGTCCGGTGACCGGGGTGTTTTCATTCGCAGCATGGCGTCGCGAGGTAGCCTGGGCGGTCTGTCTCGGGCCACGGCCGCGGCCGTTCAGGTGTTGGATGCGGCCGGCTTCGACACGATTTTGGTGGAAACAGTGGGTGCAGGGCAGGCGGAGGTAGACATTGCCAGCGCGGCGCATACAACGTTAGTTATTGAAGCGCCGGGCATGGGTGATGACATCCAGTCAATTAAGGCCGGCATCCTGGAAATTGCCGATATCCTGGTGGTGAACAAGGCAGACAGGCCAGGCGCAGCGCGAACGGTGCGTTCGCTGAAGATGATGTTGGAAATGGGACACGCCTTCCGGGCACGCCACCATGGGCAGTTGATGGAGGTAGCGGCGATGTCCGGCAACGGCTCAGAAGGCGGCTGGCGTGTGCCGCTTCTGGAAACGGTGGCCACCACTGGACAGGGCGTTGAGGCATTACTGGATATGATTCAGTCCCATTTGAACCATTTGCGCTCGACTGGATCGTGGCTGGAACGGGAAAAGGAGCGCAGCCAACGAGAGGTTGAGCGTTTATTGCAGCACCGGTTTATGATTGGTTTGAGGAACGCTGTCCCCGCGGTCGATCATGTGCAGTTGATCACGGCCGTGGCCACGCGCGAGATAGACCCGTATACGGCCGTGTCTGAGTTGTATGCGCAACTGACGTCATAGCTGTCACAGTTGATTGGCTGCCACGGGCGAGCTGTCGCACTTGCGACGGCCGTCACCCGAGATATTCAATGAGCATTGGTGAAATCAAACTTTTTGCCGGGTCAGGATGTCCTGAATTGGCGCGACGCATTTCAGAATATATCGGCATCCCGTTGAGTGAATGGGATATTGTCGAGTTTCCCAATGATAATCTGATGGTACGCCTTCATGGTAGTGTTCGCGGTCAGGATGTCTACGTCATTCAAAGCCATGCGCGTCCGGTACACCGGAACATTATGGAGATGCTCATTGCCGTGGATTGCCTGAAGCGGGACTCAGCCGGTCGCATCACTGTCGTGGTGCCATACATGGCTTACTCGCAGAGCGATAAGAAAGACCAGCCCCGCGTTCCTATCGCCGCCAGGCTCCTCGCAGACATGATTGAGGTGGCGGGAACCGACCGGTGGATGACCATTGACTTACATGCCGGTCAGATTCAGGGGTTTTACAAGATTCCGGGAGACTCATTAACGGCGTTCCATATTTTGGTGGATTACTTCCGCAAGAAAGAGTTAGATGCGGTGGTGGTGACGCCTGACCTGGGTTTTGCCAAACGGGGGCGCAATTATGCGGCCGAACTGCATCTGCCGCTGGCCTTTGTGGAGAAACGACGTATTGGCAATGAAATGGGGCGAGAGGCGTTGTCGCTCATTGGCAACGTCAATGACAAGGACGTCATCATTGTGGATGACTTGGTGGATACGGCTGGGTCTATTGAGCAGGCGGTGAAACTCGTCAAATCCTGCGGGGCGAGGGATGTGTATGTCTCATTTACCCACCCGGTTCTTTCAGGCCCGGCGGTGGAACGATTGGGCCGCCTGCCGATTAAGGAACTGGTGACGACAGACACGCTGCCGATTCCACCGGAGAAAATGTTGCCGAATTGTACGGTCTTGTCCGTAGCTGAGCTTTTAGGCGAAGTGATCATCCGGTCGCATGAAGGACGGAGCGTCGGCGAGCTGTTTAATGAGTAGAGAGTCATTGACCCAACTAAAACGAGAGGGTATTCCTTTCAAGCAATGGCGATGCCCGCTGAATTCACACCGAGTGATAGCGGTCATGGCTTGATGCAAGTAGTGCTATATGTTTAAGAAATTAGTAACCAAAATCGTTGGTGACCCCAACAAAAAGATTATTGAGAGCTTACGTCCCCTGGTAGATGCTGTGGGGGCGTTTGAGCCGGAACTGGAAAAGCTGTCAGACGATGAGCTGAAGGCGCGTACGGCCGTGCTGCGGGAGCGGTACGAAGCTGGCGAGACGCTGGATGACCTGCTGACGGAAGCGTATGCGCTGGTGCGCGAGGCGTCAAAACGAACCACCGGGATGCGCCATTATGATGTGCAAATCATGGGCGGCATCCTGCTCCATCGCAGCGAGATCGTCGAGATGCGCACCGGTGAGGGCAAAACGCTCGTGGTCACCCTGCCGCTTTACCTCAACGCCCTGACGGGCAGAGGGTGCCACCTGGTGACGGTCAACGAATACCTGGCCCGTCGCGATGGCGGCTGGATGGGTAAAATCTATAACTTGCTGGGCCTGACTGTCGGCTGCATCGGGCCGCAGCAGTTTTCCGCTTTGTACGATCCCGACTACGTCAATCCGGCCGCAGACCTGGAAGATGAGCGGCTGGTTCATTGGCGGCCGTGCACCCGGCAGCAGGCTTACAAGGCTGACATCACCTATGGTATCAGCAGCGAGTTCGGTTTTGACTACCTGCGCGACAACATGGCCACCAACAAGGACAGACTGGTACAGCGAGAGCTTTACTATGCGGTGATTGACGAGGTTGACAACGTCCTGATTGACGAAGCGCGGACCCCGTTGATTATTTCCGGCCCGGCCCCGCGTTCCGGGAAAGAATATGCCCGTTTCGCCGGGTATGTGAAGCGCCTGAAGCGGAATACGGCCGAAGAGTATGAAGAGCCAAACGGCCATTATGATCTGGACGAGAAAAGCCGTAGCATCAGCCTGACTGAGATGGGCATTGCGGAAATAGAGTCACGCATTCCCGAAATTGATCCGGATGCGGGTGACAGCCTGTACGATCCCCGCTTCTATCATCTGACGTATTACCTCGACAATGCCCTACGTGCTCAATACCTGTTTAAGCGTGATGTGCATTATGTAGTGCATAATGGGGAAGTCATCATTGTGGATGATTTCACCGGCCGTTTGATGCCGGGCCGCCGTTATTCGGATGGGTTGCACGAAGCTATTGAAGCGAAAGAAGGGGTGCAAATCAAGCGGGAGACGATCACTGTTGCCACCATCACCTTACAGAACTACTTCCGCCTGTATGAGAAACTGGCCGGCATGACCGGGACGGCTCTCACTGATGCTGAAGAGTTCGACGAGATTTACAACCTGGGGGTGACCCCGCTGCCAACCAATGTGCAATATATCGTCGAGCGCGGCGAGTTGGGTCTGGTGGAGCGCAGGGAAAAGGTAGACGGAACTGAGGCTGTTTATTATGTAGACCCGGAGACAGATGAGACGGTTTTCTTCAAACGGACTGATTTTCCGGATCAAGTCTATGCTACAGAGCAGGCGAAAGATCGGGCCATTGTGAATGAAATCAAGCACGTGAATGCGACGGGCCAGCCTGTTTTGGTGGGGACAACTTCTGTGGAACATTCGGAAATCATTCACCGCTACCTGGAGAAGGAGAAGATCAAGCACGCTGTTCTTAATGCCAAGATGCACCAATCTGAAGCCTTGGTCGTGGCCCAGGCTGGACGCAAAGAGGCGGTCACAATTTCCACCAACATGGCGGGTCGTGGTACAGATATTTTGCTCGGCGGCAACCCGGAAGGGTTAACGGCCGAAACACTGGAACGGGAACTGTTTGATCGGCCGTTGCTGACCCAGCTCGCATTTCGTTTGATAGACGAAGGGGAGGAGGCCGCCCGCACGTTTGCCCGCAAGAACCCTAAGCTGAGCGAAGACCTGGTAGATTGGCTCCTGGAAACCCGGGGTGAGTTTGATGCGGCCCTGGAAGAAATTCGCGAAATACAGGTGATTGGGTATCTGGCGCGCACGCTTCAGGAGCCTTACCACATTGACTACAATGACCTGCTCACTGTGCTGCGCTACGTTCAAGGAGGGTACTTGAGCGAGGCGCGTGAATTCCTGGAAAGTCAGGACAAAGATGTTGCCCTGGTTGATGAGGCAGTGCGTCTTTGGGGCGTGTTCAGCCGGTACCAATCTATTCACGGCGACCCGCGAAAAGCGGCTCAGTTTCTGGCCGAGACGCTGTTTGAGCGGCATTACAATGCCCGCGCTGCCCTGATTCGGGCTGTCTTGGGCGACGATGAGGAGGAAGCGAAAAAACTGGTACAGTCGATTCCGGCTTTACCCGCCAGTTTGATCGAGCGCATTCGTGAAGTACGAGCACAAACGGAACGAGAACGGGAACTGGTGCGTAAACTCGGCGGATTGCATGTGATTGGCTCAGAGCGGCACGAATCCCGGCGTATTGATAACCAGCTTCGCGGCCGAGCTGCCCGCCAGGGTGATCCCGGTTCTTCCCGCTTTTTCTTGTCTCTGGAAGATGAGCTGATGCGGCGGTTCGGCGGGGAGCGGCTCAAGAACTTCATGAGCCGCACCAACATTCCGGAGGATATGCCCATTGAGAGCGGCATGCTCGATCGCATCATCGAGAGTTCGCAGGAGCGCATTGAAGGGTATAACTTTGACATGCGCAAGAACGTCGTCGAGTACGACGATGTGATGAACCGGCAGCGCCAGGCGATTTACAGCGAACGCCGCGCCATCCTCTTTGGCAAGGCGATTGACCTGGATGAGAAGATCTCCGAGGCGTTTGCCGGTGTTCTGGCTGAAATGGCGCACAACTACATTGATGATTATCCTGGTTTTATGCGGGCGGAAATTGACCGCGTTATCACGGATTTCAGCACCGATGCGACGGACACGATCAACCTCAATGCAGTTATCAATCGGCTGCGCGGGTTCCTGCCGGGCATCCTGGAGCTGGATCGGG
This sequence comes from Anaerolineae bacterium, assembly GCA_046753445.1. Lineage (GTDB taxonomy): Bacteria > Chloroflexota > Anaerolineae > Promineifilales > Promineifilaceae > JAHEEY01. The sequence goes on along the minus strand of JBHHTQ010000011.1, from coordinate 27,926 downwards.
AAGACCTGGCAGAGTTGACGCCTGACGAATTGGCAGAAGAGTTGATGTTCCTTGTTCACGAGAACGAGGAGAATGGTTACAATCTCTACCAACTGGCCCAGGCAATGGGCCGTTTCTTGCCTCTTCTACCCCCAGTCCCTAATCTGGCTTCCCTCATCAGCCGGCGATCCGGCTTATTGCAGGCGCGGGAAAATATCCGCCGCGATTACATCGCCCACGTTGAGGAACTGTACAATGAGTTCCTGGCTGAGCAAATTGCTGAGGATGAACGAGAGCGCATCTGGCAGGTGGCCAGAGATCAACTTGACGAGGCATTCTCTCTCTTTTCCGTTGAGGGATTGTCGCAAAAGACGGCTCCGGCGCGCCAGTTGCGGTTTAAGCAGAAAGCAGATGAGGCATTGCGAACGCTGCTGATCGAGAGCCTTTCTGCGCTGGACAGCGACCAATTGGTGACGGCGCTCAATGGGTATGTCACGAAACAAAAACAGCGCTGGCGGGAACAGATTGGTGAAGAAGAATTCCAGAACTTCCAACGTTTGCTGCTGTTAGACGCGATCGATCGGGAGTGGCGTGATTATTTGACGGCGATGGATGACTTACGCCGTGAAATTGGGCTGGAGGCGATTGCCCAGCGGGACCCGAAAATAGAATATAAGCGGCGTTCATACCAGATGTTTGCCGATATGCGCAGTAACATCGATCGGGATATTGTAGACCGTTACTTCCGCCAGTTGGTGACACACCAGGCATTCATCAGGCAGCAGGAGGCTGAGGTCGCGTATCAGCTTCAGGCGCAAGATGCCGGTTATCAGAGAGTTCGCAGAAAACGGGGGAAGGGTGTTGAACTGCGCCGCGATATGCCGAAAGTGGGCCGCAATGAACTCTGTCCTTGTGGCAGCGGCAAAAAGTATAAACATTGTCACGGCCGTCTTGAAAGTGTACCTGCTGGAGGCGTGACCAACGGACAGAGCCGAAAACCGGCGGCCGCTAAGGCGCCACGCCGAAAACCGACTCGGAACAAAAAGAAAAAACGCCGCCGCTAATACTGGAATGTGGAAATGGAAGGTAGGGCAGCACCTTTGATGCGGGGTGCTGCCTTCCTCGCTTATGCGAAACGGTTCAGCGAATACACAGCCGCTATAGCGTGTCCGCATTGCTTGACGGCAGTCCGGCAAATTGGTTACGATTGAGGAGATGGACGTAATTCCTATTTGAGGAGTAGCGTTTCTTGTTCCATAATAAGGCAATTTAGCCATGTTAAGGATAGATAGCGGTCTTCAAGCGTTGGTCGCGCTCCGCCGCCAGCTTCAAGCGGCGAGCTCCTTCACAGCACGCTGCGAAGTGATCGCTGCCTTCCTGCAAGCTTATTTGTCCGCGTCGGCTGTCCATGTTGCCCGGCTAGACGGGGCCGATTCTTCCTCAAACGCACTGAAATTCTCGATCGGGGAGACCGGTTACTCCTTATTCCTACAACGTACAGACCCTTTAAGCGAGGAGGAAATCGCCTTTGCCGATATGGCGGCCGCGCTCCTGGCTGCATTTTCGCGCTCTGAGTTGTCTCAGGAATTGGAAGCCGTTTATCGAGTGGCCGAGTCTGTTCAACCGAGTCTTTCCGTGGAGGAGATATTGGGGGAAGTATGCTCGAAGCTGTGCAGCGTATTCGGCGCGCCGACCTGTTTCATCGCGCTGTATGATCGTGAGGAGCAGGTGTTGAGGTTCCCAGCTGGTATTGAGTCCCATGAACCTGTTTCCAGGGAACCGGTTTCTGTGCACAATGACGCCAGCCTGGCGGGCTGGACCGTCGGCAACAACATGCCCATTATTTCCAACGATGTCCACGCTGATGAGCTGTCTGATTTAGGCATTGTTGAATCAGCCTTGCCTCGTTCAGTCATTTGTGTCCCGATGCGGGTGGGTGGGGAAGTCCTCGGTGCTATCTCCATCCAGAGCAATGAGGCAAACGCATTTGCGCCGGATGCGGCTCAATCATTGATGGCTGTGGCTGCTCACGTGGCCGTTCTCGCGGAGAATGCTCATTTATCGGAGAAGGCGCGGGATTTGGTGGATGAAGGGGCGCGGGATTATCAGGTCGCTGTTGCCTTACGCCAGGCCATCGCACTCATCGGCGTTTCGCTGGATCAGGATGTGGTATTCAACAACTTGCTGGAAGCGTTTGCCGGCGTGGCGACTTATGATGTTGCCCTGGCGTTTGCTTATGCAAATGACAGCTTCCGGCTGGTTGCCAGCCGTGATTTCCATGAGCGGCCGCTTCGTTTTCTTCCTGACGAGATCGAAGAAGTTTGGCGTGCCCATCCGCTGCTTCAAGCCTTGGTGGAGACGGGTGCGCCGATCATGTTGGACGATGTCACGCAGGATTCCCGGTGGGGCGCGGCCGTTGGATATGAACAGGTCCGTTCTTGGATGGGGGTTCCTCTCATTGCAGGTGAAGAACTCGTGGGCGTGATGATGGCGTATAGTTATCAGACGGCGACCTTTGGCGAGCGAGAGCAGTGGTTGGCGGCAACGTTGACCAGCCATGCGGCCGTCGCTGTGAAGAATGCGCGCCTCTATCACAGCACACAGCGGCAGTTGGCGGAGTTAAGCACCCTCTATCGCGCGAGCGCCGCGATGACGGCAAATCTGGACAAAGATTTTGTGTTGCAGACCGTCGTAACGGAAATGGTGCGGGCGCTCAAAGTAGACAGCTGCACCATCTTTGTGTGGGATGAAAGCAAGCGCATCCTGGAAACGGCCGCTCATAAAGACCTGATCAGTTCCTTCCTCGGCCGTGGCAAGGAGGAATCAGAAAGCACGGTGGGGTTGAGCGCCATCGAGAATCTGGAGCAGTACCCGACGCTGCGCCATCTGTTCCAGACCAGGAAAAGCTTGAGCCTGGTTCAAGGTGAAACCCGAGATCCGGATCAGGCGGAATTGTTGCAGGCAGCGAGACTTCAGTCGGCGCTGCTCGTGCCTCTGGTGCGCCGGGATCAGGTGCTGGGCGTGTTGGCGCTGGGCCAGCAGTCGCAGCCCCGCCACTTTAGCGAAAGCGAACAACGGTTGGCGCAGAATCTGGCCAGTCAGGCGACCGTAGCCATCGAACATGCGCAGCTTTTCGCTCAGGCGCAGCGGCGTGTGAAGGAACTATCGGCGCTGCACGAAATCATCCTCAAGCTGAATACCCCGCTGAATTTGAGTGTGGTCCTGGACACGATCACGGAATCAGCACTGAACCTGGTGGATGCAACCGATCTACATATCTACCTGTATGATGCAGAGAGTGATACCTTCTCATTCGGTTCCGCCTTATGGCAAGACGGCCGGCGTGAAGCGGCCGTGGAAAGCTTGCGACCCGACGGAATCACCGCCACAGTCGTGAAGCAGGCGCGGCCGATTGTCATCAGTGATGCCAGCAGCCATCCGTTGTACCAATCAGAAGAAGCACAGTCGTGGGGCATTTGCGCGATAGCCGGTTTCCCTCTGAAGCATGGGAACCAGGTCATCGGCGCGTTCACCATCACATACCTTCATCCGCATACCTTCACCGATGACGAGCTTCTTCTGCTGGATTTGTTGGCGGAGCAGGCGGCCGTGGCAGTGCGGAACGCCCGCCTCTTTGCCGAATCAAGGCGACGGCTGCGAGATATGTCGGCGCTGGTGGACATGGCCAAGCAGGTCACAGGGAAGCTGAACCTGAAATCCGTCCTGCAAACGACGGTGCAAATCCTGCGGGGGCTGTTCAACGCCCGCGCCAGCACCATTACCATGTTGTCTGAGGACAAGACAGAATTGATTGTAGTAGCCGCCGCCGGAACTCACCCCGACTATGTAGGTACGGCGCGTATGAAGCTGGGCGAAGGAGTCTCCGGCGAGGCAGTGCGCAGACGCAAAGTGATGTACATCCGAGATGCGCAAAAAGAACCCGGCTTTCTTTTCTTCAGCGAGGATTTGCGTAGCCTGCTCGTTGTGCCGCTCATTGTTCGCGACGAGGCGATTGGAACGTTGACGGTGGACAGCGAGAAACCGAATGCGTTCAGCCGGTCGGATGTTCAACTAATGACGATTGCCGGCGCCCAGGTCAGCGTTGCCATTGCCAACGCCAGATTATATGAGGAGGCGGAGCAGCGTGCGGCCGAACTGGCGATAGCGTACGAGGAACTGAAGGAAAGCGATCGTTTGAAAGACGAGCTGGTTCAGAATGTGTCTCACGAGCTGCGCACCCCCCTTACCTTTGTCAAGGGATATGTCGATTTGCTGATGGAAGGAGAAATGGGGTTGGTGACGCCCAGCCAACAGGAAGCGCTGCAAATCGTTTCGGATAAGACGGACGACATCACGCGCCTGATTGACGACATCATCACCCTTCAGCGGATTGACGCCAGCAACTTGCAGATTGAAGACGTCTCTATGGCTGAACTGATCAAAAAGGCGGTGCTGAGTCACAGGATGGTGGCCAGTCGCCACGGACTTGAAGTGAAACACATCTTGCGGCCGAACGAAAAGGGCATGGTTCGCGTTGATCGAGGACGGATGAATCAGGTTCTAGATAACATCATCGGTAATGCGATGAAGTTCAGCCCGGACGGGGGCGAGATCACAGTTGAGATGCACGAATACGAGGATGAAGTCCGGGTGGTGGTTACGGATCAGGGGATCGGTGTTCCGCCTGAGAAACGGGAGCGTATCTTTGAACGGTTTTACCAGGTGGATGGTTCATCGCGGCGTCGATTTGGCGGAACCGGCGTCGGTTTGGCGATTGTGAAGCGCATCATTGACGCGCATAAAGGGAAGATTTGGGTGGAAAGCGAGTTGAACAAAGGGAGTTCTTTTTGTTTTACCTTGCACAGGGTCAAAGGGGAGGCGGTTGAACCTGAAGCAGTAAGCGCTTAGAAAAAGCAAAAGCGGCTCGAGTGTCTTGTTGGGGTTAAGGCGGAACGGGCCATTGTGAATTACATCATGCAAAACCTGAATCGTAAACTGTCCCGTTCGTTGTTGCGGGCAATGCCTAAGATAGACCTCCACAGGCACCTGGAAGGCTCGCTGCGTCTGACGACGTTGCTGGAACTTTCGCGTGAATTCCAACTTGATTTACCGACATCAGATATTGAGTTATTACGGCCGCACGTTCAGATCACGAATGATCCCCCAGATCATGAGGTGTTCCTGGCAAAATTCGAGGTGCTGCGCCGTTTTTACCAGAGCCAGGAAACAATTCAACGGCTGGCTTATGAGGCAGTCGCCGATGCGGCCGCGGACAATGTGCATTACCTTGAGCTGCGCTTCAGTCCCCAGGCGTTGGCTCGTGCTCGTTGCTTTCCCCTGGCAGAGGTGACGGATTGGGTGATTGAAGCTGCGCGGCAGGCTAGCCACGAACACAAAATCGAGGTGGGCCTGATCATCACCCTGGTGCGGCACGAACCGGTTGAACAGGCCAAAGAAGTGGCCGAGATCGCCTTCGAACGGTATGGCCGTGGGATTGTAGGCATTGACCTGGCCGGAAACGAAATCAGGTTCCCGGCAGGCCCGTTCCGGCCCATCTTTGAAGAAGCGAAGCAATTAGGGATGGGCATCACCGTCCATGCGGGGGAGTGGGCAAGTGCGGATGGGGTTCGGGAGGCGATTGAAGAGCTCCATGCCGACCGTATCGGCCATGGCGTGCGCTCCGTCGAGAACTCGGAAGTCGTGCAGTTGGTGAGCGCCCGAAATACAGTGTTGGAAGTATGCCTGGTCAGCAACTTGCAAACCGGCGCTGTACGCCTAATGAGGCAGCACCCGCTTGTGGACATGTTAGACCTGGGCTTATCGGCCACGCTCAATACAGACGATCCTGGCGTCAGCAACAGCACCTTGACGGATGAGTACCAGGTGGCAGCTAATCAGTTAGGCGTGGGATACGCCGGGCTGCGGCAGATGATCCTAAATGCGGCCGCCGGTGCTTTTCTGAAGCCGGATGATCGCCAAAGATTGGTGGCGTACTTTGAAAAGCAACTCCCTCCACCAGGGCATGAACGGCTTACGGCCAAACTCACGCAGATTCCCAGTCACTGAGAGCGCGTTTGATCACCAACTGAATCTTTGGGTCCTTTATCTCCCCCGGTCTCCGGAAAACCTGTCCGTCCACTTCAATTCGTAGTCCGCCTCCAGGACTTTGCACCAGATGGATGGATCGGCCGCGCAGGGTCGGCTCCTTGCTTACATGCTGTTGTAGGATGAGGTTGATTTGTTCGACGATGCTGAGGGTGTTCTGGCTGGCGGCAGGCGGCGGCGGGGCCGGTACGGGTGCGGGCTTTGCCTGGGCGGGCGGGGGTGGTTGAGATTTGGAAGCAACGGCTTCCTTCAGGGCGTCTCGCTCTGCTTCCAGGGCTGCCAGGAACCGGGCCTGTTTTTCATTCAACACTTCTTCTCTGGGTTTGGGCGCGGGCGCGGGACTCTGGACCGGGGGGGCAACGCCCGCTTCTACCAGGCTTTGATACCCCCCCACAAAGGAGACGAGTTCCCCAATAGCTGCCAAAAGGAGCCGCTGGAGTTTAGCCTGGCTGACCTCAGACAGGCTTGTGTATCGCTGCCCGTTGGTTTCCACAACCAGTTTGCCCATAGGGGGGACCCGCACGATCTGCATGATACTGATTTCATTCTGCATAATGACCTCCATTACACATGAGACGGCCGTTTTGCGCGGTTACTTCTGACAATGAGGGCAGAAGTTGGTACCACGGCCGCCAAGCACAATTCGTTTGACCCGTGACCGGCACAAATAACATGGTTCACCCTTTCGGCCATAGACCATGAATTTTTCCTGCATATTACCCAAAGTGTCATCTGGTTTGCGATAGTTGTCAATCGTTGCTCCCTGCTTCTCAATGCCAAGTTGGAGCACCTTCACAATAGCCGCATAGAGCGCTGCCTGTTCTGTTTCCGTCAGGGTATCAGCGCGTCTGGTGGGATGGATGCCGGCGTCGAATAAGGCTTCATCTGCGTAAATGTTCCCGACGCCGGCGATGAACCTCTGGTCTAACAGGAGCGGCTTAATGGCGCGCTTTCGCCTCGTTAATCTGGCGCGAAGCGTGTCCATAGTAAACGCAGGCGGCAGCGGTTCCGGCCCTAACTTGCCCAGCACCTCAAGAGGTTGTTTGACCAGGTACACTCGGCCGAGCTTGCGTTGATCACGAAAGCGTAGCTCATCTCCTGTGTCCAGAAGAAAACGGGTGTGATCATATGGAGTAAGCGGGGCGGCGGCCGCGACGACGGATAGATGCCCCGTTATCCGCAAATGGATAATCAACGTCTCCCCCTCGCTCAACGAAAAGAGCAAATATTTCCCCCGGCGGCCGACAGAGAGAATGCGGCGGCCGCTGATCCGCTGTTTTAGCTCAGGCAAATCAGGCCGGTCAACATGCTTCGGCCAATCTGTTTCCACCCCCATAATTGTACGACCGATGAGGGGGGTGGAAAGGGCGCGAGCGATGGTTTCTACTTCCGGCAACTCAGGCATTATCAAATTATACCTGCTATCTCCTTGATTCCCTATGGCACGTTTTGACTAACAAGATTGCTTTGCTTTACAATACGAATAACACACCTTCACCTTGAGCAAGCCCTTGAGTCTGTGAGAAGAAGATGTGTGACAGGTCGGCAAATGTACCCGGAGGATCGCGTCTTAGTTGCCTATATGCCCAGCCCGGCCGATTTTGCCCTCGCCCGGCGTGATGGATGGTACCGCATTCCGCAGCGCCATGCCCCCAAGGGATTATACGCAGAGTACCTGGCTTTCTACTTCGGCCGGCGTTTCGGCCGTGAAAAGTGGGCCATTCATTATTATGCCCGCCGGTTGGGACATGAGCTGGTGACGCGGAGAGCATTGCTTCCCGACGAACCAGACCATCCCCGGGCTGATGAGCCTTACTACAAAGTGCAGTTAGGTCCTCTACAAAAGCTGGAGCGCCCCATTATTAGCCTGCGCTGGCGACGTATCACCTTTATCCATACGACCTGGGATCGCTTTTCGCAGGCAAAAGAAATCCGCGATTTACTGATTGACGGAGACCCATTTGTGAACCGTCAATTCGCTACCTTGCGCGAGCATGACGCACAGTGAGTCATTTGGCTTTGACTTGAAATGGTATTACAACGCGCTGTAGAGATCATTGATGGAGCATTACCCGAAAGCGAGTTCGTGCGTCCGGGCGGCAGCCTGCTGATGATGGCGGGGCTTCCAGGAACTGGGAAATCTTCGATTGTCAGCGAGCTGGCCAAACTCCTGCCGTTTGTCCATGTCAGCACAGACGGCGTCCGGCTCCGGCTAAGAGAGCAGCCAACATACACGGCCGCTGAGATGACCCTGGTTTATGAGATATGCTTCTCCATCATTGAGCGCCGGCTTAGGCGCGGACAGCGTGTTGTGTTCGATGCTTCCAACTACCTGGCTGCCCGGCGGGAACACCTGGTCAAACTGGCACAGCGTTCCGGCGCGCCCGTGGCCGTTTGCCTTGTCCAGGCTTCCCAGGAGGCGATCAGCCGCCGCCTGTTTAAGCGCTCGACAGGACAGCGCCATGATCATGACCTTTCTGACGCAGACTGGGCAGTTTATCAATGGATGGTAGAAGCACAAGAACCAGTTGTGGAAGAACATATTCCCCTGGACACAACGTACACACCCACAGACGAGTTGGCGCGGAAATTATATGAGTATTGGCTCAGAATCGAAGCGAGTGCAACGAGCGACCCTGATTTACAATCCCCTGGCTGGGCCAAGCAATTGGGCCGGCCCGATTGAGCTGGTTGCAGATTATTGGCGCGCCCGGAGATGGGACGTCACCATACGGCCGACACGCGTCCCCGGTCACGCCACGACCCTGGCAGCCGAAGCGGCCGCGGCCGGGCATGCACTGGTCATTGCTGCCGGCGGGGATGGCACATTGGGCGAAGTCGCCAACGGCCTGGCCGGGACCGAAGTTGTACTAGCGCCGCTGCCCGCGGGAACGGGCAATTCCTTCGCCAAAGAGTTGCACATTTTGCGCGCCGGTCGGTTTGGGGCGTTCCGGTTATTGGACGCCACCGAAGCGCTCGTTGCTGGGCGTGTGCAGCGGATTGACCTCGGCCGTACGCTGGTTGATGGGCAGCCAGGACCGTACTGGCTGCTCTGGGCCGGGGCGGGAGCGGACGGGTACCTGGTGCAGCAAATGGAACCTCGCCCCAAGTGGTCGAAGAAGCTTGGTACACTAGGCTACATCTTGCAGGCCCTCACCCTTTTTCCCCAGATGCCGCCGATGAAGGTGAGTGTCACCGTAGACGGCCGTCGGTATGATGATCATTGCCTGCTGGTGGTGGTCACAAACTGCCGCCGGTATGCCGGGGGGTTGCTTGAGCTAAATCCGCAGGGGCTGCTGGACGACGGCCGCTTTGAGGTGTGGATGTTCCGCGGCCAGGGCGTGAAGGAAACAGCGCACCATTTTCTGCAAGTGAAGCTGGGCCGCCATCTGGCTGATGACCGCATTGTCATGGTGTCGGGACGTGAGGTTCGAGTGGAAACGGACCCCGTCTTACCCTGTCAGAGCGACGGCGATGATGCCGGTACCACGCCGCTTCACTGCGTGGTGGAACCATTAGCCCTGCGCGTGCTGATTCCGGCCACAGCCCCGGTAGATATCTTCGCTTTGCCTGGTGAGGCGTTCCCGCTTTGATTACGGGGTTTTGAATGCGGCCGATCCTTCTCGTGCTTGCAATCTGCTCAATCTTACGTAAACTTCAGGCATGGACAGGATTGATTTTCGTTCAGATACAGTGACCTGGCCCACGGCCGCTATGCGTGAAGCAATGGCTGGCGCCAGGGTGGGGGACGATGTTTACGGCGAGGATCCGACAATCAATGAGCTGGAAGCGCGGGCGGCCGACATGGTGGGCAAAGAAGCGGGCCTTTTTGTGGCCAGCGGCACCATGGGCAACCTGGTAGGGATTCTCAGCCACGCCACGCGCGGGGACGAAGCAATCGTTGGGGTGGATGCGCACACGTTTCGCTCGGAGGCCGGCGGCATGGCGACGTTGGGCGGCATTGTGCCCCGGCCGTTGCCCACTGACGCCTGCGGGCGCATGAATCTGTTAGAAGTGGAAGGGGCCATTCGCGGGGACGACCCCCACTGGCCGCACAGCCGTCTCATTCTCGTGGAGAACAGCTATGGGGCGAAGCACGGCTGCCCGATCGCGCCGTATTTTTTTGCCCAAATCCACGCCATCGCCCAACGGCATGGGCTGGCGGTGCATATGGACGGGGCGCGCCTGTTTAACGCGGCCGTGGCGCTGGACGTGGATGCGCGCGACATCACCCGGCATGTAGACTCCGTCTCGTTCTGTCTCAGCAAGGGGTTGTGTGCGCCTGTCGGGTCGGTGCTCTGTGGATCGGCCGCGTTTATCCGCCGGGCCATACGGATCCGTAAATCTTTAGGCGGAGGTATGCGCCAGGCCGGCATTCTGGCGGCCGCTGGCCTGGTCGCCCTCAACCAGATGGTGGCGCGCCTGGCCGATGATCACCGGCATGCGTGCTTGCTGGCCGAAGGGTTGGCGCAGATTCCCGGCATCCGGGTAGAGCCGGAGAAGGTAAAGACCAACATCGTTTTCTTTGACCTGGATGACTCGGTTCCAATGACGGCGCAAAAGGTGGTCCAGCGTGTGCGCGAAGCGGCCGATATCTGGATTGGGGCCACCGGGCCGCGAAGTTTCCGCGCCGTAACCCATTACTGGATTGGGGCTGACGAAGTTCGCACTTTGTTGGGCGTGCTGGGAGATGTGTTGGCTCAGGCATAGGGAAACAGCGATATAAACTGGTTGACCTGGAGGAGAAGAATCGTCGGGGAGGCGATTTGATACTCTGGCTTTCAGCTATCAATGCAGGCACGCGCGGAGGCGGCTTATGACCACGCTAATCGGCCGAACAATCAACAACCGTTACCGGCTCGAAGCCTTAATCGGCGATGGCGGCATGGGGTCTGTGTACCGGGCTTACGACTTGAACCTGGACCGGCGTCTGGCCCTTAAGCTGATGCACGCCCATTTTGCCCGTAAACCTGAGTTCCGCGCCCGCCTGATCACCGAGGCCAAGACGGCCGCGCAGTTGGATCATCCCTCTGTCGTCCGAATCTTTGATTTTGGCGACTCCGAAGCCGGGCTGTTTATCGCCATGGAATATATTGATGGCGGCAGCCTTCGCGATCACCTGCGCCGCTTGCAGCGCCTGGATAAATTCCTCCCCTTAGGGCAGAGCTTACAAATCGCGGCGCAGATCGCGGACGCACTTGACTACGCCCACCGCCGCGGGATCATTCACCGGGATGTGAAACCGGGGAACATCATTCTCAAGCGCCTGAGCCGCCCGGACGAACCGGGGGAACAGCCGTTTCGCGCCCTCTTAAGCGATTTTGGCCTGGTCAAACTCCAAGAAGGTACCGACCTGACCCAGAGCGGGGCTACTCTGGGAACCCCCACTTACATGTCCCCGGAACAGTGTGAAGGCAAGAAGCTGGACGGCCGTACCGATCTGTACTCCCTGGGTGTCGTCTTGTATGAGCTGGTGACTAACCAGTTCCCCTTCCTCTTCCAGACCTTGTCCGAGGCGCTCGCCGCGCACACCAAAGGGGAGATGCCCAAACCAGCGCGCGAGGTGCGTTCCGATGTACCTCCTCTAATAGACGCGATTCTCTCCCGTGCATTGGCCAAAGACCCGGCGGATCGTTATGCGGATGGGGCGGAAATGGCGGCCGCACTGCGCAGCGCCATGGTCGCTCTGGAAGGGGCGCCGACGCGGGTGATGACCCGCAAAGAATCGAGCATTTTAGGACGGGTGAGCGAGCCGCCGCCGGGATATGAGCTTATCATTGAAACGCCGGGACATTCCGCCAGCCATGTGGCGTTGACGCGGGCCGTGGTGACCCTCGGCCGTAATGCTGACAATGATATTGTCCTGCCGGCTGAAGGGGTGTCGCGCCATCATGCCCGCCTGCAGGCGACCGCGTTAGGTTGGGAACTTATGGACCTGGGCGGGCTTAATGGCACATGGCTCAATGATCGGCGGCTGCGTGCGGATGATGCAACGCCCATTTCGCCCGGCGCGCGCATCGGCATCGGGCCGTATATACTGACCTTGAAAGCGCCGGAGATGCCTGCCAGCGCCGGTCAGGCAGAGTTGCTTGAGTCGCCTCCGGGAGCCACCACACCGAAGGTCGCGGACATTCCTGATGCGGCCACGACGCGGCCGCGAACCACGGTGGAGCTGCTGGGTCTGTATCTGCCGCGCGATCGCGTGTCTGTCGAGCCGGGCCAGCGAGTTGAGCTGACCGTGGAAGTGGTGAACCGCAGCAGTACGGACGACAGGGTCTCTCTGCGTGCGATTGGCCCGGAAGGGGTGGTTCAGGCCCCGGGCGAGTTTGTCTCTGTTCCCGCGGGGGAAACAGCGCAGCTGAAAGTGATCATCGCGCCGCCGCGCAGCCGCAAAACGCCGACCGGCCGTCAGCGGCTGCGATTGGAATTGATTTCCCAGAAACATCCTGAGCTTAAACTGGCGGCGACTGCCTGGTTGCTCCTTGGCGCATTCGTGGATTTTGAAGCCAGCATGGATCAGGATCAGGTGAAACTGCCGGCGCTGATCACCGTGACCATTCGCAATACCGGGAACGCGCCCGCAGATTTCAGCCTGGTGGCCAGGGACCGGCAGGGCGCTATCCGCTTCCATGGGGAAAAAGGGCGCATCCGCCTTCAGCCGGGCCAGCTGGCCAATGTGGAGTTGGAACTGGAGGCGCGTAAACAGCGCTGGCTTGGCAGCGGGGAACTGTACCCGTTTGAGGTGGAGGTGATTTCGTCCGCCGGCGGCCGCCAGGTGTTGACAGGCGAAGTGCGCCCCGGTTCGGCCATTCCGGTGGGGTTGTTGTATGCGCTCCTGTTTCTGGTGATTTTTGCCTGCACAATTGGGGCAATGGCGTTGATCTTCAACCGGCAGCGCACCGTTCGCCCGGTGGTGACGCCGTCGGCGCTGCCGGCTGTGAATGTGACGCAGACGATCGTTGTGGATGCGACCGGCACGGCCGCAGCGGGCACGGCCGCGGCAGCAACGGCCGCGGTTGAAGGAGATGCAGATGGGGACGGCCTGAGCAATCAGCAAGAACAACTCATCGGCACCGATCCGGAGGATGACGACTCCGACAATGACGGGCTCACAGACGGCGAGGAATTGCTGCGGGTCGGCAGTGATCCGTTAAAGCGGGATACGGACGGCGATATCTTGATTGATGGGGATGAGGTGAACCTGTACCAGACGGACCCGACGAAAGTAGATACAGATGGGGACGGCGTCGCTGATGGGGCGGAACTAACCCAGGGCAGCGACCCGCTGGCCACGCCGCCGCAAACGCCCACGCCCACAGAGACGGCCGTTCCTACCGAGGTAGTGACCCCCTCCATCACCCCCACGGAGACGCCGACGCTGCCCCCGACCGAAACGCCGACAGCGACGACGACATCGGAGCCGTCACCAACCGCCACGGCGACGGAGACACCCACAACAACGCCGACGCCGACTGAGACAGGCACCCCCACGGAAACGCCAACCCTGACGCCGACGCCGACGGGGACGCCCACTGCGACCAATACCCCTATGCCCAGCCCAGAACTGGCCTGCGTGGCGGCCCCGCCCGTGATTGATGGCGTGTTCCAGATCACAGAGTGGGAGGGCGGTCCGCTGTTCCAATTTCACCCGACAGCCACTCCGGAGCAGCTGACGCAGGTATACTTCGCTCGTGATGCGGCTAAGCTTTACCTGGCGGTGCTCATCAACGATGACACCAACGACGCGACTGATTCGCTCCGTTTTTACTTCGACACGACTAACAACGGCGGAGACCCGGACACGGCCGATCGTTTTCTGCAATTCGCGCGAGACGGGACGATGGCGATTTGGGCTGGCATCGGGAACAATTCAGATACACAAACGTGGGACTCGAAATACACGAGTGCGCTGTGGACGGCCGTCATCGGCGAACCTGGAAACGGCCAATGGGTGATTGAAATTGAGATCGAGGTGACCGAGTTGAGCGCCCTGGCCGATCCGTTTGGCTTGATGGCTCAGGTCCTGTACACGGGCGATCTGGCAACATGGCCGGAGGGGGCAACATCGAATGCGCCCGACGGCTGGCAAGATGTCATCAATGCTACCTGCCCGTGAACCTGCTCGAGATCAGCAAAACAACATCAGCGTCAATGTGGCCTGACGGGTATAATCTGTCTGGTTGAGCGCTTTACTGGGAGGAGCGGCTTTTTCGGCGGCGGATAGCCTGCTCCACCAGGGCCAGGACGGCGCCCAACAGCGCGCCCTCGCTCATGCCGATTGTGGTGGCAAAGGCGATATCGTTGACCGATGGGCTGCTCACAAGCGGGCCACCCATAACGCACCAAAAGGCGCTGCCTATCAATGCGCCGACAGTGGCGCCCACCAGCGCGCCGACCAGCGTGCCCTCAAAAGCAACAAACGCTACAATACCAATGGTTTTTGTTTTGGATCGTTGTTTCCTGTACATGCCCCAGATCATAGCACAAGAATGATGAAATTCTTCCCCCAAAGTGCATGACTTTGGTCAGTCAGGTATTAGGCAATTTGTCTCATTTCTTTTGTGGAGTTCTTGTTTATGAGCTGGTTGGAGATGATGGCTGATTTGCAGGCGAATTGGCAGGCGTTGATGCAGTTGATGGGGGCGGATGCAAAGCGTGCCCGGCAGGCGTTCACTTTTGTGCTGACCCAGTACAGTAAAATCGGCCGCCGTTACCACAACCTGGATCACCTCCACGACGTGCTGCAAACAGTCGCGGGCATGCGCCCGCATGCCCAGGATGTTCATACCATTCAATTGGCTGCCTGGTTCCATGATCTTGTCTATGAACCGGCGCGGAAGGATAATGAGGAGCGCAGCGCTGCCCTGGCCCGGCGTATCCTGGAAGACTTGAAGGTGGACGAGGCAGTTATCGGAGCGGTCGAACGCCTGGTTCTGGCCACACGCTGCCATGAAGCAGCGGCCGAAGATGGTGACAGCCGGATTTTGCTTGATGCTGACTTGGCCGTATTGGCGGCTGATCCGAATACATACCAGCGTTACGCGCAGGCCATCCGCCAGGAATACGCGCATGTGGAGGAGGAAGCGTACCGCGCCGGCCGCCGCCGTCTGTTGCAGCACTTCCTCGACCGGGACCGCATCTTCCTCACGGATGAGATGTACCGGCAGCACGAGGCACAGGCGCGCCAAAACATCCGCCGGGAATTGGTGTCACTTGAGCCATGAACCAGACGTCGCTCCCCTTCTGTCCCGTCCAGAATGTTGATTTGGCGGATGAGCAGCGGCAACGGCCGCAAAAATTCCGTGCTACTTTCTCTTGGCTAGAGCTGCGGATACGGCCGCGGCCGCGGCCAGGCCGGAGAGCGCGCTTCCTTCCACCCGCGGCCCGGCGAAAGCATCCCCGGCAAAGGCCAACGGGGGCAAGCCAGCGGCCAGCAGGCAACGCCGCGGGTGCAGGGTGAGAGGCAGCGTGTAAGGCCAGCGAAGAAGGCGGGCCTCGCCTACCCCCGCACCCGCTGCCAGGAAGGGGCGGATGTGGCTGAGCATAGCTTCCAATACCTCCCCCTGGGGAGCGTTCCAGTAGCGCTCGCTGAAAGCAGGCCCCGCGTGGGCCGTGATGAGCGTCTGTGATGACAGCCCCTTGCGCCGGTTGTCGCCGATCCAGAAGATAGGGGCATCTTGTTTAAGCAAAGCGCCCGGCCGGGGAAGATGGGCTTCGCCGTTTATCAAAAAGAGACCAGTGAGGCAGGGGGCATAGGTGATGCGTGCCAGGGCGGCCTGATCAGCGGCCGCCAGAGAGATTTTGCCGGCTGCCAGGAGGGCCAGGGATTGTGGGACCGGGGGGGTGAGGACGAGGGCGCGGGCAAAATAGGCGCGGCTGTCTGTATCAACTGCCTGCCACCCGCCGGCGACGGCCGTGACCGATGCCAATGTGACGCCGGCGCGAACGTTCAGCCCGCGCGCCAGTTGTTCGGGCAAGGCGCGCATACCGCCGTGGACGGCATAACGCGGATACCCGTCTTCTACCGGATCGGCCGTCCCTTCCGTCGCCCAACCCTGGCCCCATTGAAAGACCAGCCCCTGGGCCAGCCACGCTCTGACGCACGCCTGGAATGCGGCCGAGCGGGCGGTGAAGAACTGCGCTCCGGTATCGGCGAGGTCGGAACCGATTGCGCTGGTGGCCATGCGGCCGCCGACGTGCAACGCCTGTTCCAGCACCAGGACCTGATGACGAGAGGCGCTTAAGGATTCGGCGGCCATCAAACCTGCCATCCCTGCGCCAACAATCAGGATTTCGACCTCTTCTATGTTCATCTATGTGGACAATCATACCGGCGGGCATATTCAACAGCAAGAAGGACAATTTGTCATTGTCTTTTCCATCCATTCCTGCTCAATCTCGTCCCGGCTGCGAGCTCGTGCGGCGTTTAGCCAGCGACTCGTAAAGTGCTTCGTGGGTAGAAACCACGTTGTGGATTGTGTAGGTTTTGGCGGCCGTCCCCTTCCTCCCATAATCTGGGCTTCCCTCGGATGCTGTCGCAGCCAAACAAGCCGTTCGGCCAGCGCTTCTTCATCCTTGAAGCTTGGCCCGCTTGGCCTGCTTCTGTCGGGTGTCGTGCCTCAACTGCTTTTTGCGAATGCGCAGTGATTCCGGCGTTACTTCCAAAAGTTCATCATCATGCAAATACTCAATAGACTCATCTAATGAGAGTACGCGGGCTGGAGGGAGGGCATCTA
This sequence comes from Anaerolineae bacterium, assembly GCA_046753445.1. Classification (GTDB taxonomy): domain Bacteria; phylum Chloroflexota; class Anaerolineae; order Promineifilales; family Promineifilaceae; genus JAHEEY01. The sequence goes on along the minus strand of JBHHTQ010000011.1, from coordinate 11,106 downwards.
CAATCGCCTTTGGCACCCCTCGATGCCCGGTTAGATTCTTGGTACGGCAAACATTGATGACCAGTTCATCCTCACGGATGTGCTCGCCGACCACCTGCCCAGCGTAAACTTCCACGGGGGGATCAACGAAAAACGCGCCGCGTGATGTCAGGTGCTGCAAGGCATAGGCGCTGACCTTACCCGTTTCCAGAGATACGAGGGATCCCAAATCCTTGTGCTCAATGTCGCCGGTGTAAGGCAGATAATCATGGAACAGGGTATGAAAGATGCCGGTGCCGCGTGTGGCTGTGAGGAAGGGCTGGCGAAACCCGAGCATGCCCCGCGCCGGCACAAGGAATTCCGCGTAAACAGTACCGTCTTCTCCATATTTCGTGTTTTGTAAACGGCCGCGCCGCTTGCCCAGCATCTCTGTTACCGCACCCCAATAATCTTTCAGCACTTCCAGGAATACCAGTTCAATTGGTTCCAGCCGTCCGTCCGGAGTGTCCTTAAAAATGACTTCGGGCCGGCTAACGGCGAATTCGTACCCTTCCCGCCGCATCGTCTCAATGAGCACCGCCAGGTGCAGTTCCCCGCGCCCAGACACGATGAACTCCCCCGCCTTCTCCATTTCTTCGACCCGCAGCGCCACATTACTTTCCAGCTCCTTCATCAAACGTTCCCGAAGCTGGCGGCTGGTTACATATTTCCCCTCCCGCCCGGCGAAGGGGCTGTCGTTGACGCGAAAGGTCATACGCACGGTCGGCTCTTCGACGGTGATGGGAGGCAGCGGCTGCGGATCATCCGGGTCGGCCAGGGTGTCGCCAATGCCGACGTCGGGAATGCCGGCCACAGCCAAAATGTTGCCGGCATGCACTTCGGTTTGTTCTTGACGCTGTAAGTTGTGGAACGTGTAGAGCTTGGTGACCTTGCTTAGTTGCATCTCGCCCGAGGCCGTTATGTGTATGATGGGTTGGCCGGCGCGCATCGTCCCCCGGCTCAAGCGGCCGACGGCGATTTTGCCCACATAGCTGCTATATTCCAGGTTGGTGACAAGCATTTGCGTCGGGCCGTCTTCTACCAGCGGCGGGGGCAGGTAATCAATAATGGTGGTGAATAACGGCCGTAAATCCGGAGCCAGATCATCCGGCGAAAACCCCGCCATGCCTTCCAGCGCGCGCGTGTACACGATGGGGAAATCCGCCTGCTCCTCAGTCGCACCCAAGTCGATGAAGAGGTCAAACGTCGCATCCACCACATAATCAGGGCGGGCAGCGGGGCGGTCAATTTTGTTCACCACCACAATCACTTTGGCCCCTTTCTCCAGAGCCTGGCGCAGAACAAATCGGGTCTGCGGCATTGGCCCTTCGACAGCATCCACCAACAGCAAGACGCCGTCCACCATGTTGACCACCCGCTCAACCTCGCCGCCAAAATCGGCGTGGCCGGGGGTGTCTACCAGGTTGATCGTGACGCCGTTGTATTTGATACTGGTGTTCTTGGCCAGGATGGTAATGCCCCGTTCTCGTTCCAAATCGTTGGAGTCCAGTATCCGCTCGTTGACCGTCTGGTTTTGCCGGAACACATTGGTTTGGCGCAGCATGCCATCCACCAGCGTTGTCTTGCCGTGATCAACGTGGGCGATGATGGCGATGTTGCGAATATCATTTCGTGGTTGTTGAGTCATAGTTTCCTGTTACGAAGCCCCTGGCGGCCTCAATCAGGCTGGGAGAGGGCCCCTCACGTCAAAACGCCCGGCTGTGGCAGCCGGGCGATACACTTCGGTTAAGTTGCATTGCAAGCAACGCAAATTGTATGTCAGATAGGGCGGATAGGCAACCGGGTTAAATGAGGGAAGGCTGCCCCACGTAATCTTCCGGCTTGATGGAAATCGCCTGGCTGGCGCTGTCCGCCCCCATACTGATGCCGTACACGGTTTGCGCTGCCTGCACCGTCCCCCGGTTGTGGGTGATGATGATGAACTGCGTTTGCCGGCTCAGCTCGCGCAACAGATCGCGAAAGCGATTGACATTCGCTTCGTCCAGGGCTGCATCTACCTCATCCAACACACAAAATGGGGTGGGCGACACTTTAAGCAGCGAGAAGACCAGCGCCGCGGCCGTCAAGGATCGCTCGCCGCCGGAGAGGACGGCCAGCCCCTGTTCCCGTTTGTTGGGCAGCCGGGCCACGATGTCCACGCCGCTGTTGATGAGGTCATCCGGATCGGTCAGCGCCAGTCGGGCAGAGCCGCCGCCGAACAGCCGTTTGAAAATGTCGCCAAACACGGCGTTGACCTTTTCGACGGTATCGGCGAATGCAGTGGAGGTCAACTCATCCAATTCGGCGATGACCTGACGTAGTTGGACCTCAGTCTGGTTCAGGTCTTCGACTTGCTGGGTCAGAAACTCAAACCGTTCCAGCGTCTCCTCGTACTCGACCGGCGCTTCAGGGTTGACCGCGCCCATACGCTGCAACTGCCCCCGTGCATGCTGAATCGATTCCTCGATATCTTCCGGTAGCTGCTCAACGAGCGGCAGGCGCTCCACCACTTCTCCCATAGGCAGCGGGGTCGGCCCTGTCTGGTCTTCGTCATAACTGAGGGCTACGATGCCCAAATCCGCCTTGATGCGTTCCTGAAGCGCTTCAAGCTGGCTTTGCTGCTGGCTCAGGGTTATCTGAGTCTGCGTGTAGTGCGTCTCTCGCTCATGAGTACGGCGCTGGATGGCGGCCGCTTCCTCTTCTAGCTTAGTGACAGCCTGTTGTTGTGTGCTCAGGCGTTGGCGCAGCGGTGCGCGTTCTTCGTCCAATTGGGCCAGTCGCTGCTGTAACTGCTGAACCTCCGCCTGTGCTTCATCTAGCTGCAATGCTTGCTGTTCCCGCTGCAAGGCGGCAATCCGCTCCCTGACACGGCCGATTTGCTGGTCAATTTGATTGAGTGTGGCCCGGCGGCTGTCCACCACTGCCTGACGTCCGGCCACAATGGTCTGGGCGGAGCTGATGCTTTGTTGCAGCGATTCCCGATGCTGCCGCGCCTCGGCCACCGGCAGCGCCTCCAACTGGGCGCGGGCGTGAACGACGGCCGCTTCCAGGCGCACGGCTTCGCTTTGCTGCCTGGCCATCGCCTGGCTCGTCTCCTCCGCGCGCATTGCCAGCTTCTTCGCTTCGGCTTCCCTGGCTCGCTGCTGCCTTTCCAGGAAAGCGTGCCGCTGTTCTACTCGATCTAGCTCGCGCTGCGCCTGCTCCGCCCGCTTTGCTGCGTCCCGTTCCAGACGACGCAGCCGGTTTTCTTCAGCCAACAAATGCTGCCATTGCTCCTCTTGCTCGTTGAGCTGCGCCTGCTGCTGCGCGACGGCCGCCTCCATTTTTTCCGCTGCGGCGGCCGTTTCTTCCTTCTCCGCTAGCGTGGCCCGCCACTCCTGTTCACGGGCCAGGATATTCTGTTCCCGATCCCCCCCTGTCAATTCCACCAGGCCGCCGGCGTGCGCCACTAATCCGTCCAATGTGACCGCCACCGCGCCCGCCGGCAGGGTGCGGGAGACAGGTACGGCCGTCTCCCGGTCACGAACCAGCAGCACCCGACCCAGGAGTAACTGCACCAAGGGGCGCAGGCTTTGCTCGCTGGCGAACAGATCACTGGCCCAACCGATAACCCCTGGGTGCTCCGGCACGTCGGGTGAGGGAAATGGTTGAATGTCGGAGAGCGCGGCCGCGATGAGGGCGTGGTTCTGGTCTGCGCTGTTGAGAAGCTGCCATAATTGTTCTTCATCCGCCACCACCAGCACGCCCAGGCGCGCTGCAAGCGCGGCTTCGATGGGGGTCTGATACGCTTCGGGAATGGCGATGAGGCTGGCCAGACGGCCGATGACTTCCACGCCTCCTCCCATCTCAACTTCACGCTGCCGCAGACGGCCGAGCAGTTCCACCTGCGCTTCCAGGCGACTCACCGCATTGCGCTGCCTGCCCAACCCTTTTTCAGCGTCGCGAAGCGCCTGCCGCTGCCGCTGCAATTCGGCGGCGAGCGCCTGCCGCTTTTGCTGTGTTTCTGCCTGCTGTCGGCGTAGGTCATTCAATTCCTGACGGGTCACTTCCAGGGCGGCCGTGCGCTGTTTCGCCTGCAGAGTTGCCTGTTGCAGTTCGTCTGCCTGGCTCGTATCCTCCTCCGGCGCCGGTTCCGCCAGCCTTTGTTGAAGCTCGTTGAGCCGCCCCTGTAGGCGGGCGACCTCCGTTCGAGTCTCCTCCAATTGGGACTCGGTTCGGCGTACGGTTTCTTCCCAGCGCCGGATTTCGTTCTCCTGTGCCCCGAAACTGCTGTTGAACGCCTGCAACTGAGTCTGGCAATCGGCGAGTTGCTGCTGCGCCGATTGCAGCTCAAGCATGGCCTGTTCCATCTGCTCGCGCGCGGCCGCTTGCTGCTTTTCCAGCGCGGGCTGTTCTGCTGCCAGTTCAATTAACTGCCGTTTGATGGATTCTTGCCGCTCGCCGAGAATGGCGGCGCGACGACGGGCGGTTTCGAGCTTGTCGCGCAGATCATCGCGCGCGGCCTGGGCTTCCCCAATCTGGCGGCGCAGGCGGTGGATGTGACGGCGGCGTTCCTCGATTTTCTCTTGTTGCGCCAAAAGCTGGCGGCGGTGTTCCCGCCACGCCGACTCGGTCGCGGCCGCCCGCTGGCGTGCAAGCCTCACTTCTTCTTTCGCCTGCTCCCACCGATATCCATACCAGATTCTCAGCAGGTGGCGGAGATCGGCAGCGATTTGCTCATAGTTGCGCGCTCGCGTCGCCTGCCGTTTCAAGGAGGTGAGCCGGGGGCGAATCTCGGCCAGGATGTCGTGTACCCGTTCCAGGTTGCGGCGGGTTTCTTCCAGGCGGCGGAGCGTTTGTGCCCGCTTTGCTTTGTACTGATTGATGCCGGCTGCTTCTTCAAATAGAGAACGACGCTCCTCAGCTCGCAGCGACAGTGCCTGGTCAACCAGCCCCTGGCCAATGATGGTATACGTGCGCTCCGCCAGGCCGCTGGTCGCCAAAAGTTCGGTGACATCCTTCAGACGCACCTTTTGCCCGTTGATCAGGTACTCATTCTCCCCTGAGCGAAAGGCGCGGCGGCCGATTTCCACCTCGGAGTAATCAATCGGCAGCCACCCGTCGGTGTTATCCAGCGTCAGAATTGCCTGTGCCATGCCCGCCCGCGGGCGGCGATGGCTGCCGTTGAAAATCATGTCGGCCGTGCGACGGCCGCGCAGCGTGCTGTAGCTTTGCTCCCCCAACACCCAGCGGAGGGCATCGGCGATGTTGCTCTTGCCGCTGCCGTTTGGCCCTACGATGGTGGTGATGCCTCCATCAAAAATGAATTCGGTTTTACTGGCGAAAGTTTTGTAGCCTTGAAGCGTCAGTCGTTTCAGTTTCATGTGGTGATTCTTGCTCAGTTGCTGTTTTGTGTTGGCGCTGCCCGGCTAAAGGCGCAGTACTTTACCGGCAAACGGACGTTCGCGCCACCCTGCTTACCAGACCCGGCACAGCAATCCTTTCAGGTAGGCGGACTCCGGAAATGTGACCAGAATAGGGTGATCCGGCCCCTGCCCTAACTGCTGCAAAATTTGCACATCGCAGCCTGCATCCACCGCTGCGCTGAAGACAACCTTTTGGAACAGATCAGCGCTGATCCGCCCGGAGCAGGAAAAGGTGGCCAGCAGGCCGCCCGGCCGCAGCAGCCGCATCGCCAGCCAGTTCAGGTCTTTGTAGCCGCGGCAGGCGCGGTCTACATCGCGCCGGCTGTGGGCGAACTTGGGCGGGTCCAGAACAGCCACATCGAACCGGCGGCCGCCGTCACGATAATGGCGCAGCAGTTCAAACGCATTGGCGACGATATACTCATCATCCGGCCGTTCAAACTCGTTTAATTCCATGTTTTGCTCGGCCAATGTCAGCGCGTCGGCCGAGGCGTCCACATTTGTGATCGGCCCGGCCCCGGCGGCGGCCGCGTACAGGGCAAAGCCGCCGGTATAGGCGAAGACGTTTAAGATTTCCTTGCCGGCTACATGTTCCGGGCGACCCACGATGGCCCGATTCGGCCGTTGATCCAGGTAGAAGCCGGTCTTGTGCCCGGCATGGACATCCACGGCGAACTGCAAGCCGTTCTCTTTCACTGTGACACGCTGCGGCGGCGCGGTGCCCCACAAATGCCCGGTTACCTGAGGCAGCCCTTCTTGCGGCCGCGCGTTGACATCCGATCGTTCGACGATCCCGGCGGGTTGGAATGCCTCAGCCAGTAAAGCGACGAGCATCTCCTTGCGCCGTTCAATGCCCATCGTCAAACATTGTATGACGAGGAATTCGTTGTATCGATCCACGACCAGGCCCGGCAGACCATCTGCTTCTGCGTTGATAAGGCGGTAAGCGGTCGTCTCCGGTTCCAGAGAGAGGGCGGTGCGGGCGGCGGCCGCCCGTGCAATGCGCGCCTGCCAGAACGCCTCATCTATGGGTTCGTCTGTCCAGGTGAGCAGCCGGCAGCGAATTTGGGAGTGTGGGTTGAAGTAGCCGCGGGCCAGGAAACGGCCGTCGTGGCTCAAGGCGGCAACCATATCGCCGGGAGCCGGCTCCCCTTGCACACGGCTTACAGCACCGGAGAAAATCCAGGGATGACGCTGCCGCACGGGTTTCTCCCGCCCTTTCTTGAGGAGGAGGGATGTATGTTCGTTGGTCATATCGTATGGAAGAGGGAGGGCTTACACACTGCGGTGTTGGCTCTCGCCGGCGGGCGATTCCGACAGCAGCGCAAGCGCATGTGGAAGGATAGGCAGCAGAACGTCAAGATTCTCGCGCACCGCCTTGGGGTTGCCGGGCAGGTTAATGATGAGCGTACGGCCGCGAATACCGGCAACCGCCCGCGAGAGCATAGCATGCCGGGTGATCTTCAGACTTTCTGCACGCAGTGCTTCGGCAATGCCCGGCGCTTCCCGCTCGATGGCGCTGCGCGTCGCTTCCGGTGTGATGTCGCGGGGGGCGAAGCCGGTGCCGCCGCTGGTCAGGATTAAATGGACGCCTTCTTCGCACCACTGCACCAATGTTTTAACGATGGCGTCAAACTCGTCGGGCACAATAGATTGATGAGTGACGTCCCAGGGTGTGCGCTCGCGAAGCAGGCGGGCGGCCAGCGGCCCGCTGCGGTCTTCATACTCCCCGCTGGCCCCGCGGTCGCTGATGGTCAGAATGCCGATTTTCATCGAGGGGTGGTTACGACTCCTGCATATTCACCAACGCCAGCCATTCATCGTTGAGGCCGCTGTCCGTCACACCGTAATACACATGAATGGTGTCATTTTCTTTCAGCGCCAGGTCGTACCAGACGTGGTCGCGTTTCTTACGTTGGTTAATCAGGGCGATGTTGCCCTGCCATTGGATTTCGCTTTCTTTGGGCAGGCCCGCTTCCACCTGGGTGATGGCATAATGCCACAGCTTTCTGGCTGATGATTTGGTGACGTTTTTAATCAGGTTGCCGTTGCGCATGTCGCGCACCGTGTGATAAATCGTCCCCTTGCGCCGCTCGCTGCTCACCACTTCCACGCCGGTGCGGGGCGGCTCAATCTTGCGTTCCTCCGGCTGCTGGGGTGCAACTTCTTCTACGGTTATGACCGGCGCGGTGACAGGCGGGGCGGGGGGAGCCGTTACGGCTTTTTGTGATTGAAGGCCGTGTGCTTTTCCCACGAGGCGCACGATCTCGTCCCGCACGGCCAGGCTGGTTTCAGACTCGTCCCGTACATAGAATTTGTTGTCGTCTATGGCGTAGGGCGTCTCCCGGCCGGGCTGGATGGTGATGCGTACAATCTGGCGGCCCTGTGATGTTAACTGGTCCATCTGGATGTCCGGCTCCGGACTAAAGCGGTTAGTCACGGCCGAATGGATGCGTTCAATCGTCTTCTTGATGTCGCGGATGCCGGTCGGCTTTTCCTTCGGGTTGGCAGATACGCCAACGTATATGGTGCCCCCGTTGGTGTTGGCCATGGCACAAATGTCCATCAGGACGCGTTCGAAAAAACCCCCTCGTTGTGCCAGGCTGGGATAAAATGCCTGGACGATGGATTCCCCTTCTTCCCGCGCTAACTGCACAAAGTCTTGGGGGGTGGCTGGGCCGCGATACGGCCGTGTCAGGGAGAAGTCGGTTCCTTTCAGCACGCTGGCCAGGGCCTTGAAACTGGCCTCTTCCAGCAAAATTTCGGTGATGCGGTCGCCGATACCCAGCGACTTGGACTGTGACGACTCGCGCACTAGCCGGTGAGCGTCTGACCCCTGGATGCAGCGCATCGGCCGCGGGTACTCCGGTTTGGAGCCGTCGAAAAAGCGGCGTGTGGTATAGCGGCCGCGTTTCTCTAGGTCGGTTACTTCCAGGGCGTGCAGGTTGGGGTCTTGCGTATAAGCGATCCGCGTCTGCCCGCCGAAATCCAGCCCCCGCATGACGACGCCGTTCGCCGAGTTGGCATGCGCTGCAATCACCAGGCCCCCCGCTTCATTGATCACCTGATACGCTCTCAATACATCAGCCGTCGCCCCCACGGTTGAACTCCCTTTCCGCAGTTGGTCGGGCGGGATGTTCAGGGCAAGCAGCAGATGTTCCAGATAGCTGACGTTGGTCTCCTGAGGAAAAATGCCCAGGATGTGAAAGCCGAATGTGGCGGTAAATTCAAAGCCGGGCAGGACCAGGATTTTGTCCAGCAAGCGCCGGTACTCATCCAGGCATCGCTTCTCATCCGGTTCCAGGCGGCCTAATCGCTCCAGCCATAATAACTGCTCAATTTCTTGCTGCATGGCGGCGTAGCCCGCGACCGTATTGTGGTCGGTAAAGGCAATGATGTGCAAGCCGCGCATCTCCGCCTGGCGTAAGATGTCGAGGTATGTGATGTCCGGTTCCTGGTAGTCGCTGGAACCGGGTGTATGCAAGTGCAAGTCCATCCGCAACCATTGCCGCTTTGCCCTGCGTGCTTTCGATTTTCCGTGATTGTTCTTAGATGACATCCCCTTTCCTTGATGATATGAGCTTGCTTAGGGCCATGGCCAGGTCATTGGGGGGGTAGGGTTTGAAAAGAAACAAGTCAGCGCCGGCATTGATGGCGTCTTGTTGGCTTCGGTGATCCCCAGAGGTGACAATAATGACCGCGTTCCTGGCTGCGGACGTGTTCCCGCTGCGAATATGCCGTACCAGTTCCAGGCCGCTTTCACCTCGCGCCAGATGGAGGTCAATGACGAAAGCATCTGCACTTTGATCGGCCGCTGCTCTCGCTTCCTCTAAATCAGCTGTAGGCGTAACGGTAAAGCCTTCTAGTTCCAGGAGTATTTTTAACAAGGAAACATTGGTCGGATCATCGTCTACGACAACGACTCTAGGCGTGGTTTCTTCCATCAAACTGGTTGTCCTGATTAGCGCCAAAACGCCCTTCCTTTGCGGAAGACGTTCTGGCGCGTTGGGCGCATTTCTGGGGCCTGAGCAAGTCCTGTCTGTGGACACTTATCGGCGGTTAGCCAGAGCCGCAATTCCGCGCATGACCCCAATGATATTGATCCCTGCTTTAAGCGCATCGCCTGTGCTGATCTTGGGGGGGCCGTTGTTGGACTCTTCGGCCGTACGCGCCATCAAATAGGCCGTTCCCAGGCCGACCAATGCGCCGGCGACTGTGCCGATCAACATGACCTTTAATTTCCAGTTGCCGTTGCTGTCAAGTTGGGACATTCCCTAACTCCGTCTGAGCATTCTCTTAAGATTGTCGGCTACCACGCGCCAGAAGCGCAGCCTGACATTGATCTCAATGATGGGCTTGGCTGCCTGCGGTAGCAGCTTGTCGATTTTACCCCTGGTCTTGTCGATGAACGCGTCCACCTGCCAAATCCACAGCCGGAGACGGCCGTGTTCGTTTTTATTCGGCCATCTGGCGCGGTAAATGAACAAGGCGATGATCGCCGCGGGGACCAACCCACAAACCATCAGCCAGGGAATGATGGCCAGGATAACGATCAGATCGGCCAGACCGGATACAAACTCGGTCGTGCCTGCGACAGCCGGGGAGAAAGCTCCCCACAGCATCAAGCCCACCAGCCCCAATACGGCCGCGCCGATGAGGAGAACGGGACCATACAAAGTTAACCAATTGAAACGGCGCAGCCGCGCTGCGCGTTCCAGTTGGCTTAACGTCGGTTGATAGGTGTCTGCGGATGTGCTCGCTGGCGCAGGCGTTGTCATTCGGTTCACCACGGTCGCATCGTGAAGATTGTATCACAACTGCAAATTATTGAAACCTAATCAGCAGACTGTGAATAGCCCTGTATGTTCCCCTGAACGGCCGTCTCCACTGCACCTGCGTTCGGCTCCGACAAGGCTACCGGATTTCATAGCTGTGGCTCAAACTGGCGACGCCCCGAATCGTCGCGGCCACAGAACAATACTTTTCCTCAGAGAGCTTGATGGCCCGTTCTACCTTCTTTGGGTCTAACGAGTTTCCTTCAAGTATGTAGTGCAGATGAATGTCGGTGAAGTGGTATGGCGCTTCAGAGGCTTGTATCCCATCTACATCAATGTAGAGATTCGTTAGTTTTTCCCGCTGTCGTTTCAGGATCAGGACGACATCATAAGCAGAGCAAGATGCCAGGCTGAGTAGTAATAGATCGGACGGTTTAAGCGCCTTCCATTCCTGCCATTCGGCATTGTCGTCGTCAGGCCATGAACCGGAAAGGACGACATGACCATAGGAATCACGGCCGATAAACATCTGGCTGTTATCGCCGGTCCATTTTACAGCAACGTTACTCACAATGTCCTCCAATTGTCATTGACATGAATTGGCACTTGCCTCCGGAGAGGCAGTGAATTGTGGGCCAAGGCATTGGCAGTAATGTGCGCTTTGGCCCTGACCTTCCCATAATAAATAATTGACGCTGGTTTGCAAACAGCCCTCTGCATGTCGCAGCGGCCGTGTCCATTCTACGCCTACTCCCTGTGCTTCACGCTCTTGCACCAGGAAAAGCCGCAAGTGGCTCTGCTGCTGCTCTCCAATGGCCAACTCCCCCTGGGTTGCCAAAAAGAAGGCCACCACCGGGAAACTCATCACCAGGAGCCAGACAATGAGTATCAGGAAATACGATAGACGA